>JALOPI010000037.1 GCA_025453975.1 Syntrophobacteraceae bacterium
GAGCCGATTCTTCCACCGTTGAAGCCCATCCCCATCAAGGACCGGATTTCGGTGCTGTTCCTCGAGAAGGGAAACCTGGATGTCCTGGATGGGGCCTTCGTGGTCGTGGACAAAAACGGAGTGCGCGCGCACATCCCCGTGGGGGGCGTGGCTTGCCTCATGTTGGAGCCCGGATCGAGGGTGTCCCACGCCGCCGTCGCGCTGGCGGCCCGCGTGGGGTGTCTCCTGGTCTGGGTGGGCGAAGCCGGAGTGCGGCTCTACGCTTCCGGGCAGCCCGGCGGAGCCCGCGCCGACCGGCTCCTCTACCAGGCGAGGCTCGCCCTGGACGACGGCGCGCGCCTTCGGGTGGTGCGCAAGATGTACGCTCTCCGGTTCAAGGAGGAGCCCCCCGAGCGTCGGAGTGTCGAGCAGCTGCGGGGCATCGAGGGAGCCCGGGTCCGCAAGATGTATGAACTGCTGGCCAGGCAGCACGGGGTTCCATGGAGCCGGCGCAGCTACGATGCCGAGGAGTGGGGGAGCGGCGATCTCCCGAACCGGTGTCTTTCGTCGGCCACGGCCTGCCTGTACGGCATCTGCGAGGCAGCCATCCTGGCTGCGGGCTATGCCCCGGCCATCGGCTTCATCCACACGGGGAAGCCACAATCCTTTGTCTACGACATTGCGGACCTGTTCAAGTTCGAGACCGTGGTGCCGGTGGCGTTTCGCATCGCCGCTCGGAAGCCTCGCGAGCCCGAGCGCGAGGTGAGGCTGGCGTGCCGGGACGCGTTTCGCCAGTCCCGGGTCCTGCACCGGATCATTCCGTCCATCGAGGAAGTGCTGGCCGCCGGGGGGCTCTCCATGCCGAAGCCGCCGCCCGAGTCCGTCGGGCCGGCCATTCCCAACAAGGAGAGCCTGGGCGATGCTGGTCATCGTGGTTGAGAACGTCCCGCCGAGGCTGAGAGGCCGACTCGCCGTCTGGCTCCTGGAAGTCCGGGCCGGGGTGTATGTGGGCAAGCTCTCCCGGAAGGTGAGAGAGATGGTATGGGATACCGTGGCCAAAGGCCTGGACGATGGAAACGCCGTCATGGCCTGGAGCACCAACAGCGAGTCCGGCTTCGACTTCGTGACCCTCGGAGCCAACCGCCGGATCCCTGTGGAAATGGACGGCATCAAGCTGGTTTCGTTCCTGCCCGAGGAGAAGGATCCGGACTCCGGTGCAGCCTGACTCAATGCCCCTTGTGTTGGTAGTATCGTCACCTCTTCAATTCCACAATTAATTGAATCAGTTGTGGGAAGGGTGTTCCCCACGGGCGTGGGGATGAACCGGCCGCCAATGCCGACAAGACCCGGCTCGAAACGTGTTCCCCACGGGCGTGGGGATGAACCGCAGCTCGGGATCCGGCGCACCCAGATTTATGCGTGTTCCCCACGGGCGTGGGGATGAACCGGACGGAGAATGAACGCGAATGCGATCAAGGAGGTGTTCCCCACGGGCGTGGGGATGAACCGGCGTGACCGGAATCTCAAGGCGTGATTACGAGGTGTTCCCCACGGGCGTGGGGATGAACCGGTTGCGGAAAACTTATTTACCGGCCTTCAGCCGTGTTCCCCACGGGCGTGGGGATGAACCGGCTTCTTTGTCGCCGGACAGAACATGTTCCAGGTGTTCCCCACGGGCGTGGGGATGAACCGAGCCTGCGCGCGTCAGGCGGCAGACTGGTAGCGTGTTCCCCACGGGCGTGGGGATGAACCGCGATGACGACCACAGGCCAAGCTGAGAAGGCCGTGTTCCCCACGGGCGTGGGGATGAACCGAGATGAGCGTCTACCGCAGGGTAGTTAGAGGGGTGTTCCCCACGGGCGTGGGGATGAACCGTCACTGATGCCAGCAGCAACGCAAGAATTGACGTGTTCCCCACGGGCGTGGGGATGAACCGGTCACGCTTGACATGAGCTGCCAGCCGCAGCCGTGTTCCCCACGGGCGTGGGGATGAACCGAAGGTCAGCATTGGGACCATGTTGCAGGATGAGTGTTCCCCACGGGCGTGGGGATGAACCGGGGTGCTCGTGCTCCGAGCTTTGCGAGAACGAGTGTTCCCCACGGGCGTGGGGATGAACCGGCCTGGGATTTTGACCCAATCAGGATGCAAACGTGTTCCCCACGGGCGTGGGGATGAACCGCCACGCAGACCTTCGGGTTGCTGTTGTAGAAGGTGTTCCCCACGGGCGTGGGGATGAACCGGAGCAGGAGCTCATGGCAAAAAACAAAGCAGGGTGTTCCCCACGGGCGTGGGGATGAACCGTACGTCTGCACCAGGTGCCCCGTCTCCCGGACGTGTTCCCCACGGGCGTGGGGATGAACCGATGTCTGTCTTCGTCCAGCCGGACGGCTTCGAGTGTTCCCCACGGGCGTGGGGATGAACCGAGGGTTGGTTGACGCTGACCCCTGGGAACGTGGTGTTCCCCACGGGCGTGGGGATGAACCTGATCCAACCATGGCAGTTCGGACACGGAGAGAGTGTTCCCCACGGGCGTGGGGATGAACCGGCCTGGGGATGGGTGCTCTGATGAGTCGACGAGTGTTCCCCACGGGCGTGGGGATGAACCGACGTCAACATCAAGCTGCACGCCTGCATCAGCGTGTTCCCCACGGGCGTGGGGATGAACCGGCATACTTCTACATTCAGAACAACACTGGACAGTGTTCCCCACGGGCGTGGGGATGAACCGATCACGCCCTACTTCGAGCAGAAGTTCTGGGCGTGTTCCCCACGGGTGTGGGGATGAACCGACGGACTGCTCGAATGCCGCCCCGGCCCGCCCGTGTTCCCCACGGGTGTGGGGATGAACCGTCCGTGGGCCAGGGCTGGGGGACCTACGTCGTGTGTTCCCCAAGGGTGTGGGGATGAACCGCGGAAGAGCAACTGGTACCGCTTCCTGGTCAAGTGTTCCCCACGGGTGTGGGGATGAACCGGTCATCCCATCGCTGCTTGTCGAGGAGGGAATGTGTTCCCCACGGGCGTGGGGATGAACCGTGCCAGGTCACCCTTACCCAGTATGCCGACGAGCGTTCCCCACGGGCGTGGGGATGAACCGACTGGTGGCCATCACGTCTGGGGAGGAAGGTGGTGTTCCCCACGGGCGTGGGGATGAACCGAAGGGGAACCATAAGGGGCTGCCATACTGTCCACCCTCCTTCGTCCAACTCGGAAGGGTCGGCTTCAAGGAGGGTATCAAGCCGGTCCTCTGTCGCGGAATCCAGTTTCCCGGAGATGGTTTTACAGAAGTGTGGTTCATGGCGTTGAACGGCGGAGCCGACCAGCCGCCGGATCTGTTCAGCAGCAGGTGATTCGATACAAAGCTTCCTGCACTGCCCAATCACGGCATCTTTGAGACGGTCCGGGCGATGCTCCTGATCCAAAACCTCCTCAATCAACCATGTCTCCAGTGTTTCGCCATCGGCAACGGTCGCCTCGCGAAAGCCGAAACGACTGCGGATAATTGCCCGATGCCGTTCTACAGTTCTACCTTGCCAGGAATACTCTCTCAACAGGTCTGGTCTCACCCCGACCTGTTGCGCTACAGAATCAAGCACAGCTACAGGGATTTCGTGTGGCCCGGCAGGAAATCGCCCCTCAAGGTGAAAGAATTTCAGCAGCAGTGCGAAACCCAACCGGGAAGCCCTTTGCTTCTACCGGACGATTTCCATTTCGCCGGGCGACAGAAGCCAGTCAGCTGTCAGCTCTTCATCGGTCCAAGCGCGTTTCATCGTTTCCTTTCGAGGCCTCCAGTCCTGGTTCGACGGATCGTGCACCCTTGCTTTCAAGAAGTCGGCTTCCGTGTTTGCGAAGAGTCCCATCGGGGGCGCATATAACCGAGGAGCATCGTTGCCACTCCATTCTTGAGTGTCAGATAAACGTTGGTTTGTGCGACAACACAGATAACCCTCCTCTTCCAATGAAAAGCCGTCACTTAATCCGTTGCGTAATCTATGTGAAATTATGGGTTGATGCAATTCGAGTGTGTGACAAGTCGGGCCTCGATTTCTGCCCTTGCCGAGACATGAAACAGGCAGTGGACGGGGGAGGGTGTTGAAGGATACGAAAACGGATCCGTCAAGCGACTATGGAGGACGTGTGGGTTGCAAGAGATAGTCCATAGTGCTATAGTTTAAAGTGATAGAGGGGGGCTTCTTGAGAGTTTTCAAAACGAAGTGGTTCATACGCTACGCACGGCGGGAACGGATGGAGGATTCCAGTTTGCGCGAGGCGATCGAGCGTGCGGAGCGCGGGCTTGTGGACGCCGATCTTGGCGGCGGCGTCATCAAACAAAGAGTTCCCCGGACGGGGCGAGGGCGCTCGGGCGGATATCGGCTGCTCGTAGCCTACCGGTCCGGAGATCGGGCGGTGTTCCTTTATGGCTTTGCAAAAAGTGAGCGGGACAACATCACCAACGACGAACTGGCCACTTTGAGGGACATCGGGCAGGCATGGCTCGATGCAGAGGTTGAGCGACTTGAACATGCAATGGAGGAGGGCGTTCTCCAGGAGTTAAGCTATGGCGACGAAGAGCAAGAAACCTGGCCGGCTTGTGCAATCGCTGCTTGAGACGGCCGAGGATATGCACAGCACCGGGATTTTGGATGAAGCGACTTACGCCAAGATCACGATGCGGCATCTCGATGTAATCGATGAAGCGGGTATCGAACCACTGACGGGAGATGACATTCGGGCGATGAGGGAGCGGGCCCGCATGAGCCAGGCGGTGTTCGCCCGCTACCTGAACTTGACGGTCGGGTACGTATCGCAGCTGGAGCGCGGTACAAAGCGCCCGACAGGGGCCGCGCTTGCGTTGTTGAACGTGATCCGCCGCAAAGGGATTGAGGCGATACTGTAAGGAGTTCTACTGGCGTTCGGGGGCTGGCCACTTTGTTACAGTTGGCGGCTGGTAGTGCGTATGTTGGGGTTTCCCCAGGATGGAGCGAAGGAAGCCTCGAGGATCTCACGGAGCTGGAAGCGAAATGGTCGATTCACTGTACGCGTTTCTGCGAGAGCTGGGATACACTCACCCCCTGCGCTCGATCCTCGCCTCACTCAGCCTGCTGCCCACCGCCGCCCTCGGGGTCGCGGACTGGCTCCATTTCTATGGTGGTGCCTGGCTGTTTCCCATTCGGATGAAGATCCTCCTCGCCAGCGCATTGACGGTCCTTCTGCTCATCAGCCTGCTTCTGGAGAGGCGAGGCGGCGTCGTGAGACGAACGCTCATCGTCTTCCTGGGCCTGTGTGTCATGGCGTCAGCGGGCCTGGGCTATTTGGGAGGTGAGCTGGTTTTTTCCCGCCAAAAACCGCACGAGCCCGCCGTTTCCAGACCCGAGCAAGAAGGCGCCGAGGCCTTCGCCAGGCTCTGTGCCTCGTGCCACCCCAGGGGTGAGAACCCGTTCAAGCCCGAGCTCGCTCCCAGGAGCGCGCCGCAGCTGGCGGATTTCGAGACTTTCCTCTCCTACCTGAGGCATCCAGAGGCCCGGGACGGCTCCAACTCCATCATGCCGCCCTTTTCGCCGGACCGGCTCCCCGAGAAGGAGGCCAGGGACATCTACCGCTACCTGCTGAAGGAGCTCAAGGGCATCTGAGAGGGAGGGGCGGAAGCATTCACGGTGGGGTTCTCGTCCTTCATGGGGAGAACGAAGTAGAAGAGGTTTCCGAAACGCTGGGGCTCGCAGCCCACCTTGCCACCATGGATTTCCACCACGTTGCTGACGAAGTGGAGCCCATGCCCGGAGCCCCGCTCGTGAGCGGCCCCCGCGGCGCGATATCCCTCCTCGAAAACCCTTCGCGAATCCTCCAGGGTGAGGGGCTTGCCGGTGGTGAAGAAGTTGAACCTGATCCCGTGGATCCCATCCCCGAAATGATCCTTGAGAACCTCACGGCTGTAGGAGAGGAGCTTGATCCGGTGTCCGAACTGGTCTTCCACTTCCTGAGTGTACTTGATGGCATTGGTGAGGAAATTGTCAAAGACCTGTGAGATCAGGCCCTTGTCCACAAAGAGCGTGATCTGCTCGTCGGGGACGCTGTCGAAGTGACTGTCGATGGCGATCTTGCGCTTCTCGAACTGGGGCTTGTGGCGCTCCAGCAGAGGCTCCATGATCTCCGTGCGGAAATTGCACGACTGCTTCCTCAGGACATAAGTGCCCTTTTCGAAGTGGTCCCGCCGCAGCAGCGTCTCCAGAAAAAGGCTCGTGTGCTCATAGTGCTTTTTCAGCAGCCTGTACTCCTGCTCCAAGCCGATGTTGGACTCCAGAAGCGGCCGCTGAATCTCGCAGAGGTGATTGGAAAGCGCTTCGTTCTGATTGCGCAGGAACAGCATGATATCCGCCAGCTCCTGCTGAACCTGCTGATAGGAGCCGAGCAGCTTCTTCAGCTTGATGAGGAAGAGCCGGTAGTACATGTTGGGTGAGATGACATTGTGCTCGATGTCGGCCACCAGCTGATTGATGAACTTGATGTGGTCGAAATGCTGCTGGATGAGCAGCTTCATGTGCAGGTTGTAGCCGATGCGGTTGGTGAACTTCTCCAGGAAGAAATGGCCCTTGGCGTCCACCTTGTCCTTGGGGTAGATCTCGAACATCCCGATGGTCCGACTCTGCCCCAGGATGGGTGTCCACTGGGCCAGCGCCTGGTTGCCGCGAATGGGAAAAATCCAGCTGCCCTCGGCCTCCAGGGGGGTGTCGGAGGAGGGAACGTCGAAATCGAGCCGCTGCTCCTCGGGCACCAGGCCCTCTTCACTGGTGCAGACCTTTTCGAGCTGAAACGATCTGGGGTGTATGACGTACAGCCGGCTCTCGAGGCCAAAGAACTCCTTGGGAACCGCCACGCTGATGAGGTAAAGGGTCTCGATGCTGGTGTTCTCCTGGGCCAGGTCGAAGAAGGTCGCAAAAGCCTCTTCCTGAAGCTTTTCGAAGTTGTAGCGCCGGTAGCTCTCCTTCTTCTCTCGAACGCGCTCGAAGACTTTATGGGAAACGGTATTCGGCATGGCCTAATTCACCTGGCATCGATATTCGAGATCCATCTCGTGCTTCAGATCCCGGTCCATAAGGTCCCGCACCGCCTCTCGCGGATCCTTGTCCTCGTAGAGCACCTGGTAGATCTGCTCACAGATGGGCATGTCCACTCCCATGCGAAGCCCCAGGGCATGCACCGAGCGAGCGGTCTTGACCCCCTCGGCCACCATGCGCATTTCACTCAGGATATCCTTGATCTTCCGCCCCTGGCCGAGCTGCATGCCCACGGTCCGGTTGCGGCTCAGATCACCGGTGCAGGTCAGAAGCAGATCACCGATGCCCGAAAGCCCGCTGAAGGTGAGGGGATGCGCCCCCATGCGCACGCCGAGCCGGGTGATCTCGGCCAGGCCCCGGGTGATGAGGGCGGCACGCGTGTTGTGCCCGAAGCCGAGCCCGTCGCAGGCCCCCGCCGCCAGGGCGATGACGTTCTTGAGGGCTCCGGCCAGCTCGACGCCGATGCGGTCGAGGCTCGTGTAGACCCGGAAATAGGGAGTCGAGAACGCCTGTTGCACATCCTGAGCCACCTCCAACCGATCTCCGGCCACCGTGATGGCCGTGGGAATCCGCAGGATCACCTCCCGAGCGAAGGACGGCCCCGAAAGGCAGAGGAGGTGCACCAGGTCTTCAGCCGGCAGGATATCCTTCCAGATGCCGGACATGCCGAGGAGCGTCTCGTTCTCGATGCCCTTGGTGGCGCTCACCACGAGGGCGCCCTTCTCCAGGAACGGGATCATCCGCAGTGCCACCTGCCGATAAACGTGGGAGGGCACCACCATCACCAGGAAGGAATGACCCCGGACCACCGTCTCCAGATCGTTGTGGGGCGTGATTCGGTCGTTCAGGCGGAATCCGGGCAGATAGAACGTGTTCTCGCGCGTATCCCGAATGATCTCCAGAAGATCCGGCTCAAAGACCCAAAGGTCCACTTCGTATCCATTGTCCGCCAGCACGGCCGCCAGCGTGGTGCCCCAGCTGCCCGCTCCGATGACTCCAGCTCTTCCCTTTGGCTGACTCAACTCTCGCCTTCCTCCCTCGCTTCCTCGGATTCCTGGAGCACGGCCACGTCCACCACCTGCTCCCCCTCGTCCAGGTCCATGAGCTTCACCCCCTGGGTGACCCGCCCGATCTGTCGAATGGGGCCGACGGGGGTCCGGATGAGGCGTCCGCGATCCGTGATCATCAGGATCTCCTCCTCATCCGCCACCTGACGGAATCCCACCACCCCGCCGGTCTTCTCGGTCACCCGCGTGTTCAGCACCCCCTTGCCGCCTCGGCTCTGGCTGCGATACTCCTCGGTGGGTGTCCGCTTGCCGAAGCCCTTCTGGGTGATGACCAGGATGGACCTGCCCTCGTCGATGACATCCATGCCCACCAGCTGGCTCCCGTCGAGGTTCATGCCGCGAATGCCGCGGCTCACCCGGCCGAGGGGGCGGAACTCCCGCTCGTCCACCCGAATGCACTTGCCCGCCTGGGACATGAGAAACAGGTGGCGGTTCCCGTCGGTGATGCGCGCGCAGATGACTTCGTCGTCCTCGTCGAGAACAATGGCCCGGATCCCCGTGGAGCGGGGGTTCGAATACGCCGTCAGCTCCGTCTTCTTGATGATGCCGTTCCGCGTCGCCATCACCACGTAATGATCCGACTTGAACTCCTTCACCGGCAGGATGGCCTGAACCTTCTCGTCCTTCTGGAGCGGGAGCAGGTTCACGATGGCCTTCCCAATGGCCGCGGGCCCCACCTCCGGAAGCTCGTAGACCTTCAGCCAGAAAACCTGTCCCCGGTTGGTCAGCAGCAGAAGGTAATCGTGGGCCGAGGCCGTGAACAGGAAGGTCACCACATCCTCCTGGCGGGTGATCATCCCCGTGCGCCCCTTGCCTCCCCGTTTCTGGGTGCGGTAGATGGCGAGCGGCGTGCGCTTGATGTAGCCCGTCTTGGTGACGGTCACCACCATCTCCTCGTCGGCGATGAGATCCTCGATGCTGATCTCCCCACTGTCGGCCACGATCTCCGTGCGGCGATGATCCCCGTACTGGTTGAGCAGCTCCTCGATCTCCTCGCGGATCACCTGGTCCACCAGGGCCGGAGATGCCAGGATCCGCCGTAGTCGCTCGATCTCCTTGAGGATCTGCTCGTACTCCTGGATGATCTTGTCGCGCTCCAGACCCGTCAGCCGCTGGAGCCGCATCTCGAGGATGGCCTGGGCCTGGGGCTCGCTGAGCCCGAAGCCCTCCATGAGGCCGATCCTGGCCTCGGCGGGACTGGATGCGGCCCGGATGAGCCGGATCACTTCATCCAGGTGGTCCAGGGCCTTCTTCAAGCCCTCCAGAATGTGGGCCCGTTTTTCGGCCTGGGCCAGCTCATACTGGGTCCGCTTGACCACCATCTCCCGCCGGAACTCAATGAAATTGTCTAGCAAATTCTTGAGGTTGAGCACTTCGGGCTTGTTGTTCACCACCGCCAGCATGATCACCCCGAAGGTGGACTCCAGGGCCGTGTGCTTGTAGAGCTGGTTTTCCACGACCTTGGGCTCATCCCCCTGGCGCAGGGTCACCACCATGCGCATTCCCTCGCGGTCCGACTCGTCGCGAAGGTCCACGATGCCTTCGATCTTCTTCTGCTTGACGAGCTCGGCGATGCGCTCGAGGAGCTTGGCCTTGTTCACCTGGTAGGGAAGCTCGGTGATGATGAGGTGAGTCCGCTTTCCCGACTCCTCCACCTCCACGCGGGCCCGCATCTTGATCACGCCCCGGCCGGTTTCATAAGCCTCCCGAATGCCTTCACGCCCGTAGATGAATCCCGCCGTGGGAAAATCGGGGCCCGGGATGTACTTCATGAGATCGGCCACCGTGAGGCCGGGATTGTCCAGGAGAGCCAGAAGCCCCCGGCACAGCTCGCTCATGTTGTGGGGCGGGACGTTCGTGGCCATGCCGACGGCGATGCCCGACGACCCATTGAGGAGCAGGTTGGGGACCCGCGTCGGGAGCACCGTGGGCTCCAGGAGCGAGTTGTCGTAGTTGGGCTGGAAGGGGATGGTCTCTTTTTCGATATCCCGCAGGAATTCGTGGGCCAGCCGAGCCATCCGGATTTCCGTGTAGCGCATGGCCGCCGGCGGGTCCCCGTCCACGGACCCGAAGTTCCCCTGCCCGTCCACCAGCGGGTAGCGCATGGAGAAATCCTGGGCCATGCGCACCGTGGCGTCGTAAATGGCGGCATCGCCGTGGGGGTGATACTTACCCATCACGTCACCGACGATGCGGGCCGACTTTTTGTACGGTCTGTTGTAGTCGTTGCCGAGCTCGTGCATGGTGTAGAAGATGCGCCGATGCACGGGCTTGAGTCCGTCACGCACGTCGGGGATCGCCCGCCCGATGATGACGCTCATGGCGTAATCGAGATACGAGAGCTTGATCTCGTCTTCGATGTTGATGGTCTTCAGATCCATGAATCCCTACCCTGTTGAGAGAAGTTTCCGGCCCCTGGCTCCCGGCACAAGGGGGGGGCGGCTCGATCCCCCCTCCCGCTGCGCCGGGTGGCCTGAATCATCCCCCCGGAGGCCCCCGCGCCCATCATTTTCCCCGCCGCCCCGGCAGCCGGGAGTCGCACACGCCGGAGACTACAAACTGGAAACCAGAGATCGAAAAGCGGAAATGCTCAAATATCCAGCTCCCTGAAGTCCAGGGCGTTCACCTGGATGAACTCCCGCCTGGGCTCCACCTGGTCTCCCATGAGGGTCGCGAAGAGATTGTGGGCTTCGTACTGGTCGTCGATCCGCACCTGGAGCAGCGTTCGCTTCTCCGGGTTCATGGTGGTCTCCCAGAGCTGCTCCGGATTCATCTCGCCCAGGCCCTTGTAGCGCTGGATGGTGAGCCCCTTGCGGGCCTCTTCCATGAGGGTGCTGAAAAGAAGGCGCGGATGGCCCACCGTCGTGACGTTGCCCTGCCCGTCACGGATCGCGTAGGGCGTCTGATGGAGGACACCCAGCTGCTGGTAAAGCTCGAGAAGCCGCTTGAACTCGACGGACTGGAGGAATTCGTAGCTCATGCGGTAGCGATCCTGGCCGTTCTCCTTCTGCCGGAGCTCCAGGTCGTACCCCCGCTGCTCCTCCTCCAGCTCGATGGACGTCACCTCGTAGCCCGACTGCTCCAGCTCGGTCTTGAGCACCCCGATGCTCTCCTCGGCCGACGGAGAAAGCTCCCGGACGCTGAACACGCGGATCACCTTCTCCAGGAGGGATTTGGGCATGCCCTTGCGGCTCTGGCGGTCCAGCCACTCGTCGTACTTGTTGAAGACCTTGAGCAGGCGGATCAGCTCCCTCGGGGTGAGGGGCTGCTCGGACCCGGCGAAGCTGATGGCCTTCTTCTCCGCCGCCCGCGTGAGGAGGTAGGCGTTCATGGCCTCGTCGTCCTTGAGGAAGTTTTCCTGCTTTCCGACGGCCACGCGGTACAGGGGGGGCTGCGCGATGTAGAGGTTCCCCCGCTCGATGATCTCGGGCATCTGCCTGAAAAAGAACGTGAGCAGCAGGGTGCGGATGTGAGCCCCGTCCACGTCGGCGTCGGTCATGATGATGGTCTTGTGGTAGCGGAGCTTTTCGGGATTGTACTCGTCCTTGCCCACGCCCGTCCCCAGGGCCGAGATCATGGTGCGGATCTCCTGGTTTTCGAGCATCTTGTCGAACCGGGCCTTTTCCACGTTGAGAATCTTGCCCCGCAGGGGAAGAATCGCCTGGAACTTGCGGTCGCGCCCCTGCTTGGCGGAGCCTCCAGCCGAATCCCCCTCGACGATGAAGATCTCACTCTTTTCGGGATCCCGCTCCTGGCAGTCCGCCAGCTTGCCGGGGAGTGAGTGGTCGCTCAGAATGCCCTTGCGGCGGGTCAGCTCCTTGGCTTTTCGCGCCGCCTCCCGAGCCCTCGCCGCCTCCAGCACCTTGTCGAGGACGATCTTGATGACCCGCGGGTTCTCCTCGAAGAACATGGAGAGCTTTTCGTAGGTCAGGTTCTCGAGGACGCCTTTCACCTCGCTGTTGCCGAGCTTCGTCTTGGTCTGCCCCTCGAACTGTGGCTGGGAAAGCTTCACGCTGATGACGGCCGTCATTCCCTCCCGGACGTCGTCGCCCGTGAGCTTGTCGAGGTCGCTCTTGGAGAGCTTGGCCTGGGAGGCGTACTGCTTGATGGACCGGGTGAGGCCGGCCTTGAAGCCCGCCAGGTGGCTCCCGCCTTCCTTGGTGTTGATGTTGTTGGCAAAGGTGAAGGTCTTTTCATTGTAGGTCTGATTGTACTGAATGGCGACCTCGGCGATGATCCCCTGCTTCTCCCCCGCGAAATGGATCACCTCCGGGTGCAGCGGCTCCTTGTTCTTGTTGAGATAATCCACGAACGAGACCAGGCCGCCGTCGTAGTGAAACTCGCGCACCCGGTCGATGCGCTCGTCGGACAGCTCGATGCGGACACCCCGGTTGAGAAACGCCAGCTCGCGCATGCGCTGGGCCAGGATGTCGAAGCTCAGCTCCGTCTCGGTGAAAATCTCGGAATCGGGCTTGAACGTGATGCGGGTGCCCCGCTTCTGGGTTTCTCCCGTGACCCGCAAGGGGCTCGCGGTGTTGCCCCGCTCGTAGCGCTGGGCATAAACCTTCCCGTCGCGCCGGATCTCGACCTCCAGGAGCTCGCTCAGGGCGTTGACCACCGAGACCCCCACGCCATGGAGTCCCCCCGAAACCTTGTAGGTCGCATCGTCGAACTTGCCGCCGGCGTGAAGCTTGGTCATGACCACCTGGACGGCGGGAACGCCCTCCTTCTCATGCATATCGACGGGAATGCCCCGCCCGTTGTCGTCCACGGTCACGCTGCCATCGACGTGGATCTGCACGCGGATGTGGTCGCAATGGCCCGCCAGGGCCTCGTCGATGCTGTTGTCCACCACTTCGTAGACCAGGTGGTGGAGCCCTTCGGTGGACACATTGCCGATGTACATGGAGGGGCGCATCCGCACCGCGCTCAGCCCCTCGAGCACCGTGATCTGCTGCGCCGTATACTGGTCCATGGGCTGGTTCGAGTCCGTTAGGTCTGCTGACATGCAATCACCTCGTCGAAAACGGAGGCCCTCGGCCTCCCGCCGCCATCCGGCTCGTATCCGGCGGAAGGCTCGAGGGCCGTGCGAGCGGCCGTATCTCTTCTGAATCCGAATCATGGAACATACACGCTTCCTGGCTGATTTTCAATTCATTTCACGGATTTGATTTCGGTCCACGTATCCTCTGGATAAGCGGGGGCATGCGATGTTCTCATGAGCCCGGCAATGCGAGGCTGCTCATCAGCGTCCCGTTGATTTTGCCTCCCCTCATTGAGAAGATGGCATTTCACCTTCCATGTGGACCCGGAGGGAAAAGCGCCGGCCCAGGCCGAGCCATGGGCGTCGGGCCCGAGACTTCCGCGAGATCGTTCCACCATGGAGCTCGACAGGGGTGGGTATGGAAATGACCTCCAGATTCCTTCGGTGGTTTGTAGGCATTATCCCCGTCGCGGCGGCTTCCGATAGAGCATCGGTGAGCCCGTGTCGGAGTCAGCGAGGAACGGGATCTCCATGAGCCGGCATGACCGCATCGGGCGTTGTGGGCCGGCACGCTCCCTCTCAATGGGCTTGCGCGGAGCGGGTGAGGGTAATAAACTCGCACCATGGATCCCGCGCCCGAAGGAGGAAGAGCCCTGGCTCCCCGGCAGCAGCCGGCGGGTATCCTGCCTCGTCGCCCGGTCCGTGTCCTTGGAGGGCTTCCAGCGACGAACCGGTCGATACCCGTCCGGTCGCGGTCAATCATCCGTCCCCCATCCCATAGGACTACTCTTGTCAGGAGGCACCATGAACGTTTGCTTTCTCGTCGCTGCACTGATTCTTTCCTTCTGTTCCGGCAGCCACGCCGCGGACCCGGTCCTGCGCATAGGGGTCGACGCACCTTATCCGCCTTTCGCCTACACCGATCCGGCCACGGGAAAGCTGACGGGGTTCGACTACGACATCGCCGAGGCCGTATGCAGGAAGATAGGCCGGCAATGCGACATCCAGGTCGTTCCCTTCGACGAGATCATTCCCCGCATCGTCGAGGGGAAGCTCGACATCGGCGTGGCGGGCATGGCCAGGAAGCCCGAACGGGAGAAGCTGGTGCTCTTCTCCGAAAAGTACTTCCGCTCCAGCAGCATCTTCATTGAAATCCCCGGATCCAACGTTGTCGGCAGGGAGGGTCTCAAGGGGAAGAAGATCGGTGTCCAGAACAAGACGACCCAGGAGGACTACCTGCGGGAGACCTATGGGGACGTGGCCGAAGTCGTCACCTTCACGGGCTTCGAGGATATCATGAAGGCCCTGATCGCCAGGCAGCTCGACATTGCGTTCATCGACGGCCTGCCCGGCTATCATTACCTCAAGTCGGAGGCAGGCCAGGGATTGGACATCGCGGGCGAGCCCGTCAAGCTGGGCAGCGCATCGTGCATCGTCCTGCACCCCTCCCTCGTGAAGGAGCGCGACGCCATCAACCAGGCCATCCTGGACTTGCGAAGCAGCGGCGAGTACGACACCATCAACCGCAAGTACTTCGAGTTCAACATCTATTGAATGAGGACGGCTTTTGGCTGAATGCCCGGACCTCGAGACGATTATCCCGAAGGGAGCATGAAGACTAACCGCTGATCGCCAATGGCCAGCCCAAAGCGGATTTGCCCGTGCCTGTAGAACACATCGGAAGCGTCAAATCCACCACCCCCACCTTGAGCATAGCCCTCTTCAAAGGGCTGTGCTTCGTGGTCCTGTTCGGAGTCATCCTTTTCATCGGCAGCCAGGAGCTTCGGAATATCGCGAGCATCCGGGAGAACGCCGAGGAGATTCGCAGGAACAGGCTCCCCGAATTCATCGAAAATCAGAAAACCCTCGCCAACATTGAAAGCTTGCGGCGCCTCGCCGAAGTGACCAACATCAGCGACAGCGCCCAGGAGCGCCGCAATGCCCGGATCAGCGCCGATGCGCTCACCGCTGAATCGGTGTTCGACCGGGATCCCACCTTCCGAAGCTCCGCCCGCAAGGTGGCCGCTTCCATGAAGAGCCTGGTGGCGCTGAAGAACGAGATCGACAAGAAGAAGCAGTCTTTGACGGCCATCGAGACCCGGTACCACGAGGCCATTTTTCTCCTCTCCCGCCTGACCCGGGTGGACGCGGACCTGGCTTATCTGCTCCGGATCAATGAAGGCGGCCTCCCGGCGGAGCCCCTGGGGTCCGGCCGGACCTACGATGAGCTGCAGGCTCAGATGCAGGGTCAAATCGAGACCCTGGCGGGCATCGTCCAGGGGATCACCGGCTCCGACCAGGACAGGAGCGCGGCCCTGACCCATTTCAACCACATCGACGCGGCGATGACTCAGTGGCTCGACCTGATGCGGGATCTCATGGCTCAAAAGGAGCAATCCCGGCAGATCTGGAGGCAGATCGATTCGGACCTCCGGATCATGCGGGACACGGTGACCACGGGCTCCGAGATCGCCATGGCCAACGCTTTGGATTCCATCAAGAAGACCTCATGGGATACCCAGCGGACAACGGTTTTCCTGTATGTGCTCATCGTCCTTTTCGTGCTGGTCTATTACGCGCTGATCCATCTGCTCATCATCAAGCCGCTGCGCTGGACCTCGGACAAGCTCGCCGCCCTGCAGGAAGGCAAGCTGGACACCCGGCTGCCGAGGATTCACATCCAGGAGATCGCCCACGTCGCGGATCTCCTGGACCGGTTCAGCACCCACCTGGCCGGGCTTTACAGCCACGCCAACCAGCTGGAGGAGGACGCCGCCGCCAGGCGAAACCTGGAGGAGATCATGAGGGCGGTTTTCAAGGTGTCCCTGGACGGATACGTGGTGTGGAGCGGCAGGCGGGTGATCACCGTGAGTGAAGGAGCCATGAGCCTGCTGGGGCTCTCCTCCGAAAGCGACATCCTGCCCCTCTGGGAGAGCCAGGCCACGCTGGGGCAACGGGCCGAATCCGTCCTCGCGCAGCTCGAGAGCGGGACGGCCTGGCGGGAAGATGTGGTGCTCCGCGCGGGCACGGCCCAGACGCTGCCTTGCGAGATCACCCATCTGCTCATCCAGTTCGACGACGAGCCCTGCATCCTCAGCTACATCAGGGACCTGCGCGAGCAGAAGCGCAATGAGATCGCGCTCCTCGCCGCCAAGGAGCAGGCCGAGGTGGCCACCCAGGCCAAGAGCGACTTTCTCGCCCGCATGAGCCACGAAATCCGTACCCCCATGAACGGGGTCATCGGTCTGACCCGGCTGGCCCTCGCCAGCTCCCCTTCGCCCAGGCAGCAGGAGCTCCTCGAAAAGATCCAGACTTCCGCGCGGCTGCTCCTGGGAATCATCAACGACATTCTCGATTTCTCCAAGATGGAGCAGGGAAAGCTTCAGCTCGATTCGCACCCTTTCTCGCTGGGCGAGGTGTGCCAGACCATCGCCGCCTTGCTGGAGCCCCAGGCCGCGGCCAAGGACATCCGTTTTGAGCAGCACCTGGATACGGAGCTGCGGGCCGGCCCCCTGCTGAAGGGCGATTCCCTCCGCCTGACCCAGGTCCTCCTCAACCTCTGCGGCAACGCCATCAAGTTCACTGAGGAAGGACGGGTTTCTCTCTCCGTCACGCTCCTGGCCAGAACGGCGGATGCCGCGACCCTCCTTTTCTCCGTCCAGGACACCGGCATCGGCATGACCGGGGAGCAGCTGGATCGCCTCTTTCAGCCCTTTACCCAGGCCGACAGCTCCACCACGAGAAAATATGGCGGAACCGGTCTGGGGCTCATGATCTCGCAGTTGATCGTCAATCAGATGGGCGGCTCCATCACGGTCAACAGCAAGCCAGGAGGCGGAAGCCGATTTTCATTCGCCCTGCACCTCGCCTTGTCACGACAGATCCCCACTGAAGCTTCCCCGGGGCCTCCCCCCGCCGCGCAAGGCCTCCCGCCCCTTTCGGGAAAGCGGATTCTGGTGGTGGAGGACAACGAAGTCAACCAGCTCATCATCGTCTCCTTACTGGAAGGCCTGGGCATCGAGGTCTCGGTGGCCGCCAACGGTCAGGAAGCCCTGGACATGACCTGTCAGAAGGATTTTGACTGCATTTTCATGGACATTCAAATGCCCGTCATGGACGGTCTCAGCGCGGCCAGGGCCATTCGCTCCCGGAGCCGGGCCGAAAACCGCAGCATCCCGATCATCGCCATGACCGCGCACGCCATGCGCGAGGATGTGCGGAAAAGCCTCGATGCGGGGATGAACGCCCACCTCACCAAGCCCATCGACTACGACGTGTTCGTGGCCTGCCTGCGCAAGTATCTGGGCTGAGCCGCCCCCGGTCCGGCCTGAATCCCCGGCCCATGCTGCGGAAAAAGCCTCCTCATCTCGCCCGCCACTTCTCCGCATCTCGCTCCCGCATGGAAAACCCGATTGAACGCTTGTGACGTGCCGTGAAAGCGACGTCCCGCATGGCTCCATGATGGTTGATCGGCTTTCAAATCTGTAAGGGGGGAATGATCGCAAATGCTGAATGTAAGGAACGTGCCCATTACCGTGAAACTGCTCGGAGGCTTTCTGGGTCTCGCGCTCATTGCGCTGCTGGTGGGATATGTCGGCTGGAGGGGCGTCACCCAGGTCGACCAGCGCATGGATGACATCGCCACAAGCCATCTGCCCCGCATTCAGGCGCTGCTGACCATGAAGGCGGAGCTCCACCAGCTCGTGGCCCACATCAAGGCGCTCCTCAACCCCAGCCTGACCCTGGAGCAGCGCCGGGGTCTCCACGCCTCCATCGACAAGCACAGGGAAGCTTACATGGAGTCCTTCCAGGCTTTCGAAGCCCACCCCATGAGCGCGGAAGTCTCCTCGACCTGGAAGACGTTTCTGGACCGGATCTCAGCCTGGAAGAAGGAGAATGACCTTTTTCTTCAGGCATCCGAAGAGCTCGAGAAGACGGACATCCTGGATCCCCATGCACTCCTCGAGAATATCCAGCGATTCCGTGGGGATCATTACAGTCTCATGAGCCGGCTGGGCCACCTCATCGAGACCGGTCGGACCTTCGACGGTGGGGAGGAGGCCGACCGATGTGGCCTGGGCCAATGGATGGCGTCTTACCGGCCGCGAAACCCTCGGATCCATGAGACGCTTCAGAAAATAGCGGGGGACCATTCTCGTTTTCACGAAGGTGTCAAGACCGCCAAGGAACTGGCTCGATCAGGGGATGCCCGGGCCCCGTCCGAGAAGCTTAGAGATGAGGTGACGCCCGCCTCTGAAGCAATCCTGGGACATCTCCAGGACCTGATCAGCGAGGCGGCGGTGGCCGGCGCTCTCTACGACCGTATGAACGTGCAGGCCATGGAGGTCGCACTGGCCAGGGAAACAGCCACCATGGAGGTCCTCGAAAGGATTGTCGACTCGGTGAACAAGGAAGCCGGAGAAGCTCTGAAATCGGGAGATGCGGTCGTGAGCCGGACCCGGCTCGTCACCGTATGGGTCATGGTGGGAGGCTTCGCCGCGGCCATCCTTCTGGGGGGCTTTCTGGCCAGGATGATCCACCGCTCGTTGAATTCCGTCATCCAGGGGCTTGCGGGGGCTTCGGAGCAGGTCGCATCGGCTTCGAGGCAGGTCGCCTCGGCGGGCCACGAGCTAGCCGAAGGTGCCTCGGAGCAGGCGGCGGCCATCGAAGAGACTTCCGCATCCATGGAGGAGATGGCTTCCATGACCCGGCAAAACGCACAGCATGCCGCCGAAGCCGATGTGCTCATGCGGGATGCCCGCAAGATCGCCTCCGAGGCTGACGACTCCATGTCCCAGCTCACCCAATCCATCGGCGAGATCGCCGAGGCCAGCGAGGAAACGCGGAGGATCATCAAGACCATCGATGAAATCGCTTTTCAGACCAATCTCCTCGCCTTGAACGCCGCCGTGGAGGCGGCCCGGGCCGGCTCGGCCGGGGCCGGCTTCGCCGTCGTTGCCGACGAGGTGCGCAGCCTGGCCATGCGCGCTGCCGAAGCCGCCAGAACCACGGCGGTCCTCATCGAGGGTACGATGAAGAAAGTCGAGGTGGGATCCGAGCTGATGCGGAAGACCAGCGGTGAGTTCGACCGGGTCGCGGGAAGCGTCTCCAAAGCGGGCGAGCTGGTCGGAGAGATCTCGGCGGCCTGCCAGGAGCAGGCCCAGGGCATCGAGCAGATCACCGGGGCCATCCTTCAGGTCGAGCAGGTCATCCAGCGGAACGCGTCAGGCGCCGAGGAATCGACCGCGGCATCCCAGGAGATGAGCCTCCAGGCACATGAAATGAAAGGCTACGTGGCCGAGCTGGAGAAGCTGGTGCGGGGACGAGAGTCCAGCAGCGACTCCACCGGGTTCAGCCCACCGGGAGATGAGCACCTGGCCCCCTTGCGGAGGGGAGCGGCACCTGTGGACAGGACAACCTGCGCGGCCGTCGGCCGATTCAGGTACCCCGACAGCCACGGCTTGATGGATCAGCGGGCGGAGAATCAGAGGAGCGGAGCCGGGGCCGGGTCGAGGATCGGCGTCTGACAGCACGACCGGACACAAAGGCGGACAGGGGGCTCCGCTTTTGTGCCTCCGCCAGCCCCCCCCAGCACGTCATTCGAGGAGGGACGGGAAATGGCCGGGCATCGATGCATGCCCGGCCCCGACGCCTCACACCGCCACAAGCCTTCCCACCCTGACTTCCAAAGCGGTCATCACGAAGCCTTCGATTTCGTTATTCCGCGGCGCCTCTCACGGACCGGAGACCGAGGATTCCAGGGCTCGGCCGCGGGCCGCCGCTTGAAGCTTTCCATCGGCGGACGGGAGCTGTTTCCCGGGGTAAATCCGGAGGCGATGGCAGGGTATGGCCTTAAAGGGCCTTGACAGCTCCTGGCATGATGTCAATAGGGATGGTGTGTGAACTTCATGTTATCGTTAGATTTCATGTGTCGGGGGCTCCACGCGGGAAAGTGAGGGGATGATGCGGTCATCGGCGAAGGTACTGGATTCAACGGGGCTCTCGGCCCCGAGGAAGAGCCGGAAGGTGCATGAGGGCGAAGGCTCCCCGTCGGGCTCCCAGCCGATGCCGGTCCGGGACCCGGGTGATCACCCCCTTTGCACATTCGATCCGCGCGGTGTCGTTGACTCGGCCAACCGTGCCTTCCTGGATCTCTTTTCGGGGAGTCGGTCCCCTGTCATCGGCCTCCACGTGGGGGAGCTCATCAGGCCCCTGAGCGTCGATCTGCTCGGCGCGCCCCCCCTGGCCGAAGGCCGACCTGTCATGAGCGTGATCCACGAGTCTGAAAACGCCCACGATTCTCTTTTCCCGGTGGAGTGGAGGGTCTTTCCCCTTCTGGCCTCCCCGGGCTCGGTGGAGAAATACTGTGCCGTCGGACGCGCGGTTTCGAGGGAGATCCTGCCGCCGGTCCAGAGCGTCGGCGGCGAAGCCCTTTTCAGGGAGATCCTGGAAAACATCGAGGACGTATTCTGGATTGCCGTGCCGGGGAGGATCCTCTACATCAGCCCCGGGTACGAGAAGATCTGGGGACTTCCACGCGAGAGTCTCTACCGGGACCAGCAGGACTTCCTGCAAGTGGTCCACCCCGATGATCTGGAGCGGGTCAGGAAGGCCATCGCCCAAGAGATGGAGACGGGATTCTTTGACGAGGAATACCGGATTTCCCGACCCGACGGAGCCTTGCGCTGGATACGGGCCCGCACGTTTCCGATCCTCGAGGACGGCACATGGACTCGCAATGCAGGGATCGCCCAGGATATCACGGCCTATAAAAATCTCGAGGAATCCCTGGGCCATGAGAGTGCATTCGGCAAGGCCGTCATCGAGCACGCGGCCGACGGGATCTGCGTGTGCCACCACATTCCGGAGCCCCCTCACATCCGCTTCACGGTCTGGAATCGCCGGATGGTGGAGATCACCGGCTACGGCATGTCCGAGATCAACCGGATCGGCTGGTATCAGGCGGTTTATCCCGACCCCGCCACTCGGGACCTGGCCATGCGGCGCATGGATGCGATGCGCGAGGGCGAGGACCTGGCGGATGAGGAGTGGACCATCACGAGGGCGGATGGGACTGAGAGGATTCTTTCCATTTCGACCTCGGTGTTTTCGGTCCGGGACGGTTTGCCCCGCATTCTCGCCGTCATGCGGGACACCACTCTGAAGACCCTGGCGGAGGAGAAGCTCAAGAGCACCCTGAACGAACTGGAGGAAAAGCACCGCGAGGTGACCGAGGCCAACATGGCCCTCCGGGTGCTGCTCAAGAAACGGGACGAGGATCGGGAGGAGATGCGACAGTCCATCCTGACGAACCTGCGCCACATGGTCCTTCCCTACATCGCGAAAATGAAAACGGAGCCGGCGTCAGCGGGGCTTTGTCGGCACTACTGCGATGTCATCGAGCGGAACCTGAACGAAATGGCCTCCTCGTTCATCTGGGAGCTCTCCAATCGCTATCTGAACCTGACCCCGGCGGAGATCCGCACGGCCGAGCTGCTGAAGCAGGGCCGGACCACCAAGGAGATCGCCCGGGAGATGGGAGTGGCCCCCAGCACCATCAACACCCACCGGGAAGGTCTGCGGAGGAAGCTCGGGATCACGGGTAAAAAGACCAATCTCACAACATTTCTCCGCATGCTCAAGTGAAGGCGGAATGTGGGTGCCAGCTCCATAATCCATCCGTATTCATTCCGTGTGGCCCCAGCCCTTTGAAATATTGCATAATTTTAAAGTTTTGCTCCGTGACTGGCGCGGCATCGCACCGGCGGTCCCTCGCCGGTGTCCAGGCCGAAACCGCCGTTCTGTCCGTGGACCACTGAAACGGGAAAGGGATCCATGCCCGCTGAGAATACACGACATGGGGCATTCAGGTGTACGGATCACGGTGAGCCCCCCAATGGTCGGTCCACCTCCCCGCGACCCTCCCTCGCCATCGCCCTCATCGGTGTCGAAGACGGGAGAGGGATCCATTATGACAACCGCCTGTGCGAGATGCTGAGCTGCACGCGCCGGGCGCTGCGGGAGCTGAGCTGGATCGATATCGTTCACCCCGAGGACCGGGAGACGGCTCGCCAGCAGCTTCACCTCGCCAGCGAAGGCATGGATGACCGTTATCATTCGGATATTCGGCTCCTGAGCCCTTCGCGCGGGCCGGTGCCGGCCCGGGTGGAAGCCGAGTGCGTGCGGGGAGCGGACGGCGAAGCCCTCTTTCTGGTCGTCCTGATCCAGCCGGCAGCGCGCGAGGAGCCCGAATCGGACAGTGGGAGCCAGGCCGGCGAGCACCGATGCTCTCTCCACAAGATCGAAAGCATTGGAAGCGTCGCCGCGGCTGTCGGGCACAACTTCAACAACCTTCTCCTGCCGATCCTGGGACATGCCGAGCTTCTGGCCCAGGAAATGCCCGCGTCGTTTCGCGGCCGGGAGCACATCCAGGCCATCGTGGATGCCGCTCGCCAGGCATCGAAGCTCTGCGCCGAGCTCCTTGTGCACTCGGGAGCGGGAGCCATTGAGCGCAAGCCGTTGGATGCGAACAAGCTCCTGGCCGGCATGGCAAAGCGCATCAGGGACCTTGGCACGCGCAGGGCCCCCATTCAGCTCGAGCTGTCGCCGGCTCCTCTCGTTATCGATGGAGATGCCGAGCAGATCCAGGGGATGATTGTCAATATCCTCACCAACGCCGTCGAGTCCATGGAAGGAAGGCGGGGTGTCATCACACTGCGAACGGACTTCCGCCAATGCAGTCGAACCGTCCTGGATGCCGCTTTCCTGGGGGGATCCCTGGGTACGGGTGAGTATGCCGTCATCGAGATCGCGGACATGGGCTGCGGCATGGATGCCGAAGCTCGGGCCCGCCTCTTCGAGCCTTTCTACTCCACCAAGTTCGGGCACGCCGGCACAGGGCTGGCCACCGTTCTCGGCATGATGCGCCGGCACCTGGGCGCCCTGGAGCTGGAGAGCGAGCCGGGAGAGGGGACCGTGGTCCGCTGCCTGCTGCCCCTGTCACGTCGGCCGGAGCAGCGGGTGGAGCCCATGGCTGAGGGGCTTCCCGAGGTGAAATTCGCCGGCGCGGTGCTCCTGGTGGATGACGAGGAGCCTGTCTTGAGGGTCGGCAGGTTCATGCTCGAGAAGCTGGGCTTTTCCGTCGTCGTCGCCAGGGGGGGAGTCGAGGCCGTTGATCTCCATCTTCAGCGGCGGGGCGAGCTGGCCTGCATCATCCTGGACGTCAGCATGCCCGACATGGACGGCGAAGCCGTCTATGATGCCATTCGTCGCGTGGACGATTCGACACCCATCCTGATCTCCAGTGGACACGCCCAGAAGCTGGTGCTCGGTCGATTCGAGGGGAAGGGGGCTTCGGGCTTGCTGGCGAAGCCCTATGGCCTGGAGGAGCTTCGTGAAGCCCTGCGGGCGGCTCTGAGGTGATTCGAGGTCCACAGCCCCCTCACTCGGCCTCGATGCGGTCCAGAATGACCATGCGATGCTCCGCCTCTCCCTCCCGGGCCATGCGCTCCATCTCCCCGCACAACGACGAAAGGTTCATGGCTGCGACGTTGGCGCTGCTGGATTTCAAGGAATGGACCAGGGCGCTGGCTTCCCGCAGATTCTTCCGAAAGGCCGCTTCCCTGAGCCTGACCATCGCCGCCGAGGAGTCTTCCAGATAGACTTCGAGGATACGACCGGGCAGCCCCGATGTCGTGGCGCTTTCGATGGCCATGATGTCCTCCCAGGACTTCCGGTTGATGTGGCCATCCGGAGGTCCGTCGGCATCCGTGGGCGGGGCCTGAGCCTGGTGGCCTTGGCCGCGTGGAGTGACCCGTGCGCGTCCGGAAGGCGGGGAAAGGCCTGGACTGTCCATCACCGTCGTCACCGCCCTTCCCGGCGGACCTCCCGGCGTTGAGGCCGCGCATCGGTGGGAAGCTATGATGCCGGGAGCCAGCGATTCAGCAGGGCCAGCAATGCCCCCAGCTGAAAAGGCTTGCTGATATAATCGTCCATCCCCGCGGCGAGGCACCGCTCGCGGTCGCCCGGCATCGTTTGCCCGGTGAGTGCGATGATGGGGATGTGGCGAGGTCCCTCCCCGGGGTGTGCGTTATCCCGAGCCGCCAGGCCCTCCCTTTCCCGGATGATCCGGGTGGCCTCATAGCCGTCGAGGACCGGCATCTGGCAGTCCATGAGAACCAGATCCCAGGCGGCGAGCTCGAGGGCGTCCAGTGCCTCCTGACCGTTGGAGGCGATACCCACCTCGCATCCCACGCTGAGGAGCGAGTGCTGAGCGACCATCTGGTTCACGGGGTTGTCCTCGACCAGGAGTATGCGCGTCCCGTGGAAGCCGCGAGGCTTCTCCGCGGTCTGGGCCGCTTCCGGCTCGGCGCGGGAGTCGGCATCGGGGTCGAGGAGATCACCCAGGAGACGGAGCTGCCTCCGCAGGCTTCGAACCAGATCCGGTGCCTGCTCCAGACTGCCCGCGCTCCCCATGGTCTCGAGCCTCGAGGCCGTTTCCCAAAGGGGCATGGCCGACACGCTGCCGGCGGCGCCCTTGATGCCGTGGGCCAGCGCGGCCAACGTCGCCGCGTCATTGGCCGCCAGGGCGAGCTCCAGCCTGGGCAGCTCCTCGCGGGTCTTCTCGACGAAGAGTCCAAGGAGCCTCTCCGCAAGGTCCTCCTTGCCCATGCATCGGTCCAGAAGGCTCGGGTAATCGATGATTCCCGAGCCATCGTCACGGACCGCCCCGGACGGGGGAGCCGGGGCGACGCTCTCGCCCTCGACGGAAGAGCCATTGCCTTGGATCCACTTCCGCAGGGTCCGGGCCAGCTCGCCCGGGTCCAGCGGCTTGGTCAGGTAGTCATCCATGCCCATCTCGAGGCAGCGATCCCGATCACTCTTGGTGGCGTGGGCCGTCAGGGCCACGATGGGGATTCTCCCACCATGGCTTCCGGTGGGGCAGTCTCTTTCGCGGAGACGGATGAGGCGGGTCGCTTCGTATCCGTCCATTTCGGGCATCTGGCAGTCCATGAGCACAAGGTGGATGCCCGCGTCCCGAACGGCCTCGACGGCCTCGCGACCCGTTCGCGCGGACCGGCACCGGTAGCCGAGTCCCGTGATCAGCTCCGTGGCGACCTCCCGGTTGATCTCGTTGTCCTCGGCCAGGAGAATGGTCCCCGAAGCCCTGGGCAGGGCCGGCTCGATCCCTCGGCCGCGCCAGCGGCAAGCATCGCGGGACCTCCTGGAGTCGCGGTTGGCGGCGGTCATGATGGCATCATAGAGGTCCGAACGGCTCAGGGGCTTCGGGATGCAGGCAGCGAAGCCCGCCGCCATCAGCTCCTCGCTCTCGGCGATCTGGGCGAAGCTGCTCATGAGCACCAGGCCGGTCCGGGCCAGCTCGGCATCGGCCTTGACGGCACGGGCCATGGAAACCCCGTCCATCCCGGGCATCCTCCAGTCCAGGACGGCCACGTGGAAAGGCTGCCCCCCCGCCCGGGCTTCCCTCAGCTTCTCGAGCCCGGCGGCTCCATTGGGAGCCACATCCACCTGGCCTTTCCATGATCGGATATAGTCCTGGAAGATCTCCCGGGTCAGGACGCAATCCTCCACCACGAGGACCCGAAGGCTCTTCAGATCGAGCAGATCTTCGGCACGCCTCGTCCCGTTCCCCCCGTTCTCCCGGCAGCGCACCGTGAACCAGAAGGTCGCGCCCTTGCCCAGCTCGCTCTCCACACCGATGCCGCCGCCCATCAGCTCACAGAGCTGCCGCGAAATGGCCAGCCCCAGCCCGGTGCCGCCATGGAAGCGGCTCATGGAGTTGTCGGCCTGGGAGAAGGCATCGAAGATGAGGGCCTGCTGCTCCCGCCCGATGCCGCAGCCGTTGTCCCGCACCTCGAAGCGGACGAGAGTCCCCTGGGGCGATGTCTCCAGGCCATCGCAGGACACGATGATCTCGCCGTTCTCGGTGAACTTCACGGCATTGCCCACGAGGTTGACGAGGACCTGACGCAGGCGGTTGGGGTCCCCGACCAGCTCGTCCGGCAGAGAGTCGCCCAGCCTGTAAGCCAGCTCGACCCCCTTTCGTTCGGCCCTCTCGGCGAACATGCGGACGGTGCTGTCCATGACCTCGGACAGGCTGAACACTTTCTCCTCCAGCTCCATCTTGCCGGCCTCGATCTTGGAGAAGTCCAGCACATCGCCGATGACGTTCATGAGAGCCTCCGCCGAAAAGAGGGCGTTGGCCACGTATCTCCCCTGCTTCTTGTCCAGGTCCATCCGGTGGAGGAGCTGCAGCATCCCGATGACCCCCGTGATGGGAGTCCGGATCTCATGGCTCATGTTGGCCAGGAACTGCGACTTGGCCAGGCTGGCCGCCTCGGCAGCCTCCTTGGCCATGACCAGGGCATCCTGGGTCTGGTTCCGCTGGATGGTCGCCCCCAGCATGTCCGCCGCCGCCCGCAGGCTGTCCAGCTCGGCATCGGTCCACACCCGCTCGCCCCCGCACTCCTCCAGGCAAAGCACGCCCCACCAGGCATTGGCCACGGTGATGGGGATGCCCAGGAGGGATTGGACGTCATGGGGCTCGAGAAGTCTCCTCTGCGCCTCGCCGAGCTCACGCGCATGGGCCCGGAGGATTTCGGTCCGTGTAAAAGCCTCGGCACAAGCATCGAAGCCCTCCCCGTGCCAGGGGAATTCCCGCCGATCCTGGGAGCCCATGACCGTACCGATACCCGGTGCGAGCCACTCCACGCGCAGGTGGCCCATCAGCCGGCCTTCGGCGTCAACGCGGTTCTCGATGATGTGGATCCGACTGATCCCCGCCGCCTGGCCGATTTTCGCCAGCACATCGGCGATGACCGCTTCCCAGCTCGTGGTGGCCAGGAACTGCTGCGCCGCGAAGCGGACGCTTTGCAGGATCCGGTCCCGCTGCAGGAGGGCTTCCGTCATTGAATTGACGGATTGAGCCAGGCTTCCGATCTCGTCTCCCCCCTGAACCACCGCCCTGGCGGAAAGATCCCCCCCGGCCACTTCCCGGACGACGGTCTGGAGATTCAGGATGGGCCTGACCAGGCGCTTGGCGTAAATGAACGATGCCACAAGGCTGAGCACGATGCAGAGGACGGCCAGCAGGCCGGTCCGCTGGTAGACACTGGCGACGCTCCGGTCGTACCCTTCCAGGGAAAGCCCCACATGGATCCAGCCCCACCGGATGCCGGAATAGTCGAACGGATTGGAATAATTGAACGCCCGCCGCTCAAAGAGGGGAGCGATGCCGATGCCGCTCCGGGTCTCGCGCTTCTCGGGCCGCCAGTCCGCGGGCACATTGGCCTCGGCCCGCCACCCGGCGCGGTCGTGGATCATGGAGAACCCATCGTTTCGCGTGATCACGAGGTAGTCCAGCGCGAGGTCACCTTTCAGCATTTGCACGCAGTGGTCCACCACGGTGCTGTAGTCCTCGTTCACGACGGCGCCGGCCGCCACGTCCCGCAGGGAGACGGTCACGCCGTGGGCCTTGGACTCCAGGTTCTGGAGAAAGGTCCTCTTCTGCTCGGGTATGATCACCACCACGAAGATCAGAATGGTGACGATGGCGACCATCCACGACAGGAGCGCCGTCCTCAGGAGGATCCCCACGCGCCTCGGGTTTGGGTCGCCGGTCTCCATCGTGGATGCTCCGCCTCTACTCATTGCCCCAGGGGGCTCGGGGATGGAGGTCATCTCTCGGTCTCTCCGCGCAGCTTCTCATGCCGCGCCCGCAATTTCCTGACGGTTTCGAGCTGGGATTCCTCGAAGGGCAGCAACTGGCTCACCTTGAAGAGCGTCAGGATCTGCTGACCTGACGGCTCGAGGTGGAGCTCCCCGAGAATCTCGATCACGTCGCGCTTGAACTTCTCGGAGGTCCAGCTCGAGCTTCGAAGGCAGATGAGGGCGTCGGCAAGGGGCTCGGAGGCCATCATCACCCGCACTCCTTTTCCGACCTGTGGATTCAGCTCCTTCATGATTTCAAAGCCCGGCTCATCCACCAGGCAAACCGCCTTGGTCCCGAAAAAAACCGGGAGCACCGCGGCGGATGGCTTGCCGACGCTCTCCACCCTGCCGAAGAAGGCCTGGGGCGTTCCCAGGCGGTGCTCCATGAGAAGGGTCTCCAGCCAGGGACGACCCACATTGGAGTTGGTGACCTCGATCTGCACGATGCCCTTGCCCCGCAGATCCGCCAGTGTTTTGAGATCGCTGCCCTCCCGCGTCAACAGAACGTATCGCTTGCCGGATCTTCCCCGGTCCGCGGTGATGAAGCGCGGCGTGACCAGCTTCTGGATGTCCATGGCGAGGTAGCGCCAGGAGTCGATGATCGCCAGATCGATGGTACCGGCCTTGACGGCCGCCTCGAACTCGGGAAGACCATCGAAGACCCGGACGTTGGCGGTCACGTCATAGCCGCGCTGCTGTCCCACCGCGTGCAGGAAGGCTTTAAAGGCTGCTTCCGCGTCGTTGCGGTTGACGTTCAGGAAGGCGTACCTGGTGAATCCCACTTCCAGGGGCATGCGCTTCAGCGGGCTGCCGACCTCGCTCCCCAGGGCCGTACCACTCCAGACCAGCAGCAGTATCCAGCCCCCCACCAGCATGCAAAAGGATTTCCCTCCATGCCTGGAGGGCTGCCCTGCCCTGCTCCCCATGAAGGAATAACGATCACGGTCTCTCCAGCACATCATTGCGGCTTTCCCCCAGGGCTCCGAGACTCGGGCTTCCTTCCCGTCGGGGGAGGGAAAGCGAGGCGGTGAGCCGCAAGCAGGTCCAGGGCACTTTGCATCACCGATGGCGGGCGCTCCTCCATCCGCTCGCTCCGGAAGACCGTCAGCACCTGCTGACCCGCGGGAGTGGCGTGGAGATCCCTCAATCCGGCCAGGAGCTGCTCCTTGAATGACGGCGAGTAGTCTGCCCTGAAGCAGAAAACCGCCGGAACCAGGGGCTCCGACGAGGCTATGATCACGAGCTGCTTTCCAACCTGCGGGTTGAGCTCCGTCATGACCTCGAAGCCGCTTCGATGGACCAGGCACGCGTCGATCTTTCGAAAGAATACCGGAAGGACCACGTTGGGTATCTTGCTGGCCCGATCCACCCGGTCGAAAAACTCCATCGAGGCCCGGAGCCCTTTCCGGGCCAGGAGCAGGTCCAGCCAGACCGGTGCCAGGGATGCCCTGGGGTTGTCATGGAAGATGACACCGCGCCCCCTGAGACCCTCGACGCTCCCGATCCCGCTGTCCCGGTGCACCAGCAGGAGATACTCCTCGAACATGCGGCCACCGCTGTAGGTGACGAAAACCGGGGACAGCCCGATCTCCCTGCTCAAGACGTCGTAATCGGAGGCCAGCATCCCCACGGCATCCACCAGGCTGCCGCGCAACGCCTGGGCCATGGACGACAGATCCTTGAATATCCGCGCTTCGGGGTCGGTCTGGATCCCCCTCTCCCTTGCGACGGTCTGGCCCCAGAGCTTGACGGCGGCCCGGGCGTCGTTTTCATTGACATCGATGAACATGCCGCTTGAGAAAGCAACCCGGAACGACTGGGTGTCGCGGGCCCCATCCTCGCCCCGGCCGCTCCAGGCCAGGAGGGTGATGGAGACGAGGACGATCCACCATGCCAACCGTCTTCCCCAAGCCCGTCGCATCCCCGAAACGTCTGGATTCACGACCTTCCCTGGTCCATCTCCGCTCTTCGGCATGATTCAGCGTATTCCCGCCCTGATCTCCCGGGATTCGGAGACAGCCTCGGTCGTCTTGGGGGCGCCCGCCGCCGCGCACAACCGCTTGTGGGTGTCCAGCAGCTCCATGGCGCCGTTCAGGACCGAAATGGACTCCACCTTCAGCTCGCCACTCTGAAAGACGGTCAGGGCCTGTTGACCGGCGGGCATCGTGTGGATCTTTTCGAACTCGGCGAAGGCCCGGTCCCGGACGGACTCCGAAAAATCCCCCCGGAAAAAGAACCCGGCGGGAACGAGCTCCGGCGACGACGCGATGACCTTCAGCTGCTGACCGACCTGAGGGTTGAGCTCGGTCATGGTCTGGAAGCCGCGCCGCGTGACCACGCAGGCATCGCTCTGCCGGAAAAACACCGGCAGAATCACGCGGGGGAGCTTGTTGAGCATGGTCGTACGGCCAAAGAACTGCGACGATCGACCCTGTCCCGCCTTCAGCAGGAGCGTCTCGATCCAGGGAGAGGCCAGCCCCATGCGCTGGTTCAGAAAATAGACGACGTTGCGCCCCCGCAGATCCCCGATGCCCTCGATGCCGCTCCCACGGTGGACCAGGAGCACGTATTCCTCCGTGAAGCGACCGTCGAACAAGCCCATCACCACATGAGTCGACCGTAAATCCTGGCGCAGAGCCCAGTACTCCTCGGCGGTCAGGGAGACGGCGTCGACCTCCCTGGCGCGCAAGGCGCGGGAGATGTCCTCGATCCCGCTCAAGATGCTGATGTCCGGGGCGATGGGTATACCGCGCTCGTTGGTGAGCACCTGTATCCAGGCCCTCGTGGCGGCCTTCACGTCATTTTCGTTGACCTCGGCGAACATGCTGGAGGAAAAGCCGATGCGGCAGGATGTGTCGGATCCTTCCGCCGGAGAAAGGCGGACCGCCATTGTGAGCTGCCCCGTGACGATCATGAGGATGGTCAGGCCGCCCAAGGCGAACAGATTCTTCCGGCGGCTTCGGCTCTTCGGGAGCCACGGTCTGTTCAGATCCTTCATTTCACTTTTGGTCCGGTAGGAGGTTGAGATCGTCCGTTTCGGAGTAGGTACCCGTCGTCCCGGCCTTTTCCATCTGCCTGGTGACTTCGGTGCCCACCACCAGGCTGAGCTGCGACTGCAGGGCCAGGTGGTCGTAGCGGGTCTTGTAGTGCTGGGCGGACATCAGCGCCTCGATGAGCTGGGCACGGATGACCTTCTCGGTTTCCACCAGCTCGTTCTGATAGGCCCGGATGTTCAGGTCCCGGTTCTCCTGGGCGGCTTTCATGGCGTCCAGGGTGGCCTGGTGGGATTTCTGGGCCGCGCTGAGACCCAGGAAGATGTCCTTGATCTGAAGACCGATCCCTTCCTGAAGGAGGAACCGCTCTTCCCGGATCTTGTCGGCGCGGGCACGGGCCTCCTTCACCCGGTTCCGCGTCAAGAAACCGTCGAACAGAGCCATCTCCACGCCGATACCCACGCTCCAGCCTTGCTTGTTCTGATTGGAGACCAGCCCGGCGTCGTAGTCGTTCCAGACCGCGTGCAGCTCCCCCGTGAGGGCGACCCTGGGATGATGGCCGCTCCTGGCCGTCCTGACCGCCCCCTCCGCCGCGCGGATTCCCGCCTCCACCTTGGCCCAGTCGGGACTGAGCTCATAGGCGGTGCTCACCAGCCGCTCCAGGTCTCCCCCGTAGGGCTCGAAGGGAAGCTCCCGATCCGTCGGCCTGACACTGGCGCTCCAGGGCATTCCCATGGTGTTGGCCAGGGCGGCCCGGGCGATCTCCTCGTTTTTTTCCAGCAGGGCGACGGCCGAGCGAAGGGACTCCACCATGACCTTGTTGTCCAGAAAATCGGTCTTCATGACCTTGCCCGAGCCCTCCTTGTACATGGTCTCGGTCAGGCTGAGGGTCGACTCCATGCGGGCCAGGGTATCCTTTCCCAGCTGGTGGAGCTGCCGGGCCAGGACCGCTCCGTGATACAGCCGCCTGACGCTGTCGATGATCTCGAGATCCGTGCGGCGAGCGTCCTGCCTGGCGGCTTCCAGCCCGCCTCCCGCCTGCTCCCGGAGCCCCTTGCGCATGCCGCCGTCATAGAGGAGCCAGGTGGCGTTCACCGACCCCAGAAAGGAATCCCGGTCCATGAGCTTGACATCCTGGGCGGGCACCGAGAGCCGGCCCGGCGGGGTATTGATGGTCTGCCCCGGCACGGAAACGGGGAGCCTCACTTCATTGGGACCCAGGACACCCGGGGGGATCGTGATGGTCATCTCGCTTGCTGGAACGCTGAACGACTGGGCGGGAATGCTGAAGCTCGACGCCGGAAAGATGAAATTGGGCGGCTCGTCCAGCCTCTGAAAGGCTCCCTTGAGATGGACCTGGGGCCAGTAGCCGGCCAGGGCCTGTCGGTGCTGAGCCTCCGCCGCGGCGACGGCGAAAAGGGATGCCGGCCTCCGACGGCTGTTCTCCATGGCGATGTCGAGACATTCATCCAGGGAGAGCTCCCTCGGTACCTTCCCGTTCCCATCCTGACCGGTCAGTCCTTTGACATCGCGGGCCGCGCCATCCGACGCTCCGGCCAGGGAGCCGAGGGCCACCGCGAGGGCCAGGGCCATGGGCATGAAAACTCTTAGAGCCTTGCTGTGCATCATATAGAGCCTCTCCAACCGAATGCTGACGTCCGAGGGGGGGGCAGGGCAGCTTGTGGACCTGCACCGTGGCTGTCCCGGATCATGCAATCTCCGGGCAACGACTTGTTTCTGTAAACATCTAAAAATCATGGATGTTTTACGGATGATTTTTCCGTGCCGTTCAATATCGAAGCCGTGGGATCCCGGGAGGAGCCCTGCTGGCATGCCCATCAGCCAGGAGGGGGCTGCGTTCCCGTCCGCTCCGGTTCCTCCCCGCTGGCCGGCCATCTCCAAACGGGCTCTAACGGTTCCTGCTCGCTGGATTTCCAGGGTATCCTCCACGGTCGCGATAGGGATGGAGCTCCCTCAAGACGGCGGCCGCGCTGGCTGACAGCCTGGAATGCCGACCCAAGGCCTCCCGACCCGTGGGCACCCCTCCCCTCTTCCCATCCTCCAGGCGACGGTAGGGCTGGAGCTCCCTGAGCACCGCCAGGGCCTCGGGCGAGAGCCGACGCGGAGAGGATACAAAACGCCCCGGGACGCCCGGAGTGGGACCCGCCTGGCCGGTGTAGGCCCGCAGGACACGCTCCACATATTCCCGGGTCTCTGGGAAGGGAGGGCATCCCGCATACTTCTCCACATTCCCGGGCCCGGCATTGTAGGCGGCCAGGGCCTTGGCCGTATCCCCGTCGAAGCGAGTCAGGCAGAGCCGCAGGTACTTGATGCCGCCGATGATGTTCTGCTCCGGGTCGAAGGGATCGCTCACCCCCATGAGGGCGGCGGTTCCCGGCATGAGCTGCATGAGCCCCATGGCGCCCCTGGGGGAAACGGCCCTGGGATTGAGCCCCGATTCCTGGCGCGCCACCGCGTGAGCCAGATCCGGGTCGACACCCCGGTGGATGGAATGCTTCCGGATGAGCTCGCCAATGGCCTGCCTGAAGGAGGGGCCCGGGGTCGACACGGCCCGTGTCCGCATCGCCGGATCCGCGGCTGGAGCCTCCGATGCCCCCGGGCGGTGCGCAGTCCCAAGGAGAAGCGTCAGGCCGACCAGAACCTGGACAAAGAGGCTTCTCATCCCCGCGCCTTCCCTCGGAGTCCTCGGGCTCCCATGCCGCTGCCCCCAGCCATCAGCAGGCACCCGCTCCGGGCAGCTTGTCCATGCCGTCGCCCAGCAGCGACTTGCAGAGGTAAACCTGGCCCTCTTCCAGGAATGGCGCGATCTCGTCAGCCGGGAGGGGGGCGCTGAAGAGGAAGCCCTGCCCCATCTCACAGCCCAGGGCGGAAACGAATTTGCACTGGTCCGTGTTTTCGATTCCCTCGGCCACGAGCTTCAGGTTCAGATTCTTGGCCAGGGAAACGAACGCCCTCACGAGGTTCTTGGTTCTCAGGGATGCTGCTTCCTCTCCCACCAGCTCCTTGATGAACGACCGGTCGATCTTCAGGCAATCCAGGGGCATCTGTCTCAGATAGGTGATGGAGGAATAGCCGGTGCCGAAGTCGTCGATGGTCGTCATGACACCCAGGTGCTTGAGCTTGCCGAGATTCTTTCGGACCTCTTCCTTGTCCTTCATGATGACGGTCTCGGTGATCTCGATCTCCAGGAGCTTCGGGTCCAGCTGATTCTGGGTGAGCGCGCATTCCACGATCTCAGCGAAGTCGGGCTGCGTGAACTGCACCGCCGACACGTTCACGGCGATCCGCACCGGTCCGTAGCCCTGCGCCTTCCACCGGGCGCTCTGCCGGCAGGCTTCCCGGATGACCCAGGTACCGATGGGAATGATGAGATTGGTCTCCTCGGCCACGTGGATGAAGCGGTCCGGGGGCACGCGGCCGGCCTCGGGATGATTCCAGCGAATGAGAGCCTCGAGGGCCGCGATCTTTCCGGTCTGGAGGTCGTACTGGGGCTGGTAGTGCAGCTCGAATTCGCCGCGCTCCACGGCCTTGCGCAAATCGTTCTCGATGTGGAGCCGCTCCACGACGGACGCGTTCATCTCGGGGCTGAAGAACTTGAAGCCGTTGCCTCCCTCGTTTTTTGCCACATACATGGAGATGTCCGCGTTCTTCTGGAGGATCGACGGGTCGGTGCCGTCGTCGGGATGAATGCTGATGCCTACACTGGCCCCGATGTACAGTTGATGACCCTGGACGTGGAAAGGCTCGGTGAGGGCCTTGAGAATCCGCCTGGCCGCTTTCTCGGCATCGGCGGTCAGGCGCATGGGTGCCAGCACCAGGAGGAACTCGTCGCCCCCGATCCTGCCCAGGAGGTCGTTCTTCCGGATGCACGTCTTGAGTCGCTCGCCCACCTGGCAGAGGAGCTGATCTCCAATCTGATGCCCCAGGGAGTCGTTGATCCTCTTGAATCGATCGAGATCGATGAGGAGAAGCGCCGACTTGCCGCCGTTTCCCGCGTGTCCGTTCAGGCGGTAGCCCATGAGCTGGGCCAGGGCGCTTCGGTTGAGCAGCCCCGTGAGGGAATCGTGCTTGGCCTGGTGAACGAGAAGCTCCGAGAGATGACACTGCTCGATGGCGACAGCCGCCAGCTGAGCCATCCTCTCCACGATGGGGAGGTCGTCCCCGATGGACTTGTGGGGGAAACGGTAAAAGAGCGATACGGTTCCCAGCACGCGTCCCTTTCCCGACTGGATGGGCACGGAAAGGGAGGCATGGACCCCCTCGGCCGTGACGGAATCCAGACAGTTGTTCCAGAACGAGCCCCTCGAAATGTCCGGAGCCGTCACCGCCTGGCCCAGGTACGCCGCGGCGCCGCAGCACCCCGACTCGGGACCGACCCGCAGGGAATCCAGCGCCTGCGCGAACGGTTCCGACAGCCCCGGCGCCGCCATGACCTTGATCTGGCCGTCCTGGACCATGCACACGCATCCCAGGGCGGAGGGGCACTGGCACTCGAGAACCTTGACCAGGTCATCCAGCACCGAGGGCAGTGGCTGGCTCTGCACAATGGACTGGAGAATCCGGTTTCGATCGGCTTCGAACAGCTCCCCCCTTTTCCGCTCGGTGATGTCCTGCACGGTGCCGTAAAGGCGGAAGACATCCCCGCACTCGTTGACCTCCACCTCGATCTGGTGGGACAAGATCCTCTCGGTCCGGTCGGAAAGCACGACGCGATGGTCCAGAAGCTGGGAGCGTCCGAAGCGGAAAGCGTCCTGCATGGCGTCCCGAAGCCTTTTCTGGTCGTCGGGGTGCACACGCTCGAGGATTCCATCCCAGCCCTCGGCGACGGATTTACCGTTCATGCCGCAGATCCGCCGGACTTGGTCCGAGATGAGAAAGGATCCGCTCGCCGGCATGAGCTCCCAGCTCCCCAGGCGCGCGATTCTTTGGGCCTTGAGGGCGGCTTCCTTGGCCTTGTGCAGCTCCTGAAACGCTCTCCGGGCCCTCAGCATGTAACGAATCCGCTCGATGAGGATGAGAGGCTTCACAGGCTTCGTCACAAAATCCGTTGCCCCCACCTGAAAGGCTTTCTTGATGGAATCGATGTCGTCCATGCCCGTGATCATGAGGATGGGAACTTCCCGCCCCGTTCCCAGATCCCGGATGGCCTTGCAGACCTCGAACCCGTCCATGTCGGGCATCTGCACATCCAGCAGCACCATGTCCGGGTTGTGCTCCGCGAACGAGCCCAGCGCCTTCTGCCCGTTGTCGGCCAGGATCACCGAGATGTCCGAATGGTCCAGGGCCTGGCAGTGAATGAGCTGAGTGACCGGGTCGTCATCGACGATGAGAACCAGCGGTTTGTCCATATTGAGCCCTTGCATCATCATGGGGTCACCTCGGGTAGGATTCGCGTCAAGGCTTCAGCGGTCTCATGGTAAACAGACTGGATCGCGGCATGGTACAGGGGAACCTCCACGGCCTCGCCCGAGCGGATCTTGTGCTCGAGCTGGGCGCAGAGGGCCGAAAACCTCCCGGCGCCCAGAGCAGCGGAGCTGGATTTCAGGGAATGGGCCGTGCGGGCCACGGCGTCCAGGTCCAGGGGCCTGGCCGCCCAGCAGGGGCTCCGCAGCATTTCCAGGCTCTTGACGACGAACAGCTCCACCAGGCGCCGGACCAGTCCCGCGGCCCCTCCGGGATCCAACTGCCCAAGCTCCTCGATCTTCCCGAGATCCAGCAGGGGCGCTTCACATATAAGGAGACCATTCATATCTACGCCTTGTAGACACATGATTTATTCCTGCCGTTACGTTTTGAAAAATACAAAGCTTTGTCCGCGGCATTGATCATGAAAGCTCTGGTTATAGAGGAAGAATCAGGTTTATACGTGTAAATGCCAATACTTATGGTCACTCTTATGGTGATGTCCCGCAGTTGGATGGAGGTTTTCTCGAGGGTCTTCCTGATCCTTTCTCCCAGGATGACCGCTCCTTCCGAATCCGTTTCCGGGAGAATGACCGCAAACTCCTCGCCACCGTAGCGCGCCACCGAATCCACCTGCCGCACGCAGCGCGACGCGATTTCGCTCACCCGCCTGAGGACCTCGTCGCCGACGGGGTGACCATGCTCATCGTTGACGGCCTTGAAATGGTCCAGGTCGAAAAGGATCAGGGAGAGGGGCCTCGAATACCGGGCGGCCCGCGCCAGCTCCCGCTCGATGAGCTGCTGGAAGTAGCCGTGATTGAACAGACCGGTCAGCGGGTCGGTGTAGGCCAGCTCCTGAAGCCGGGTGTTGACCGCCGCCAGCTCGCTGGCGTAACGCTCCGCTTTTTCCTTGGCCCGCCGCAGCTCCAGGACCAGCTGTTCATAGGTGAGGTTGAGCTTTCCCAGCTCCTCGTTGGCCTCCTGCAGGATCTGGGAGCAGTTCTTCATGGAGCCGGCACTGATGTCGAAAAAGCCCAGGATCTCCCTGGCTCGATCATGGGCTGAGCTGAGAATCTCCTGGATCTTCTCGGCGTCGACGGGCATCTGGGCGCGCAGTGCCGTGCTGAAATCGTCGAAGTTCTGGCCCGAGTGGCTGGCTTGAAACAGCGACGCCAGACGACCGGCCAGCTTGAGGGTGCTCAGCGGCACACCCAGGGCGTCATCGAGCCCCACGGCTCCATGGTGGTGCCTGACCAGGTCGCAGATGCCTCCGGGCAGCTCCCACCGCGTCAAGAACTGGTAGCCAACTTCCTGGTGATCCAGGCCGAAAGCCTCGCGCTCCGCCCGGATCTGTGCCTGGGGCTCTGCTTCCCGCCGCATGCCCCGGTACCTCTCGGCAAAGTGAAGGGCGAGAATGACTTCTCCGATGTCCTGGAGCAGTGCACTCATGAAGAGATTGTCGTCCCCGCGGGAGAGGACTTCGCACACGACGCATGCCGAAGCGGCCCGGATGATGGACCTTCGCCAGAACGACTCGAAATCCAGGGCCTTGCCGCAGACCGCGTTGATTCCATCCACGACGACGAAGGAAAGGGCAAGGTTCTTCACAACCCGGATCCCCAGAACGGAGACGGCTTTCTTGACGGAGTCGATCTTTCCCGAACGGGTGTAGACGGGGGAGTTGGCGAGCCGCAGGACCTTCACCGCCAGGGCGGGATCCGAGGAGATGATCCGCACCAGCTCCTCCGCCGTGACATCCTCGTTCCTGACTGCCTTGAGGACTCGAATGGCAACGGCTGGAGGTGAAGGGATCCGGATGTCCCCGCCGAGGATCCCCGCCGCGGATTCGGGAGCCCCCGGGGTCTCTTCGGCCCGGTCGAGTCGTTCTTCGAGGTGATTTGGGGCATGAGCGGTCATGGCGGCTGCCTCGTCCCTGGTCCCTTGGAGTGTGCTGGTCATGCGCCGGTCCTTCAAGCCTCGATGAAGACCGACAATTCCTGCAAGAAGGTACGCGTGCTGATCGGCTTGGTGATATAGCCTTCGCACCCGGCCTCCATGGCCTTCTGCTCGTCCCCCGCCATGGCGAAAGAGGTGAGCGCCACCACGGGAATCTTCCGCATGCTCGGATCGGACTTGATCACCCGGGTGGCGTCCAGCCCGTCCATTCCCGGGAGCTGAATGTCCATGAGAATGAGGCTCGGCCGATTGGCGCGAGCCAGCTCGATTCCCTCTTCCGCGCTCCCGGCCTTGAGAATCTGGTATTTCCCGACGGTCAGGAGGTGTTGGATCAACTTCATGTTCAGCTCATTGTCCTCGACGACGAGAACGGTGCTATCCATGATCTTCCCCCACTCCTTGCGGCCGTCCGGGATCATGAGTCCCATGATTTTCAGCCGCGATCCTTGAGATGTCATCCGCATCGCCCGAGAGAACCGGAGTCTGGACCTTGCATCCACTCCCGCGCCGGGATGGTGGTGTAAACAGAAACCGTGCCACAATAGTCGATGAAGTCACGGACCATGGCTGCATATGGTTTTGGCTCCATGCCCTCCTCCCCACGGATACCCGCGGGGCACCTTCCGGGAACGAAAGACCGGATTGCGTCGGGAAGATCGGATGTCCCGTCCGGGGACAGGGTCCTTCACCCCCCGGGGAGCCGAGCCCGGGCGGCGCCGTGCCGGAGCTCCGTGGCCCGCGGGGAAGAAGCCGGCCGAAGGCAAGGGAGTCATCAGGCGTCATGAGGCGATGATCTCCGGGTGCGGGAGAGCCGGTGCTTGGCGAACAGCTCGTACAGACGGGATTTGGAGATCCCCGAGATCCTTGTGGCCTCCTGAACGTCGTTCATGCTCAGGGCAATGAGCCGACCGAGATATTCCCTTTCGACGTCTTCCCGGAAGTCCCGCATGCTGGGAAGGGAGCCCCCGGCTTCCGGCCCGCGCGGCCGGGTATTCTCGCCGGACTTTCCGCCCAGGCTGTGCTTGAGGATGTGCACACGCATCTGCACCGGCAGGTGGTTGGCAAACAGCGTCATGCCCTTGCCGCAGAGCGCCACGGCACCATCCAGAACATTGACCAGCTCGCGCACGTTTCCCGGCCAGGGGTACGAGGTCAGGGCATCCAGGAAATCCGGGGAGAAGCCCTTGGCCCCCGAGCCATACAAATCGCACAGGCGTCCCACATGAAATCGTGCCAGGTCGATGGTGTCCTCCCTGCGGTCCCGCAGGGGAGGCAGCTCGATCTGGAGAGCCCGCAGCCGGTAGAGCAGATCCTTTCGGAACCGTCCCTCATTCACCATGACATCAAGGTCGCGGTTGGTGGCCGCGATGACTCGGAATCGGCTCAGCGCTTCCTCTTTGGCCCCCACGGGCCTGAAGCATCGCTCCTGCAGAACCCGGAGAAACTTCTTCTGCATCTCCGAGGGCAGCTCCCCCACTTCATCCAGGAAGAGCGTTCCGCCGTCCGCCTGGCTCACCAGCCCCACCTGGTCCGCGCTGGCACCGGTGAACGCCCCTTTCTTGTGTCCGAAGAGCAGGCTCTCCACCAGCTCGGACGGCAGCGCCGCGCAGTCGACCACGACGAAGTTCCCGTCCGCCCGGTCGCTGTTCTCGTGGATGGCCCGGGCGAAGAGCTCCTTTCCGGTGCCCGTCTCCCCGGTGATGAGCACGTTCACCTCGCACGAGGATGCCTGTGCGATCTTTTGCAGGCACTCCTGGATTCTGGGTCCGCCGCCGACGATCCTCTCCCGCTTGAGCACCAGGGGTGGCTTGACGGCACGCTTCTCTTTCCGGTATTCGAGCACCCTCGAAAGGGGCGGGAGGAGATCCTTGATGGACGGAGTCTTCTCGATGTAGTCCCAGGCCCCGCAACGGAGCGCCAGCTCGGCGCCATCCGGGTCACCCGCCGCCGTGATGATGATGACCTCCGGCTGGGAGGGGCTTTCCTTGATCGTCTGAACAGCTCTCAGACCACTCCCGTCAGGCATGCCCACATCCAGGAGCACCACATCGAAAGGCTCCTCGCCGACGATTCGGCTCCCGTCCCCGAGGGTCGAGGCACACCGGGCCTCATGCCCGGTGCTCTGGATCATGTAGGCCAAGGTCTTGGACATCATGTGATCGTCGTCGATGATGAGGATTTTGCCCATCCGCTGCTTGCCTGCCCCCTTCCATTCCGGTTTCCTGAACTGACCGCTCCTTGCGCCTCCAGACGGGCCGAGCCGACGGAGCGGCTCCGATTCATCCTGAATCGTGCAGCTCCAGGGTCTGGGCTCCGGGCTCCGTGCCCCTGCTCCCCTCGGAGGCGAACGGGGCGGAGGGATCGACTCCCTTGTCGACCCGCAGACCTCTTTTCGGATCCCGGACCGGAATTCCGGATTCCCTCTCATCAATGAAATAATACCGATGGTTTGTCCGTACATTCCCGGGGGAAGCCGTCCCTGGGGCCCCTCCCGGCCGGGCTCAACCGGTGAGCCCGGGGCTTTCAGCTCATGGAGCCGAAGCCCCGGGATGACGCTCTGCGCCACGGGCATGCATGGGCACACGGCGTGCCAGGGAGCGACCATGGGGGACGGAGCTGAAGACTCAAGGAATATCAGTGGCTTGACGGTCCATTCCCCCCGGGCCCCGGCCACCCGGCCGGGGTCGCCGCCAGAAGAGCTGTGCCAGTCTGGCCCGTTTGCAAGGGATTTATGGAATCAATCCTTGGGGTTGCTCAAATCGTCCCATTCTGGGACGATCCAGTCTGGCGTGCCCCTGGGAATGCATAGGCTGCCGGGGGGGCATGCCGGACACGGTCCCGGATTGGGCACAAAATGTGCTAAATCCAGATGGTCTCTCCAGGCCATGCGGCGGATGCGGGAGGCTGGGCTTCCGGCCCATTGGAAGCCGCATCGAGACCGCTTTCAACCCGACATGGGGGAAGGCTCCCGGGTCATGAACGCCCCCCCTCGGCAGGGATCGGCGCACACCGCTCCCCCCCCATGCCCACGGGAAAGGATGCTACGGACATGAAGAGTCACCTCCAGAAGCGATTCGGCTCCATCGCCGTCGAAAAGGGATACATCACCACTGAGCAGCTGGTGGACGCTCTCCAGACTCAGGCCAGGGAAAATGTCGAAAACGGCCGCCACAGACTCATCGGGCAAATCCTTCTCGAAAAATCCTACCTCACCGAAGCCGAGCTGGACGATATCCTCGAGACCATGAGCAATTCCCTCCTCTACACCCTGGGAATGGGCAGATAGCCGAAGCCGGGCCCCCGCGAAATCCACCGCCCGGGCCGCGGCGCCGCCGCGCCCCCCCCTGGTGACGGCGTTCACCGACCCGACCCGGCGGCTTTTCACCCTGCAACGCCACTACAGCCTGTTCCGTCATTTCGACCGGAGGGAGAAATCCCGAGGTCCCTCGCATTCGCTCGGGATGACAGCGTTGAAATCGCGATCTTGGGTTGCAGGGCTCAAGGGTGCGATGATCTTCCCACCCTTCTCGGGCATCGGGAACTTGGGGGCACGCTCATCCAGTCCGGTTTCCGGGGATCGTTCCGGGTTTCCGGACGCTCACGCCTTACTCCGTGTCGGCCCCCTCATGGGGCATTCTCATTAAATCCAGTGATTGCAGCATCTTGAATGTCCATGTGGCCCGAGAGCTTCTTGGCATCTGCTTTGCCAGGGAGGCTGTCCGGCAACTGTCATTTTGGGCGACAGCGGGAAATCTCGATCCTCGTGCTCACTGGATGCCTGGAGATTCCCCTCTTGGCCGCGCTCCGTTGGGAATGACTCAAGAAATTGTCGGACAGCCTTCCAGGAGGCGGAGCACATTGGGGTGAAAGCGCGAGGAACCGCTGAGAGAGGAAGCACCAAGTCCATGAACCTTGCCATTTACTGTGGATCCAGATCGGCATGGCCGCGGCAGCTCGAGTCCGTCATCGATGAGATGGGCTCGATGCGCGAGGTGAGCGTCTACAGGGACCTGGCTGAGCTGGGTCGCGCCCTCCACCGGCCGGGAAAACAGCTCGGACTGATCGTCCTCCATGCGGACAGCCGGAAAGATCTGGAAGACATGCTCCCTCTCAAGGGCTTGCTGCAGGACATCCGGACCGTGCTCGTCGTGCCCGACCTGGATGCGGCGACGGTATCCCTGGGCCACAGCCTTGAGCCCAGGATTCTGACCCGAGCCGATGGCGACCGGGGAGAGCTGCGGGCGATCCTGTACCGCATGGTCAGGCTGTACGCCGAGGATTCGGGAGGCTGTCAGGCCGAGGACGGAACCGGCCCCTCCCCGCATGACTCGAGGAGGAGAGGAAAGGAGAGACCGGGCCGCATGAGTGTCTGATTCGGCAGGGGGGAGGGAATCCTTCCGCGGACCGGTTCAACCCCTGGCATTCATCAAGGAAGATGAGGTGAGGATGGGTATGGGACTACAGTTCGTCAAACAGACATCTTTCGGGAACAATTTCGTCATCGTGGATGAGACTCGGAGCCGGGTGCTCCCCGAAGGTTACAAGCAGAAGTTCGCCTATCTCGCCACCAATCAGAGCTTTGGGATCGGCTGCGACAACTTCCTGGTGATCCAGAACTGCACTTCCGAGATCCTGGACGAGATCAACGCGCACCACCATTACTGGGAAGCCAGGCCCGACGCCTCCATGGCCGATCTGGTCTTCAGAATGTTCGAGCCCGACGGGAGCGAGGCCTTCTCCTGTGGCAACGGGCTCATGTGCGTGGCCAACCATCTCGCCGAGCAGCACGGACTGAGCTCGGCGCGGATCATGACGGAGATCCCCACCCGCCAGCCCAAGGTCGTCTCCATTGGGCGAAATCGCAACGAGGCCACGGCCTGGGCGAACCTGGGACGGCCCCGCCGCGTCTGCGCCAGCCAGGCCGCCCTGGGAATCCGCACGCACTTCGATGAAGAGATCGACTTGATCGAGAACATCGACGTGAGCCACTTCCGCAAAACCGACGCAGCCCAGTTCCTGAGC
>JALOPI010000038.1 GCA_025453975.1 Syntrophobacteraceae bacterium
TGCCCCGACCCCGTGGGTACATGGACGAGACCTGCCAGGCCCCTGGTGATTCCCAGCGGCCCCATGGTCATGAGCAGAGAGGTGTCCAGAATCTTCTGGGGCTGAACGATTCCCGAAAGCTCCGTTGAAGCCTCCAGGAGGGTCTGGAGATGGAAGACCTTCCGGTCTAGAGCCTCCCGGACCTTTCGGGCCTGGTCCCCCGCCGCCTGACGGTCCGGGCTGTTGTCACGGGCTTCATTCATGGGATCCCTGTTTCGCCAGATCCTGGATCACCTGGAAAAAGGCATCCATATCCTCGATGACGCCGAGATGAGTGTAGAGCACTTTCCCATCCCTGGCCACCAGCAGCGTGAAGGGAGTCCGGGGCTCTCCCAGGAGCTTGTGCACCACGAGCTTCTCGTCCTGAACGATGGGATACACATAGGAGCCGCCCTGGCGCAGGTGCTCCACTTCGGCCGTGGTGGCGCCGATGGCGATCCCGAGCATTTTCACCCTGTCGCCGAGTCCCCGCTTCTGTATGCGTCCATGGAGCTTGTTGAAAAGCGGGGCCTGCTGGTAGCACAGGGGGCAATACACCCCCAGGATCTCCACCAGCAGGATCTCGCACTGTACGTCCTTGAGCCCGAAGGACGGAGGCTGGACTCCGAGATACTGGAGATCGCTCTCCGAGGCGGGTGCCGGCAGCTGAAACGCAGGGAGTCGCGAATCCTTCATGGGCAGCCCGGCCCCAACGGCGCGGCTCGTGAGGATCAGCACCATCGCGACCCCAAGGAAGGCCACGCAGACCAAAGCTCCAGAACGCTTACGCCTGAACATCTTCTCTCCTTTGCTCCCGTTTCAAGCCCTTCCCCGCCAGGACACCCCGCGACCGGGCCCCGTGTCAGACATCGTCTTCAGCCTCCGAGCCGTCCACGAGACGAGTGATCCCCACCAGACGGAAAACCTTCCTGAAGTTATCGGGAAGCCCCGCCAGGGTGACCCGGCACCCCCGTTTTGCCGCCTCCAGCAGCTGCTGTGTCAGGATGGAGATGCCGGCCCCGTTGAACGAGACGTTGGGGTCGAACCGCAGCACCAGGCACTCCCGGTTCAAGGAAAAGGCCTCCTTGAACCCATCCACCATCCGGGACTCGGAGGCGGCGGTCATACTGCCTCGAAACCATATGACGGCGGCGTCCCCCTCAACCTCCGTCCATACCTGCTTTTCCTGGCTGACGTGGAGCTGGATGCGCTCCCGCGCCCGCTGAAGCGCCTGCTCCAGGATGTGACGCTGAATGGGCTTGTTGATGAAGTCCGCCGCATCCAGGCTGAGAGCCTTGATGGCCAGCTCCATGTCGCCGTGGCCCGTGATGACGACAACCTCGGTCCTGGGATCGATGAGCTTGATCTGCCGCAGCACCTCGATGCCGTCCATTCCAGGCATCTTGATATCCGTCAGCACCAGAGGCGGGCGCTCCCGCTCGAAGACCTCGAGCCCCTCCCTGCCGTTCTCGGCCGTCAGCACGTCGTAGCCCTGCGCGCCCAGCAGAAGGCGGAACATGGTCAGGGTGGGCTTTTCGTCATCAATGACCAGGATCTTATCCATGGAAGATCTCCCCCTCGGAAGCTCGAAACGTCACTCCGCCACCGGGAATCGGAGCACAAAAGTGGTTCCCTCCCCCTCGAGGCTCCGTACCTGGATGTCCCCGCCATAATCCTTGACGATGCCATAGGTGATGGCCAAACCGAGTCCCATGTCGTGGCTCGTCTCCTTGGTACTGAAAAATGGCTCGAAAATCTTGTCCTTCACCGAGGACGCGATGCCCGCCCCGTTATCCTGGACCTCGGCCACCACCTGGCCGCTGCTCTCATAGGTCCGGATGCTGATCACTCCACTTCCGCCCACGGCGAAGCGCTCATTCTTCTCATGAATGGCGTCCCGCGCATTGGCCACCAGGTTGAAAAAGACCTGCTGGAGCCTGTTGTCGTGGGCCAGAATGGGGGAGAGGCCCTGCGTGAGATCCAGGTGGACCGCGATGTTGTCGAGCTCGAACTGACGCCTCACCATGGAGAACACCCCCTTCACCGGCTGGTTGATGTCCAGCTTTTCCTTCACCAGCTCGGCCTTCCGGCCGAAGGCTCTCAGCGTGTTGATGATGTCGGCGGCACGGTCCACCTGGGCGCTGATCTCCGTGACGACCTGCTGGAGCTGGTCATCGGGAATCGCGGATCCCCGCTCGGCCATCATGGCGAGAAACTCGCTCCCCATCTTGATGGCATTGAGCGGCTGGTTGATCTCATGGGCGATGCCGGCGGACATCTCTCCCAGCGACTTCATCTTGCTCGCCTGAATGAGCTGGGCGTCCTTTTCCATCATCTCGGTGATGTCGGTGGCCGCGATGATGATGGCGGGCCGCCCCTTGTAACTGATATGGCACGCGTGCAGGTTGACGAAAAAAGGCTTGTCCCCTTTCTTCTCGTGGAGCACCTTCTGAAAGGACACCGACCCCTGGACGTCGCCGCTCTCGGCAAAATCCGCGGTGGATTTCCCCCCGTGCTCGGGCTCCAGCTCCAGAAACGAAATGCCCACAAGCTCGTCCTTCGTGTAGCCATAGACCTCGCAGGCCCGCGGATTGGCATCGATGATCTGGAGGTTGGTCGAGTCCACCACGAAGATGGGATCTGGACCGCTGTCGAAAAGGGATCGGTACTTCTCCTCGGATTCGTGCAGGCGGCGCCGGTAGAGCTTGATGCTCCACACCATGTTGTGGAACGAATCCGCCAGCTGGACGACCTCGTCCCCCTTGCGCTTCCGGTAGAACACACACCTTCCGCAGCTCCGGTAGTCGATGGGTGCCCGCTCGGGGCTCTCGTTGGTGGTGAGGAAATCGTCGAAGTGCCAGCAGGGCAGGTCCGTGTTAGCATAGGCAGGGCAGTCGTAGGGGTCCCAGCCCTCCGTGATACTCCCCAGATCCAGCTTGATGTCGAAGTTCCCCCGGCTCAGCTCGTCGGAGATCCGGGTGAGCTTCGAAATGGGCTTGGTGATGTACTTGGCCAGCTTGTGGGACATGATGAAAAAGATGACGATGACCAGGGACAGGAACCCCAGGAAGGTGCTTCTCAGCGTGGAGACCAGCTGGTCGATGTGGCTTTTGTTCAGACCCACGTGAACCGCGCCGAGCCGGTAGATCCCCTCCTTCACGGGAATGGCGATGTCATAGGCCGCCTGATCCAGGGAGGTGAGCAGCCGCACACTCTTGGACTCGTCGGGGGGCACGGGGTTCGCCAGCCTCAGCTCCTGGGGAAACGGGCGGGTGAAGGTGTGGCTCAGGACATTGCTCTCGGTATCCGCGATGAAGATATACGCGATGAGGTGCTTGCGCTCCTTGAGCTGCATCTCGTCGAAGATGAGGCTCAGGAGCTGCGTGTAGTTCTTGTCCAGCATGAAGCCGCTGCCACGCTCGGCGATGGTCCGGGCGATGGCGATTCCCCGCAGCTCCAGCTCCGAGATGAGGCTCGAGACCAGGATCCACCGCGCCAGAAAGGCGATGGCCAGGCTGATGATGAGCAGCACCGCCAGGATGGAGAAGAAGATCTTGTTCTTGAGACTGATGTCAGTGATCGTTTTGAAAGGCTTCATGGCTGCCTCGCGCCAGACGGTTCCGCCTGCCCCTTCCCAGGGCCTGCTCCTTGATGGATGCCCAATCCTTCATCAGAACAAAGGTACCGTTCACCAGCCGGGTGAAATACACCTGGTCCAGGCCCTGGTGGTCGTCGGGCCCGAAGGACAGCGTGATGTCCGGCAGCAGAGGAAAATCCCTGATGGATTCGATGGCCCGGATGAAGCCCTCCCGGGTCAGCTCCCGCCCCGCCCGGCGCAGACCTTCCACCAGAACCTTGGCGTTGATGTAGCCCTCGAACCCCACGAAGTTCGGCCGGTCGTCCGGAAAATAGCGCTCGAGGAGCGTGATGTACTCCGACGCCGCCCCCACATGGTCGCCTTCCTCCGGTCCTTCGGGCGGCGGCACCACCTGCGACATGATGACCGTCACGTCCTCGAAGACCGGAAGGCGCCTCGCCAGCTCCTCCGCGCCCACGAAGGAAACGGTGTAAAAGATCGGGTTGAACCCCTGTTCCCGGGCCAACCTTATGAATTTGGCGCAGGGCTCGTAGGTTCCGATCATGACCACCGCCTCGGCATCCGAAGCGGCGATGCGGTGCAGGCCCTCTTCCACGTCCAGGGTCCCGCGGATGTAGGAGCCCCTGGCCACGGGTGCCAGGCTGTGCTGCTTCAGGGCCAGCTCCATGCCGGTCAGGCCGTCGAAGCCGAAAGCGTCATACTGGTAGAACACCGCGATCTTGGCGAGCTTGAGGTCCGAGACCAGTCGGGCAATGGCGGCTCCCGTCTCCTGGTAATAGGAAGCGCGGACATTGATGACATAAGGATTGAGGGGCTCACGCAGGGCGTTGGCCCCCGTGAACATGCCGAGGAGCGGAATCCTCGCCTCCTCCACCAGGGGCAGGATCTTGACCGTGGTGGGGGTCCCCACGTACGAAAAAAGTGCAAAAACCTGGTCCTCCACGATGAGCCTCTGGGTGTTGGCCAGACATTGAGGAGGGTCGTAGCTGTCGTCGTAGGCGATGACGCGAATGGTCCGGCCGTGGATGCCGCCCTCGGCGTTCACATGCTCCAGATAGCACTGGTAGCCCCGGAAGGTCTGGCTGCCGAGAAAGCTGGCATGCCCCTGGAGCGCAAGGGATGACCCCAGGAGCACCTCGGTGTCCGATACCCCCGGGGCGGCCTCGGAGGAAACGGTGGGATCACGGTTGGGCTGACAGGCGAGAAGGGCCAACAGCAGTATCCCGAATCCCAAGACGGCTCGGCTCAGCCCATTCACCGGCAACTCCTCTCGTGAAGGATGCATGCATCCTCGATTCGTGCTCAATAAAAAAGTATATATCAACGGCAACTGTCGTGGCGATATGCGACTTTCACGCTGTCTTCATCCTGACGGATCGAGGCCGCCAGGCCTTCGGTGCATCACCGCAGGTAGAGCAGCCAGGTGAGGAGAACCGTGACCAGCAGTGTCAGCACCTGAAGGGGCATGCCCACCTTGACGAAGTCCATGAATGTGTATCCGCCGGGATCCATGATGAGCGTGTTGACCGGGGACGACACCGGTGTTGCATAAGCCGCCGAGCACGCGATGGCCACCGTCATGGCAAAGGCATGGGGAGGCACCCCGAAGGAGGACGCCAGGTCGATGACGATGGGCGCTACCAGAATGGCGGTGGCTGAGTTGGAGATGAAAAGTCCCGTCATGGAGGTGAGGAGAAAGACCGCCCCCGTCATGGTCACGGGCCCCATATGCCCCGCGGCATCGAACAACGCATCGGCGATGAGCTTCGTCCCTCCGGTCTTGCTCAGGGCCGTGGCCAGGGGCAGAATCCCCGCGATGAGCACCACCGTTTGCCAGCTGATGACGCGATAAACCGCATCGAGCCTGACGCATCGGGCGGCAATCAGCGCGATGGCCCCCAGCATGGCCGCGGCCACCATGGGAACCAGCCGGAGCGCCATGGTGACGACCATGACGGCCAGAATGATCAGGGCCAGCCGCGCACGGTGTCTCGCGGGAGCCACCATCTTGTATTCATCGGGCAGGGTGAGCAGCACGAAGCATTCGTGCTCGGCCCGGAGGCGAAGCAGCTCGGGCCAGCTGCCGGACACCAGCAGGGCATCCCCGAAATCCATTCGCAGCTCGCCGATGTGGGAGGTCACGGGCTTGCCGCGACGTCGGACCGCGAGCACCGTCACGCTGTAGCGCGACCGGAATTCGACATCCCGGAGCGTCTGCCCAATCAACCTTGAGCCGGGAGGGAGGATGATCTCGGCCAGCCCGATCCCCTGGGCCGCCTCGCGCTGCACGCGCCCCGCCAGGGGTGGAAGCAAGGCGAGGCCTTGAGATGCCACCAGCTGGTCCAGCCTCTCCCGGTCCCCCAGGACAAAGATGGCGTCACCCGCATCGAAAACCGTGTCGGTGTGGGCCGGCAGGTACACATGCCGCCCGTGCTCGCGCTTTTCGAACCCGATGAGATTGATGCCGTATTGCTCGTAGACCCGGCTCTTCCCGACGCTCTTCCCCACCAGGGGAGAGCCGGGGAGCACCATCAGCCGGCCGAGCTGCTCCGTGATGCCATAGTTCTCGGCCAGGTCGGCGATGGTGTGGCGCTGAGGACCGGCTTCCGCATGCCTTTCCCGGGAGAGCAGGCGCCGCCCGCAGACCAGCATGTACGTGATACCCACCAAAAGCGAGACGGCACCAAAGGGAGTGAAGCTGAAGAAGGAGAGCGGAGCGAAGCCGCGAGACCGCAGCGCATCGGTGACGATGAGGTTGGGCGCCGTCCCGATGAGCGTCATCATGCCGCTGATGAGGGCGGCCACGGAAAGGGGCATCAGCAGCCGCTTCCGGTTCAGGTCGGCCTCGCGAGCGATGCTCAGGGCCACGGGAATGAACAGGGCCACCACCGCCGTCGAGCTCATGAAGGCCCCGATACCGCCCACCACCAGCATGATGAGCACCATGACGCGTGCCTCGCTCCCCCCGCTGGCACGCACCACCGCCTCGCTCACGCTCTGGGTGATCCCTGTGTGAACCAGGGCCTCTCCCACAATGAACATGGACGCGATGACCAGAACCACCGGCTGGGAGAAACCGGCCAGGGATTCACCCACCGTCAGGATACCGCTCAGCATGAGCGCCAGCATGACCAGGATCGCCACCACGTCGCCGCGAAGCCGGTTGCTGGCGAAGAGCACCGCCGCCCCGGCCAGGACGCCGAAAACCGTGAGCAGCTCCCGATTCAAAACCTCCAACCCGCCGCCTCCATGAAAAAAGCCCCCGGGACGGGGGCTTTTTTCAGCGTGATCCCGCTGGCGCGAGAACGAAACCCCGCTTCACACGGGACGATCAGACCGAATCCTGAATGGAGCGCACCACAAGATCTCCCACTTCACTGGTGGAGAATCCCATCTGGCCCGCCGAGAGACTCTTGAGGTCCTGCGAGACGACTTTGCGCACCGCCCCATCGATGCGGGCCGCGGATTTTTCCTCGCCCAGGTGATCCAGCATCATCTGGGCCGCTCCAATGGCCGCCAGGGGATTGATGATATTCTGGCCCGTGTACTTGGGAGCCGACCCCCCGATGGGCTCGAACATGGAAACCCCCTGGGGGTTGATGTTGCCTCCCGCCGCGATGCCCATGCCACCCTGGATCATGGCACCCAGATCCGTGATGATGTCGCCGAACATGTTGTCCGTCACGATGACGTCGAACCATTCGGGGTTCTTCACCATCCACATGCAGGTGGCATCCACGTGAGCATAATCCGTCTGGATGTCCGGGTATTCCCTGGCGACGTCGTGAAACGCCCGCTCCCAGAGATCGAATGCGAAGGTCAGTACATTGGTCTTGCCGCACAGGGTGAGCTTGCGCTTCTGATTCCGCCTGCGGCAATACTCGAAGGCGTAGCGGATGCAGCGCTCCACACCCATGCGCGTGTTGACGGACTCCTGGACCGCCACCTCGTGGGGCGTTCCCTTGCGCAGGAAGCCGCCGGAGCCCGCGTAGAGCCCCTCGGTGTTCTCGCGAACCACCACGAAGTTGATGTCCTCGGGCCCCTTGTCCTTGAGGGGAGTCTCGACTCCGGGAAACAGGATCACGGGGCGGAGGTTGACGTACTGGTCCAGTTGGAAGCGCAGCTCCAGAAGGAGCCCCTTCTCGAGGATGCCCGGCTTCACATCCGGGTGACCGATGGCGCCGAGGAGAATGGCGTTGAAAGTCCTCAGCTCATCCACGGCCGATTTGGGCAGCACTTCCCCGGTCTTGAGGTAACGGTCACCACCCAGATCGTAGTGAGCCAGCTCCAGCTTGAATCCGTCCATCTCCGAAACGGCGCTCAGAGCCTTGAGGGCCTCCCGCACCACCTCGGGTCCCGTGCCGTCACCGGGCATCACCGCGATTCGATACTTCCTGTTTTCCAGCATCTCTGACCTCTTTCACCTGAGCGTTGAACGGTTGATATCGATTGAAACGATCATCGGAACCCCCTGGGCGGCCACCGCCGAGCATTCCCGCGCCACCGGGTCGAAGCGCACCCGGGCCCGGGCCCCAAGCCACGGCTCCCCGGGTCAGCGGCCCTGCTGACGCATCTGCTCCCGGACATAGGACATGAGGCCACCGGCCTTGACCAGCTGCTGCATGAAAGGAGGCACCTGCTGGGCTTGATAGGTCTCGCTCCGCGTGTGGTTGATGACGATCCCGCGGTCCAGATCCGCTTCCACCACATCCCCCGTTGAAACGGCCGCCGCCGCTTCGGGACACTCGAGGATCGGCAGCCCCATGTTGAAGGCATTGCGAAAGAAGATCCGGGCAAAGCTCGCCGCAATGACGCAGCTCAGGCCGGCGGCCTTGATGGCGATGGGGGCGTGCTCCCGGGAGGAGCCGCACCCGAAGTTCTTGCCCGCGATGATCATGTCCCCCGGCTTGACCTTTTTCATGAACTCCGGATCCGCGTCCTCCATGCAATGAGCCGCGAGCACGGCGGGGTCGGTGGTGTTGAGGTATCGCGCGGGAATGATGGCATCCGTATCCACGTCATCGCCGAATTTCCAGGCGGTTCCCTGCAATTTCATCTGACATCCTCTCTTAGGTCGGCACGCGGTAACAGGCCCCGAGGCTCGATCCTCCCACTTCCTTTCGCGGGCCGGCCCGCGGTTGGCAGTACTCGATCCTCTGGCGGCCACCCATCAAACGGCATCGGGGTGAACGATTCGCCCGGCAATGGCCGAAGCCGCCGCCACCGCCGGGTTGCTGAGGTACACCTCGCTCTCCGGGTGGCCCATGCGCCCCACGAAATTACGGTTGGTGGTCGCGACAGCCCGCTCCCCCGGAGCCAGGATTCCCATATGACCACCGAGGCAGGGCCCGCAGGTGGGCGTGCTCACCGCGGCTTCCGCATCCACGAAAATCTCCAGGAGCCCCTCGCGCATGGCCTCCTGGTAAATCCGCTGGGTGGCGGGAATCACGAGGCACCGAACGCCTGGAGCCACTTTCTTCCCCTTGAGAACCCTGGCCGCTTGCCGCAGATCCTCCAGCCGCCCGTTGGTGCACGAGCCGATGACCGCCTGCTGAATGGGGATGTCGGGAAGCTCCTGGATGGGCTTCACGTTCTGGGGCGAATGGGGAAGGGCCACCATGGGCTCGAAACCTGAAACATCCCAGTCGTACACCCTGGCATAGACGGCGCCGGGATCGCTCTCGTAAAACGCGTAGGGGCGCCGGGCCCGCTCCTTGACGTAGGCCTCGGTCAGGGCGTCCGGGGTGATGATCCCCACCTTGGCGCCCGCCTCGATGGCCATGTTGGACATGGTGAAGCGATCCGCCATCGGCAGTCCCTCGATGACCTCGCCGGTGAATTCCATGGCCTGGTAACGCGCCCCATCCACTCCGATCTGACCGATGGCGTACAGGATCAGGTCCTTCCCGCCCACCCAGGGACGCAGCTTCCCACGAAACACAAACTTGACGGAATGGGGAACCTTGAACCAGATCCGCCCGGTGATCATGGCGGCGGCGAGGTCGGTGCTTCCCACCCCCGTGGCGAAAGCGCCCAGTGCCCCGTAAGTGCAGGTGTGGCTGTCGGCTCCGATGACCACGTCCCCAGGCAGCACCAGCCCCTGCTCCGGCAGCAGAGCATGCTCCACGCCCATCCGGCCCACTTCGAAATAGTGGGTGATGCCGAATTCTGCGGCGAATTCGCGCATGAGCTTGACCTGCATGGCCGAGCTGATGTCCTTGTTCGGGGTGAAATGGTCCGGAACCAGGGCGATGCGATCCCCGTCGAAGACCCTGGCGGCGCCCGCCTTGCGGAATGCCTCCATGGCCAGGGGCGCCGTGATGTCATTGCCCAGGGCGAAATCGATCTCCACCTCGATGAGCTCATCCGGCCGGACCTCCGCTCGATCGGCATGCTTGGCAAGGATTTTCTCACTGATAGTCATGGACATGAACAATCACCTCATCATCATCGTTCAGGAAAGCGTCTCTTCCCGATCCCCGGGGATCTCGATCTCCTGGGTCTTCTCTCCGGCTCCGGGTGGGAGCTGCTCGGCGGGCTTTCGCCGCACTCTCTGCACCACAAAAAGCACGGGGCCCGCCAGGACATAAGTCAGGCACATGGAAAACAGCATGAGCTGAGGCTCGATGGCGATGACCGACATGAGCACCAGCACGCCGCAAAGCACCGGAATCGGCTTGGCCTTGATCATCTCGAAGTCTTTGAAGCTGTAGAACGGCACCGTGCTCACCATCAGGAACCCCAGGAGGTACGTGACCACCAGCAGCGATGGGGCTCCATAGGGAGTGAAGTCCACCCTCCAGCCCTCGATGAAAAACACCGTGGTGGCGATCATGTTGGCAGCCCCGGGAATGGGCAGCCCCACAAAGTACTTCTTGCTGGATGTTTCCACCTGAACATTGAACCGCGCCAGCCTCAGCGCGCCGCAAGCCACGAAGACGAAAGCCGCGAGCCACCCCATCCGGCCGAACGGCTTCAAGGCCCAGAGATACATGAGGATACTGGGGGCCACGCCGAAGGCCACCAGGTCCGCCAGCGAATCGTACTCGACGCCGAAGCGGCTCGTGGCACGGGTCAGCCGCGCCACCTGGCCGTCCAGGATGTCGAAGACGCACGACACGAAGATCGCCAGGGCCGCCAGCTGGTAATTGCCGTTGATGGCACTGACAATCCCGAAAAAGCCACTCATGAGGTTGCCGGTGGTGAAGAGGTTGGGCACGATGTAGGCCCCGATGTGGACTTCGCCCTCCTCCAGCCGGCGCCATCGCTTCTTTCTGAAGCGGCGCTTCTTCACTTCAGGCGGCATAGGACCGTTTCACCCCCGTAGACATGCTGGCCCCTCGACACCAGGATCTCCGAATCGACGGGGACGAAAACATCCATGCGAGAACCGAAGCGGATCAGACCGAACCTCTCGCCTCGCTCGACGCGCTCTCCCGCCCGGGGCCAGCAGACGATGCGGCGGGCGATGAGCCCCGCCACCTGGGTCATGACCACCTCGGGTCCACGGTCCGAGAGGATACGGACCCAGCTCTGCTCATTTTCATGGCTGGCCCTGGGAAGATTGGCGGCCACGAAAGCCCCCTTCCGATAGCACACTTGCTGCACGACGCCCGAAACCGGCACGCGATTCACATGCACGTCGAAAATCGACATGAAAATGCTGATCCGAAGACACGGCCTGTCCGTCAGGGGAGCCGATTCCATCCGGTCGATGGCAATGACCCTGCCGTCGGCGGGCGATGCCACATCAGGCTCTTCGGCGGAGAGGATGCGATCGGGATCCCGGAAGAAGTGCCCGACCAGAAGCGTTGCCGCCAGGGCAGGCAGCGTCAGGAGGGTCCATCCCTGAACCGCGAGCACCAGGGTGACGAAACCGGCGATGAGAATATAGGGAATTCCCTCGCGAGCCACGGGTATATGCTGACGCTTGTCTCTGAAGGTCCCCGTCTGCAATGGCGGATGGCTCCTTTCTCCGGACGGCCCTCGGGTCGATGGGGGATGGGGGATGAAAGCGCTTCCGTATCCAGTCCAGGAGCCTCACTGGCAACCGACGGCACGGCCGTTGATTCGCCCCGCTGACGCCAGGACCCCGCCGGGGGTCAGGGCGTCTCGGGGGCATGGACGTTCGCAGCAACATTAGATCATCTTCTTGGCATCCAGAAAAGGCATCATGGACCGAAGCCTGGCGCCCACTTCTTCCACGAGGAGCCTGCGCTCCCGCTCCCGCAGCGCCCGGAACATGGGGCGCCCCGCCTGGTTCTCCAGGATCCACTCCCGGGCGAACGCCCCCGACTGAATCTCCTCGAGAATCTGCTTCATGGCCGCCCGCGTCTCGTCGGTCACGATGCGCCGGCCTCGGGTGAGGTCCCCGTACTCCGCCGTGTCGCTGATGGAGTAGCGCATGTACGCCAGACCGCCGCGGTAGATGAGATCGACGATGAGCTTCAGCTCATGCATGCACTCGAAAAAGGCGATCTCAGGCTGATAGCCCGCCTCCACCAGGGTGTCGAAGCCCGCCTTGACCAGCTCCGAAACTCCGCCGCACAAGACGGACTGCTCTCCAAAGAGGTCCGTTTCCGTCTCTTCCTTGAACGTCGTTTCCAGGACCCCCGCCCGCGTGGCGCCGATGCCCCGGGCATAGGCCAGGGCCGTCCGCATGGCCTGGCCGCTGGCATCCTGGTGAATGGCCACGAGGGCCGGCACCCCGGCGCCGCGGACGTACTCGCTCCGGACCAGATGCCCCGGCCCCTTGGGAGCCACCATCACCGCGTCCACCTCGGGGGGCGGTACGATCTGCCCGTAGTGGATATTGAAGCCGTGGGAGAACAGGAGCGTCTTGCCAGCCTTCATGGATGGCGCCACGTCCTCGGCGTAGATGCGAGCCTGTGTGTGATCGGGCGTGAGGATCTGGATGACGTCGCAGCTGGAAGCGGCTTCCCGCGCCGAAACCGGAGTGAAGCCGTCCTCGACGGCCTTTTCGTGATTGGGGGACCCCGGCCGCTGACCGATGACCACCTCCACCCCGCTGTCCCGAAGATTCTGGGCCTGGGCATGCCCCTGACTTCCATAGCCGATCACCGCGACCTTCATGCCCCGCAGCACATTGAGATCCGCATCCGCCTCGTAGAATATCTTCATGAATTCTCCTCCCTCGGCACCCATCCCATCCGCGATGAGCTCGAGATCACAATTCCATCCACAATACTGGGGCCGCATTCCGTGGCGGAACGGCCACGCACCCGCGGGCACGGCGGCTCGCCCCCCCCCGGGAGCGCCGACGATCGAGGCCAGCTCCCGTTCCCTCCTCAAGGACGAGGGCTCTCAGTGCTTCTTGGCGCGGGCCAGCGCCGCCTTGCCCGTGCGGGCCAGCTCCACGATGCCGATCTGGCTCAGGAGCTCCAGAATGGCCCCGATCTTCGTCTCGTTTCCCGTCACCTCGATGGTGTAAAAGTGCGGACTCACATCCACCACCTTGGCGCGAAAAATATCCGAGATGCGCAGCACCTCCGCGCGGGTGGCCGGTTCCGCCCGCACTTTGATGAGGGCCATTTCGCGGTCCACGAACTCGATCTCGCGAAAATCATAGACCTTGATCACGTTGATCAGCTTGTTCAGCTGCTTGATGATCTGCTCCAGGATGTGCTGGTCCCCCGTGGTCACCAGCGTGATCCTGGAAAGCCCGGGCTCGTGAGTCACGGCCACCGTGAGGCATTCGATGTTGAATCCCCGTCCGCTGAAAAGCCCCGCCACCCTGGAGAGCACTCCCGGCTGGTTCTCCACCAGCACCCCTATCGTATGTTTTTGCTTCTCGTTTTTTTCCATGGCTCACACCAGCAGCATCTCTGAAATGTCCTTCCCAGCGGGCACCATCGGGTACACCCCTTCCTCAGCCGCCACAACGAACTCCATCAGAACCGGCCGCCTGACTGAAAAGGCCTCGCGAATCACCGGCTCGACTTCCTCGGGCCTGGTGGCCCTGAGTCCCACGGCTCCGTAAGCGTCGGCGAGCTTCACGAAGTCGGGAGCGGCGTCCAGACATGTGGCGCAGTAAGTCTTTTCATAGAACAGCTCCTGCCATTGCCGCACCATGCCCAGAAAACGGTTGTTCAAGATGGCCACCTTCACGGGCAGATCGTTGCAGACGGCGGTGATGAGCTCCTGAATGTTCATCTGTATACTGCCGTCTCCCGCAATGTCGATCACCAGCCGGTCCGGGAAAGCGACCTGGGCACCGATGGCCGCGGGAAGGCCGTAGCCCATGGTGCCGAGCCCTCCCGAAGACAGGAAAGACCTGGGCTGGGTCAAGTGGAAGAACTGGGCCGCCCACATCTGGTTCTGGCCCACCTCGGTGGTGACGATGGCATCCCCGTCGCACAGCTCGTAGAGCTTCTCCACGACATACTGGGGCTTGATCACGTCCCCTTCCTGCTTGTAGGCCAGGCGATGAGCGTTTCGCCATTCGTTGACCTGCGCAAGCCATGGTGCGCGCACCTCGGCCAGGTCTTCGACGGGATCCTCCTCGACCATGGCGATGAGCCGCTCCAGCGCATTCCTGCAATCCCCCACGATGGGAATGTCCACCGGGACGTTCTTGCTGATGCTGGTGGGATCGATGTCGATGTGGACGATCTTGGCATGGGGCGCAAACCCCGCGATCTTCCCCGTGACCCGGTCATCGAATCGGGCGCCGACGGCCACGAGAACATCGCAGCTCTGGACCGCCATGTTGGCCCGGTAAGTCCCGTGCATGCCAAGCATCCCGAGCCACAGCGGATTCTCCTGCTTCGTGCCATCCTCCTGTCGGAGCAGGGCCGGATAGCAGCCCATTCCCATGAGGGTGGTGGTCACCGGGGCCTGAAGAAGGTCGGCCAGCCGGATCAGCTCGTCGGAAGCCCCCGAGAGGATCACCCCTCCACCGGCGTAGAGGACAGGGCTCTTGGCCTTGCGGATGAGCTGGTAAGCCCGCTTGATCTGCCCCATGTGCGCTTCGACCGTGGGACGATAACCCACCAGCTCGACCTTCTTGGGATAGCGAAACTCCGTCGTCGCCTGGACCACATCCTTGGGCAGATCCACCAGAACCGGCCCGGGCCGCCCCGTGCGGGCCAGGTAGAATGCCTCCTTGATCACCCGCGCGAGGTCGTTCACGTCCTTGACCAGATAGTTGTGCTTGGTGCAGGGTCTCGAGATCCCCACGATGTCCACTTCCTGAAAGGCGTCGTTGCCGATGAGCGCCGTGGGCACCTGCCCCGTGAACACGACCATGGGAACGGAATCGAGGTATGCCGTCGCTATGCCGGTGACCGTGTTGGTCGCACCGGGGCCGGACGTGACGAGACAGACACCGACGCGGCCCGTGGCCCGGGCGTAGCCGTCCGCCATGTGGGCGGCCCCCTGTTCATGGCGAACCAGGATGTGCCGGATGCCGGACTTGGGGATCTCGTGGTAGATGTCGAGGACGGCCCCACCCGGGAAGCCGAAAATGACCTCGACTCCTTCCTTCTTCAAACACTCGAAAAAAATCTGCGCACCTTTGAGTTTCATCGGATCACCCTTCGCGACTGCTTCTGTGGGAGCGCGCCTCCCATGCCCCCACGCCACCCCGTTCGATGAGCGGGAAGGAAACAAAGTTTAATGTCAACAATTCCCATGGGATAGACACACCATTTTAGGGGAAACCCTTGGGGCTGTCAACGCACGAAAACCCATGTACCCCTCCCGGGGAGCAAAAACCTCGCTGGAGGTCCCCCCAAAGGCTCCGTTGACATGGGTCGGGGCTTTGCTAGAATCCCCCTCCGGACAGACCCATGGCCACGGAGCGGGGTGGCGGCAGCCGGCACGGCGCTGAGCCGCGACCGCTTCGATTTGCTCATCCCGGAAGCTGGAGCGACTTTTGACCGAGCCACATGCAGCCCATGCCGCCGATGGGAGCCCGGAAGAAGACTCGGGCGCCCTCAAAAACATCATCCACTTCTTCTTCGAGCTGGGAATGCTCAAGAAGACCCCGCGCTCGGGCTTCCAGTTTCTGGGCTCGGGAAAGGAGTCGGTGGCGGACCACTCCTACCGCATGGCCGTCATCGGCTACACCCTGGCCCGCCTCTCACCCGGAGCCGATCCCCACAAGGTCCTTTGCATGTGCCTCTTTCACGATGTGCCCGAGGCGCGCACGGGGGACATGAACTACGTGAACAAACAGTATGTGACGGTGGATGAGGTCGCCGCCGTGGAGGATCTGGCGGGAACGCTCCCCTTCGGCGATGAATTCCGGTCGCTCCTCGGCGAGTATCGGCAAGGGGCCACCGAGGAATCCCGGCTCGCCCACGACGCCGATCAGCTGGATCTGCTCCTGGAGCTCAAGGAGCAGCTGGATCTCGGCAACCCCTATGCGCGCAAATGGATCGATTTTGCCTTGAAGAGGCTCGGTACGGATTTAGGCAGGAAGCTTGCCGAGACCCTCATGTCGACGGATTCGACGGCATGGTGGTTCGACGGCCACGACGACTGGTGGCGTCATAAACGGGGGGCTCCCTCGTCCAGGGACTGATTGCCGCGCTTGACGCCGTTTCGCTGGCCGCCTTCCTCAACCCTCAGGTTGAGGGTCCTCATTTTCGAGAGCAGGGTGTTTCGGTGAATTTTGAGGCATCGAGCCGTGTCGGTCTGGTTCCACTGGCAGCGATCGAGCATCCTTAAAATGAACTGCCGCTCGAAATCATTGCGGGCTCGGATCAGCCCCTGGTCCACGGCGCCCTCCCCTGCTGGCTGGGGCTCGTCCCTCCAGCCATTCTCCAGAAGCAGGTCGAAAGGCAGATCGTTCTCCTCCACCACCTCATCGTCGGCTCCAAGCACCACCAGCCGCTCGATGACATTCTCAAGCTCCCGGACGTTTCCCGGCCAGGGGTATGACTTGAGCAGCTTCATCGCCTCGGGGCTGATCCCCTGCACTCGCTTCTCCAGCGATCGGTTGAATCTCCCGAGGAAAAAATCAGCCAGCAGGGGGATGTCCTCCTGACGCTGCCGGAGGGGCGGGATCTCAATGGGAATCACATTGAGCCGAAAGTACAGATCGTTCCGAAATTGCCCGGTCCGCACCAGATGGTCCAATTTCAGGTTGGTGGCCGCGACCACCCTCACGTCCACCTTGATGGACTGGTGGCTCCCGACGCGGGTCAGCTCCCTCTCCTGAAGCACCCGCAGGAGCTTGGCCTGCAGCTCGAGCTTCAGGCTGGGGATTTCATCCAGGAAAATCGTCCCGCCCTGGGCGAATTCGAACTTTCCGACGGTGCGCGCGTGGGCTCCCGTGAAAGCACCCTTTTCATGCCCGAAAAGCTCGCTTTCCATGAGCTCCGCGGGGATCGCGGCACAGTTGATGGCCACGAAAGGCCGGCCGGAGCGCAGGCTGGCCGCGTGAATGGCCCGGGCCACCAGCTCTTTCCCCGTCCCGCTTTCTCCCGTCACGAGGACGCTGCTGCTCGCCTGGGCCACTTTACGGACCAGGCTGAAAACCGGTTCCATGCGCTTGGACAGGCTCAGTATCCGCACATCACCGAACTGGTAGACCGCCCCTCGATGAGCCAGATGAGCCCGGGGTCTTGACGTTCGCCTTCGAAGGGCATCGGCCACCACCGCCATGAGGGCGTCGGCGTCGTAGGGCTTGGTGATGTAGTCGAAGGCTCCATACTTCATGGCCGCCGTCGCCTCATGAGCCCGATCCAGCGCCGACACCATGATGACTTCGATCGTCTCGTTGAATTGTTTGATTCTTTCCAGTATTTCTAAGCCACTGATCTTGGGCATGGTGATGTCCAGGAGCACCACATCGACCGGACTGGCCTTGACGATCTGGAGAGCCCGCGCTCCATCTCCGGCCGTCGCCACGTCGTAGTGGTCCTCGAGGACCATCTCGAGGGATTCCCTGGCACTCTCCTCGTCGTCCACGATCAAGATGCGGGGTCGATGTCGAGCATCCTTGGCCTGCATAGATATTCCAAATCTCGGGTGAGTGTGACCGCCTCCGCGAAGGCTCATGGCTGCCCGGCCTCGAGGTCCCGGGAGCGAAAAGGTCCAGGGACCCCTGAATCCAGCGGAGCAGACCGTCCAGGCTCGACTTCGGGAGGGATCGCATGAAACATCGGTCGGGCTCTGATCCGCCGTAAGCATAATCCACTCGCTGCACCAGTACAACACTGGACGTGGGGAAACGGTCATGGGACTAGGAACCGGGTCGCTTCTGGAGATCATCGGCATCGTGGGGGACAGCCATGTCCTCACGGAGCCCGAGGATCTGATCTGCTACAGCTATGATGCCAGCCGGATTCAGGTCCGCCCGGCGTGTGTCGCCTTCCCCGCCTCGGCTCGAGAGGTATCGGAGATCCTTCGACTGGCCTGTCGGGAGGGCTTTGCGGTGATCCCCCGCGGAGCCGGCAGCGGCATGGTGGGAGCCTCGGTGCCCAGCCAGGGCGGACTGGTTCTGGGCATGAACCGCCTCGACCGCATCCTCGAGATCGACCCGGATGAGATGCTCGCCGTGGTGCAGCCCGGCGTCGTCACCGGCGCACTGCAGCGAGCCGTGGCGGAGTATGGGCTGTTTTACCCGCCGGACCCCGCCAGTGCCTCCTTTTCCACCCTGGGAGGCAACGTGGCCATGGGCTCGGGCGGGCTTCGAGCGGTCAAATACGGCGTGACCCGCGACTACGTTCTGGGGCTCGAAGTGGTACTTCCGACGGGCTCCGTCATCAGAACGGGCACCCGTACGTCCAAGGGTGTCGTGGGCTATGACATGACCCGCCTGATGGTCGGCTCCGAAGGCACCCTCGGCATCTTCAGCGAGATCGTTCTGCGCCTGGCGGCGGCCCCCGAGACGCGGCGCACCCTCCTCGTCCACTACCCCTCCCTGGATCAGGCCACCGACACGGTAAGGGCCATTTTGCGAAACCGGGTGGTGCCGTCCGCCCTGGAGCTCATGGACCACTCGGCCATCGAGGTCGTGGAGAGCACCATGAGCCTCGGCCTGGATCGGGGCGCCGAGGCGCTCCTCCTCATCGAGGTCGATGGCTGGGAGAGCGCCGTCACCCACGAGGCCGCCCTCATCGCCTCGCTCTGCCGGGCATCGGGCGCCTCCTCCGTTCAGACAGCCGCCACCCCGGCGGAATGTGACGCCCTCTGGAAGGGGAGAAAGGCCATTTCCCCCGCCCTCGGGCAGATCAGGCCACACAAGATCAACGAGGACATCACGGTGCCCCGCACCCGGATCACGCGGCTCATCCGCTCCATCCGCGAGATCGCCCACCGCCATGACCTGATCATCGTCTGTTTCGGGCACGCGGGCGACGGCAACATCCACACGAACATCATGCTGGACCGCAGCAACAGGGATGAGCTCGCAAGGGCCGAAAAGGCGGTGGAGGAGATCTTTCGCATCGTCCTCGAGCTTGGCGGCACCCTCTCCGGGGAGCACGGTGTGGGCATCGCCAAGTCACCTTACCTGCTATGGGAAGTGGGGCAGGATGGCTTTGACGCCATGTGGCGTATCAAACAGGCCCTGGACCCTCGGAATATATTGAATCCAGGCAAGATGTTCTCGCCCAGCAGGGCCTTCTTCAGCCCTGCCTGAGGGGCCGGCCGGCCCCGGTGAGCTCTGCCCGCCGGGGAGCTGGGCCATCGCGGAGCTTCAGGAGTCGAGACGCGAAGCTCGAATCGCCAGATTTCAATGGATGTGGGCAAGGAGGGGCATGAGTCCAGCAGCGGAAATCCGAAGAACCAAGATCGTTTGCACCATCGGCCCGGCCACCCGTTCGGCCGACGGGATCCGCCGGCTCATCGAGGCTGGAATGGATGTGGCCCGCCTCAATTTCTCCCACGGGGAGCGCGAGGATCACCGGCTCGTCATCCGGGCCATCCGCAAGGCTTCCCAGGAGGCCGGCAGGGAAATCGGCATCCTTCAGGACCTCGGGGGCCCCAAGATCAGGCTGGGGGTGCTGGCCGAGGATGAAATCCTTCTCGCCACCGGCGGTCAGGTCGAGCTCAGGCCTGGAGAAACGGGCGATCACGGCTCGCTGCCGGTCGTGTATGCGGGGCTGCTGGATGAGGTGGATCCCGGGAGCCACATCCTCCTCTCCGACGGGCGGGTGGAGCTCGTGGTTCGCGAGAAGAAGCGGGATCACCTCGTCTGTGACATCCTGGTGGGGGGGAGCATCCAGTCCCGCAAGGGAGTGAACCTCCCCTCGAGTCACCTCAAGACCCCGGCCCTGACGGAAAAGGACCGCCTGGACCTCCGGGTGGGACTGGAAGAGCATGTGGATTTCGTGGCCCTGTCCTTCGTGCGGCACGAAAGCGACCTGGACCCGGTGCTCGAGATCCTGGACCAGTTGAAGCGAAAGCCCATGCTGGTGGCGAAGATCGAGAAGCCCCAAGCCCTCGAGCGCCTCGAAAAGATCATCGCCGAAGCGGACGCCGTCATGGTGGCCCGAGGTGATCTGGGGGTCGAGATGCCCCTGGAGCAGGTGCCATTGATCCAGAAGCGGATCATACGGTCGGCCAGACTCACGGCCAGGCCCGTCATCACGGCGACGCAGATGCTCACCTCCATGATGACCAACCCCAGACCCACCCGGGCCGAGGCCACCGACGTGGCCAACGCCATCCTGGATGGCACCGATGCCCTGATGCTCTCGGATGAGACAGCCGTGGGCGCCTATCCCATCGAGGCCGTGTCGATCCTGGATCGCATTGCGCGAACCGTCGAGGGCGAGATCGACGAAACGGCCTTGATGCAGGAAACCGCTTCGGACTCGCTGCCCGCCACGGCCGCCGGCATCAGCCGCGCCGCCTGCCTACTGGCGAGGGATCTGCGCGCGGCCGCCATCGTGGCCGCCACTTCCTCGGGAAGCACGGCCAGACTGGTCTCCCGATTCAGACCCAGCCGGCCCATCCTGGGTCTGACCGAGAGCCTGCAAACCCTGAGACAGCTGACGCTCAGCTGGGGAGTCATTCCCGATTGGGCCGATTCGGTCTCACACACCGACCAGATTTTCGAGGCGGCGAAGACGCTGGTGATGGAACGGAAGCTGGCCCGCACGGGGGACAGGCTGGTCATCACCGCGGGGGTTCCCGTGGGGGTCACCGGGACCACCAACCTCATCAAGGTGATGGAGCTCTAGCCTCAACCTCCGCGGGGCCTTTTCTTCATGGGGGGATTCGATGGCTACCTGGCTTCCACAAGCCGCTCCAGCACTTCGTAATTCTTGGCCAGACGCTTCTGTGCGGCCTTCATGTTCACCTTGTTGGACTTGTGCTTTCGAGCGCGGATTTTTTCAGTCTGCTGTGTCTTGGACGCCATGAGGCTTCTCCTTCCTGATCGATTTTAGATTCAAGCCGCTCGCCTATAACAGCTTCAACATGCTTTGTCACGCAAAACCTGGCTCAGACGTCCGCGGAGGAGATCCCGCGTGCGACGGCCAAGGAGCAATCGAGAGAGGGCTCGATAGTCCTCCGGCCCAGCCATTCGCAGGCTCGCCCCAAGCCGGTTCCACGCGGGTGTGATATAATGGAAAAATTGAGGTTTCCCCCTGGTGCCCCCCAGGAGCGCATAGGCTGCCAGCGCCTGCAGGTTCCGGCACAGACGCACCGCCGCATAGGATCGCTCGAATTCCACACGGGACTGGCGGAGAAAGCCTCGATTCCCTCGCCAGTACATCGCCTTAAGATCCTCCTGCAAGGCTTCCGGGAGGCTCACATAAGGGTCGATGAGCATGGAGGCCAGGTCGTAGGTCGGTGGGCCAAACCGCATTCCCTGAAAATCCAGCAGCCCGAGGCGCCCACCGCACGCCATGAGGTTCCGGCTCTGGAAATCACGGTGGATGACGAAGGAACGCTCCGAGACACCCGCCCTGCCCGCCAGCCTCTCGAAATCCGGCTGAAGGATTTCGGTCTCGCTTTCCTCCATCATCAGAAAGCCCTCGAGGAAGGCCTTTCGGAAATACTCCAGCTCCCTCCGAAGTACAAAGCCCGGCTCGTAAAGCGGCGCATCGAAGCAGTAATCGGCCCGAAACCCCTCCCGGGCCCGCTCGTGGAGTCTCGAGAGGAGCCGGATGACCCGGGCGTAAAGCATCGGAGCGGATGTCCGCCTCCCGTTGACCAGCTGCTGCAGGTGGACGTCACCCAGGTCTTCCAGGAGAAACAGCCCCTCGACGGGGTCGGCCCAGATGAATTCGGGTACGGGCAGGCCGCAACGGTGCAGGTGCTTTCCGATGAGGAGGTAGGAGTCGTTCTCATCCATCCCCGCCGATGCAAGGCGCGGACAGGAGACCCCGACAGCCCGCCACCTTCCACTTCGCAGTCTGAAAAACCTCCTCGTGGAGCCATCGCCCGCAAGGGGCAAGACCTGCGCCACCTCGCCGCTGGAGCCCAGCACATGAGCGGCGGCTGCCAGAAGACGCTGTGAAACCGCCGCGGGGCCGGTCAGCCCGCTCATGGCTCCGTCTCCGTGAAGACCCGGCCCGAAAAGGAGCCGCGAATCGAGACACCGTCCGTCACTATGCAGTCCTTCAGCACCGAGCCCTCCCCGATTTCGACGTCATCCCAGAGGATCGTGCTCTCCAGGACCACCCCCCGGTGCAGCCGGCACCGGCTTCCGGCCGCCACGTAGCCCGCCAGCGTCACATCAGGAGCCAGGTCGCACGTGGGATGAACCCGGTGGGGCTGCCCCGTGACGAGGGGCTCGAGGATCCCCCGGGGCCACCGGGCGCACTCGGCATGGAGGGCTCGATAGGCATCCAGGGATCCCATCTCGCGCCAGAGGAGCCCATCAAGGACAAGGCCCTTGAGGGGGTGTCCCCTTTCGATGAGATTTCGATAAACTGTCAAAATATCCACTGGGACCCCGCGCTTCATGGGCTCGAGGAGCCCCGGGCTCAGGCAGTGGATGCCCGTGAAAGCCAGAAGCCGGATGTCGCGCCGAACCCGGGCCAGCTCTCGGGCCTCGGCGCCGAAGGCCACGATGCGGTCGCGTCCCCGCACGGCCACGTTGTTGAACGGGGGACAGTCGTGGAGCACCAGGGTGACGGGCTCCCCGCCATGCCGGTGCTCCACGAGAAGCTCTCCCAGAGGGGCGTCGCAGAGGGTGTCCCCGTTGACCACCACGAAATCCTCTCCTTCGAAAAGCTCGAGAGCGTTCCGTATCCCTCCTCCCGTCCCCAGGAGGATCTCCTCCTCGAAAAGGTGAATGGGAAGTGGCTGCCGGACCCCGTGAATGGCCTCCCGGACATGGGAAGCCAGATGATGAGCATTGAGGGCGACGGCCTCGAACCCCATGGAATGGAGGCGATGCGTCCAGAAGTCCAGGACGGAGACGCCCATGATGGGCACGAGTCCCTTGGGCCTCACCAGGGTCAACGGGCGAAGACGGGTTCCCAGGCCCGCTCCCAGAATCATGGCGCGCATGCTCTTCTCCCTGTGGATGGGTCTCGAGGGGGATGCCTTTGGGGCAGCCCGCCAGCGGCTCGACGCCATGCATCTTCTCAGGCTCGCATCATCTAGTCAACGCCTGCGGGGGAGCTCGCTTCCCCCTGCCTCACCCCTCTTCCCGGGAAAGCTTTTTGCATCACTTCAACTGTGTTAAAAAGGATTGTCTTCGGTCTCAAACAAATGCCGCCCACCTGGACCAAAGGGGAACCACCATGAAAGTGTGCAGCCATCCATCCAGGATCCTCATCCTGCTCGTTCTGCTGGCCGGGGCGCTGTCGGCCTGCGCCCCCTATCAGTATGGACCCTACTACGGCTCCGGCCCGGCTCAGCCTTACCCACCTCCGCCCGCCCATGACTCCGAGCCGCCGTTCAGCGTCGGGCCGGACGACATGACCTATGTTCTGGATGTCCAGGACCACACGCCCCTCGGCATCCAGCACCTGCCCTACACCGTGCAGACCCTCTACCGCAAGGGGTACGACCATGTCCGCCGCCAGCGGGAGGCCGACTTCGCCATTGAGGTGGTCCTTTCGGGAGGCGCCCGTGACAATCCGGATGTGAGGGCTGGGAACGCCCTGGGAGGCGCCCTCTTTGGAGCGGCCACGGGCGCGGTCATTGGGGCGGCGGCGGGCGATCCGGGTGCGGGCGCCGCCATTGGAGCCGCCAGCGGCGGAGCCCTGGGCATCATCGCACCGGCTTCGACACCTCTCGTCCGCATCGATGTCAATCTCTTCGGCCTCCGCGACCGTGCCAGCTCCCAGAGAAGCGTGACCATCGACCTGGCCGCCATACCTCCCTACGACGTTCAGCGCGTCGTGGATCTCGAGGTGTCCCGGCTTCTTTCGGGGCTCCCCCGTCGATGACGGCCCAGGCCCCCTCCGCGGGAATGAAGGCTCCGTTGCGGGGAGACGGAGGCATCCTTGCCAGCCTGAACGGCTCAGGCGCCTCTTTCTCCCCTCCCGCCCGTCGCGTCTCCGGGAGTGTGACCGGGAGGCCAAGCAACGCCGAAAGTGAGTCCGGGAGGACCGCCCTCCCGCCATCAGACTGCCGTGGAGCCGATGCGAGAACAGCACAAGATCCTGATCATTGACGACGAAAACCCGTTCCGAAGCGCGATGCGCCGTCTGCTGGAAAAGTCCTACATCGTGCATGAAGCCGAAAACGGTGTGAAGGGACTGGAGCTGGCCCGGGAGCAAGAGCCGGATCTGGTGCTCCTCGACATCGGACTGCCCGACATGAGCGGGCTGGATGTCATCTCCCAGCTCAAGGAAATGAGGCCATCCCCCACCGTGGTCATGATCACGGCCTACGAGCACGTGAAAGACGTGGTGATGGCCATCAAGCGGGGTGCCTTCGACTACCTGGTCAAGCCCGTGGACCTCGACGAGTTCGAGGTCACTGTCCAGACGGCCCTGGACCATGCCGGCCTGAAAAACGAAGTGGACCGGCTGAGGCAGGAGGTTCAGCGACTCCACTCCGTCAAGCGCCTCATCGGGAAGAACAGCAAGTTCCTGGATGCCCAGGTCCTCGCCATCAAAAGCGCCCAGAGCCCCGATGCCGGCGTCCTGATCCAGGGCGAGAGTGGAGCGGGCAAGGAGCTTTTCGCCAGACTCATTCACGCCCAGAGCCCCCGGAGCGCCTACCCGTTCGTGGCTCTCAACTGTGCCGCCTTCAGCGCCGAGATCATCGAGAGCGAGCTTTTCGGATATGAAAAGGGGGCCTTCACGGGCGCCCGATCCGAGGGAAAGGATGGTCTCCTGCAGGTGGCCGATGGGGGAACGCTCTTCCTGGATGAGGTGGTGGACCTGCATCCGGAGATCCAGGCCAAGCTGTTGAGGGTGCTGGAGGAAAAGGAGTTCTTTCCCGTCGGGGGGACCCGGAAGAAGAAAGTCGATATCCGCATTCTCTCGGCCTGCAACCAGGATCTGTGGCTCACCACCGAGCAGGGGCACTTCAGGAAGGACCTTTTCTTCAGACTGGCCACCATTCGCATCGACCTTCCGCCCCTCAGGGAGCGCCCCGAGGACATCCTGACCCTGGTCCATTTCTTCATGGAGGAGTTCAACGACAAATACGGCAAGCGTTTTCGAAGCATCAGCCCCGAGGCCGAGCTGCTCCTGCTGAGCCACGACTGGCCCGGCAATGTTCGTGAGCTGCGCAACTCCCTGGAGAGGGTGATTCTCCTCGAAAATGAAGAGACCATCGTCGGGCACCACCTGAACTTCCTGAGGCCCGAGCGCGCGGAGGAGGCTTTGGACCAGACCGGTCATTTTCGATTTCAGCTTCCCGCCGAGGGAATCAGCCTGGATCAAGCGGAGAAAGCCATCATTTTGAAGGCCTACGAACAGTGCCAGGGCAATAAAGCCCGGACGGCCAGATTCCTGAGAGTCCCGCGCCACATCCTTCTTTATCGACTCAAGAAATATGGTTTGCTGTCATGAACAAAATCATCCATTCCCGCCGTGAATGAATACTATTCTCCATACCTCTTAACTCCCTAACATCACACACCAAAAGAGAAGCTTCCACACTGACGACCTGATGTCGCACCCTAATCTTGAAGAATAGTATTCATCCAAGCATGGCCCGGGCCATGGGGTGGAAGAGCGAAAACCTTGTGCCTTCATAGGGTTATGTGACCTTCGGCGTTCTTGGCACACCCGTTGCTTTGGATGGAGACCGGAGGCGGAATGTGGAAGCGGAAAATCGAGTCCTGCTGGTTGAAGATGAAGCTCCGTTAAGACGCTCTTTGGAAAAATTCTTGGAATGGTCGGGGTATCCCTACGACAGTTGCTCCTCTGCCCGCGACGCTCTGGTTCTGGCTCGAAGCTCGAAGTACGACATCATCATCCTGGAATATCATCTTCCTGACGCCAATGCTGAAACGCTCCTGCGAGACCTCAAGCTCGTCAGCCCCGACATGGCATCGATCGTTCTTTCTGAATTCGATTATCCTGCTGTATCTCGGAAGCTGTTGACTGTTGATGTGCGATCCTTCTTGAAGAAACCGTTTGATGTGGCTGAGCTGGAATCAGCGATGATCTCGGCCAGCTCCAAGCAATCCGCACCCGGTGGTAAATCGGAATGGGAGCAAAGGTTGGTTTTGGATCATTCGCCTGCCTCCATTCTATTGAGGGAGCTCTCAGAGTATAAGTACTGTTGAATATCGCACCCTGGCTGTTGCTCATACTGTTGATCTCATGCGCCTGTGGAAGTTGGATGTTTCTTCCCCGTTGATTCGGATACTCGTGTGGTTATCTTGCTGATGTGAGAATGGATTTGGTCGTTGCTCTGTCGTGTTCAGTTCAATCTCGGTCTCATGTGGTTTTTCGTGCTGATGTTCGAGCTGGTTGTACTCTCCACGGAATCGTCATTTCCTTTATCGTCCTGAGGCTGCTTCTCAACCTCGAGCTGTGATCTGAGAGATCCCCATCATGTTCGAAAGGCCGCGGAGGAATCCGCGGCCTTTCGTTTTTTGCGGGGCTGGCTTCTCCTTGGCAAATCTTCTTCACAACGGGCCCAGTGGTGCTCTCGTGATGAAAAGCACTTGCCAACCCGGCCGAGGATTCGATATGGTCAATACCGGAAGGGTTGGAGTCTCGCGAAGCGATCCTTTGGTATACGGCAATGAAGGAAAAATGGAGAACCGGGGAGATGGCCCGGAAAAGGAGAAGACGACAGATGGAAGCACGCAAGATCGAATTGATTGAGATGATGGAATCGAAGGGCATATCCGTGGAGCAGGCCGCCCAGGCCATGCAGTTCGATCCCACTCTGCTGGGCCTTTACCTGATCAAGGATGGTTATCCCGTTCCCGGCCGAATTTTGGACAAGCTGTCCGCGGTCATTCAGAACTGACGACTGGAGTACCGGGGAGCGTTTTGAGCCATCGGGGGCTTCTCGACGGAGGGGGCACGCCTCGCGCCGCCGGGAGGCCCAGCCCCTGCCCTCGGTGGGCTCGCTCCCGCACATTCGCTTTCCCCGCCACCACCAGCCGGCACCATCTCAACGGGGACACCCCGCAAGTCCCCGACTCTCCAGCAAGCCGCGCCCCCGTCTTTCGAACCTTCCCGGTTTCACCCGGAAAGGCTGCTGCTCCCGCACGGCGGCCATCCGTTGCGGCCGCGGATCACAACGCACAGAAGCTAACCCATCCTTTCACATGCCCTTCCCGGGTAACGAGCCCTTGGGCTGACCTCACGTTACGGTCCCTCGCCTTTCACGGTCTCTTTCGATCCGATGCCGCTGCGTCCATGCCGCCGCCATGAGTGGTTCAGGGGGGCGAATCCGGGGTCATCGTGATCGAAGCCTGGAGGTCGGGCACCTCGATGCCGATGAGCAGGGTGTCCCCATCCCGCGTCCATCCCCCTTGGGCTGGACGCGGGCAAAAACGCACAAATCGAATGGGGCGATCGGTAATTGTTTCACAGGTTTTTCAATGCGTTGACATGGATTGGATAGAGTGATAGCTGTCTCTCGGTCGAAGTCAGGATGCGCGGGAAGCGCGGGATACCATTCACACCGGCTTTGATGGTCTTCTTACCTTGGAGTGGTCAGGAAAGGCTTCTCAGGGGAACCGCGATTCATCGGTCCAACCTCGCGGCACAAGCTCGCTCACTTCACCATTCCCCGGCCACCCGAGCGATTTTCCATCACAATACGGGGTTTTCAGCTTTTTGCGGGCAATCTTTCAATGGGCTCCAGGAGGTGCTGCATGAAACTGTCGAAAGGGTTTGAAGAGCGTTTGGAAGAGAAAGGGGTCTCCAGAAGGGATTTTCTCAAGTTCTGCGGAATCGTTTCCACCACCATGGGGCTCGCACCCTCCTTCGCACCTCGCATTGCCGAGGCTCTGGCCTCGCCCCAGCGGCCTCCGGTGGTCTGGCTCTCCCTCGCCGAGTGCACGGGCTGCCCGGAGTCGCTCCTGCGCACCTCCTACCCCTGGATCGATGAGCTGCTTCTGGACGTCATCTCCCTGGAGTACAGCGAGACGCTCATGGCGGCCGCCGGCCACCAGTCCGAGGAAGCACTCAACGCGACGGTCAAGAAGTATCCCGGAAAGTTCATCTGCGTGGTGGACGGAGCCATCCCCACGGCTGAGAACGGTTTTTACGGCACCATCGGCGGCCGCACCATGATGGAGATCGCCAGGGAAGTCTGCCCGAAAGCGCTGGTCAATATCTGCATCGGCACCTGCTCATCCTACGGCGGCGTGGCCGCGGCCGCCCCGAACCCCACCGGCGCCAAGGATCTGGAATCCGCCCTGGGAGATGCCCTGAAGACCCCCGTCGTCAAAATCCCCGGATGTCCGCCCAACCCCATCAATTTCGTGGGGACGGTCGTGAACTACCTGCTCTTCAACAAGCTTCCGGACCTCGATGACAAGAAGCGGCCGCTCTTCGCCTACGGCCGGACGATTCACGACACCTGCCCGCGCCGGGGTCATTACGAGTCGGGTGAGTTCGTGACGGAGTTCGGGTCCAAGGAAGCCGAGATGGGCTACTGCCTCTTCCAGGTGGGCTGCAAGGGCCCGGAAACTTACAACAACTGCGCCATGGTCAAGTGGAACGACGGCACCAGCTGGCCCGTGGAGGGCGGTCATCCCTGCATCGGCTGCAGCGAGCCGGATTTCTGGGATAAGATGTCGCCTTTTTACAAGTCCCTTTAGATGCATGGATTCAGCGCTTCCCGCGCCGACGGGCCCTGGGGCCCGCGCGGAAGCAGCGGCAAGGCTTTTCACCCATCAGGAGATATCAACAATGGCGCAGCGAATTGTTGTCGATCCCATCACCCGGATTGAGGGCCACCTCCGCATCGAGGTGGAAGTCGAAAACGGCAAGGTGAAGAATGCCTGGAGCAGCTCGACGCTGTTCCGCGGCCTCGAGATGATCCTCCAGGGGCGCGACCCCCGGGATGCCTGGCTCTTCACTCAGCGGGCCTGCGGTGTCTGCACCTATGTCCACGGACTGGCATCGGTGCGCTCGGTGGACAGTGCCGTGGGCGTCACCATCCCGGACAATGCCAGGCTCATCCGCAATCTGCTCCTGGGCGCCCAGTTTCTGCACGACCACATGGTTCATTTCTATCATCTCCACGCCCTGGACTGGGTGGATGTGATGAGCGCCCTCAAGGCCGATCCCAAGAAGACCTCGGATCTCGCCAACCAGGTGTCGACGGCGGGCAAAAGCGGCGTCAACGATTTCAAGGCCGTGCAGGGCAGGCTCAAGAGACTCGTGGACAGCGGCCAGCTCGGGATCTTCACCAACGGGTACTGGGGGCATCCCGCCTACAAGCTGTCCCCGGAAGTCAACCTCCTGGCCGTGGCTCACTACCTGGACGCCCTGCGGCAGCAGGCGCGAACGGCAAGGCTCCTCGCCATTTTCGGCGCCAAGAACCCGCACCTGCAGACCCTGGTTCCGGGCGGAGTCACCTGTGTTGCCGACCTGAACGTGGACCGCATCGCGGAGTTCCGATTCCTCCTCAAGGAAACCGTGGATTTCGTCAAGAATGTCTATATTCCCGACGTAATGGCCGTGGCCAAGTCGTACAAGGACTGGGGCAAGATCGGGGGCACCACGAATTTCATGGCTTACGGCGAGTTTCCCCAGAGCGAGAAAGAGCCCGACAGCATGCTGTTCCCAAGGGGCGTGATCTTCAAGCGCCAGCTGGGTCAAATACAGCCCGTGGATATCGCCTCCATCGAGGAGCACGTGAAGCACAGCTGGTATGAAGGCGACCAGGCGCTGCACCCGTCCGTGGGTGAGACGAAGCCCAAGTTCGAGACGCTCGACGTGGAAAAGCGCTACAGCTGGATGAAGGCTCCACGCTACAAGGGCGAGCCCATGGAGGTAGGTCCCCTGGCCCGTGTTCTCATCGCGTACGGCAAGGGGCACGCCGAGACCAAGAAGGCCGTGGACGGTGTCTTGAAGGCGCTGGCCATCCCGCCCGAGGCGCTCTTTTCGACCCTGGGCAGAACGGCGGCGCGAGCCGTGGAAAGCCAGATCATCGGCGACGCCATGGACGGCTGGATCGATCAGCTGGTGGAAAACCTCAAGAAGGGCAACAACAAGACCTATCAGGCTTACGAGATGCCCGCCACAGGCAGGGGCGCCGGCCTCAACGACGTGCCCCGGGGCGCCCTGGGTCATTGGATCGAGATCAAGGACCAGAAGATCGGCAACTACCAGCTCGTGGTGCCCTCCACGTGGAACCTTGGCCCGCGCTGCTCCGCCAACAAGCCAGGCCCCGTCGAGGAAGCCCTCATGGGGACCCCGGTGGCCGACCCCAAGCGGCCCGTGGAGATCCTCCGCACGGTCCACTCTTTCGATCCCTGCATCGCCTGCGGCGTGCACGTGATCGACCCCAGGAGCAATGAGGTCTACAAGTTCAGGGTTGTCTAGATCGATTCCATCGGTTAGCTAAGGAACAGGAACCTGCCGGATTCGCGGACGGGTTCCTGTTTTTTTATCCACATCGCCCGGGGAGCCCATGGACAAGCTGCGCATTCTGGTTTTAGGCGTGGGTAACATCCTGCTGCATGATGAGGGGATTGGAGTCCGGGTCATCGAGGAGCTACAGGCCTGGTATGAGTTTTCCGACAATGTTCAGTTCTACGATGGAGGCACCCTGGGCCTGAGGCTTCTGGATCCCATCGCCGGAGCCGACCGGTTGATCGTGGTGGACGCCGTTCAAAACGGCGAGCCACCGGGAACCCTCTACAGACTGGACGCCGAGGACCTGAACAGGCGGGTCACTTTCAAAAACTCACTGCATCAGCTCGACCTTGTCGAAACCCTCGCATACGCCGAGGTTCTGGGCAACCGCCCCGAAACCGTCATCGTGGGCATCGAGCCGGCCGACATCTCCCCCTGGGGACTGGAGCTGACGGAGATCGTCCGGAGCAGGATGGCCGACCTCTGCGATTGTGTGCTCGCCGAAATCCGGCAGGCGGGTGGGGACTTTCAGCCCAGGGATCGTGAAGAAGCTTCAGTACGCGGCACGGCTGCCATGCTGTGAAAGGGGAAAAAGGTCATGTGCTTGGCCATTCCAGCTGAAATCATTGAAATCCATGACGAAATGGCCACCGTTCGGGTGGGCGAGGCCGTGCGTAAAGCATCCCTCATGCTCCTTCCGGAGCCCGCGGAGCTGGGAGAATTCGTCATTGTGCACGCGGGATTTGCCCTGCACAAGGTCGATCCCGGGGAAGCCATGGAAAGCCTGAAGCTGCTCAGGGAACTGGCGGCTCTTTCGGACGAGCCTCCCATCGATTGACCGGGAAGGCCGTCCGGTCCACCGTGCCCGCCGCCCGGGCCATGGCCCTCCCTCCATGGACTTCAGCCCTCGCGACCGATGCCCGTGGATCAGGCTTCCGCTTCCTCCGGCACCGGATCGGGCTCCACTCCTCTTCCCCCGCAGTCGGGACAAATGGCGTTGGCGTAGTCCACGCAGCAGGCGCCGGGAGCGATCACCGGAGTGTGGCCGCAGACGAGGCCCGTCCCCGCACAACGCTGGCAGCGATTTTCCCGGGCCCATGGCGACGCCGCCTCCTGCCCGGACACCCTCGTTTCCGCCATGACTCGCTCCCCCTCTCTCGCAAGCCCGAGGGCTTCAATGCTCCTCGGGCCATTCTTCGTCCTCCAGCTCGCGAGCCAGGCAGGCGAAACGATCCCACTCGACTTCCTTGAAGGTCACCGGGCATCGCAGCTTCATTTTGCGCTCCGTCACCCCGAGCACTTCCCAGTCACCCCGACGGGGACCGTCCTCGATACGGATCTTCTGCCCCGCCTCGAGGGGAAAAAGCTTGAACAGAGCCACACGATGTCTCGCCATATGAGTCTCCTGGAAATGGGTTGGGCTTCCTCGTGAGATGTGACAATCCACGTTACCCAAACTGCCCATATTTGTCATTTCTTCTTTCCGCTTCTGGAGATTCCCAGGGCCGGAAGCCCACGCCATGGAGCCCCCCCCCGAGCTGGACTCGAATTTGCAATCCCGCCCAGCCAGCTCCAGATCATGCGTACCGACGGGCGTGACGGAGCCGTGGGAAAGTGCTGATTCGTGTGTGGGCTCGGGCAGATGCCCGGCTCGATTCATTCACCGGAGCAAAGGGAGGATTTGAATGAAAAAAGGATTGGTGATGGGGATGGTCCTGGCTGGTTTTTTCACCGTGATGGCCTGTGACGCCATGGCCAGAGCGGACAAGGTTACCAGGATCAATGCGGTCTCGCGCCTCGCCCATGCCGGGGACATCTACGGCAATATCGGCGACTGCACCACCGGCACCCTGGAAGGTGTCTTCGTCTTCATTCCCGGAACGTCCTTCACGGCCGTGACGGACGTCAACGGCGACTTCACCCTCTACAACGTGCCCAAGGGCGTGTATGACATCCGCATCGATTTCGACGGGGATCTCACAACGATTGGGGACTCCACGGTCATCAAGGATTTCAACGTGCTCGGCAAGATCCGCAACCTGCTGGTGTGCAACGGTTAGGGATCACGCGGAGCGCCATGCCCTCCGGCGCATCCCCCGAGCCCGTTTTGACAAGCGTCGGCGGGAGCAGACCCCCTGCTCCCGCCGATCCCCCCCGCAAGCCTCGAAGCCCACCGGGGCCCTTCTCCCTGATGCACCCCCCCTGAAGTCTCCCTGCATTCCTCGAGCATGCGCACCCCTCGGCGGCGTGGAGCCTCAAGGACATGGCCATAAGCCGTTCCCTGGGGGCGTATTCTCCCGGCCGTAGTAGCGAGCGTAAAGCTTCCGGTCGTCCTCACCCAGGTGATAGCGGAGCAGGGTCACGTGATTCTGGAGCGATGCCCTCCAGATGCCGCGGTCGAGGTATCGGCGAGGAGAGGTGTAGATCCGCTGATCCAGCATCTGGATCCGGCCGAGCTTGCGGCATGCCCGGACGAAGTCCACATCCTCCATGAGGCAGGGCTTCCTGAACCCTCCCGCCTTCTCCCAGATCGCCCTTCGGCAGAAGAGACCCTGATCGCCGTACGGCATGCGAAGCCAGCGCGTCCGAGCACGCGCCCATCGGGCAATGCAGTCCAGCATGGGGCTGGATGGATGGAAGGCCAGGCAAAAGCAGCCCAGGCTCACTCGCGAGTCCGAGCAGACCTGCCGGATGGCGGCGGCAAAACCGGATGCGAGCCGGGAATCCACGTGGAGGAACCACAGAAGCTCCCCTCGCGACGCCCCCACCCCACGGTTGAGCTGGATGCCCCGTCCCTGGGGGGAGAAGATGACCCGCACGGGGTGCCTCGCCCCTCCGATATCGAAGCCGTCGCGGGGCTCCCCGGAGGCCAGGACGACCACCACCTCGTCCCGGGACCCGAGCCCGGCGTCCAGGGATGCCAGAAGGAAGCTCAGCTCCCTCGACGGTCCCAGGGCCGGAATGATCACCGACAGGCGATCCCGCGCCCCCGCCGCCTGGTCGCTGCTCACGGCAATAAGCCCCCCTTTGGACAAGGATGCGACCCAGGCCGCGGCGAAGACCGGGCTCGGCATCGGCCCGCCATCAGTAAGCGAGGCTTCCCAGGGAGCGCATGATCAGCGTGAATCCCATGGCGAGCATGCCCATCAGCCCCATGCCGCACGAAAACCCCGCCAGGAGCACCGGGGCATACTGACGCCAGGAGGCTCCGTATTTCTTCACGAAGAAGTAGCGCCCCAGGAGGGCCCCGATGATCTCGAGGAAAATGCCGTGAGGCGTCGACTGCCCCAGTCCCCTGGTGACCCCATAGATGAGCATGATGGGGAGGTTCAGGGCGGCGAGCCCCCAGTAGGTGGCGACCCCCAGACCCAGTCCGAGCCCCATGTAGCCCACATTGAGGGCCTGAAAAAACGGGGAGTCCCCTTCCAGGGTGGCGCTCTGCAGCAGCAGCGTGTTCAGGGCCTGGAGATGCCACAGCTCCTGGGCATAGGGATACTGCGACGACGGAATGGGGGCCAGTCGCCAGATGTACTGGGAAAAGAGCAGGCTCGCCACCAGCACCACGGGCACGACGAGGATCTCCGCCTTGATGATGCTCCTGAAGCTCGTCCCCGTGAGCTCGATCTCCCGCCAGCGCTGGGTCGCCTTGCCGTAGTTGTGAAACGGGATGGGAGCGTACCAGATGCCGATTCCCGTGTATCCGAAGAACTTGGAGGCCGCGATGAAGCTCGCTTCCCGCACCATGGGAAGATTCACGAACTGGCCCGCGACGCCTTCCATCCGCGCCGACACATAGGAAATGACCGGCGTGTAGATGAACCCGTAGGCGACCAGGAAAATCCACGGGAATCCGGGGACCAGGTACGAGCAGAGAGCCACGTAAGCCAGCGTCGAGAAGATGTAGATCCCGATGGCGATCCAGATGCTGAAATCCCCGCGGCCGGGTGGAGGCGTGAAAAGCACCTGCAGTCGCTCCCGCAGCGGCCCGAGGTCCTTCTTTCCGAAGCTCCAGAAAACGTGAACGATCCCCACCACGGCGATGGCCAGGCCCAGCCCGATGCCGAAGCTCATGTAAAAATCGAAATTGTTGGCGAAGACCGTATCCACCGTCCCCATCCCCTTGTGCCATCGGTGCAGGATCCCGTACTCATGGAGCACGGGATTGGCGACGATGGTCACGAGGAGGCCGATGCCGCCGCCGATGACCGCCCAGAAGGGTAGAACCATCCCGATGAAGAGCAGTCCGAGATCCAGCTGGATGCCCGTCGCCACCGCCGGCAGAATATCCTCCGTCACGTGGGTCAGCTCGATCCAGGGGATGGGGATGAGCCTGATGGGCTCCGAGAGCACGACGCCCGAGGCCGCCGGCAGAAGGACGTAGATCGCTCCGAAAGCCAGCCCCATCATGCCGCCGATGGAAAACACCCTCCACTTCCAGCCCCCCTCGCCCTTCTGGGTGGATTCGGCCAGGGCCATGTTGCCGAGGGCCCCCACGGGCGCCATGGGAAAGGGAAGCTTCTCGACGTCGGACGTCAGGCGGTACAGGGCGTAGCCCAGTCCGAAATGATCCACGGCGGAGATGATCTCGAACCCGATCATGAGCAGGATGGGAACCATCCAGTCCCGGTGCAGGAAGGTCCGGTCCAGCAGGGCCTCGGAGCCGGGCTGGGGAGCCACCCAGGTGGGGATGTACTGGGTCAGCCCCAGCATCTGGGCGGCTTCGGACTGCACCAGATACTGGTTCCAGAGCAGCCCCGAAAAGGGCGACGCCATGGCGGCCCCAGCCATGTAGTAGAGAACGAACACTTCCTGCTGGGACAGCCTGGTGTAGGCGCGCTTGGCCACCTCGGCGAACAGGATGATGGTCACCCAGCGGGCCGCGGGTCCAATGCCCGTCCCGATGACCAGCCCCAGGTACATGGACCCGGGCATCATCAGGAACCCGATGAAGAGGGCTCCGATGACCGATTTCCACCCGAAGCCCTCCTCGAACGTCTGGGGAGCCTCGAGCAGATCTCGATATTCCTGGAGCTCTTTGTCCTCGCGCATGGTGATTCGTCTCCGTTTCAGCCTCAGAGCGGCAGCGCGTGGTAGCTGATGGAGGCAAACAGGCCCACCACGAGCCAGACCGCGGCCATCACCAGATCCCCCACCACCAGACCGATGAACAGGGCCCGCACTTCTCGGTACAGGCTCACTCCCCCGTATCTCAAGACGACGACATTACAGAGCCAGCCGATGAAAAAACCGAACCAGAGCACCTGCATGGCCGTGCTGTAGGCCGTCAGGTATCCTATGGGGTGAAGGGGCCACCAGATGAACTGGTGATAACCCATGACGAGGACCAGCATGATGGCCGCCCCGACCCCCGTGAAGATCATGCTCCACTCCTTGGGCTCCTCGGGATGGCTGATGAGCTGCGATACGTTCTCGTGAACCCGCCGGGTGGTCTCGACGGCCCAGTCGTCGGGCAGGGTGGCAATGCCGAACTTGTAGGAAAGCGCCACCATGGCCACGAAGGAAACGACCAGGCTCAGGGCGATGGCCGACACGATGGCTCCGAAAAACCGGAATCGGGGCTCCGACCCCGTGGAAAGCCTGGAAGCGTGGAACACGGACGGCATGAGGGATTCGCGCAGGTCCACGAAGGTCATCTTCTGCATGACAGCCGACATGAAAAGGGTCAGGGGGGCGATGAGGCGAGTGTCGACGAACGCGAGCAGCCCGTCCATGGGAGCCAGGGCCAGGGTGAAATAGGGAAGCCCCCCCTGGCAGATGAGCCTCGTGGCCACCAGCTGAATGAAGAAGCACACGCCGAGAAAAACCATCGTCGGCAGGAGGCTCAGCCCCGCCCAACCGCTCCAGAGCATCAGGCCCACCCATCCGGCACCCATGCAGACCAAAGCCGGCCGGGGACGAATCAGCCCGTGCATCTCCTCGGCCCCCTCATCGCCCCTGAAAACCGACCGGGCCACCCACGCCAGGTGCTGCCGCGCCAGCCAGACGATGAACAGGAAGAAGATGAAGAAGGCACCCACCATCTGCATCTCCTCCACCCGGGAGAGACCCGGGCCGAAAGTGGTGCCCAGGGCGGCGGCGGGAAGCCGCCAGCCCAGGGACTGCATCAGTCCTGGAAAAAGCCCCCCGGCAATGAAGAAGGCCCAGAGGCTGAAGGAGATCTGCTTGGACGCCAGAAAGGCGAACCCGATGAAGGCCGGATAGATGTAGATCTTGGCCTTGTAGAACCCCGACAGCAGACCGTCCTTGGGAATGTAGGGCTGAGCGAGAATGAGGGTCGGAATCTGGGGAACCTGGGGGTAATACGTGTGCAGCCCGTTGAAAAGGTGCAGCAGCAACGGGATGCTCACCCCCAGGAGGAAGAAATTCCGGGAGAGAAACCGGGCCAGGGTACCCCGGTCGGATTCCTCCGCCAGGATCTCCGTCACTCGGAGCAGCGGAAAGCTCATTTTCTCGTTTTCGATCCACTGGTGCGAAAAGAGCCCCACCATACCGATGATCACCAGGTAGACGAGCCCGATGAAGCAGCTCCAGCCCATGAGCGGAACCGTCCAGCCGACCCAGTCGACCCGGGCGAGGATCTCCCACCAGCTCATGTCCAGCCCGCCCTCCAGGCCGTTGTAGAGTGTTCTCACGGTATCGGGGCTTTCGGGGAAAAGCCCTCGCGGAAGGAGCGGCACCAGCACCCTCCCCACCTCCCCGGACGCCGTCCCGAACCACTGGGCCGTGGTCAGATTGATGATGAACGTCCTCATGAGCCCCGTGAAGGCGATGCCCGAAGCCACCGTCACCATGCTCCAGATGAGAAATAGCTCCTGTTTCTGGAAACGCCAGGCCCTGTTGAAGAGCGAGAGAACAGGGTTGACGATGACCAGTAGGAAGAGGAGGCAGATGAGGGCGATGAGGGGGAAGTGACCGCCCGACAGCGGGCTGTTGTGGATCTTGATGTTGTTGTAGGGAGTGAGAGCGCTGACCAGAACCACCAGGACCAGTCCGGTGATCACCGCATGCCACCGCAGCCGGGTCTCGCTCATGTCAGCTTGTCCTCTCGAAGGCCATCAGGGGTGAACAGTTCAGGGGGCATGGTCCACGAGACCTTATCCAATGCGGACGGGAGGGTCGTCAAGACAAAAGGCACCCCTTCCGTCAGTGCCCGGGCACGCGGCTGCGCCTCCTCTCCGGGGAAAGGGAGGGAGGCACGGGAACCCGGGCGCATCGATTGGAAGACTCACAGTGCGCCAGGGACCCCGGCCAAGATCGATGGAGGACCAGGCCCGGCCTAAAGAGTGATGCTGTCGCCGGGCTCCGGCAGCAGCACCTCCATGTCGGAGACCTGTCCCATGAGCCCCACGATCTCGG
>JALOPI010000039.1 GCA_025453975.1 Syntrophobacteraceae bacterium
CAGCCTGCTGCGGCTCGGCCCTCGCCTGCGCCCCGCGTCACGAGGCCCCCCGCCCGTGCGAAAAAATTGCGCCGCGCACGCTTGCCGAAAGGACACATTCTTTTGGCAATCTCTTCCGGCTTCGGGACCACCGTCTCAAGAGGTGCATGCTCCCCAACTTCTTCAAATACATCGTGGATGAAATGATCACTTGCCTGCTGGCCGGTGAGATCCTCAAAGATCTCGCTCGCACAATCGAAGGGGACCTGAGCTGCAACCTTCACCGCCCGCTTCTGAATATCGAACTGCTTTTCTCTGCGACTGATCTCCGCAGCCGCATCAAGGGGAGCAAATCCTTGCTTGCAGTTCGTGCAGTAGAACCAGGGGCGTCTCAGTTCAAACGGCCCTTGCGCTGTTTGAAGTTTCTTTCGGACCACTTGTCTGTGGGTGCAGCTCTTGCCGCAACGGGGACACGAGCACTCTTCCATGCTCAGCTCGGCCGAATACCGCTGCTCGATCAGATGCTGAAGACACGAGCCCAAAAAATCTTGTCTGCTCTTGGTCAGAAGGTCGCTCAGATCCGCCACGCTCGGCCTTCGATCCTTCTCAAAAACGACCATCAGCTTGTCCAAAAACTTGTCGAGCTCTTCGTGCATGGCGTCTCGAAACCGTTGGGGGATTTTGGATTTGTCCTCAGCCCACTTCTCTGCGGAAAAATCAAGTACACGCGCTGGCTCCATGCGACCTCCTCGTTAATGTCCCATGATTCCAGCCTCATTTATAACGGAGCTGTAGAAATGTCCACTGATTTGTTAGGATCAAACATACATTGGACATAATCAAATCAAGCCGAGGGTTAAGAAACTGGTAATGCTCCCTTCCCGAACGTATCTCGAAAGATGGAACGCCAGGAGCTTCACGTCTTCAGAGGCAAGAACCGTCCTCTCATGATCCAGAAAAGCCGGCAGATTCCTGGGGTTGAGCACCCAGACCTCCGCTCCTTTGGGTTGCCTGGAAATATACCACCCGGGATAAAGTACGACCGGCCGGACTTTCACGGCCCGTCCGGCTGAATCTTGAATAAACTCCCGAAGCCAACCCGCTTCCGCTTTGGCCTGAACAATGGGATCTCGGTCCGGAGTGAAACCATTTACGGCCACCTTTTCCCCGTCGTAAACGATCTCACAGCTCCCTCTCTCAGGTTTGCTGATGGTCTTGGTTTCAATGGTAAAAACGCCCGCGGCGCCAATAATAACGTGGTCGATATTGAAACCGTTTCCAATGACGTCATGAAAAACCCGATACCCCTTTTCCCGCAGGGTCTCGAGATATTGCCCGACCGCCTTTTCCCCGTCTCTCGCCTGGCGAAGGATTTTGAGTCTCCGGCGATACAAGAGAATCCTTGCCAGCGCGTAAAGAGCAATGGGTCCCATGGCCAAAGTGATCACCACAGGATGTGGCGGAAACTTCGAATACCAGCGCATCCACTCGTAGAGAATGGCAAAAGAAGCGATCGCGAAAGCGGCCGCATAGCTGCCGACTTCCTCGCTGATGATGGTATGAATCTTTTCATCGAGCGACTGGCCGGCGTTCCGAAGCGGCCTGGCCTTGAGGGGGGATTTCTTCGGGGTCTTCTTGCTCTTCAAGAATCCAAGTGTCATGTCTAACCCGTCCCGATCAGAAGACTTCACAAGTTCTGCCATTCCAAATCAGATCGGAAGAGGACCTCTGTTTCTTGAAGGCATCCAAAATCAGGGGCGTTCTACTGCGTAAGCACTTTGGCCAGAGCGGACAAAAACTCCGCCGGACTGACAATGAGGGTTTTGTTGAACCGTTTGGGAGGGAAATGCTTGGTGTTGCCGGTAATGAGAAAATCCGCCTGGGCTTCCAGGGCGCATTCCAAAAATTTGTTGTCTTCAGGATCGTGTCTGGCAACGCTCAAGCGAATTTTCGGCTCCACCCAAAGAGCGGAAGACTTCAGCCGGGCAATGAGTTCTGCCACCTTTTGCCGGTTGAGCTTTTTGAACTTCTCCCGGGAGAGCACTTCCTCGTATTCCGAAACAATAGAATCGCTAAGACACAGGAGCGCGCGCTTCTCAAGAATGAGCGACACCAAAAGATCCGGAACACTGCCGGATTTGAGAAGCGCCGACACCAAAACGTTGGTATCCATAACAACCTTGATCATGGGTCAAGATCACTTCTTGGCGGGTCTTTTTGAACGGCGAGAGGCCCGGATCTCAGCTTCGATTTCCCCGTCGGTCATCTTGTCGAGCCCCGCTTTTTTGGCATCAAGTTGAATCTCCGCCAAAAGGGCGTCTTTTTTGACGAAGTTGCGAAGATAATCCTCCACGCCCAAAATCACCACCGCCGGTTTTCCCCGCCGACTCACCAAAAACCTCGTATTTTGTTTTTCCGCCTCTTCCATCACCTCACCCAAGCGGGTGCGGACAGACAAGGCGTCAATCAGTTTGGTCATGGCTTTTTCACTCATCGAGTTTCCCCTTAAACTCATTAGTTAAATGCACAGTTAACTACATTGTAGCATAGGGGAAAATTTCGTGAAAGAACAGTCGGGGTTGTCCGGGATGCCCCCGACCATATGGGTGAATTCTATGGGTGCGGCCACCCATAGAATGGCTTTCCAAGCCACACATAATACTGACACCTCACCACACAATACACGTAAATTCAATGCCTTACACTTTAAGCCCAAGACTACGAATCCGTAGGTCAGAGGTTCGAATCCTCTTGGGCGCGCCAGAAAATTCAAGGGGTTACGGCGATCAGGCTGTAACCCCTTTTTCGTTGCGTGCGCGTCCCGCCTCGAGGATGTTGTTCAGCGCACATGCCTTTTATGGTAGACTTCTCCACGCGACTTCCCACCCATTGGCTCGAGCATCCGGAATCCGTGCCGGATACTATTTTCTCCAGCATCAACAAAGGGTTCATCCAATCGCTGGGAATTCCGTTTCGGCTCAATCCTGCCCGCTTCGTGCTCACCAACCGACATTGAGCTTCCAGCCTGGAGGGAATGATGGAACCAGAAGTAGGTGAGCTCCAACGCCTGAGGGAAGCCCGAGAGGGCAGAGCGCCCTGGAAGAAGTGGGGCCCGTATCTGAGCGAGCGCCAGTGGGGGACCGTACGCGAGGATTACAGCGAGACGGGTGACGCCTGGAGCTATTTCACTCACGATCAGGCGCGCTCCCGGGCCTACCGCTGAAGACGGATTGGCCGGGATATGCGACGACAAGCAGCGGTTATGCTTCGCTCTGGCCCTGTGGAACGGCCGGGACCCCATCATCAAGGAAAGGCTTTTCGGCCTCACCAATGCCGAGGGCAACCACGGTGAGGATGTCAAGGAATACTACTTTTATCTGGACAATACTCCAAGCCACGCCTACATGAAATGCCTCAACAAGTACCCACAGAAGACCTTTCCCTATGCCGATCTGGTGGATACCAACGGAAGCCGCAACCGTCATGAGATGGAGTATGAGCTCCTGGACACGGGTGTCTTCGATGAGGATCGCTATTTCGATGTCTTCGTGGAATATGCCCTGGCTGATCCCGAAGACATCCTCATCCGCATCACCGTCGCCAACCGAGGACCGGAGCCTGCCCATGTTCACGTTCTCCCGCACCTCTGGTTCCGCAACACATGGTCCTGGCTCGAAGGGGCGCCCCGCCCGGAGCTGAAACGGATGCCCGGCTCCTCGGACTTCCAGGTCATCGCCGCCGGCCACCCCCAGCTTGGCGATCGATTCCTGGCCTGCGAAAACAAGCCGGCGCTTGTTTTCACCGAAAACGAAACCAATCATGAACGCCTCTTCGGCGGCAACTCCAACTGGCGTGGCCCCATCTGGCTCCCGGTCAACACGCTCATCATCCGTGCCTTGCTGGGGTACTATCTGTACTATGGGGACCGATTCAGAATCGAATGCCCCACGGGCTCGGGCCACACCATGAACCTCTTCGAAGTGGCCCGGGAGATCGCCAACCGCTTGAGCCGCATCTTCCTCCGGGATGAGCAGGGCCGGCGGCCCCTCTACGGCGGGACGGAGAAATTCCAGAATGACCCCCATTGGCGGGATTACATCCTCTTCCACGAGTATTTCCATGGGGATAACGGTGCGGGACTTGGCGCGTCCCATCAGACCGGCTGGACGGGCATCATCGCCAAGACCCTCCAGATGTTTGCCTCGCTGGACCCCAGGGAGCTCCTGGAGACCGGCAGGGTCGGACCGGTATTGATGCGCTCACGATAGGGGGATGGAATCGGTTTTACCGGCGATGCTTCATGGGAGCATTCCTTGCCGTGAAACATGGACACACTTCCACAACTTTTACAAAGGAGGTCGATGATGAAGCATCTGAAAGGGGGAGCGGTCCTGCTCCTCATGCTCTTCGGGGCGCTGGCCGCTCCGGGGCTTGCCCAGAGCCAGGGAGAGTCTCAACAACCGGCCGCTTCCGATGCCATGGCGATCATCAAGCGGATGGCCGAATTCCTGGCGGCGGCTCCGGCCTTGAGTGTGACGGTGCGGGCCGGATATGACGTGGTTCAGGAATCGGGGCAGAAGGTTGAGTTCGGCGACCTCGTGACCTACACGCTCAAACGACCGGATCGCTTCCGGGTTGACGGGCAAAAGAGCAGCGGGGAAAAAGGATTCATCCTGTTTGACGGTAAAGAGATCACGGCCATGGGGGCCGGCGCCAAGGTCTATGCGGCAACATCCAAGCCCGGCACCATTCAGGAGGCCGTTCCGTACATGGTCAGCACCCTGGAGCTGGAAATACCCCTGGCCCTTCTCTTCGTCGGGACTACCGGCCCCGACATGCTCGAAGGCGTGGAGTCCGCGTATTACGTCGAGACCAACTTCCTCATGGGGCTGCCGTGCGACCACATCGCCGCTCGCACCGAGACCGTCGATTTTCAGCTGTGGATTTCCCAGGGCGACCGGCCTCTCCCGCAGCGCATCGTGCTCACCTACAAGGATGAGCCCGGTGAGCCGCAGTTCTGGGGGCAGTTCATGGATTGGAGCTTCAGCCCGGATGTGTCCGACGCGGTCTTTTCCTTCACACCTCCCCCCGGTGTCGACAGGATCCGATTCCTGGCGGAAGTCGAGCGGGAGCTGGAAGCATCCAGGGCTGCTCCCAAAGCCTCGGGCAAGAAAGGAGGCAAGCGATGATTCCACGTCCTCTGCTCAAGGCATTTGCCGTTCAGACCCTCGCCCTCTTTGCCGTGGTGACGATCCTGGGTGACTTCGCCCTGGCCCAGCGCGGCCAGGGAAGAGGTGGCAGAGGTGGCGGCGCCAAGATGAGCGGCCATTCCGGCGGATTCAACCGCCGCGGCCCGGCATCGGGGGGAAATTTCGTTTCGCGTCCCGGCATGGGGATCAAGCCCGCACGACCCGGGAGCGCCATCAGGCCCCACCGGCCGGGAAGGCCCGGAGGGGGCCGCCCACCGGCATGGGATCGTCCCCATCGTCCCAACAACCGACCGGGACGACCCGGAGCCATACACCGCCCCGGTGGTGTACACCACCACCACTATTACGACCGGTGGGATCGCCGGGATCGGTGGGAGGAGCGCCGTGACGACTGGCGCAGATGGCGCAGACGAGCTGCCATCGGAGCGGGCATTGCCGCCGGCGCCCTGGCCATCGGAGCCATCGTGAGCGCGTCCCAGTGGGGGTCCCTGGGCTGCACGCCTGAGACCGTCATCGTCGGGGGCGTCACCTTTTACCGCTGCGGCCCCAACTGGTACGAGCGCGTTTTCGAGGGGAGCGGTGACGTCACCTATATCGTCGTCAACCCGCCGCCGGGCTACTGATCGGCTGCCTCCCCCCCGGCCCATTCAGGGCTTCTCATCCGCTGAATGGGCATTGCCCGTCTGGACACTCAACGACTCACCCTTTGGAAGCATGCTTGCCGGCGGGCGGGGAGGAAAGCCCCCGCCCGCCGGCAAGGGGCATCCGCCATCCATGGGAGCCCCGCGGCCCTACGGCGCCAGCGCCCGGAAGAGTATGAGCACGTACAAGGCGGAGACGGCCAGCTGGCAGACGGCGATGGGCACCCCGTAGCGGGCAAAGGTGACGAAGGTCACGGGCTTGCCGTGGGCCGCGCAGATCCCGGCTCCCACCACGTTGGCCGATGCGCCGATGAGGGTCGCGTTCCCCCCGAGGGTCCCGCTGAACATCATGGCCACGAAAACGGGCAGCGTGGAGGTCGGCCAGTCGGTGAAAGCCGTCCCCATGGCCAGCTCCGGCACCAGTTCGGCGGCCACCAGGTAGCCTTTGACCAGAAGCAGCATCGCCGCCACGACGGGGATGTTCGCCAGCACGCTGGAGGTCGCGCTGACGCCGACGAGCATGACCATGGCCACCAGGGGAAGATCCGTGCCGAACCACTCCGTCATTTCCCTGGACAGACCCTGGAGGATGCCGGTCCTCGTGAACGCTTCCACCATGAGGAACATGCACGTGAGGAAGAGAAGCGTCTTCCAGTCCACGTCGGTGAGCACCCGGTCCACGGACTCGACTTTCAGCCCGTAGACGACCAGGAGGGCCAGGGAGGCTCCAATCATGGCCACGGAAGGTGGAACCACGGGAATGGGCAGGACCTCGCCGACGAGAAAGAGCAGAATCATCAGGGCCAGCACCAGGATGGCCAGCAGGCAGAAAGACGGTCGCTCGAGGGGCGGTACCGCCAGGTCCTCGGGCAGGGATCTCCGGACTTTCCAGATGTCTTTGAGCATCCACGGGAGGGCAGGGACGAGGACCAGGACGGATAGAAGCCCCCCCAGGCTGACCTTCCGGAGGTACTCCCCGAAGCTCATGCCGATGGAGCTCCCCACGAGGAAGGTGGCGGGGTCGCCCACCAGGGTCAGAAGGCCCGCGGAATTGCTGATGATGGCCGTGAGAACCACGGGAGCCACGAAATCGACCTCGAGGGCCATGGCCACGCGGATGACGATGGGAGCCAGCAGGATCACCGTGGTGGCGTTGGGCAGGACGGCACAAAGAGGGGCCGTCAGGATGACCAGGCCCAGAAGGAACCGCTTGCCGCTTCCGCGCGTCGCACGCAGGTAGCGGGCTCCCAGCTGGTCGAAGATGCCCGTGGGCACCAGGGTTCGGGCCACCACCATGCCGCCGAAGAGGAGCGCGATGGAGCCCCCGGCGTTCTGCGCCGCCTGCAGGAATTCGTTGCGCGTGAAAGCGCCGAAAAAGAGCATGACACTGACGCCCAGCATGGCGGCCAGGGCCATGTCGAGCAGGTTGAAGGCAATGGCGAGGATCACCGCGGCAAAGACGATGAGGACGAGGGCAACTTGAAAATCGCTCATGGGGATTTTCTCTTCAGGAACGGGTCGGTACTCCCGGCGGGGCCCCACATGCCCCGGACCGCGCTGGGCAGGGGGATGGCATCCCCTCGACGGCCCGGGTGCCTAACGGAACGGCGGCGAATACATGAGGCCGCCATCTCTCCAGAGCTTGTTGAGCCCCCGATCCAGCTTCAAAGGGCTCTGGGCCCCCAGGTTGCGATCGAAGATCTCCCCGTAATTACCGACACTTTCGATGGCGCGCATTCCCCAGCCGGGCGCCATGCCGAGGGACTTGGCGATGAGGTCGCCCAGCTCCCTCCAATGCCGGGCCTGGTAGTCTTCGAGATTCTCCAGGCGGGACCGCACGCTGGCCTGGGTGTAGCCAGCCTCCTCCGCGTGGATCAGGCCGAAAAGGACCCAGCGCACGATGGTGAACCAATCCTCGTCGCCCCGCCTCACCACGGGTCCCATGGGCTCATTGGAGATCACCTCCTTCAGGATATCGTACTGGTCGGGCCCACCAGGGGCCCGCAGCTGCATGGCCCGGAGCTGGGCCTTCTCCGAGGTGAAGGCCGCGCACTTCCCCTCCTGGAGGGCGGCCGCTCCCTGGGAGCTGGTCTCCACCTGGAGCGGCTGGTAGGTCCAGTTCTCCAGGCCGAACCGGTAGGCCAAATACCCTTCGTGGGTGCTTCCCTTGACCACGCAGACCGTCGCCCCATTCAGCCTGGAGAGCTCCTGGATGCCGCTGGACTTCCGAACGAGAAAGCCCTGACTGTCATGGTAAAGAGCCCCGGCAAAGAGGACTCCGAGGACCGCCTCCCGCTCCAGGGTCCAGGTCGTGTTGCGGACGAGCACATCCAGGTCCCCGGCCTTCAGCGCCGGAAATCGGGCCGCGGCCGTCAAGGGTATGAACCGCACCTTTTCGGGATCCCCCAGCACGGCGGCGGAAAGCGCCCGGCAGAAATCCACATCCATACCCGTCCAGCGCCCGTCGGCATCCTTCCAGGACAGCCCCGGCTGATCCCCGCTCACCCCGCAGCGCACGTTGCCCCGCGCCTTCACGCGGACCAGCGTGTCACCGCCTTCCGCCGTGTCGAGCGGAAGACAGAGCCAGCAGACCGCGACCATCGCCATGCAAATCCTCGACGCTCCACGCAAAAACAACATGATCTCGCCTCCTTTCGTTTGATGGAAGAAGATTACTCGATGATGGACAGCGCCGCAAAGAGAAACAATCGAGGCAATAACGGGCATCCTGGACCACCATCGCCCGCCATCCGGCATCCACCCTGTTTCCAAGGGCGAGAGGGATCCGGCTCGCCGGTCACATTGGGGTTGTGGGAAGCACCGGAATCGTGCGAAGCTGCGGGCTCGTGAACGCGGGGCATGGGACGGTCGCCGGGAACGGAATACCCATCAGCGGGGAAAAGCATGAGAACGGGAAGAAAGCTGGCAAGAGGCGTCGCCGTCGTTGGGGCCGGAATGTCCCGTTTCGGCCTGTTCAGGGAGAAGGACTCCAGGGACCTTTTTGCCGAGGCCTTTCGCGAGATGCGCGAATCCGTCGACGGCGGCCTGGATCCCCGGGAGATCGATGCACTCTACCTGGGGAATTTCTCGAACGATTATTTCGCTCACCAGGCTCACTGGGCCCCCATCATCGCCGATCTGACGGGGCTCACCCCCAAGCCCGCCACGCGCACCGAAGGCGCCTGCGCCTCGAGCGCCCTGGCTTTCCGCGAAGGGGTCCTGGCCATCGCCTCGGGGCTCTGCGACGTGGTGCTGGTGGGGGGCGTGGAGGAGATGTCCAGGCGGACCACGGAAGAGATCGCCGAAGGCCTGGCCCTGGCCACCACGCCCTATGCGGGAAAGGTCGGGTTCACGTTTCCCGGCGTGTTCGGAGCCGTGGCGACGGCCTATTTTGCCCGATACGGAGCCGGTCGCGAGGATTTGATGAACGTCACCATCAAAAGCCACGACAACGCTCCCTTGAACCCCAAGGCCCAGTTCCCCTTCACCATCCGCGACCTCATGACCGCCAGGGGCGAGAGCCTGAAGCAGAAGGGCCTGGCCGCTCCCGGCTGGACCAGCGACAAGGATTTCCTCCGAGACCCGGCCGTGAACCCCGTCGTGGCGTGGCCTCTTCATCTTTATGACTGCTGTCCCATAAGCGACGGCGCCGCCGCCATGCTCCTGGTGGCGGAGGAAATGGCCGGAGCCTTCACCGAAGACCCCATCCATGTGGCGGGCATCGGACAGGGCAGCGGCAGGGGCCTTCATCGAAGCCCCGACCTCACCTCCTTCGAGGCCACGCGTCACGCGGCCCGGGAGGCCTACGCCATGTCGGGGCTTGGCCCCGGGGACATTCAGTTCTGCGAAGTCCACGACTGCTTTTCCATCGCCGAGATCCTTCACGTGGAAGACCTGGGATTCTTCAGGCCGGGCGAGGGCTGCAGGGCCATTGCCGAGGGTGCGACGAAACTCGATGGACCCAAGCCCATCAACACTTCGGGGGGATTGAAGTGCAAGGGGCACCCGGTGGGGGCCACCGGGATTTCCCAGCTCTACGAGGTCTGGACCCAGCTGAGGGGGAAAGCCGGAAAGCGGCAGATTTCCCGAGGCGACCTGCGGGTCGGTGGCGCTCATAATCTCGGCGGGACTGGCGGAACCTGCACGTTCACCATTCTGGAAAGGAGGTAGAGCTTTGAACGAGCCTCCCTTGAGCGATATCGGGTACAACCGGTTCCTGACGGAAGAGAAGCTCACCGGCGCCCGCTGCCGCAACTGCGGAGCCCGCTGGATTCCGCCGCGGCCCATCTGCATCGCCTGCTACAGCTCCAACCTGGAGTGGATCGAATGGACCGGAAGAGGCAAGCTCGCCGCCTTCACCTGCATCCACATCCCGCCCCCATCGCTGGCCGCCCAGGGCTACGATCGGAAGCACCCCTACTGTGTCGGCATCGTGGAGCTGGATGACGGTGGACGGGTGGACGCCCGGATCGAAGGGGTGGATGCGGCCCGCCCCGAAAGCATACGGATCGGCATGCCCATGAAGGTCAAATTCCTGCACCGGACCGTGGGAGAAAAGCGGGAGAGCGTCCTGGCGTTCGAGCCCGCCTGAGCCTGCCGCCCGGACATCCCGGGGGATCCCGTCAATCCAGCACTTCCCTGATCTTCCCCGCAAGCTCCTGCATCGAAAAAGGCTTGTGGATGAAGTGCACTCCCTCGTCCAGAATCCCCCGCTGGGCGATGACGTTGGCCGGGTAACCGGACATGAAAAGCAGCCTCATCCGGGGATGGAGCTGGAGGAGCCGGTTCGCCAGATCCCGCCCGTTCACCTCGGGCATCACGACGTCGGTGATGAGCAGATGGATCTCGCCGGTGTGCGCCGCCGCCAGCGCCAGGGCTTCGGGCGGGCCGCCGGCGGCCAGAACCTCATACCCCAGCTTCCCCAGCATCCGCGTCCCCATCTGGAGGATCGCCGGCTCGTCTTCCACCAGGAGCACGGTTTCGCCCCGACCATGCTTCCGCGCCGCTTCCCCCGCCACCCCCTCCTCTTGAGCCTCGCCCTCGAGGCGCGGCAGATAGATCCTGAAAGTGGAGCCCTTCCCGGGCTCGCTTTCCACATCGATGAACCCGTTGTTCTGCTTGACGATGCCATAAACCGTCGCCAGCCCCAGGCCGGTGCCTTCATCGATGCCTTTGGTGGTGAAAAACGGCTCGAAAATCCTGCTCACGGTCTCGCCGTCCATGCCACAGCCGTCATCGCCGACCGCCAGCATCACGAAGTCGCCGGGAACAAACCCCGGACGCACGGCGCAATAGGCTTCGTCCAGAAAGGCGTTGCCCGTCTCGATGGTGATTCGCCCAACGCCTTCAATGGCGTCCCTGGCGTTGACGCACAGGTTGGCCAGAATCTGATCCAGCTGCGCGGGATCCATCCTCACCCGCCACAAGCCCGCCTTGGGTGCCCAGATCAGATCGATGTCCTCTCCAATGAGCCTTCGGAGCATCTTGAGCATTCCCTCGACGGTCCCGTTCAGATCCAGCACCACTGGAGCGATGGTCTGACGGCGGGCAAAGGCCAGAAGCTGCTTGGTGATGTCCCTCGAGCGCCCGGCGGCTTTGAGGATCTCCCCCAGGTCCCCGTGCAGCGCGCCGCCCGGAGCCACTTTTTCCATGGCAAGCTCCGCGTTGCCGATGATCACGCAGAGCATGTTGTTGTAGTCATGGGCGACACCGCCGGCCAGGCGCCCGACGGATTCCATCTTCTGGGCCTGAATCATCTGCCTCTGCAGCTTTTCCCGCTCCTCCTCGGCCAGCTTGCGCTCGGAAATGTCCTCCAGGAACGCCATGGTGCAGAAGATTCTGCCCTCGGCATCGTAGATGGGCGCGGCCGAAAGGCTGATGCTCAGCAGATCGCCGGCTTTCGTCCTTCGGAAATACTCCACCCCCGAAACCTTTTCCCCCGACAGGAGGAGCCGGCGCAAGCCTTCGAATTCTTCCTCCCTGCCCCGGGGGATGACGGGACTGGGCCTGCCGATGACCTCATCCGCCGTCCAGCCGAAGACTCTCTCCGCCGCGGTGTTCCAGGCCAGCACATTCCCATCGAGGCCGAGGGTGATGATGGGGAGGGGGGAGGACAGGATCATGGCCCGCTGAAGCTCCTCGCTCCGCCGAAGCTCCTCCGTTCGCCGGGCCACCTGCTTGCGCAGCGACCATGACCACACGAAGGATCCCGCCAGGACAAGGAGGAGCGGCCCCGCCACCATCATGACATAGAGGAAGATGGTGGCGACATCCAGCGGCTGTTTCTCCAGGACACCGAACCATTTCTCCTGGATGCGACGATACTCGCCGCTCTTTTCCAGCACCTTCAGCCCTTCATTGAGATGGGCCAGCAGCGCCTTCTGATTCAGCGGCACGGCATAGCCATATTCGAGGGAAAGCCATGCATTCTGCCCGACCTTCAGGTGGCTCCAGTTGTTCTTCTCCATCAGATATACGGCCGTCATGCGGGCCACCAGCGCACAGTCGTGACGGCCCTCGCTCAGCTCCCTCAGTGCGGCCTCCTGGGAATCCACCAGGGTGAGCCGGGCCTCGAGCCCGTTTTTCACGGCAAAATCATGCATGATGTCCCCGGCCTGCACCACGATGCGCTTCCCTTCCAGATCCTCGAGGGTGGCCGGCGGCGGCCCCGAGCCCGCGCGCACGACGCTGACGCAATGGTTGACGATGTGTGGGCTCGAGAAATTGTATTTCAGGTCCCGCTCGGTAGAGTAGAACATGCCCTGAACCGCATCGATGCTCCCATGGTCCAGCCCCTTGAGGACCTCCGTCCAGGGGCCGAGGCGGATCTCGATGTCGAGTCCCATCTCCCTGGCGATGGCCCGGGTCAGATCGACGTTGTAGCCTGCCGGACGCCCGTTCTCATCGAGAAACTCGTAAGGCGGGAAACGGTGATCGCCCCCGATCACCAGGCGGCGATGGGTGGGAAGCTCCAGCGCCGCGAACCACTTGGCGTGGAGATGGCGGTAGGTCCCGTCGGCCATGACCAGGGCCAGGCCTTCATTCAGGAGCGCCAGAGTGTCCCGGTCCCCCTCCCGGACCGCGAAGCAGAAATCCTGTCGGAAGCCTTCCACCGGCCTGTTGATGATCTCCAGGTTTGTCAGCCCGCTTTCTTTCAGGAGACGGAGCCCCACGAGCCGCTGAATGACCACGGCGTCGTGGCGGCCCGCGGAAAGCTCGCGCAGGGCATCCTCGAAAGTCGGCGTTGAGTGGATCTCCATCCCGAAACCTTCACGGCGCAGGAACTCCTCGGCATTGTCGCCTTTCATGACGGCGACCCGCCGCCCCTGGAGATCCTTCAGGTCCTGGATGCCCTTCGTTCCCCTTCGTACGACGATGGCCCCATGAAGCGACATGTAGGGAAACGTGAAATCGAAGAGGTTCTCCCGCTCTGGAGTCCGCCCCACCAGGGGCAGGGCGTCGATCTCGCCTTTCTCGAGCCATCCCCTCACCTCCTCCCAGGGACCCAGTCGAAACGACGCCTCGCGCCCCATGGCCTGGAGTGAGGCACGGAAGAGCTCGACGGCAAAGCCAATGGGCTGGCCCTCGGCATCGACGTCACTGAAGGGGGGGTAGCTGTATTCAGCGCCCGAGGGGATCACGGAGTCCCGGGTGAGGCTCGGTTCTCCGGCGCCCGCCCTCACCCCTGGGAGAAGCACCGTGAGGATGCCCAGGCACAAAGCCATGATGACGCGGGAAGGTCTGGGACGGGATGCGCACCCGATCTTCATGATTCAGTCAGCTCCAGTCAGAAAATAACGCCTCCCATGGGCAGCCCGACGACGGGCCCCGGCAGGCCAGCTTCAGCCCGATGGATCAGCCATGGGCATGCGAAGGGGCCGGGACTCACGCCCGTCGTTCTCATCGATCCTGCCCACTTCGGCATGCCACCTCGGCCTGCCCCCGATAATCCTTCTTAAATGAGCAGCCGCTGAAGGTCAATCCGAAGTCCATCAGCCAGGGGCGACAGGGTCGACGGAGCCCGGCGCCGTCGACAGGCCACCCCGCGGGGTGGCCGCTGAAGCCCACATCGTGCGAGGGATGGGCTTCCCGCCGCCGATCTCCATGTGCTCGGCACGAAGGGGTCATTTCATGACTCGCAAAAACGGCAGCAGGCCGCGTGGCGCGTCGGCATTGCGGCAATGGGCATCGTCGTCATGGCGAAAATGAGTGTGACACGGCCCGTCTTTCGTCTATGATTCCGGCCTGGCAGGGTGGAGCTCGACGAGCTGTCCCGAGACGAAGCTCTTCCGCGCGGTGCGGTCTGGGGAGGTCCGTTCGTCCATCGACGGGGAGAGCATGGAAAAAGGGAGTCGCAATGGGTGGGCTGTTTGGCATTGTTTCCAAGGATGACTGCGTGTCCGATCTGTTTTACGGAACGGATTATCATTCCCATCTGGGGACCCGGCTGGGCGGGATGGCCGTCAGGAATTCACGGGGTATCACACGCTCCATCCACAGTATTGAAAACAGCTATTTCCGTACGAAATTCGAGCCCGAGCTGGGTCGCTTCCACGGGAGCAGCGGTATCGGGGTGATCAGCGACACGGACCCTCAGCCGCTGGTGGCCCGGTCTCATCTCGGGGCCTTCGGCATCGTCACCGTGGGCCGGATCAACAACATGGAGGACCTGGTGCTCAGCGCGCTGGGAGAGCGACGGAGCTTCTTCGACACCAATGGCGGCATGGTCAATCCCACTGAAATGGTGGCCAAGCTGATTTGCCTGGAGAGCGATTTCTCGGAGGGAATCCTCAAGGCCCAGAGTGACATCCGCGGGTCTTGCTCGATGCTCCTCCTGACCGACAGAGGGATCTATGCGGCTCGAGACCGCCTGGGGAGGACCCCGCTGGTGATCGGGCGGCGCGACGGAGCGCTGGCCGTGAGCTCGGAATCCTGCGCCTTCGCCAACCTGGGCTTTGAAACGGAAGGGTTTCTCGGTCCCGGCGAGGTGGTTCTCTTGACAGCCGACGGCTGGGAGCGATGTGTCGCTCCCGGACCGCGGATGCAGATCTGCTCGTTCCTCTGGGTGTACTACGGCTATCCGGCTTCCGAGTACGAGGGCATCAACGTGGAGCTCGTGCGCAACGCCTGCGGCGCGGCCCTGGCCCGCGGCGACGACACGCCCGTGGACTGCGTGGCGGGGGTTCCCGATTCGGGCATCGGGCACGCCATCGGCTACGCCAACGGGAGGAACCTTCCCTACCTGCGTCCCTACGTCAAGTACACTCCCACATGGCCGCGCAGCTTCATGCCTCAGAATCAGAGCCTTCGGGACCTGGTGGCCAGGATGAAGCTGATTCCGGTCCGCAGGCTGATCGAAGGAAGGCGTCTACTCTTCTGCGAGGACTCCATCGTGCGCGGGACCCAGCTCAGGAACAACACCCAGCTGCTCTTCGACCGAGGTGCCCGGGAAGTTCACATGCGGCCAGCCTGCCCGCCTCTGATCCATGCCTGTGAATTTCTGAACTTCTCGACTTCCCGGTCCACCCTCGATCTCATCGCCCGCAAAGTCATCCACAGCCTCGAAGGCACCGCCGTCCCGGACCTGGATGCCTACGCAAGGTCGGGCTCCGACCAGAGCCTGGCCATGGTGGAGGAGATCCGCGGGGAGCTTTGTCTGACCTCACTCCGTTATCAGCAGCTGGACGACCTCGTGGCCGCCATCGGGCTTCCCAAGGAGAAGCTCTGCACACACTGCTGGGACGGGACCAGCACCGGCTGAGAGCCCACGGCACTCCACCCACCCCGATCATGCCGGCCCAATGGTCCGTATGAAGTTCTCTGCTCCCCGGGTGGATGCGAAGGCTCGCATCAAATCTGCCAAGACACGGTCCCGCGGACAACAGCTTCTTGGAGTGCGCTGGAAGCCCGGGTTGGTCCTCTCATGACCCGCTGTCGTGCCCTTCCAGCTGAGTTTCGGGCGACGACCCTGCCGGTAATTCAGATCGTAATGGGAATGGAGGGAGTGATACTGGCCCGGACCAGCAGCGGACCCATGAAAACCAGGAGCCAATCTCTGTAGATTGGCTCCTGTTGGCTTTTCATTGGTGGGCGGAAGAGGATTCGAACCTCCGACTTCCACCGTGTGAGGATGGCACTCTCACCGCTGAGTTACCCGCCCTTTTGGTGTGACTTATAGAGCAAAAACCTGTGCACTGCAACATCAAATCCTCGGTGCCGGCGGATCCTGCATTTTCGCCCGCCACGGCGGCGCTCCGAGCCGAAGGTCGAGCTTCCGACACAGAATTCTTGTAAAACGGGGGAGGCGAGGTTATTTGAATCCCGGGACGGGAGAGACGGTCGGAGACCGCCATGGGACCGCGACAGGCCGCCCCGCATCCTTTTGAGAGTCGACCCATCCGCCCCGAGGCTCTTTCACGGGGCGGTCCCGGCCCCATGGACGCCGCACGGCGCTGCCGCGGCCGGCGGCAACAGACGGAGGTTTTCAGGTCGGACATGGAAGAACCGTGGAAAGTCCTGGTCATCGATGACGATCCGGGGATCCGCAAAGTGACCGCCCTCGCCCTCGAGGACGCGGGATACCGGGTGATCACCGCCCCGGACGGGGAGTCCGGAATCGAGCTGTTCAAGGAAGAGCACCCCCACATCGTCATCACCGATGTCGGCATGCCGGGAATGGACGGCCTCGAGGTCCTACGGCGGATCAAGGAGATCGATCCCGACCGGGAGGTCATCGTCACCACCGCGTTCACGGAGATCGCCCTGGCCATCCGGGCCATGCAGCTGGACGCATCGGGATTCGTGACCAAGCCCGCCAGTGACGCAGCCTTGTCGGGCGCCCTGGGCCGAGCCCGGGATCGATACCTGAAGCGCCGGGATCTTCAGTCCTACACGGCCCTCCTGGAAGAGCGATGGATGGACACGGCCGAGGAGCTGGCCCGCATGTTCCAGTTCCAGAGGCTCCTCATCGAGAGCTCCATCGACGGTGTCGTCGCCTGCGACCGCCGGGGCAAGGTGGTGCTTTTCAACCGAAGCGCCGAGGAGCTGCTGGGTCATTCCCGGGCCGAGGTGGTCGGGACCAAGTCCCTCATGGAGCTCTTCCCGAACGTCGAGGCGGGCCGTTTCCAGGATGAGCTCTACAGGACCGATGACGACTCGCAGCCGGCGAGGCTCTACCCCTTCGAGAGCCGGATGCTCTGTCGCGACGGCTCTTCCATCGACGTGCTCCTTTCGGCGACGGTGCTCTTCGAGGAGAAGGAGCAGACGGGAATCGTGGTGTATTTTCGAAAGCTCGAGCCCGAAGAGCGTAGTTAGGCCCCATCCTTGGGCTGGAGGCCCCGGGCCCGGGCTCGTCGGCCGACCTCCCGCCCGAGGACTCGATCGTCCAATAGGAGTGCCGGCCGTGATGAAATCGCCTGCCCAAGGATCCAGCTCATGAGGTCCCGCGAGGTTCGAGAAGAGGCTCTGAATGCCCTGGACATTTCCGACGAGAACTGCCGCTTTCTCTTCAACACCATCCCCATGCCCGTCTTCGTCCTGGATCGCAGGAGCCTCAGGATCCTGGACTGCAACGAGAGTGTGGAGGAAGCTTACGGCTACAGGCGCGAAGAGCTGCTGCAGACCTCGTTTCTCAATTTCTTCGAGGAATCGGAGCAGCAGAACCTGGCACTGGAGCTGCGAACGTCCAGCATGCTCAACCATGTGACCCAGATCACGCGCGGCGGGCGCACCATTCTGGTCAACCTGCGCACCTCCAGGAGTCAGTACGGCGGTCGATCGGCGCTTCTGGTGACCGCATCCGACATCATCAGCATCCTGATGGTCAAGCCGCAGCTCATTCAGGCCAGCAAAATGGCCACTCTGGGGGAGATGACGGCGGGCATCGCCCACGAGCTGAACCAGCCGCTTTCCGTCATCAAGACCGCCAGCAGCTTCCTGCTGAGCCGGGCGACCTCGGGAGAGACTGTCCAGCCCGAGCTTCTGAGGGCCATGATCGAGGAGATCGACGGGCACGTGGACCGGGCCACGGGCATGGTTCATCATTTGCGGGATTTCGGCCGCATGTCCCAGAAGGTCCTCGAGCCGGTTTGGGTCAACGAGGTCATCGGGCGCGTCCTCGACATCTTCAGCCAGCAGCTCCGCCTGCGCCAGATCGAGGTGGTGCGGGAGCTGGCCCCGGATCTCCCCACCGTCCAGGCTGACTCCAACCGCCTGGAGCAGGTCCTCATCAACCTCCTCATCAATGCCCGGGATGCCATTGAGGAGCAGCAGGAAAAGCAATGTGCCCTGGGGGAGCGGGACCGGATCGTGGTCAGGACCTCCGTGGTCCGAAACCACGTCAGGATCGAGGTCCAGGATTCAGGCGTCGGCATCGCCGAAGCGGTGAAGGGGCGCATTTTCGAGCCGTTCTTCACCACCAAGCGGGCGGGAAAAGGCACGGGGCTGGGGCTTTCCATCTCCTACGGCATCGTGCAGGATTTTCGCGGGCGGATCGAAATGGAAAGCGCTGAGCACGAGGGGTCGAATTTCATCGTATACATTCCTGTTTCGGGGACGGACCATGCCAGGGAAGATTCTGATCGTCGATGATGAAGGCGGGGTGCGGAGGATCCTCAGCCTGTCCCTTGAAGCCGCCGGGTATGAAGTGTTCAGCGCCTCCGACGCCTTTGAAGGCCTGAAGGAGGTCGAGCGGGTCCTTCCCGAGGTCGTGCTGGCCGACATCCGGATGCCGGGGATGGACGGCATCGAGCTGCTCCAGCGGATCAAGAGCGAGCATGCCGGTACCGAGGTGATCATGATGACGGGGCATGCCGAGCTGGACCTGGCCGTCAGGAGTCTTCAGCTGGACGCCGCCGACTTCATCACCAAGCCCATCAGCTATGCGGCTCTGGAGGTCGCCCTCAAGCGCGTCCACGAGAAGATCTGGATGCGGGCCCAGCTGCGCGAGCACACGGAAAACCTGGAGCGCCTCGTGGAGGAGAAGTCGAGGCGGCTCATCGAGGCCGAGCGCATGGCCGCCATCGGGCAGACAGTGGCTGCCATCGCCCATGGGGCCAAGAACATCATCGGCGGCCTGTCGGGTGGGATGTACGTTCTGGAGCGGGGCATCGAGCTCCACGACGGTCGCTACCTGACCCAGGGCTGGGAAATGATCAAGCGTAACGTTCAGAAGATCAAGACGCTCATGCTGGATCTCCTCCGCTTCGCCAAGGATCGGGAGCCCGAATACGACCTGTGCGACCCCAACATCCCCGCCCGGGAGGTCTACCACCTCATGGGGGCTAGGGCCCGGCAGTGCGGCGTGGAGCTGCGCCTCGAGCTGGATCCGGCCCTGGGTCGGGTGGTTCTGGACCCCGAAGGGATCTACACGTGTCTTCTCAATCTCGTGACCAATGCCCTGGATGCCTGCTGCGACAGCGCCACCTGCAGCGAAGGCTCCCGCGAGGTAGCCCTGGAGTCCAGCCCAAGGGAAGGATGGGCCGTCGAGTACCGCGTGAAGGACAACGGCTGCGGCATGGATCCGGAAACGCGGAGCCAGGTTTTTCGAGGCTTCTTCAGCACCAAGGGAACCCGGGGAACCGGCCTCGGACTCATGGTCACGGAAAAGATCGTGCGGGAGCATGGAGGGACCATCCACGTCGAATCCGAGCCCGGCCGGGGCACTCTGTTCGTGATCCGTCTCCCCTTCCGCGCCATCGACGAAGAGGCCACCGCCTGAGATGGCCCCGCCATGGGGATCCGCCCGTGCCGCAACGGCGAGGCGCATCCCGTGGTCCGGACCTCCAGCCCGTCAGCGGTGCCGTGCTCACTCCACCGCCGAGCCCCGGGGCTCCCGGGGTGGAAGGCTGGGGGCCTTCCCGACGACCACCTGGCTCCCCCGGGGAGGCAGTTTCTCCACGGCCTCGCTCAGCTCCAGTACGGCCCGGGCCGCCGGGGTCTCCGGCGAAGTCTCCAGGAAGGGCACCTGGCGGCGCACGGCCCTGGCCACCTCGGGATCCTGGGGCACGGAGCCCAGATGATGGAGTCGGACCTGGAGAAAGCGCTCCGCAACGCTCTTCAGCGTCCCGAACACCTCCCTGCCCTCCATCGAGCTGCTCAGCCCGTTCACCACAACATGGAGCTCTTCCCGCTCGTAGTCGCGGGCCAGGACCTTGATGAGGGCGTAAGCGTCGGTCATGGAGGTCGGATCGGGCGTGACAACGATGACGGGGTGATCGGCGAAGCTGTTGAGCCAGAGCACGGATGGCCCGATTCCGGCCGCGGTGTCCACCAGGACCAGGTCATAGCGCGACGAGACCTTCCTCAGAAGCTTTTCCAGGAGCGACTGCTCCCGCTGCCCCAGGCTCAGCATGGCCGGGACCCCCGAGCTGGCTGGAAGCACTCCCAGGCCGGGGGCCACGGCCACAACGACGTTGGAGGGATCCTCGCCGTTTTCGATGACATCCCTCAGGTTCTTGTCCACCTGGATCCGCAGCAGAACGTCCACATTGGCCAGCCCCAGATCCCCGTCGATGATGAGGACCTGCTTCCCCCCGCGGGATAGCGCCACAGCCAGGTTCACCGTGAGGCTGGTCTTTCCGACACCTCCCTTTCCACTGGTCAGCGAAACCGTGACTGGAAGTTTCAAACCCTTTTTATCCTGGCTCATTGACAATCATCCTCCAATCCGTCCAGACACGGGGAAACGAAATCATCCGGGGCCTGGGAGCCGAACAGCGCCGCCCGCTCGACGGAAGTCACCTCCGTGGGGGATTTTCTCGCAGGCTGGAGATCGCTGCAGACTCGATTGCGCCCCTGGGCCTTGGCGCGTATGAGCATGTGGTCGGCACAGTCGAGTACCCGCTGCGGCGTGGCGCCATTCTGTCCACGGAAGGCGCTGACTCCGAAGCTTGCGGTGAGCTTCAGGGCGAAGCCATCCCCGTGAAGGGGGGAATCGGCCAGAACTTTTCTCAGGCGCTCGGCAAGGAGAGTGGCCTGGGGGAGGTTGGTGCCCGGCAGGATGATGGCGAACTCCTCCCCGCCGTAGCGGCAGGGAATGTCGATGCGCCGGATGTTCTCCCGCCAGACCTTGCAGGCCCACTGGAGGGCGGCGTCGCCGACCATGTGTCCGTAGGTGTCGTTGACATCCTTGAAGTGATCGAGGTCGACCATGATGAGCCCGGTGGGAAGCCCGGTGCGGCGCGATCGCTCCATCTCCTGGTCCAGGGCCTGAAGCATGTACCGGTAGTTGAAGTAGCCCGTGAGGGGGTCGGTGATGGAAAGCTCGGTGAGGCGGCTGCATTCATCGCGGAGCGCCTGAATTTCCAGGAGCAGTGGACATTCGACGTACCCCAAGGGGCACGAACCCTCCATGAACGGCTGGGGCTTCATTCCGTTTCCTCTTCGTCCAGATCCTCCGACGTAAAACCTCCAAGGTTCGTCGCCTTAGCCCGCCAGATCTCCTCATCCCGCCATGGACGCACGGCGTGGAGACGCGTCTTCCTGGCGGGGACGGGACAATCTGCCCGAAGCAATAATCCTGCCACCAGGATGCACCCTCCGCGCCCAGGGGTGGTAAGCTCTCCACCGGCGAGAGCCTGTCATGCAGGCATCGACTCGACCATGGGACACTGATTGTCATGATGAGCGCTGATGACCACTGGAATATACTATTTTATTCCCTCAGCGCCCCATGGGGCATGGAGAATCACGGCAGGAGAAGGATTCAGGACCAGCGCAGGGCGTTGATGACGCCGTGGCATCGGCAGCTGGTGGCGATGACATGACCACCCGGATGCTGGAGGATCTCCCGCTCCAGCCGCCCGAGCTGGCGGCCGGTGTAGCCTCCCACGCCGGGGGCCAGCTGGTGGCTCCTCAGTACCGTGACGCGGTAGCCGTCCACGGAGATCCTCGAAAGGTCCTGGAAAAGGTTGCCCGGCCGCGGCTCGCCCGTGTGCGTGCACCGCTCTTCCGGCTCGCTGCAGGCGTCGGGGCAGAGAAAGGTGGCGTAGCTGGCGTAGACGGTTCCATTCGCCACCCGGTACGGGTTGGGCACCTGGACATCCACGGCTTCGGGCACGGGAATGGAGGATGCGCGGGAGGCAAAAGCCGGACCCGCCAGGAGCCATTGGAAGGCTGCGTGCACCGGCACGGCCGGCACTATCCACAGCTCGTCCGGCAGATTCTGCCCGGCGAGGAACGGGATGGCTCCCCCCTCCAGAGTTCTCACTCCAGGTGCACCGGACAGGGCCGACAGCCGGTCGGGCCGCTCGTCGATCACGAGCAGCTCCCCATGGGGGAGCTTTCGAGAGAGCCTGTCGACGGCCAGGCGCCCAAACCTGCCGGCACCCAGGATCCAAACGGTCCCGGCCCCGTCGGGTCGCGTCTTTTCACAGGAGATGAGAGTCATGGCTTCTCCTCGAGAGAGTGAATCATTATAATGAAGCCCGCCGATGAAACCGCAATCCTGACTTCAATCATGGAAAAGGAGCTCCATGGGAAACATCTTCGCCATCATGGACAAGATCGCCGACGAGCGCATTCGTGAAGCGATGGACCGGGGTGATTTCGACGACCTGCCGGGAAAAGGAAAGCCGCTGGACATGGAAGACGACAGCCATCTGCCTCCCGACCTGCGCGTGGCCTACAAGATCCTCAAGAATGCCGACTGCCTGCCCGCCGAGCTCCAGCTCAAAAAAGAGATCCGCACCACCGAGGAGCTCCTCGCCGGAATCCAGGACGAGCGGGAAAAGTACCGGCAGTTGAAGAAGCTCAACTTCCTCATCATGAAATATAACATGTCCCGGCGCGTCTCAGCGGTTCTTGAGGAAAACCAGGTGTACCACGAAAAGGTCCTGGACCGGCTGGGCGGGACCGGAGGGGGGAGCAGGGACTGATCCCCCCTCATCGGCAAGGTCAGTTTTTTGGCGCCTCGTCCTGGGGTGGGGCGGGCGCGCTTTCGCCCTGGGACTCCGGCTGTGGCGAAGCCGCTTCCGGGGCTGGCGCCGGAAGCGGAGCCGTGGCTTCGGGCCGAGGCGGCTCCGGGACCGCTTTGACTCCGGCGGCTGGGGCCTGGGCCGCTGGAGCCGGCTCCTGCGCCGGCTCGGACGCTGGCGGCGGCTGAGCCGGGGCGATGGGGGCGTACCGGCGCTCGATCCTCTGCAGCTCCTCCCTCGAACGCTCCACCAGCTTGGCGTAAGCCATCTCCAGGCTCGTTTCCATGACCACGAACTGCCCGTCGCTCATGATGATCCGCTTCAGCTCGGGAATTTTGAGCTCCGTCGAGGACTTGAGGTAGATGGGCTGAATGTAGATGATCACCCGCCCGATGGGGAGGATGATCATTTTGCCCCGCTCCACCTGGGACCCCACCTGATCCCAGAGGGTGAACTGCTGCGACACCCGCGTGTCCTGGTTGATGAGGGAGTGGATCTGGGCGGGGCCGAACACGAGCTGCCCCTTGGGGAAGCTGTAAACGATCAGCTTGCCGTAGCTCAGATCATCCGACCCGGCGACGGCCAGCGCCCGGAGGTTGGATTTCCCCTTGGGCGTCATGGGCGAAAGGAGGAGGAAGTCGAACCTTCCCACCTCGATGAGCTCCTGGGTCAGGTAGGACGACTTGACGGGGGGGACATCCTGGACCCGGAAGGAGGCGGCCACGGCGAACTCCCAGGCGTCTTCCTGCTGATAGAACACCGCCGGGTCCGTCTGCTGGTACTTGGCGTACACTTCCATCTGGGTGTTGAAGAAATCCTGCGGGTAGCGAACCTGGGATTTCAGCTCCGGGGGCATTGCGCTCTGATCCTTGAGCAGCCCCGGGTACATGCGCTCATAGGCCTGGACGATGGGATCCTGACGGTCGAAAACGTAGTAGGAGACACTGCCGTCGTAGGCGTCCACCACGATTTTGACGGAGTTCCGCATGTAATTGAGCTTCCGCTCCCCGACGGTATAGGTGGCGGCGTAGGGATAGAAATCCGAGAAGGTATAGGCATCCTGGATCCAGTAGAGGCGCTTGGGAGTCACCACCAGGTACGGGTCCTTGTCGAGCATCAGGTAGGGAGTGATGAGACCGATGCGCTCCCGGATGTTGCGGCGAAAGAGCATCTTGCTCTTTTCGTTGGTCTTCAGGGTGAAGAAGAGATCCTTGTCCTTGAAATAGTAAGCGAACATGAGCTTTCGAAAGAGGCTGTTGATGGGAACGCCTCCGTCACCGGAGTAGTTGACGGTGACGTTGGTCTCTCCCTTGGGGTACCCGAACTCCCCGGCGTCGTTGGGTGCGATGGCGTACCAGTACTCGTCGAGCAGACCGTGGTAGATGCCGGGCTGCTCGACCTGGAATCCGAAATCCGACTCCAGGGGGATGCCCTTGATGAACCAGGTCATGGGCTCATCCCCACCCTGCCCCGCCGGCACCATGACGAGCCCGTACCCATGGGTGTAGATCAGGTGCTGATTGATCCAGTTGCGGGCCCCCTCGGGCAGCTCCGTGGTCTTCAGCTCCCGGGCCGCCAGGTAAACCTGCTGGTTGTGCCCCCTCACGGAATAGTGGCTCACATCCACCGGCGCGAAATCGTAATAGGTTCGCAGCTCCTGCAGGTGCTTGAAGACATCGGTGAGAAGCTCCCCGTCCCAGATGGGGATGTTGCGGAAAATCCCCTCGGTCTTGGGCGCGTCCAAAGCCATCTGGAGCCGCTCGGGGACGACTTCCCGAACCTCCACCTCGCTCAGCCTGTAGGCCGAGAGCGTCGAGGCGATGTTGTGCTGTATGTAGGGGCTTTCCCGGGTGATGGCGTTGGGCCTCACGATGTATTCGTTGGTCATGGCCGGGAGGAAGCTCGAGTAGCGACCACCCAGGCACAGGGCGAAGAGCAGCGCGAATATCAAAAGTGATTTTAATCCCTTGCGCCTATTGACGTAGGTGATCAGCGAGACGCCGAGGCCGGCCAGGGAAATCAGGCAGGCCCAGATCAGGGGGAGGACGATGTTCATCTCGGCGAAACCGGGCCCGCTGAAGAGGGGCTCGTGAGCCTCGGAATAGAGCAGCTCGTACCTCTGGAGGACGAAATTCCAGATCTCGATGAGGAACACGATGGCCACGAGACTGTTGACATGCACCCGGGCTCCGGACGGCATGCGCTGTTCCTGCTGCTGGAGCAGGCGCCTTTCGATGTAGTACAGGAGAAGGATGCCCACCAGAAGACCGGAGAAGGCGATGAAGATCCGGCGCTGCAGCAGGGTGAAGATCGGGAACGAAAACAGGTAATAGCTGATGTCCTTGGCGTAAACCGGATCGGCCACCCCCTTGGCGGGTCCGAAAACGTAGAGCAGAAAAGCCTCCCACTGCTCGAAGAGCGGGTAGGCCACCAGGACACCCAGCACGAGGGAAAGGGGGGTGTAGACCCTCATGGAGCCCGTGCGGAACAGCTGCAGGATTTCCTTGTAGGCCCGCCGTTTTTCCTGCTCCTTGGGCTCGGCGGATTCCGTCGTTCCCAGGTACCGCGAGGCCACCCAGAAATTGAGGAAGAAGATGAGGAAGAAAAAGAGGGTGACACCGCCGAAGACCAGGTATCGATAGAGCAGCCGCTGCCAGAAGTAGAAGGCGTAGCCCAGGGAATCGAACCACCACAGGTCCACCAGGAAGTCCACCACCAGCAGACCGGTGAGAGGCGTCACCATAGCAAACAAGATGATGACCGCGATGAGAATGGAAAATCCACTTTTCAACTTCGCCATGAAAGCATCCTCCCTCGTATCCCCCAGAGGCGGAAGCCGGAGACTCCCCCCCTCAAAACTCGCAAAGCCGATCTAACCACAGCCCATCGAATTCGGTCAAAGCTTTTGTTGCTCCATCGCCAACAATCCCCTCGCCGCGATGGCGGGTCCCCGTGCCATTGAGGAATTGGGGCGACTCCAGGCGGCGTCCGCATCCGCAAGGTCATTGACGGACCACCGCAAATACGGTAGAAAGCGGCACGATGGTCGAGGAATGCGGTCTCGCCGGACTGCCGTGGCCTCGATCCCCGGAATCCGCCGCCGGGTGAGCGCTGCAGGAAGATAGCAGAACGACGGGAAAAGTTAATCAGTTCTTTGATATCGAATAGGCACAGGTATCTGTTTCCGCAAGGATTCAAAAGGGAAGACGGTGCGATTCCGTCGCGGTCCCGCCGCTGTGATCGGGGACGAAAACCGCGAAATGCCACTGTCGCGCTCCAGGCGTGATGGGAAGGCGCGGTGAGTAGGAGGATCCGTCAGTCAGAAAACCTGCCTGGGGCCAAGGGGTCTGGAGTGACGCGGGTGGCTGGCCGCTCTGAGGAGTGGCGGCCGCGGCCGTCGACTCATGGGGAGCGAGGAGCTTCCCGGGCCACGAGCAAGGATCAAGTCAGACAGGGTGCAATCCTTGGTGCCTCCTCCCGGAGGCCCCAGGGATTTTTTTTTGACACGAGCGGGATGCGGGCATCGCGCCGCGGAGCCGCCGCAGGGAAGGAAAACGAAACCATGAGCGTGGCTCCTTTCTCCACCGAGGACCGGCCCGGCCTGGTGGCCGTCGGCCGGGAGATCGAGCGGGAGAGCTTCCGGATCATAGACCAGGAGATGGGCGACCACGGGCTCCCCCGCGACCGCTGGACGGTGGTGCGGCGCGTGATCCACACCACGGGCGACCCCGATTACGCGAGCCGGATCCATTTCCATCCCCGGGCCATGGAGTCGGGGGCCGAGGCCCTTCGAGCCGGCTCCGTGATTTATACGGACACGCGGATGATTCAGGTCGGGCTATCGCCATGGCGCCTCCAGTGGTTCGGGAACCGGGTCGTCACGCCCGTGCTCGAGCCCCAAAGCCAGCGCTGGGCCGAAGAGCTGGGAACGACCCGCTCCGTGGCGGCCTTCCGGCACGTGGGTGGAGCGATCGACGGCCAGATCGTCGCCGTCGGCAACGCGCCCACGGCCCTGCTGGAAGTCATACGGCTCGTGGAGGAGACGGGGGCCCGCCCGGCCCTGGTCATCGGGGTGCCCGTGGGCTTCGTGCAGGCCGTGGAATCCAAGGAGGCCCTCCATGGGCTGGCCGACACCCCGAGCATCACCGTTCTCGGGCGAAAGGGCGGCAGCACCGTGGCCGTGGCCATTCTGCATGCCCTCCTGGAGTGGGCGAGGACGGGCGCCGCCGGCGGCCCTCAGTCATGAGCTTTGAGCCTCGAGACCCCGGACGGCGGATGAATCCTTCGCTCCGCCGGAGGACTTCGCGCCGCGGCCCGCCTTGGGGGAAAGGTTCTTCGCCCCCGCGATGCGCGGAAACGAAGGCTCCGCCCCTCGGCGGGCATCGCATGTAACGAACCTCCCGACTTCGCGAAGTCGCGAAAGGAGTACACCATGCTGGGCATTCTTTATGGCATCGGGGTCGGCCCCGGAGACCCGGACCTTCTCACCCTCAAGGCGGTCAAGGCGCTGAGCCGGGTCTCCCACGTTTTCGCGGCGGCTTCCAGCAAGAACGACTACAGCCTGGCCCACGACATCGTGAGGGAGCACATCCCCGCCGGCACCCCCGTGGACCAGCTCTCCTTTCCCATGACCTTCAATCCGGACAAGCTCGAGGACGCCTGGCGGGCCAACTGCGAGCAGGTGGTGGAGATCCTCCGGCAGGGGAAGGATGTCGCCTTTTTGACGCTCGGCGACCCCATGACCTTCAGCACCTTCATTTATCTCATGCGCAAGGTCCGAAGCCGAATCCCCGACGCTCGAATCTCCGTCATCCCCGGCATCACCTCCTTCCAGGCGGCGGCGGCCTGCGCCGCCGAGCCCCTGGCCGAGGGAGAGGAGATCATCTCCATCATTTCGGGGGCCAAGGGAGGCGAGCGGCTCAAGGATGTGATCTCCCTCTCGGACAGCGTGGTGCTCATGAAGGCCTACAAGTATCTTCCCGAGATCCTGGCGGGGGTGGAGGAGGCGGGGCTGCGGGATTCCTGCTGTTTCATCAGCCGATGCGGACTGGACGGGGAGGTCATCGAGCGCGACTTCGACAGGCTCCTCCGGATGGAGCGGCCCAACTACCTGTCCCTCATGCTCATCAAGAGGCGGGGGCTGGAATCCCGTGACGGCTCCCCGCGGAGCGTGGACCGCCGCGAGGGACAGGAGGTCGACAGTACTTCACAAGCATCCCCGGCGGGGAAGCCATCGTGCCGGGACCGGCTCCGCGTGGTGGGGATCTCCGAGCCGTCGGGGCCATTCCGCTTCGAGGAGAAGGCCATCTGAGGGCGCCGGCGGGAAAGGGACTGGTCTGGGGGACCGCGCTCCTGGCCCTGATCCTGGGGGCGGCATTCCTCACCTCCGGCATGGGCCCGTATGACATTTCCTACGACACCCTCGCCCGCTTGTGGCTGTCGCCCCTCGATTCCTCCCTTTCCCGGGAGATGGATGATTCGGTTCGTTACATCGCCTTGAACGTCCGGCTGGCCAGGATCGTCCTGGCGGTGGCGGTGGGAGCCGGCCTCGCCCTGGCGGGGAGCGTCTACCAGGGCGTGCTGTTGAACCCCCTGGCCGATCCCTTCACCCTGGGGGTCTCCACCGGCGCCGCCTTCGGAGCCTCCGTCGCCATCCTTCTGGGATGGGGCGGTCTGACCTGGATGGGGGTGAGCCTTCTGCCGGCCGCCGCCTTCGCGGGGGCCCTGGGCGCGCTTTACGGCGTCTACCTCCTGGGACGGATGGACGGGCGGCTGCACAGCACGACCCTGGTCCTGGCGGGCATCATCGTGTCGACCTTCCTGTCCGCCTGGATCAGCCTCCTCAAGAGCTTGAACGAGGAGTCGGTCTCCACCATCGTTTTCTGGATCATGGGCAGCCTTTCGGGGAGGACCTGGTCCCACGCCGCCCTGGTGCTGCCGTATCTCCTCATCGGGGGCGCGGTGATTCTGTTCCACGCGCGGGAGCTGGACCTCCTGAGCCTGGGGGATGTCCAGGCCCAGCAGATGGGAGTGGACGTCGGGCGCGTGCGCTTCAGGCTCCTCCTGGCGGCATCCCTCATCACCGGCGCCGCCGTGGCGGTGAGCGGCGTCATCGGGTTCGTGGGGCTGGTGGTGCCGCACCTGGTCCGGCTCACCGTGGGTCCCGCCCACCGCCGCCTCCTCCCCCTGGCCATGCTGACGGGGGGGCTGCTGGTGCTGGTGGCGGACACCCTGGCGCGGAGCCTCCTTCCCCACGGGGAGGAGCTGCCGGTGGGCGTGGTGACGGCCATTCTGGGAGGACCGTTCTTTTGCTTTCTGATGCTGCACCGCAAGAGCCACATCCGGTTGTGATCCGGACCCTCGACCTCCGGGCCGGGTACGGCTCCCGCACCGTGCTGGACGGGGTTTCCCTCGCCGTGCGCCAGGGGGACTTCGTCGGGGTGCTGGGGCCCAACGGCTCGGGGAAGACCACGCTGGTCCGGGTGCTGAGCGGGGTCATGCCCCCGCGGGGCGGCACGGCCGAGATCATGGGAAGCCCCGTCGGCTCCCTCAAGCCCCGGGAGCGGGCCCGACGCATGGCCGTCGTGGCCCAGGACGCCGACGTGCGCTTCCCCTTTCCCTGCGTCGAGGTGGTTCGCATGGGGCGCTATCCCCATCAGCGGTCCTGGCGGGTGGACCATGCCGCCGACGAAGCGGCGGTGCAGGCCGCCATGGGAGCCACGGACACCCTGGCCCTGGCTTCCCGGGCCATCACCGACGTGAGCGGCGGGGAGCGGCAGCGGGTGATGATGGCCCGGGCCCTGGCCCAGGCCACCCCCATCCTGCTGCTGGACGAGGCCACCTCCTCCATGGACGTGCATCGCAAGCTTCAGATGTTCACGCTCCTCGAGGGGAGGAATCGGCGGGAGGGGCTGACGGTGGTGGCGGTTCTCCACGATGTGAACGTGGCCGCCTACTTCTGCCGCGGCCTGATCTTCCTGAAGGACGGCGCTGTGGCCCACCAGGGGCCTACGGAGGAGGTGCTGACGCCGGAAGTCCTGGCCGAGGTTTACCGCACCGAGGCCGTGGTGCGGGAGATCCCGGGAAGGGGACGGCTCCAGGTGGCTTTTCTCCCCTCGTGAGGCGGGCGTGGCCGCGGGCTGGCGGATCGCCCTGGGCCTGCCGCCGTTTGGATGCGACTTTATGGGACTTGGGGGACCTATGCCCTTCCTTCGACTTTCCCCCGGACGGAGATCCTGGATCCTGGCCGGGCTGTGGCTGCTGCTGGCCGCCTCCGGCGCCTCGGCTCTCCGGGTGACGGACGACGCGGGCGGGATCGTCGAGCTGCGTGAGCCGGCCCGCCGGGTGATCCCCCTTTACGGGGCCTTCGCCGAGATGCTTTATGCCGTGGGGGCCGGGCCCCAGGTGGCGGCCCGAACCCAGGCCGACCGGTTCCCCCCCGGCATCGAGCGTCTGCCCTCCGTCGGGACACACATGCGCCCCAACGTGGAGCTCATCATCGGCCTCAAGCCGGACCTGGTGGTGCAGAGCGCCAGCCGCCGGGAGGCCATGCCCGAGCTGGACCGCCTGCGGGAGGCCGGAATCCCCGTGGCGGTCTTCGCGCCAGGGAGCTTCGAGGACATCTTTCAGACCATGCTGCGCCTGGGCTCCCTCACGGGCAACGAGGAGCCGGCCGCCAGGGCCGTCCAGGAGCTGCGCCGGCGACTGGAGGCTGTTCGCGGCCAGGTGGCCCGGGTGGAGCGTCCCCGGAGCGTTTTTTTCGAGACCCGGGCCGAGCCCCTGACCACGGCCGGAGAGGGGTCCATCGTCCAGAGTGTCCTGGAAGCCGCGGGAGCCCGCAACGTCGTCTCCAGCAAGCGCGGCATCGTGCAGTTCAACCTGGAGGCCCTGCTCCTGGCGGACCCGGACGTTTACATCGTGCAGGAGGGCCCCATGAACCGGAGTCCGGCTCCCCCCGGCGGGCGGCCCCATTTCAACCGGCTCCGCTCCGTTCGGGAGGGGAAGGTGGTCATGGTGGATGAGCTCAAGGTTTCGCGGCCCGGCCCCCGGTCGGTGGATGCGGTGGAAGAGCTGGCCCGGGCCATCTACCCCGAGCGGTTTCCGTGATGGCGGCGGAGCATCGGACGCGGAAAGCGCTGCGCGTGGGGTTCAGCACGGGGACGGCCGCCGTGGCGGCCGCGCGGGCGGCCCTGCGCTGGTGGCTCACCGGACGCCGTCCCGCCGCCGTCGCCGTTCGGCTTCCCGCCGGCTATTACCTGTCCGTGGCCGTCGCGGGCGGCGGGCAGGGGGAGGGGGAGACCTGGGCGGGTGTCGTCAAGGACGGCGGGGACGATCCCGACGTGACCCACCATGCCGAGATCCGGGCACGCCTGCGATGTCTGCCCTGTGGCGGGGAAGCCCTCGGGCGGGCATCGGGCGCCTTCGGCGAGACCCTGGCGGGGCTCGCCCACGGCCGTCGGCCCGCGGGGGATCCCCTCATCTGCCTGGTGGGCGGGAGGGGCGTGGGGCGGGTGACCAAGCCCGGCCTGCCGGTGGCCGTGGGCGAGCCCGCCGTGAACCCCGGCCCCCGGGAGATGATGACCGTGAACCTCCGGGACGAGCTGCGGAGACCCGGGGGATCCGAGCCCCCCGACCTCCATTCCCGTAAGCCCTGGAGCCCGCCCCAGGCGCCCCACATCCTCCTCGGCGGCCTCGGGGAGAGCGGCGCTGCGCCGGCATGGGTCCTGGAGGTGGAGATCGAGGTGATCCAGGGCGAGGTCCTGGCGCGGCACACCCTGAACCCGAGGCTGGGGGTCGTGGGCGGGATATCCATCCTCGGGACCACGGGGCTCGTGCGCCCCTTCTCCCACGAGGCCTACGAGGAGACGATCCAGGCGGAGCTTTCCGTGGCTCGGTCCAACGGCTGCCGTACCGTGGTCCTCAGCACGGGTGGCAAGAGCGAGCACCTGGCCCAGCGGCAATTCCCGGACTGGCCGCCCGAGGCCTTCGTCCAGATCGCCGACTTCTTCGCCTTTTCCCTTCGGGAGGCCCGACGCGCGGGCTTCGGCTCCGTCGTCCACAGCGTCTTTTTCGGCAAGGCCGTCAAGATGGCCCAGGGGCACGAGTACACCCACGCCCACAGGAATCGCATGGACCTGGGCTCCCTGGCGGCCCTCTGCCGCGAGGGAAGCCATCCCGACGCCCTCTGCCGCGAGATCGAGGAAGCCAACACGGCGCGGCACGCCCTGGAGATCCTTCTCCGGGAGGAGGCCATGGACCTCGTCCGGGCCGTGGCCGAGGAGGCTGCGGAGGCATCCTGGCGCATGGCGGAGCAGGCCATGAGGGTCCGGCTCCTCCTTTTCAACCACGACGGCCGACTGCTGGCCGATGTGAGCAGGCCATGAGCGAAGCGGTAACGAGACCGATGGAGCCGGGGGAGTGGTCCCCTCCCCTGGTCCTCCTGGTGGGCATGGGCATGGGGCCCGAGGATTTGAGCGTCGCGGCGCGCCGCTGGATCGACCGGGCCGAGGTGCTCCTGGGCGGAAACCGCCACCTGGAGAGCCTGCCGGCCCATCCCGGCCGGCGCGTCCCTCTGGGGAAATCCCTGGAGGAGTCCCTGGCGGAGCTCGAAGCCGTCTCGCGCCTGAGCCGCACGGCGGTCCTGGCATCGGGGGATCCCCTTTTTTTCGGCATCGGAAGGCGGCTCATCGGATTTCTGGGAAAAGACCGGGTGAAAGTGATTCCCGGCGTCACCACGGTCCAGGCGCTGTGCGCCCGCCTGGGGCTTCCCTGGGATGGCCTGGAGGTCTTCAGCCTCCACGGCCGGGGGGAGGACGAGACCCCATGGCTGTCGGCGGCCCGCCTTGGACGGGCCGCGGCCCTTTACACGGACCGTCGGCATTCGCCGGCCTGGATCGCCCGCCGCCTCGTCGATGAAGGGCTCCCTCACCACCGGCTCCTGGTGGGCGAGGACCTGGGGCTCGCGACGGAGCGGGTCCGGGAGCTCACGCCCCGGGAAGCCCTGGACGGCCGCTTCTCGGCCCTCAACCTCTGCCTGGTGCTCCCCGGCGCCGGGCCCGGCCCCGAAGCCCCCGGCCCCCTCATGGGTCCCGCTCCCGATGACGAGCCGGTCCTGGGGATCCAGGAGTCGGCCCTGGCCCACCAGGCGGGGCTCATCACCAAGCTCGAGATTCGGGCGGCGGTCCTCGCCCACCTGCGGCTCCGGGCGGGGCTCGTCCTGTGGGATATCGGCGCGGGGAGCGGGTCCGTCTCCATCGAGGCCTCCCGCGTGGCCCCCCTCCGGCAGGTCTTCGCCCTGGAAAAAAATGTGGACCGATACCGGCAATTGTTGATAAATGCCCGCAGGTTTGGCCGAGGATCCGTCGAAGCCCTGTGGGGAAGCGCGGCGGAGCTCATCCCCGGCCTTCCCGACCCCGACCGGGTCTTCATCGGCGGGAGCGGCGGCGATCTCGGGAGCATCCTCCAGCACGTGGCCGCCAGGCTCCGCCCCGGAGGGAGGGTGGTCCAGACCGCCGTCACCCTGGATACCTTCCAGGAGGGGCGCGCATTCTGGCTGGCCCGTGGATGGAAGGTCGAGGTGGCGCAGCTCCAGGTCAACCGATCCGTTCCCATCGGGGGCTCGGTGCGCTTCGAAGCGCTCAATCCCGTGTTCCTGGTCACGGCCGCTCCACCTGACGACCCGCCAAGGAAAGAGAGATCATGAGTGTCCATCGATTTCCCGTGAGCTTTGTGGGAGCCGGCCCCGGCGATCCCGAGCTGATCACGGTGAAGGGCAGCCGGCTCCTCCGGGAGGCGGACCGCATCGTCTACGCGGGCTCCCTGGTTCCCGTGGCGCTGCTGGAAGGCCGGAAGCCGGGGGCCGAGGTGCACGACAGCGCCGGCCTGGCCCTGGAGGAGACGCACCGGCTCCTGCGGGACGGGTATGCCGCCGGAATGCGGGTGGTCCGGCTCCACACGGGAGACCCCAGCCTTTACGGGGCCATCCAGGAGCAGATGGATCTCCTGGACAGGGACGCCATCCCCTGCGAGGTGGTGCCCGGCGTGTCGGCGGTGTTCGCCACCGCCGCGGCTCTCCGGCAGGAGCTCACCCTCCCCGACATCTCCCAGACCCTGATCCTCACCCGCATGGCCGGCCGCACCCCCGTGCCCGAGGCCGAATCCCTGGAATCCCTGGCTTCCCACGGCGCCACCCTGGCCGTGTACCTGAGCGTGCAGCGCATGGAGGAAGTGGTCAGCCGCCTCTCCGCCGGCTACCCGCCCCACACGCCGGTGGTCGTGGCCTACCGCGTGGGCTGGCCCGACCAGGTGATCGTGCGGGGCACCCTGGAGAGCATCGCCGGCCAGGTGCGGGCATCGGGCATCCGGCGGCAGGCCATCATCATGATCGGAGACGTGCTGGGCGCCCGGGACCGGGACCGCAAGACCCGCTCCAGGCTCTACGACGAGACCTTCAGCCATGGATTCCGCAATGGGAGTGCCGATACCTGAGTCGTCCGTCGCCATCGTCGCCCTGACGCGGACGGGGGTGGATCTGGCCCTGCGCATCCAGTCCAGGATGCCGGGGAGTGCGTGCTTCGTGCCCCAGCGTCACCAGTTCGCCCTGGCCATGGGCGCCAGGGGATTCGACCGGATCCGCTCCGTCATCCCCAAGCTCTGGGTGGAGTACCGGGGCCTCGTCTGCATCATGGCGACGGGCATCGTGGTCCGCCAGATCGGCCCCCTCATGCGCCTCAAGACGGTGGATCCGGGGGTGGTGGTTCTGGACGAGCGGGGAAGATACTCCATCAGCCTGGTTTCGGGCCACATGGGCGGGGCCAACGAGCTGGCCCGCAAGGTGGCCGCCATCACGGGGGGGCAGGCGGTGATCACCACGGCGTCCGACATCCAGGGGAAGCCGGCCGTCGATCTGATCGCCCAGAAGCTGGGCCTCGACATCGAGAACCTGGCCCAGCTCAAGAACGTCTCCCGGGCCATCCTGGAAGACGAGCCTCTCATGGCTTTCGATCCCCATCTCATCCTGAAGCCCCACCTGTCGCGGGCTCGCGGGATCACCTGGATCCAGGAGCCCCTGGCCTCCATCGGCCCGCCCCGCGTTCCGTGCGTCTGGGTCTCGGAGCGGATGGCGCCCCGTGACTGGTCGTGCCTGATCCTCAGGCCCAGGAACCTGGTGGTGGGCGTCGGGTGCAACCGGCACACGCCGGCCGAGGAGATCCTGGATCTCATTCAATCCGTGCTCGAGGAGAAAAAGCTGGCGACGACGGCCATACGGAACCTGGCCAGCCTGGATCTCAAGGCCGACGAGCGGGGCATCCTGGAGGCGGCGGCCCATCTCCGGCGCCCCGTCTACTTCTACCCTCGGATCCAGGTGGAGGGCGTGCCCGTGCCCAACCCCTCCGATCGAGTCAAACACCACGTGGGAGTCCATAGTGTATGCGAAGCCACCGCGCTCCTGAGCGCCCGGAAGGGGGTGCTCATCGTCCCCAAGCGGAAGACAAGCAACGTGACCCTGGCCGTGGTGCGGGCCGACTATCCGTCGTGAGCATCGGGCCGGGCCACGAGCGCTACCTGGCGCCGGCGGCCCGGGAGGCGCTCCTGCGCGCCGAGGTCGTCGTGGGCTACAAGGTCTATCTCGACCTGGTGGCGGACCTGATCCGGGACAAGGAACAGCTCTCCAGCGGCATGCGCCGGGAGATCGAGCGTTGCGGCGCCGCCATCGACCATGCCGTGGCGGGACGGGAAGTGGCCCTGGTGTCGAGCGGGGATGCCGGGATTTACGGCATGGCCGGGCTGGTTTACGACCTGTGCCGCCAGCGGGGGCTCCGACTGGCCCCTCGGGAGGACTCCCCCGGGAGCGGCGGCGCGGCGGTCGAGCCCCATGAGGAAGGTCCCGCGGACCTCACCGTCGAGGTGATCCCGGGCATTCCCGCGTTCAACGCCGCATCCTCCCTGGTGGGCGCCCCCCTCATGCACGACTTCGCCGCCGTGAGCCTGAGCGACCACCTGACCCCCTGGGAGGTCATCGCAAAAAGGCTCGCCGCCGCCGCCGAGGCGGACTTCGTTCTCGCCATCTACAACCCCCGGAGCAAGACCCGCCCGCACCTCCTGGAGGAGGCCCGCCGGATCCTCTCCCGCCACCGAAGCGCCGAAACCCCCGTCGCCATCGTCCGCCGCGCCATGCGCGATGGGCAATGGACCCATCTCACCACCCTCGCCGGCCTTCCCCTGGAGGAGGTGGACATGCAGTCCATCCTCATCGTGGGGAACAGCCGCACCTACGTCTGGGACGGCCGCATGGTCACCCCCAGGGGCTACCTGGACAAATACGGTGGAGGGGGAGAATAGGCAGGTCTCATCGAGTCTGTTTGGGAATGGGGGCCGGCAGGGAGGAGCCGGAGCGCGCGGGGCTCACACCCGCCCGCTCCGGGGCAGGATGAGTCATTTCCGGAAAGGCTCCTGGAGGAGCACCCCATGGAGCCGCGGCGTGGAGTCCCTGGAGCCGGCATCCATGGGGGCAAATCGCACCGTCGCGGTGCTCACTTGTTCTCCACCGGGTACTTGGCTCGATGCCACTCGTGCCATCCGCCCTTGAGGGCGAAGACCTTGTCGTAGCCACTGTCCATGAGCTTCTGCGCCAAACTGGCGCTGGTTCCCTCGTTGGGTCAGGCACAGTAGAGGATGATCTTTTTGTCCTTCGCATACTTGCCGGCCCAGGAATCGAAAGCCTTGGGATCCTCCCTCACGGCGCCCTTGATCTTCAGCTCACTGGAAGACCAGTCCTTGCCCGACCGAACGTCGATGAGGATCATGTCCTTGGAATCGAGCATCCCCTTGAGATCGTCGATGCTGATCCTGGGGATCTCCTTGGCGGCCACCACCGCGCCGAAGCTCGGCGCCATGACCACCAGGCCCAGGATCACCAGCGCAGCCACCGGCATTTTGAGTTTTCTCATCGTCGGCCTCCTTCTTCGTCAAACGTCACCTTGAATGGAAGCGGAGCCCCGGAAGACGCCTCCCATGGCTTCATTCCCGCTTCGGGCGGACCCCGCGGGCCAGAAGGCCCGCCACGACGCCACAGACCGCGGCGCAGCCTGCCATGAACACCGCCAGAGCCTGCCGCTCATGGTCCGACACTATCAGCATGATAATACTCGTGGAGAGAATCGCCACGGCCCCCGCCCTCATCCATAAGATCCTCCCCCGCGAGGCCGCGCCGGAGAGCGCAGGGCGGCGAGGCGCCGTCCACGGGGCCGCGGCCAGGACCGGGATGTAGCCGAGGGCCCAGAAAAGCAGGCCGGCCCGCAGCCAGACCTCGATGGCGGGGCTCCCCGCCAGTCCGAGGAGGAGCATCCCGGCCACGGCCAGCCCCAGGGCCAGGAGGACGGCCACGCGCCACCCCGCGATCCGGGAGGGGGACGGCGGAGAGCAGACGGCGGACGCCATCCCAGCGGCGAGGCGGGGCATCGCGATGAAGAAACCGTTGACCACGGAGGCCGCCCCGCACAGGACGGCGGCGCCCATGACCACCCGGCCCCACTCTCCCGCGACGGCCCTGGCCGCGATCATGTGGGGGATGGTGCTCTCCGCCAGGCGGTCCCCGGGGGCCACCAGGGTCGACACCCAGGCCCACAGGCCCAGGACGACGGCGGGCGCCAGGAGGGCCGTGCCCATGGCTGCCTTTCCCCCGTCGGCGGGAGCCGGGCTTTGGCCCTGGAATCCCAGGCGGGCCAGGTCATGACCGACGAGGATCATGACGGGGGCCAGGACATGGTGAAGGTCCAGGGGGGCGCCGGACCCGCTCCCCAGGGGGGCGCCGGACCCGCTCCCCGGGACGCCTTCCCAGGGGCCCCGGGTCAGGCCCGCCACGCCCAGCACCGCCAGGGCCAGGAGGACCGCCGCAGCCAGGACCGGTTGCAGCCTGGCCGCCAGGGTCGGGGAGACGAGGTTGAGGATCAGGATCCCCGCCAGGAGCAGTCCCGCCAGGGCGAAATTGGGGAACCAGACGACGAAGACCTCGTTGAAGACGAACCCCGCCGTGGCCAGGACCGCCGTGGAGAGAACGACGGCCAGGAGCAGCCGGGCGCAGAGGAAAAGAGCCACACTCAAGGCTCTCCCGAAGCTCCCCCCGACAACCATCCCCTCGAGCCCCTCCGGCGAATGACGCCCCAGACCCTCGGCATAGGCCCGAAGGACCGCGCCGTGGAGGAGCGTCGCCCCCAGAATCGCCGCCGGGATCCAGATTCCCAGTCCACCCGCCGCGCGCCCGAGGGCTGCCAGGGCCTCGGGGGAGAGCATGATCCCCATTCCCAAAGCCGAAGCGGTGAGAATCTCCACGGCACGCCGCATGGCTTTCGCCTCGCTTCCGAGAATCCTTGGAACTGGCGGCGCGGCGCGGATGATCCCGCACCCCGGTCCACCGGACGTCAGTTTCCATCGCCCCTGAAAATTAAGGACTGGCGCGCCCGGCCTCAAGGCCAGGATTCCCCATGTTTCCCAGGCCGTGCGTCCCCATCCCCTGGAAGCGGGGCGGTGTTTCCGACCTGGGAATATTTCCCTGCATGAGGATTGATCTCGGAGCCATCGCTCTCAGATTGCGAAATACTCTCAAAACCGGGTATTTTCGGAGACGAGCACGAGAAACGTTGACCTTCTGGCCATCCAGGAAGCGCCGGCAGGCCTCAGCAGCACAGCGAGAACGATTTGGATATGAGAAACGGGCAAACTGGGGAGAAGAGCCCTACCCCAGCCCGAGCCAAAGCGCGAGCGAGCGGTTGACTCGGATCATCGTGTCCTCGTCCAACCTGCCAATAACCTGCCGCACCTTGTCCTTTCGAACCGTTGTGATCTTGTCCACCATGATCTGGCAAGGCTTTTCCAGGCTGTTCTCAGGAGAGGGTGTGACTTCAAGGCGGAATAAAGGTGCATCCTCCAAATGACTTGTGATGGGACAGAGAACCAGGCTGCTGTGCGTAGAGTTGGCCAGATCGGTCTGAACGATCAGGGCAGGCCTGGGTTTACCGTAGTCACCCGAGAAGACCGCGATAATTACATCCCCGCGTTTCACCATTCCCAGTCCTCGGTCTGAGCAGCGGCCAAATCGAGCTCATCCATCCCATCTGAATCATCTTTCTTACTGACCCTCAAGGACTGTCTCCTGACCTCTTCTGCCAGTGACTTGGAACGAGTATCCGGCACCCAGATCTGAATAGGCCTGAGTCCTTGTGCACGCAATTTCTCCCGGTATTTCGCAGTCTTTTCCGATGTACTCAGTGCCATTCGTCTCCCCCATGAGCAGTAACATGTCACCGGCAAAATAACAGTTCCGCCAAACCCATGCAAGAGGGTTGGGCTGCTCAGACTACGGGCGGGAGGATGCAAGCAACATGTCTCAATCCCCTCGAAGCGGGACGGTGTTTCTGACTATCGATTTGATGGCAGGTCTTGGTCTCAGGAGCAGGTCTCAATCCCCTCGAAGCGGGGCGGTGTTTCTGACCATGAGGAGGAAGACGCCTACGACCTGCGCCCGTTGCGTCTCAATCCCCTCGAAGCGGGGCGGTGTTTCTGACTCCTGGAGTTCTACCACTCCACCATCCCGCCCATGAGTCTCAATCCCCTCGAAGCGGGGCGGTGTTTCTGACTCTTACCCCAGAAGGCCGCGTCACACAAGGGCCTGCAGCCCCCAAACCGGGGATATCCCCCCTGAATGAGGGGCAACTCCAAGGAAGGCGTCAAATCCCTGTCTTTTCATACTCAACTCATGGAAATCCTTCACTTCACAAAAACCGGGGACGTCCAGCCGGGGGGCCAAGGCATCACACCCCCGGCAAGTACCTCAAACGGCTCCGAAATCCTCCGTCCTGGGTGCCTCCCCCACCCCCGAGATCTCCAGCTCGGCCAGACATCCCCGGCATTGGCGATAGTAGCGCACGCTGTCGGTCACCTGGTCGATGAGCCTCTCCAGTCGGTCCTTGAGCTTCAGGAATCTTTTCTCCGTCAGATCCGGACACTCGAATACGGATTTCTGGACCCGGTAGCCGTACCCCTTGAGCACCTTAACGGCGCGGTAGCGCGCCTTGTCATCGCTGATGTCGAAACAGACCAGGTAAAACACGGGCGTCGACCTTTCGACCGGGCGGCATGCCCTCAGAACGATTGGGACCAGCGGTAGGGCTCGTAGCGGTCCGCCTCACCCTGGAGGAAGCTCAGGTAATGCCTCACCTGGTGGCGGATGAGCCCCCGGAAGTCCGTTTTCCGGCCACGGCCCGGGACGGGGGCCCGGCCGGCCATCCATTTCTCGTAGCTCTGGATGAGGGCCCGGCAGGTCTTGGGCTTCATCTCCACGGGCCGCCGGCTCTTGAGGTCCTCCTCGTCCACGGCGTCGGTGCTCTCGACGCCGCGGATCACGAAGTCCTCCGGCCCGATGATGCGGCGGTTGACGAGGGAGAGCACCAGCCGGTCCCCCAGGAAGGTCCTCCACTCCTCCACCAGGTCGCAGGCCAGGGACGGCCGGCCGTAGTCCACGTCGTGCAGGCTCCCGAGATAAGGATCCAGCCCCACGATCTTGACGGCCGTCAGGACCTCCAGGGTGAGGAGGGTGTACACGAAGGAGAGGAGCGCGTTGATGGGGTCCAGGGGCGGCCTCCGGCTGCGCCCCCCGAAGGGGAATCCCTCCACCCGGATGAGCCTGGGAAAGGCCCGGAAGTAGAGATGGGCCCCCTGCCCCTCCACGCCCCGAACGGCATCCAGATCCGGGACGGTGTCCAGCATGCGGGCGAGCCCCTTGATGCGGGCGGCCGCCACGCCCAGCTCCGGGTCCCCGTAGTCGGCGCCGCGAAGGGCCAGGAAGCGCGCCCCGTTGCGGAGCTTGCCCCCAACGATGGCCCGGGCCGACTCCAGGACCGTGGCTGGGTCGGCGAGACGCAGGTACTGGGCCTGCCGACGCTGGACGTGCTTGTGCTCATCCACCAGAAGGCGGGCCCGGAAGCGGCCCCGGGGGGTGACCAGCACCGTCTCGACGCGGTTCTGGATGAGGGAGTCCAGGACGGCCCCGGTCAGGGAGGTGTAGCCCATGAGGGTCAGCTGCTCGAGTCCCTCCAGGGGGACCTCGGCCACCGTCTCCCGGCCCCTCATGACCAGGAGGGAGCTGCCGGACTTGCGGAGCTGCGTTTGAGGCTCCAGGACGTAGAAGCGTTCCATGTCATGCTCTCCAGGGTTTCGGAGCCTGCTGGGGAATGGCTCATGCCGCCTGCCCCCGGCGGACGCGGATCGGCTCCGGCCCGTGGGGCCGGCCCTCGGGCGTCAGGTCGAGGCACGCCGCCCACCCGTCCCGAGGAACCGCTGGACCGTTCCGATGGCCACCCTCAGATTCTCCAGGGCGTCCTCCAGGCTCTCCATGCGCTCGGCACGGGGGGAGCCCATGTCGTCGGACCATTGGGGCCAGTGGAGGAGGGGGTGGGCGTAGCCGCCCCGGTCCGGCAGGGAGCAGGGGTCCCGGGTCAGGTTGAGGAGGCTGTGGATCCTCCGGCATCCCAGGGGGGTCCCCCGGAGGCGCGAGAGCTTGTAGTCCACGAGGTGCGGGCTGTAATCGGGAAGGGCCTGGAGCACCCGGTGGAGGATGGCCCGCCCCCGGGGCAGGAAGCCCAGGGTCCCCAGGAGGATCTTCTCCTCCCGCACCGAAAGCTCCCGCGACCGGTGGCAGCCGGCCAGGATCTGACCCAGGGCGGCGCAGGCCCCGGCCAGGAGACCCAGCTCCGGGAAGGGCTCGGCCCACGACCTGACGCTCGGGTGGGGCACGACGCGGCCCTTGTGGACCGGGGCGTCCGGGGCCGTGACCCGCTCCGGGGGGATGACCTCCACCTTTTCCAGGGCCGCGAGCTGGGCGTCGACGGAGCGATCCGCCACGTCCACCAGGAACGACCGCTTGCCCGTTCCCCGGTGAAGGCCCAGGGGCAGCTTCACCAGGTTGCCGAGCCCCTTGCCCGCCAGCTGATCCTGCTTGGGGAAGACCTCCAGGGTGAAGCACGAAAGGTCGGGCTCCAGGGGCCGGGTCAGCCGCTGGAGGGCCTGGCGGGCCGAGGCCGCCGGGACGGGGCCCGCCAGGAAGAACCAGAAGTGAAACCCCTTGCCCCCGCTGAATTCCACCAGGCAGGGGAGTCCCGCCCGCCGGGCCGACTCGGGCAGCCGCTCCAGGAGGTAGCTCTTCTCCCGCCGCGCCAGGTCCCGGTCCGCCGCGCTCAGGGACCCGCCGCGGAGGCGCGCCGCCAGGTCCGCGTCCACCACGGCCAGGCGCACCCGGCTGTCCTGCTGGAGGATGTAGATCCCGTAGGTCCGAAGCCCTCGAACGTGATCCCGGACGTCGGCCGCCGTCATGGGCCGCCTCACGGGCACATAGCCCCGGGTACCCGCTTTCCGGTCGGCCCACTGGCGGGCGAAGCAGTCCTCGCGCCCCTGGAAGAGCTGGAGGAACCGCGCCAGCAGCTCCTCCTCCCGCCGCATGGCGTGGAAGGGGGCGTCGATGTCCGCGTCGCGCCGGCTGGTCCCGGGGGCGGACCCGGGCTCCGGGGCATCGGTCCGTGACCCGGCGCCCGGGCCGGGTTCGCGCCTTCCACCATCCGCGGCCGTCACCGCCGCGGACGCGCCCGGGCCCAGCCGGTCGGCATGGCGCGCCGCCAGGTCCCGGGCTTCGCTCGAGCGGCCCAGGGTCTGGAGGAGATCCAGGCGGGCCCGCCAGGCCGGCCCGTGGTCGGGCTGGGTGGCGTTGATCCAGCTCAGCACCTGGAGGCTCAGGTCCATGAGCCCGGCGGCCTGGGCCAGGACGGCCCAGCGCTGGGCGTCGGCGGGGGACAGTTTTTTCCAGAGGCGCTCCCGGCCCAGGAGGTCCCGGGGGAGCCGGGCATCGGGGTCCCGCGCCAGGAGCCGCTCCAGCCGGTGGAGGATGGACGAATCCTGGACGTGCGGCTGACCGGTTATCGAGGTTTGCGCATGAATGGACATCTTCCGTTGCCTCATCGTTTCTGGTAAGGTGAGCCCAAAGAGCAGGATTCCGGTGCGCGCCCCGGCGGGGCTTCGGTCCCGGCGGGACGCCATGAGCCCGCCCCGGGAGAGGCGCCATGCCGCCGGGCCCGGCCCCCGTGTCGTTGACTCAAGAGCGCGCCACATCCCCTTCTCCACCCCCCGGGGGAAAGGGTCGGGGTGGGGCGGCAGCCGGCCCCGTCACCCTTCACCATGATCCACTCCCCCAAGGGGAAGATCCCCCGTTTCAGCCGCATGGAGAGGAGCCTCGGGGGTGGTGGGGGTCGTCCGGCGGGCGGCGTCGATCATGCCCGCGAGCTTGCCGAGATTGGGGTACTCGGGCTGGAGACGCTCCAGCTCGGCCAGGGTCGCGCGGGCCTCGTCGATCTTTCCCAGGCGCAGCAGCGCGGCGGCGGACCAGAAGAGCCCGTCGAAGAAGGGATTCTGGTACGTCTCCTGGAAGAAGGCGCAGGCCCGCCGGGCGGCCGAGAGGCTCTCCCCGTAGCGGCGCCGCCGGAATTCCAGCTGGGCGAGGCGCGCCAGGGCCTTGTGACTGCCCCGCCGGTCCCGGTCCGCCGCCTCCCGGAGGATGCGGCAGGCCTGGTCCACGTCCCCCGACGCCGCCACCACGTCGGCCTCGGTCCACCGGTAATAGGGGCGCCTGCGGTTCGGGGGAACGCGGCTCACGACCTGGCGAGCCCGGTCGATCTCGTTCAGGGCCAGGTGAGCCCGGGCCAGGAGCTCGAAGACGTAGTCGTCCTCCGACGGCTCGGCCCGGGCCGCGGCGGCTTCGAGGGCCCGCCGCGCCGCCGGGTAGTCCCCCAGGGCGAAATGGATCTTCCCCAGGGCGAAGTGCTTGTGCAGGTCCGAGAGGTGAGGGGACGCCGCATCCTCCCGGATGCAGGACTCCAGGTGCTCCAGGGCACGCCTCGCCTGCCCCGCGTCCAGGAGGCACGAGGCCAGCTGGTAGAGGGACTTCACGTAGTTCTTTCGCTCCTGGTGGCGCGCCTGCTTCTCCTGGTCCGAACGGGCCCGCCAGTTGCGGACGGCGGTCTCGAAAAGGGGGAGCCCCTGGTCGCGCTTTCCCTGGATCTGCTTGTAGAGCATGCCCTGGCGATAGAAATTGGTGACTCCATCGGGACGCAGGGTCTGGGCCGCGGCGAAATGGCGGTGGGCCAGATCGATGCGCGACCGGCGCTCGGCGGGGTGGAGGGTCACCGTGCGGCTCCGGGCGGCGTAGAGGCTGTCGTAGGCCGTGTAGGCCAGCCCGGAGTGGAAATGGAAGTTGTTGGGCTCGGCCTCGACGCAGGCCGTGTAGAGAGCGATGGCTTCGGCGTGGCGCCCGAGATGGCCCAGGGCGAAGGCGATCTCGGCCCTCAGGGCGTGGGCCAGGCCCACGGCATCGAGGTCGGGGGCCTTTTCCTCCACGGGGTGGAAGAGAGCCAGGATATCCTCCCACCGTTTCTCGGCCTTGAGGGCATCCATCTCTCCGAGGCTCCGCCGGCGCTCCCGCCGCAGCCGATCCAGATGGGGGGAATGGCGGGCGAGACCGGCGAGGAAATCCTCCCCCGGCGCATGGGGGCTGCCGTCGGGGACGGGGGTCGCTCCGGGGGCGTCCGGATCCGCTCCGGGGAGCGGCTGCCGCACCTCCCTTTCCTGGGGTACCGCTGGACGGGAAGGCTCGGCACCCTCGGCTTCCACGCCGCGGGACCGGGCCGGGTGAAGGACGACCGTGGCCGCCTGCT
>JALOPI010000075.1 GCA_025453975.1 Syntrophobacteraceae bacterium
ATCCGCGACGGACACGGCGATCTGCGCACTGACCACATTTATCTCGAGGAAGATGGCAGCATCCAGATCATCGACTGCATCGAGTTCAACGACCGGTTTCGCTACGGCGATGCGGCTCTGGATCTCGCGTTCCTGCACATGGATTTTGAGCACCTGGGACGGCTGGATCTCAGTCTTCTCGTTCTGGCGGCCTACGCGAGGGTGGCCCGGGATTTCTCGCTCCATGGGCTGCTGGACTTTTATGCGGCCTACCGCTCCATCGTGAAGCTGAAGGTGGCCTGCCTTCAATATGGGGAGGTGGAGGATGCGAAGGAGCGATCATCTTTGCGGATACACGCCCTCCAGTACCTGGATCAGGCTTACCGCTACGCCATCCAGTTCAGTCGACCCACCCTCTGGGTGTGCTGCGGTCTCCCGGCCTCGGGTAAATCGCTCCTGGCCGAGGGAATCGGTGCCGCCCTCTCCGTGACCGTGCTCCAGACGGACCGGATCCGCAAGGAGCTGGAGGGTCTGGATCCCCATGAGGAGCGGGTAACGGCCTACGACACCGGCATCTACAGGAGAGAGCGCCGAAACCGGGTTTACGCCCGCATGCTCTCCCTGGCCATGGAGGAGCTCAAGCACGGGCGATCCGTGATTCTGGACGGCTCCTTCTCCCGGGCAAGGTGGCGGGACGAGGCACGGCTGCTGGCGGACGATCTGGACACGAATCTTCTTCTGGTCTGGTGCTCATGCGACGAGGCTGTCCTGCTGGATCGGCTCAGGGAGCGCGAGGGCAGGGGGGGGGCCTCCGACGCGAGGCTCCAGCATCTTCCACGAATGCTCCAGGAATTCGAGGCCGTGACGGAGGCCCCTCCCCACACGGTGATCGCCGCCGATACGGCTCCTCCCCCTCAAGAGGTGCTCCACCATGTTCTGCTGGAAGCCTGCCGATACCGAACCGCCCAGGTGGGGAGCCTGATGCTCAGCCGACTCTGACCCGAAAGTGCTCAGTCCGCCGCCGGGCCACTGCCATGGTCGGTCGGGCTTCCCATCCCCATGAAAAGTATCCCCCAGGAGGGGTAAGGCTCATGGCGAGCCCTGGGCAGGGCGGCGAAAGGGCAGGGGCGAAAAGGGGGCGGGACATCGCTGTCATGGGCGGCGGCGGGCTCGAGCCCGCACGCCCTGTTTCAAGGATCGATGGCGAGGATCCGGTAGATGCGGATGCCCGAGGGGGTATGGACGGTGACCTCCTCTCCCTCGCCGCATCCCATGAGGCAGCGCCCCACGGGTGAGCTCACCGACAGCCTTCCCCTGGAGACGTCGGACTCGTAAGGGCCCACCATCTCGTATCTGGATTCCAGCCCGCTGTCGATATTCAGGAGGAGGATCATCACGCCGAAACCGACCCGTTTTCGCAGGAACTTCCTTCCCACGAAGACCTCGCACTCGGAAATCATGCGCTCCAGCTCACAGATCTTCCGTTGAAGCACCACGTGCCGTTCGCGGGCGATGAGATACTGCTGATTGTCGGTCTTGACACCGAAAGCGCGGGCCTCTCGAAGCTCCTCGATGACGCACGGGCGAATGACCCGGCGCAGGTGAGTCAGCTCCCGCACCAATCGATGATAGCCTTGGCGTGTGATGGGCACTTTTTCCATGACAGCCGCCGCTCTCCAGTCCGTACCCCTTCTCCCTCCATCTCATGGCTCCGGTGGCACGCCGCCGATGAAGAGGTCTTCCATCAGGCTGCGGGCTCGGCAGGAAACCCGCGGCTCGAAGCCTGAAGCTTGAAGCCAGTCTCGTCGGTCCCCCTCAGGAGAAGAAGTCGCCCGGGATCTGCCCCCGCTCCCGCAAAGTCCTGAACATGGAGAGACCGATCACGGTTTTGCCGTCCCGGATGGTGCCATCCACCATCAGGTCGTACACGCGCTGAATGGGCAGCACCTCGACTTTCGAGATCTCGTCCTCGTCCTGGCGGGCCTCGATCCGGGCAAGTCCCGATGCCGCGTAGATGCGGATGACCTCGTTGGAGTAACCGATGGCCGGAAAATATCTGAAAAGCTCCAGAAATCGCTCGGCACGATAACCGGTCTCCTCCTGGAGCTCGCGGTTGGCGCAGATCAGGACCTCCTCCCCCGGGTCCGCCTTTCCGGCGGGAATCTCCAGGGTCTCGCGCTCGATGGCGTATCTCCACTGCCGCACCATGAGGATGTGCTCTGAATCCAGAAAAGGCACGACGGCAGCCGCTTCGGGGTGGTCGACCTTGATCCGCTCCGTGAGTCTGCCCGTTCTCAAGCGCACCGTGTCGAGCTGCGCCGTGAAATGGGCGGCATGCAAGATTCCCAGGGTTTTGATTCTCGTTTCCATGAACGATCACTCTCTCATTCGCAGTGAGCCGGCGCAGTCGAAGCTCGACGGTCCCTCGCCATGTTTCCATACCGCACTGTATGCCGGTGGCGCCGCCACGTCCCATGGTCTCCAGGCTGTCGGCCGCGGAGTGCGGGCATCCTTGGGGTCCCTTGACGTATAAAAGATTGCCGCCCCCCGGACAAGGGGCCAAACATGGCACAACGGGCGGGCAGGGAAGCTCGGCGCCGATACGAGGACGCTCATCGAGCTTCCAATGAGGGTCATCCGAAGGTCATCGATGGAAGGTTGACACCTCCCGAGGGTCGATAATAGTTTACAAGGCAGAGCAGGACATGGGGGGGCGATCACATGGATACCATAACATTCAGCCATGGTTTGGAGTGATGCGTGGACAGGAGGATCGGCTTTCTGGGGTTGGGAATCATGGGACTGGCCATGGCGCGGAACGTGGCCGGCAGCGGCCGCGAGGTCATCGTCCACAACCGCACGGCCTCGAGGGTCCGGGAGCTGGAGCAGGCGGGTGTTTCAGTCGCGACCAGCCCAGGGGAGCTTGCTGAAAAGGCGAATGTCGTCATCGCCATGCTCACGGGCCCGGAAGCCATCGATGGGATCTGGAGCTCATGAGGGACCTGGGGGACGGGCACGAGAATCTGTAAAGTCCGATCCGGTTTTCGTTAACGCTTGACGCGACGGCTCCATCGAGTATGTATGCACGGTCGTGAGGCGCCTCACCGAGCCCATGCCTTCATGGATACGTGGCTCAGGGTTCTTCCTGACTTCCCCCGTCCCTGGGAAATGTGACTGCCGCGCCCGCGGATCAGGGTGATATATCGATACGACCCCATGAACACCAAGAGGAAGGAATCGCAGAATGGCCAAGGAAGCTCAGCTCGTTCACGCTTTCCCCAAGAACCCCCTCGAAGAGATCCGGGTTTCGATATCTTTCTACAAGGGAAAGCAATACATTGACCTGCGGATTTATTACAAGGCGGATGACGGCGAATTCCACCCCTCCAAGAAAGGATTGACGCTTTCACCGGATCTTCTGCCCGACCTGGTGGAAGCCGTTGAGAAGCTCAAGGATGCCGTGGGAGAGTGATGTCATGAGCCCTTTGGGGCGGCGGGACAGGGAGAGATGGGAGCGGGGGCCATCGGAGCGGGGACGCGGGCCGGCGGCTTCGACCTTGCGAGATGCCTCCCCCGTGGTTGACTGAAGAGGAACGGGCATGGACCGAGACATCGAATGCATGTGCATGAACTGCGGGGTTTCGCTCTTCATCGCCATGGGCGAGATCGTTCTGGATGACGGCGTTATCAGCTGTGAGCACCGTCTGGTGCGCAATCTGTTCTGTACGGAGTGCGGCGGTGTCCTGGCCATGATCGGCCTGGCGGGCGAGCAGCCCCATTACCGCCTGGAATGATGTGGTTGGGGTGCTCCTCGGGAGAGTGCGGCCAGCAGCGGGGTGGCCCATCAGAAGAAATTTGACCGGTAGAGGTGCAGAATCTCTTCCTCCTCGTCTTCGTTCAGGAGCCGGATGGGGGCGGCTCCCCAGCGGCATCGATAGCTCACCGAAGCGCCATACAGCCTGCAAGTGAAGGGGCGGACCGAATAGACGCCGCAGCCGACCTCGGTCACATAGGGACAGGTGGTCCCGACGGCCTGGCCCAATTCCCTGCCGTTTTCCTTCAGATAGGCTTTGAAGCGCTCATCCTCGACCGGGGTCCGGCAGGGAATTCCAAACTCCCGGCAGCACTCGGTGCATCCCGGAATGCAGTCAACTTCCGGCAGCATCGCATAAAGATCCTCGATGTCCAAAGCGCTCTCCCGCTCTTCCTTCATGTTTGTCTTCCTCTCTTCTCCGTGACGCTCCGGTCTTTCGCCCTCCATTCCCCGTCAGCGGGGTGCGGAGCGAGGCCCCGCACGGGCTCCGCCCCCCCGGACGCTTCAAGCTCGAACCTCGGGAGGGCTCCACGGCAAGCGTATATCCCAGACCTGTCGGGTTTTGAAGGGTAGAGCTTGACGACCCGGTCGACGGTCAGGCTGACCGTGCCAAACTCGCTTTCGACCTTCCCGCCGAGGAGATAGGCGCTCCCCATGTCCACCTCCTGGCAGAAGCGCTTGAAGGCCCCGGGGAAAAAAACCGTTTCGTAGATGGCGGTCTCATCCTCGAAGGAGAAAAACTCCATGGATTCCCCCGCCCGGGTCACAACCTCCTTGCGTGTGATGGGCCACCCCAGGACATGGACGCGGCGGCCCACGTGGTCGGCAAGATCCCGCGCCGGGACGATGCGGTGCGGGATCCCCTGGATGGTGGTGGCATAAAGGGCCAGCGGGTGCACCGACAGGATGAATCCCAGGGCTTCCAGCTCCTGTTCCCAGACCTGCCGGGGTGTCAGGTCGGGCAGGGGAGGAACCCGAACAGGATAACGCGTATCTCCTCGGTTTCCCGTCCCCGTGTCTCCGCGTCCGCATGTCTGACCGTCCAGCTGCTTCCTCGTCCCCCCCCCCACCAGCCGCCCCCCCCGTCGATGGACCCAGGAATCCACGAGCCAGAGGAGCCGCGGGCGGTTGAGCTGCCGCGGCTTCCCCAGGGCATCCAGGGTGCCGCTTTTGACCAGCGGCGGCGCTTCCGACGGGTGGAGCTCCACGCGCCGCAGGAAGTCCTCCAGGGAGACGAAAGGGCCGTTCCGCTCGCGCTCGTCGAGGAGCGCATGGAGGGTTTCCCTCTGAATCTCCTGGAGCTGCTGAAAACCCACGCGAACCGTCCGCTCCCTTCCCGTGTAGGCCCATTGGCTCTCGTTGACGTCGGGCCTCAGAACCCGGATCCCCATGCGGCGTGCCTCGGAAATGTAGGCCCGTGCGCTGTAGTATCCCCCGCCGTTGCTCATGACCGCCGCCATAAACTCGGCCGGGTGGTGGGCCTTGAGATAGGCGGACTTGAAGCTCACCAGGGCGTAGGAGGCCGAGTGGGGCTTGCAGAAGGAGTAGCCGGCGAAGGACAGGAACATGTCCCAGACCGTCTCGATGACGCGAGCCTCCACACCCCGCCGGGCGCAGCCGTCGAAGAAGCGCTGCCGGTAGCTCGTCAGACGCTCGGGGCTCTTTTTGCTGATGACCTTGCGCAGCCCGTCGGCCTCCCCCCACGAGAACCCGGCGAGAGCCATGGCCACCTGGATCACGTCCTCCTGGTAGACCAGCACCCCGTAAGTTTCCGAAAGCAGCTCCCCCAGGCTGGGGTGGATGGGCTCATACGGAGCCCCGTGCAGCCGCATCACATACTCCCGGATGTACCGGTTGGCGGCGGGACGGATGATGGAGGAGTGGATCACCAGGTGATCAAAGTCGCCCTTCTGGGTTTTCTGCTGCAGCTGTCGCATGGCGGGGGATTCGACGTAAAAGACGCCCATGGTGTCTCCCCGCTGGATGAGCGCCACCGTTTCGGGGTCGTCCAGGGGGTTGAGGCGGGCGTAGTCCATGGCCACGCCGGTGTTTTTGCCGATGGCCGCGATGGCGTCCCGTATGACGGCCAGGGACCGGTTGCCCAGGATGTCGATCTTGACCAGCCCCGCCGTTTCCGTCTGATCCTTTTCCCACTGGATGATCCGGACTCCCTTGGCGCTCCTCTGGACGGGCACGTGGCGCGACACGCGGTCCGGAGCCAGGATGATGCCGCCGCAGTGGACCGACAAATGACGGGGGATGGAATCCAGCCGGGAGGCCAGCTCCAGGATTTCCGGCCAGGGAGGGTCCAGGGGGAGCCCCTGGAGCTTCGGGTGGCGCCCCACGCGCTTCTCGAGCTCCACCGGGTGCGTCCAGTGGCTCATGCGCCGAGTCACTTCCCTGATCTCCTGGGCCGGAGCCCCAAAGACCCTGGCCACCTCACGCACCGCCCCACGCCCCGCAAACCCCACGTGGTTCGAAACGAAAGCCAGCCGCTCGATACCGTAGTCCCGCACCAGCTCCTCCGAAAGATCGTCCCGCTCGTCCCACGGAAAATCCACGTCGATGTCGGGCGGGTCCCTGCGCTCGGGGTTCAGGAACCGCCCGAAGAGCAGCCGGTGGCGGATGGGATCCACGTGGGTGATGCCCAGAAGATAGCTCACCAGGCTGGCCGCGCCGCTCCCCCGGCCGCAGTGGATGGGCCGGCGCCGGACGATGTCCGCCACCACCAGGAAGTAGTCCACGTAGCCCTTGGACCGGATGAGATCCAGCTCCTCCCCAAGGCGCGCCTCGACGGCCGGGCCGGCTGTGCCGTAACGCCAGGCAATGCCCCGGCGGCACTCCTCCAGGAGCAGCGCGAAGTGGTCCTTGGCCTGGTCCTGGTAGTGAGGGAAAACCGGCCGGAAATGGTCCCACGCCGTGTAGCACCGTCGGGCCAGCTCGACGCTGTTGGCGAGGGCTTCGGGGGCATGGGGGAAATGGACGGCCATCTCGGCGGGGGATTTGAGCCACTGGCCTGGCTGGACCAGCTCCTCCGGCGGCAGGGTGGTGAGGGTCCCGTTGAGGTCGATGGCCCGCACGAGGCGGTGAAGCCCGTAGTCGTCCGGGCGCGCGAAATGAACGGCGTTGGTGGCCACGGGGGGAACGCCCAGCTCCCGGGCCATCCCCAGGGCTTTTCGGCCCGGAGACCCCGGAAGCACCTCGACCCGGCAGTCCACCCGGGGGCGCAGCCCCTGAATGACCCCGGCGTCGGCGCTCAGCATGGCCACATCCGCTGAAGCGTCCTCGGGCAGACTCTCCTGGAGCAGCGAAAAATCCCGTTCCAGGTGGCGCCGGCTCACCACCTCGCAAAGGAGCTCATAGCCCCTGGCCGATTTCGCCAGGAGCACGGCCTCCTCAAGGCCCTTCCTCAGATGGACCCCCGCGATGGGGCGGATGTTGCACTTCCGGGCCGCCTCCAGGAAGTGGATCAGCCCGTAAAACCCGTTGGTGTCCGTGAGGGCAAGGGATTCGAAGCCCTTTTCCGCCGCGGCCCGGCAAAGGGCGTCCACGGAGCTCACCCCCCGCATCATGGAATAGTGCGAATGGACGTGCAGGTGGATGAACGGGGGAGCCAGGGATTCGATGTTCATGAGGACACCGTGCCATTGCCAGAACGGGTAGGGCCGGGTCACGCCCCGGCCTGAAAGCCCGAAATCATCCCCCGCCCCCAGGCGATCGCCCCGCGCCCGAATCGCTGGCGGATGCGGTCCAGGGCGTCCTGCAGCCGCAGATCGTCCCGGGATGCCGTCTCTTCCCAGGGAAAGAGCGACATCTGGCGCAAGGGCATGGAAAAATCGGTGAGCTCCAGCACCACGCGACGGATGGCCACGCGCCGCTGCACGAGCTTCCGCCAGGCCTGCAGGAGGGCCAGGAAAAGCCGGGTGTCCACGTGGGTGGTGATGGGGGCGAGGGGCTGCCGGCTCTGGACCGTGACGCCATCCGCATAACGCACCTCCAGGGTGAGCCGCGCCGGAGCCCGATTGTGAGTGCGCAGCACCCAGCCCACTTCCTCGGCCTGGAGAAAGAGCTCCGACTCCAGCCGCTCCCGGTCGATCTCGTCCCGGTCCAGCTGGCGAGTGAAGGTCAGGCGGGGAACGTTCTGGAAAGGAACGACGGACGACGGGTCGACTCCGCGGGCCAGCTGGAGGAGACGACGGCCGGTCTTTCCGAAAACGCCCGCCAGGGCCTCCCCCGGAAGAGCCGCCAGCTGTCCCACCAGTTGAATGTTGAAATCCAGGAGCTTCGAGGACGTTTTGCTGCCCACCCCTGGTAGGGCCGTCACCGGGAGTGGGGCCAGAAACGACTGCTCTCCCCCCGGAAAGACGAAGCCCAGGTCCCCCGGACCCATGCAGCTCGCCGCCACCTGGCTCACCAGCTTGTTGGCCCCCAGCCCCACCCGGGCCACCAGGGATCTCCGGTCGGCCAGGTGCCGCTCCACCCGGCAGGCGGCGTCGGTGCCCGGTCCCCAGAGGCGCCGCGTCCCACTCAGGTCCAAGAAATAACGGCCCGGAAAAGTCCCTTCCACGAGAGGCGAAAAACGACCCAGCTCGGTGATCACCTTCCGGTGCTGCTCCCGGTAAAAGCGAAGATCCGGGGGAAGAGTCGTCAGCCGCCGGCACATCCGTCGGGCCTGACTGAGGGGCATCCCTTCCCGGAGCCCTTCGGCGCGGGCCAATCCATTGACGCCCTGGACCACCGCCCGGGCCCCCCACTCGGACAGGGTGAGGGGGCGCTTCCTGAGCTCCGGGCGCCGCAGCTCCTCCAGGGTGGCGTAAAAATCCGGGATGTCCAGATGGGCGATGTCGCGGACCATGGCGCTCCTCCTGGGTTTTGACGGCTCATGAGCTTCTCGCGCGAAAACCCGGGGCACGGCAGGGAGAACCGGCCCCGGTCGCACACCTTTAAACTGAATTGGCCTTCAGCCAGGAACCAGGAACTGTCATCCAACCTTCATCCCAAAGCCCTGGTACGGTAATGCCGCAGCAGCCCCACCACCGCCCCCACGATCTCCACGTCGTCGGAACGCACCCGGATGGGCTCCATGGCGCTGTTGGCGGGCCGAAGCTCGATCCATTCCTCCGGCTGCCGATAGAATTTCTTGACCGTCGCCTCGCCCCGCACGAGAGCCACCACCGTCTGGCCGTTCTCGGCGCGGGGCTGCCGGGCGATGATCAGGATGTCGCCTTCCCGGATACCCTCCTCGATCATGGAATCCCCGTGGACCCGCAGGGCGAAGTTGCTGCCGCTGCCGAGGAGGCTCTCGGGGACCTCGATGGATTCCGGGATCTCGACGGCCTCGATGGGAGCTCCCGCCGCAACAACCCCCAGGAAGGGGATGGAAGTGCTTCCGGATCGCAGGGGGAGCAGCTCCAGGGCCCGCTTGCGGTTGCTCCAGGGGCTCTGGAGGCAGCCCCGCTGCTCCAGCTGCTTCAAATGCTTGGACACGGCGTTCAGGGACCGGAACCCCAGGTGCTTTCGGATCTCCTCGTAGGATGGGGCGCTCCCGTTGATGCGCATGTAGTCCTGAACGAACTGGTAGACGCGCTGCTGGGCCGGAGTCAGGGGCACGGGCTTTCCTCCTTCAGGTGCATTCCCCCCCGTTGCCGGCGGCATCCGATGCCGGAGGACAGGGCAGGGGGACTGTTTCGCGCTTCAAGGGGAAGATAGGTGAATGAAAGGTGAAAGTCAAGGGGCTTGGGATCATCGCAAGAAGGGTGGTCTCCGGGAAATCAGGGTGCCACGGAAAATACAACGCCTCGGAAGCCGGGAGCAGCCCATCGCCGCGATCCTCTTCCCTCAGGGCTCGGGCCAGATGCCCGAGTCATCGTCATCGCCACAAAGCACCGAGGGGGGCTCCCCCGAGAGTCCCAGGCAGAAGGCGAGGGCGTTTTTGCCGAGATCATTCACGAAATAACCGCCTTCCAGGAGGGCGAAGCAGCGGCACCCCGCCTTGTTCTGCGCCGCCTGCCGGATCAGGTAGCCGAGATAGTGGTAGTCGTCCGTCTCGAGGAGTCCGCCCCAGTCGCGCACGTACAGGTCGAATCCCGCCGAGACGGCGATGAGGTCCACACCGCCCAGCCACCGCAGCTTGAGCTCCAGGAGCCCCAGGTACCTCTCCCGGGTTCGGGCACGAACCTCGATGAAGTCCACGGCGGGATGGTCTCGGAAAATCGCTTCGGTCCCATCCCCATGGTGCATGTCAAAGTCGATGATGGCGACGCGTCGGATGCTTCCAGCCGCCAGCAGCGATGTCACCGCCACCGCCATGTTGTTGAAAAAGCAAAAGCCGCTGTAGGATGATGCCTTGGCGTGGTGGCCCGGCGGGCGGATGATCGCGAAGGCCGGCATGCCCTCCATGGCCAGGCGGGCAGCGCACAGAGCCCCTCCGGATGACAGCAGGGCCGTCCGGTAAACCTCCGCCCCCTCGCTCTGAACCCCTTCCAGATGATCCGACGTGTGGACCCGAAGGATGTCTTCGGGTGAGGCGGCCTCGGGCGTGACCGTTTCAAAATGGTCTCGGAGCCGCCTGTATATCGCCTTGACACGAAGCGGGCTCTCCGCCGCCGACGTGAAGTAGTCTGTGAGGTAATCCTCGTGGTAGATGATCTTCAACATGTCCCGAAGCCCTTTTTACCAACCCCCTCGAGACCGCGACGGCCGTGCTTCAGGGAGCGGCCTCGGGCGGCCTTTCACCTGCTTTCCGCTTGCGGACCATGTCTCGAATGGTCTCGGCCAGGGAATGATAGAGCGCCAGCGTATCCTTCTTGTCCCCGTATCCCTTTTCGGCGTGGACGAAAACCGGCTGCCCAGTCCCGTACTTGAGCTTGGACGAAACCACCACATAGGGGATGTGTCTCGATTTGTCGAGATCGTGAACGAGCCCGATGAAATGCCCCCGGATGAGGATCAGGTCAGGGGCCTTGCGCCTTTCGTGCATGTGATACGCGAAGAACTCCTCGCGGGGGAACTGGTGGATGTGGACCTTGATCCCATGCTGCTCGCAGACCTGCTGGAGAAGGGCTCCGTCGAGGCCGCAGTGCAGCATGTACAGAACGACTTCGCGGGGCTCTTCCGTGCCGTCAGCCTGTTCCGATTCCATGCCAAAGACCTCTCGTCCCAGGTGAGTCAATGGAAAAATCGAAAAACATGGACCGCTTTGCCGATCGAGACGTGGGATGACGGACGTACCGTCTCGAATCTCAACACAGGTCGGAAAGGATCACAGGGAGCCTTTATGGCGGATGGCCATCCGGGCCAGCTCGTCGCAGCGCTCGTTTTCGGGATGGCCCTGGTGGCCCCGCACCCAGTGCCATTCCACGGTGTGCTTACGGACGGCGGCATCGAGGGCTTCCCAAAGATCCCTGTTCTTGACAGGCTCCTTGCCAGCGGTCAGCCATCCATTGCGCTTCCACTTCCGGATCCATTGGGTGATGCCGTCCTTCAAATAGGTGGAGTCCGTGTGAATATGAACACGGCATGGCTCCTTGAGGGCGGCAAGGGCTTCCAGGACAGCCGTCATTTCCATGCGATTGTTGGTGGTCAGGGGCACGTAACCGGAGATCTCTTTTTCAGTCTCCCTGTAGCGGAGGATGGCCCCCCAGCCACCGGGCCCCGGATTGTTTGAGCAGGCGCCGTCTGTAAAAATTTCGACTGTTTTGCCCTCGGGGGGAGCGGCGGGATTCGAAACCTTCATCCGGCGTGCGACATTCGTTTGCGGATGTAGCGCTCGATGGCGGCCGAAGACCGCTTGCCCACGGCCTGTACGAGCTTCTCCATGGGGACCTCGGCTCGCGCCATGGCGCTGTGGCCTCCCGCACAGCCGATGGTGCCGAAAGCCCTGCGAACCAGCTTGCCGGCATCCTTCCGGTAGCCGTCGTTGCGGATGACGATGATGAGGTTTTCCTCGTAGATCCCTGACACGATGCTCCATGAGATGTCGTGGATCTTGAGGAAGAACTCGGCGATCTCCACCAGGATGTCCGCGGAGGTGACCTCGTCCAGATGAACGAAGATCCGGTCGCGCACCACATGCTTGCGCTCGACGGCCTTGTGGAAGAACTTGAGCTCCTTGATGGACAGATCGGATATCTCCACCTTCCGCAGGACATTGTGGTTGGCCGCGTCGTAAAGGCTCCGGAAGGCTTCGATGTCCTCCACGATGGTGTGCCGCTCGAAGCTCCGCGTGTCCGTCTTGATTCCGTAAAGCAAGGCCGTGGCGAGGGTCTGGGACGGCTTGATGGCGGCGGCCTTGAGATACTCGGACAAGATGGTGGAAGTGGCTCCGTAGTGCGGCCGAACGTCGACATAGGGGGCCTCGACGGGGCTGCTGGCGGGGTGATGGTCGATGACGGCCGTGTATGCAAACTGCCTGAAGAAATCGTTGTGATGGGGCTGCCCGTCCACCACGACATAGCGGTCGAAGCTGGGGAGCTCGCACTGCTTGAGCTGCACCAGGGGCAATTTGAGGAGCCGGGCCAGGGTCTGGTTGTTGAGTCTTCGGATGGGGCGTATGATGCCTATGGTCACGGACTGGACCCGGTGCCAGAGGAGCCTTTTGACGGCCAGGGCGGAGCCGATGGCGTCGGGGTCGGGGTCGATGGTGATGAGGACCTGGTCCTTGGAATGGAAGTGAGAGAGAAGCTCCCTCAGGGCGTCCTTCCTGGATCGCCGTTTGCTGGTGAGGGCGCCTTTATGATGGTTGGAGGGATCCAGCACCATGGCATTCGAGATTGACAGCGTGGTTGGGGGTGAGTCTTTAATGAGAAAAAAAGGGTGGTTTGGAGCCACCCTTGGAGCATTCGATTTGGAGCGGGAAACGGGATTTGAACCCGCGACTTCAACCTTGGCAAGGTTGCACTCTACCGCTGAGTTATTCCCGCTCGCTTGTGGAACTGGTGTATACTGAAGAGAGGGGTTGAAGTCAAGGGGAAATCAAGGGAAGATTGAAGGCGATTCAATGGGGAGCCACAACGTCCGATAAGATATATTATGTAAACTTAGACATGGGCCGGCCGCAATGCCTTGCTCTGTGCTCCCTCACCGTTCTGCTGCCCAGGAGAGCATCCCCCATGGCTGATCATGACCCTTCCCGTTCATCGGTCACCGGCATCTTTTACCACCCGAGCTTCAGCCGCAGGAGCTATCTCACTCAAGGCTCCCGCCTCCAGGATTTTCCCGGTGCCCTCCGTTTCCTCCTCGAGGATTCCCGCTACCGGATGTTCGAATCTCCCGCCATCTCCCAAGAGCTCATCCTCAAGGTCCACACCCCCGCACTCGTGGATGGGGTCAGCGAGGATCCCCTATGCTCGACGGCCTGGCATTCCGCTGGGGGCGTCGTCCTGGCCGCCGAAAAGATCGCCTCGGGAGATATTCGAAATGCCTTCGCCTTCATCGGCGCCGGCGGACACCACTCGGGCCGGGACTTCTTCGGGGGCTACTGCTGCTTCAATGACGTGGCCATTGCCATCCAGGTT
>JALOPI010000076.1 GCA_025453975.1 Syntrophobacteraceae bacterium
TCGAAAAAATGAAAAAGAAGAAAATCGTATATCCTGCATAAGGTTGTGGCGCATGACCCCACCATTTTGTGCGCCATTGTTTTGACTCATCCCTTCCCGAAACCGATTGTCAATATTTCAACATCACCAACCCTCCCGCGACGAGACTCCGGGCGGTGGCATATGCCTTGCTTACCCCTGGCCCGATGGCCCTCGACGGTATGGCCGCCGAAGGTCATGTCGATAGGTGCCGCCGGTTCGACCGTGCCGGGGAGCCGGCATGGAGTCACCATTCCCCCCGGCTCGGCGCCGGGGGCGGGAAAAGCCGGGAAAGCCCGCGATGCCCTTGTGTCGTCTCAGCACACCTTCACTGCTCGACCGATTCATGCTGGCCGCCCTCCTGGCCTGGGTGGGGATTCTCGTCCTCATCCCGGCGGCCCATGCGACGGCGGAGGGTACCGTGCTCAAACGGATCCGATCGGGCCAGCATGCCAGCCACGCAAGGGTGGTCCTCGAGCTGGAAGGGGACCGTCCGAGCGCCGTGGGACCGCCTTCCGATCAGGGGTTTCCCATCGTCTTCTCCAGTCTGAGGAGCAGGCTGCGCCGCGATGCGCTCCGGGCCCGGTGGCCCGCCCCCGTCTCTTCCATCGTCATCGAGGAGCGGGACGGCTCCACGGCCATCCTCATCATCTCCAAGGCGGGGATGTCTTCGGTGCGGGACCGGGTCACCGCCAGGGGCTTGAGGGCCTACGATCTCGTCCTGGATGTCGCGCCCCTGCCACCGGGGCAGGCAAAGCCACCCGACAGCCCACAGCCCTCCCCTCATCGAGGAAAAGGCGCGACCTCCACAGGGGAAGCCCTCCCGGAGGGGGCCGACGCCAATCCGCCTGCCGAGCCCGGACCCTTCGAGCCTGGAGATGCCCTCTTCCTTGCCCACGCCAGCAACCTGGCACCCGTTGCCGCACAGATCATCGAAGAGTACCGTTCGGCCCTGCGAGCCTCCCCGGGGGCATCCCAGGCCGCCCAGACCTATTTCCGTACCGGGCTTTGCCACCTGGCCCTGGGTGATTCCAAGAAAGCCGAGGAATCCTTCAAACAGGTCCTCAACAACCATTCCCAGCACCCCATCGCGCCTCTCGCCTGGATGCGCCTGGGGGAGGCTTTGTCCAAGAGGGGAGCCTTCATCGAATCCATCCAGGCCCTGCGCACGGCCCTCACCAGCCCCCTGGAGAAGCCCCTCGTCGCCGAGGCGAGCTACTACCTGGGAAAGGGACTCTATCACCTCGGGGCTCACCGGGAGGCCCAGGTCGTCCTGGTGAAGTCCCAGGAGGAGGATCCTTCGGGCCACATCGCCCGACCCGACGTGTTGAGGGTCCTGGGCGAATGCTACTTCATCAACCAGGAGTACGACAAAAGCGCCGCTTACCTGATGTGGTATCTCAACATTGAACGGGACGCTCCCGGCAAGGACCTCCTGCTGGCCAAGATCGGGGAGAGTCTCATGTACACGCGGGATCAGGATCTGGCCAAGAAGATCTACGTTTACCTGGACAAGCATTTTCCGGAAACCGAGGGGTGGATCATCTCCAAGATCCGCAGAGCGGAGTATTTCGAAAGGCAGAATCCTCCCAACCAGGTGGCCGCCTCCGCCATTTACGAGGAGCTTTCCCAACACTCCCTGACAGGTCCCCTGGGAGAGTTTCTGACCTTCAAGGTAGCGTCCTGGGAACGGGGGCGCAAACATTACGCCCGGGCCCTGGAGTGGATCGAAACTGGTCTGGCCGGCAATGGCACGCCCAAGGCCCGGGAGGAGCTGATTGACCTCAAGGTGCAGGTGCTGCTGGATTTCATCCGGGAATCCCATGCAAGCCAGGATCACGCCCGGGCGCTGCGGCTTTTTCAGGACAACCAGGACCTCCTGAGCCCCCGCATCCCCGCCGAAGTGCTGAGCCTGGTGGCCGAGAGCTGCTCCATGCTGAAGCTGCATCCCACCGCCGCGGAGATCTATCAGCGGCTGTACACACAGAGCGGAGGCCGGAACGAGGAATGGCTGCTCAAGTCGGCCCGGTGCTACTTCCAGATGGGCGATTCGGAGCGCACGATCCTGAGCTGCCTGCCCCTCCAGGGTGAAGCCCATCAAATGGAAAAGGCCCTGCTTCTGGGAAAGACCTACTTCGAGGTGGGCAAGTATCCCCAGGCCGCCCAGGAGCTTCTGAAGCACATTCAGAAGAAAGACAGCCTGGAAGGGACGGACCCGGATGTCCTCTACGGCTACGCCGAGAGCCTGATCCTGTCGGATCGGGCCACCGATGCCCTCCTCTTTCTGGACAAACTGATCCGGATCCCGGCCCTGGCCCAGGGGGAGCCACGCATCCGCATCGGCCTCATGCAAAGCCGATGTTACACCGCCCTCAAGCAGCCAGGGCAGGCCACGGAAGTGCTGGAGCACCTCCTGACGCTGTCGCCGCCGGAGGCGCTTCAGGATCGCCTCAACTACGAGCTGACCCGCCTTTACCTGGAATCCGGCCAAACGTCGAAGGCATCGGAAAAGCTGGCTCGGCTTGCACAATCCTCCAACAGCCTGTGGAAGACAGCCGCCGAGCAGGAGCTCGGGTACCTCAACCTCCACGGCCAAAGCCCCAGAGCGGGCTCCAAATAGTCATCGACGGGGAGCGAAGCACCATGGTTGTCCTGATCACGGCAATGACATCCCAAGACAATCAGCGCATTGTCTCGCAGCTCAGCAAGATGGGCCATTCACTGCACCTGGCCGAAACGCATCGGGCAGCCGTCAGCTTCGTTGGTAAAGCGGCGCCCCACGTAGTCCTCTGCAACCTGGCCGGGCAGATTGGGGAGGCTCGGCTTCTCCTGGACGCCTGCAATGACCTGGACGATGCCATTCCGGTCATCGTCCTGAGCGATCCGGCCCGGCTGGAAGATGCCGTGACCCTGATGAAGGGGGGGGCCTATGACTTCTGGGCCGGGCCCCTGGACATGGAGCGCCTGGTGAAGACGCTCCAATGGCTGGAAGAGCGCTTCGCCCCCTCGGATAGCTCTGGAGGGGACTCCAGCGGACACGGCGACATCATCACCCAGAGCCCGCACATGAACCAGCTCAAGGCCATGGTTCGCAAGGTGGCCGCCAGCAGCGCCACGGTTTTTCTCCAGGGGGAGAGCGGCACCGGCAAGGAGCTCTTCGCCCGCTTCATCCACGGCAACAGCGACCGCAAAACCAGGCCTTTCGTGGCCATCAACTGCGCCGCTCTCCCCGAGACGCTCATGGAAAGCGAGCTGTTCGGCTACGAGAAGGGAGCCTTCACGGGGGCCATCCACAAGAAGGAGGGGAAGTTCGAGCTGGCGCACACGGGGACCCTGTTCCTCGACGAGGTGACGGAGATCCCTCTCCATCTCCAGTCCAAGCTGCTGCGGGTTCTCCAGGAGAGCGAGGTGGATCGCGTGGGCGGCAAAAAGCCGGTTCGGGTGGATGTGCGCGTCATCGCCTCCACCAATCTCTCCCTGGAGGAAACCGTCAAGAGCGGCCAGTTCAGAAAAGATCTTTACTATCGACTCAACGTCATCCCCATCAAGATCCCCACCCTGCGGGAGCGGCCCGAGGATCTCACCCTGCTGTGTCGGCATTTCATCGACAAGTACAACCGAATGCACCGATGCACCGTGGACGGGCTGGACCCCCAGGCCCTGAAGGCCCTGAAGGGGCATCCCTGGCCAGGCAACGTCCGGGAGCTGGAGAACATCATCCAGAGGGCCGTTCTGCTGGCCCAGAAGGGAAAGCTCGCCCCCGAGCACCTCATTCTCGAGGAGTCGCCCATCGAGCCGGGTACGGAGATCGATCTCATGCCCATCAGCGAGATGGAGAAGCGCCTCATCTTCAAGGCCCTCTCCTCTTTCAGCGGGAACCGAACCCGGGCGGCTGAAATCCTGGGGATCAGCGTACGCACCCTCAGAAACAAGCTCCACGAATACCGCAATGGAGGGGAGCCGATGGTCGACGTGGCGTGATCCCGGACCTGGCAACCTCCCCGCTTTCCGCCGTGATGAAGACCGTCGCAAGTCCGTGGTGAGCCTTCCCATCCTCTGGAAGGGCCGAGCGGCCCGTCAATCGCTTCCTTTGCACGCGCATCCTTCCGCGAGCCACCGGGCCCTCGCGGTACAGTCACGATTTTGACCCCTCGAGAGCAATGCATTCCCGGCTTCGGAGAGCTGCGTGGCGAAAGTCCTTCATCGGTCCCGCGGAGACACGCCTTGATGGCAGGGGCGAATGATCGTTCGTCCCTGCAGGGTCCGTAATTTTTGCCGCGCCGCGGCAGTGCGCTCAGGCGACGGACGCCCATGGACGTGGCTCTCATGCCCGGGGCCTCGGTGGAAAAGGTCCAAGGCCGGATTCCACCCTTTCGGGCACGCCCCAACAGTGGCGGCGTGGAGCCGTGGCCCCCCCGTGGTACATCTTTTGCTCTCCCGGTTTCCTGGTGCTTCCAGGCAGGAAAAGCTCTCCCGGCTCTCACCGCCGCGGTCCGAGACCTGAAGGCACGGATTCAGGGCCGCGGCGGCGGCCATCCATCCTTCCAAGGCAGGAGTACGATGATGAGTGATTCCGGCATGGTCTTCGACCGCACGATTCAGCTCATGCAGGATCGATTGAATCTGAGCTCCATCAACCAGAAAGTGATCTCGGGGAACCTGGCCAACCTCAACACGCCCGGGTACTCGGCCAAGGACCCCTCCTTCGAGGAGGTGCTGCGAGAGTCCCTGGAGCGGGGGCGCACGAGGCTCAGCCTGTCCGATACCCGGCACGTGGACCCTGGCGACACACAAGCCGCCATGGAGTCCGTGGAGCTGGTGGAGACGGGGCCGGTGGATCTCGACACGGAAATGATGAAGCTGTCCCGGAACAGCATGGAGTACCAGTTCATCGTGACCATGCTGAACAAGAAATTCGCCATGATGAAGCACGCCATCGGTGAAGGAGGAGTCTAATGGATCTCGACCAATCGTTCAGGATCAGCGCTTCGGGGCTGAGGGCCAGCCGGACCTGGCTGAATGTCATCTCCGCCAATCTGGCCAACGCCAACACGACCCGAACCGCCAGCGGCAAGCCCTATGAGCGGCGCACGCTCATCTATGAAAGCGTGCCGAGCCAGGAGTCCTTCGGCGAGATTCTGGATGGCGCGCTGGGTGAGGACCTCCAGAAGGTGAGGGTGACCGCCATCGTTCCCGACGGCAGGGATTTCCGGGAAGTGTACGATCCGGGCCACCCCGACGCCGATCCCCAGGGAATCGTCAAGATGCCCAATATCAACAGTGTCGAGGAGATGGTCAATCTGGTCATGGCTTCGCGCTCGTACGAAGCGAACCTCGCGGCCATGAGCACGTCGAAGCAGCTGGCCCTCAAGGCCCTGGAGATCGGGAGATAGCCCTTCGGGGCATGCCGGGGGTCCCGTCGCCGCTGGAGGCTTTCAAAAGCCCCGGGCGCTGCCGGGGGCGGCCGGTACCCGTCGGAAGCCAGCAGCCCAGCAAATCGGGAGTTGAAAGATGCGCGTTTTATCTCGCCCCAGCGATTTGAGCCTTTCCTCGGACAAGATACTGAGTGACGGACGGCCGACACCGGAAGCCGGATTCTCCCAGGTGCTCCAAAACAGCATCGGCCAGGTGGACCAGCTGCAGCACCAGGCCGACCAGGCCATGCAGGAGGGATCCGTCCAGGGGGCCGTTCGGATCGACGAGACCATGATCAAGCTCGAGGAGGCGGACATCGGACTCCGGATGCTGACCAAAGTCCGCACCAAGGCCCTGGAGGCCTACCAGGAAATCATGAGGATGCAGTTCTAGCCCGTGAAAGCAGAGTTTCCGACCCAACATGAAGAGCTTACCTGATCTCATCGGGAAGTGGAAAAACGGTTTCCTGGGCCTGCCCCGGGCCAGGCAGATCCTTTACGCCGGCTCTCTGGCCGTGGTCATCGGCAGCCTCGCTCTCCTGACCTATACCGTCAACCGCGTCGAGTATGCTCCCCTCTACTCCCAGTTGAACGAGCAGGATCTGGGCAGTGTCGTCGAAACGCTCAAGACCAAGAAGATCCCTTATCAGCTGAGCGGCTCGAGCGGTGTTTCCGTCCCCAGGGAGCAGCTTCACGAGGTCCGTCTCCTGCTGGCCACCCAGGGCGTCGTCAAGGGCTCCGGCGTAGGCTTCGAGATCTTCGACCAGCAAAAGCTCGGGAGCACGGAATTCGTTCAGCGGATCAACTATCAGAGGGCTCTCCAGGGAGAGCTGGCTCGAACCATCAACGAGATGAACGAGGTGCAGGAGAGCCGCGTCCACCTCGTGCTGCCCGCCGACAGCCTATTCGTGGAGGACCGCAAGCCACCCAGCGCCGCCGTCGTTCTGAAGCTGAAGTCCGGCGCGCGCCTCGAGCCGCAGCAGGTCCAGGGCATCGTGAACCTCGTCTCCGGGGCCGTCCAGGGACTCACGGAGGACAAGGTGAGCATTCTCAGCACCGACGGTCAGGTGCTCTTTCGCAAGAACGCCACCGACAACACCCTCCAGCTCTCGACGCTCCAGATGCAGGTGAGGAGCAACGTCGAGGAGGACCTGCGCCGGAAGGTCCAGTCCCTGCTGGAGCAGGTGACGGGGGCCAACAAGGTGACCACCCGGGTCACGGTGGACCTGGACTTCAACCAGATGCAGGTGACGGAAGACACCTACGACCCGGACAGCCAGGTCATCAGGAGTCAGCAGCGCAGCACCGAGAACAACCAGGGCGTCGAGCCCGGCGCCCGGGGCAATCCGGACGTGCCCATCAACGTGGAAAGCCAGCTCATGCAGAGCACCCCTCCCGCCAAGGAAAAAGACAAGGAGGGGGCCCCCCAGAAAGCCTCGAGCCGACAGCGCGAGACCGTGAATTACGAGATCAACCGGGTGAGCCGCCAGACCACCCATTCGCCCGGGAGCGTGAAGAAGATCTCGGTGGCGGTCCTCGTGGACGGCCCGTACGAAATGAAGCCCAACGCCGAGGGAAAGGCGGAGCCCGTCTTCGTCGGGCGATCCCCCGAGCAGCTCAAGTCCCTCGAGGATATCGTGAGGAAGGCCATCGGCTACAACGAAGGACGCGGAGATCAGATCACGGTCTCCAACATCCCCTTCGCCGTGGAGTCGGCGGACGGCGGCTTCGTCAAGGCCGAGAATCGCTGGGTCAAACTGGCGCGCGAGTATTTCAAGCCCGCCCTCAACCTGGTCCTCGTGCTCCTCGTCTTCTTCCTCATCGTTCGTCCGCTCATGCGGCGCCTCGAGACCATGAGCGAAGAGATGAAGCAACTGCCGGCCCCGGGACAGGCGCTCCCCGGCGGTGAAGCGCAGGTGCCGAGCCTGCCCGAGGTGCCCATGGAACGGGAGCTCTCCCTGAGGAGGCGCGCCCACCAGCTGGTGCAGCAGAATCCTGACCAGGCTGCAGCCATCATACGGGCCATGCTGAGAGAAGAGGAGGCATAATGCAGAAGCCTTTCGGTGCCCAGAAGGCGGCCATCATCCTCATGTCCCTGGGGGAGGAGGTTTCCGCCCAGATCCTCAAGAGCCTGTCCACCGAGGAGATCAAGCAGCTTGGCGCCGAGCTGACCAACATCCACGGCGTCAAAAAGGAGCTTTGTGACGAGCTGCTCATGGAATTCAATGCGCAGTTCAACGAGGATGCGGACATCCACATGCCGGGCGACGACTTCCTCAAGAGCCTGCTGCCCAGCGTGCTGGGCCAGGACAAGGCCGCCCACGTCATGACGACCATCGAGCTCGAAAAGGAGCAGGTCCCCTTCAAGTACGTCCGGGAGATCGACCCCCGCGTCCTGGCCAATTTCATCAAGAGCGAGCATCCCCAGACCATCGTGATCATTCTGGTCCATCTGGGACAGGAAAAGGCCAGCCAGGTGCTGGCTCATCTGCCTGAGAACATCCAGTTTGAAGTCATCCAGCGCATCGCGCACCTCGAGACCGTTCCGCCCGACCTGGTGCGCGAGGTGGACGAAGTGCTCCAGAAGGAGCTCCTCTCCGTGGGCAAGGGAACTCAGCAGATCCTGGGCGGCGTGCAGGCCGTGGCCGAGATCCTCAACCACAGCGATCGCCGTACCGGCGACAGCATCCTCCAGTCCCTCGAGGAAAACGACACGGACCTGGCCGAAAAAGTGCGCAAGCTCATGTTCGTCTTCGAGGACCTGGCGGGCCTCAACGATCAGGGAGTTCGGGAGCTGCTGCGCGAGGTCAAGAACGAGGAGCTCACCCTGGCGCTCAAGACCGCCTCGGACGACCTCAAGAACAAGATCTTCAAGAACCTCTCGCAGCGGGCCGTCCAGATCCTGGAAGAGGAGATGAGCGTCATGGGACCCGTGAGGCTGAGCGATGTGGAGGCTGCGCAGCAGAGCATCCTGAACGCGGCGCGCAAGCTGGAGAAGGAAGGCAAGATAGCCCTGGCCGGCAAGGAAGGCGGGGACGCCTTTGTCTAGGATCATCAAGGCTCGCCAGTCCTGCTCCGAATCCGTGTGTGCCTTCAGCTTCGCCGAGATCGCGAGCCCCGCCGGCGGGGGGGACTTCCCGACGGAAGAGTCCGCGGAGGATGACTCATCCCACGAAAGGGGGGCCGACTCCCTGGATAACCTGGAGCTCCTGATCCAGCAGCGCCTCCTGGAAGCCGAGCGCCGAGCCCAGGAGCTTGAGCAGGAAGGCTACGAAAAGGGCTACGCCCAGGGACTCAAGGACGGCACCGAGTTCGGCCGCAAGAGCATGCAGGTGGCCAGGGATCAGCTCGAAGCCCTCCTGGAGCGCCTCACATCCCTTCCCGCAACAGTGCTCGCGGACTACCGGGACTGGCTCATCAGCTCCTGTCTCGCCGTGTCGAAGCACATCGCCCGGGGCGAGCTCCGGACCAATCCCCGCATCCTCATCCAGCTCATGGAAGAGATGCTGGCCGAAGCCCAGGAGGCGCAGGGGATCACCCTGCACCTGCACCCCAAGGACCTGGACCTCCTGAGGAATCACTCCGCCCTGGAAGAGATCAGGGCCAGGGCGGACAAATCCTTCACCATCAGGCCCGATGAACGGATGTCCCGGGGAGGGTGCCGTCTCGAAAGCAGCCTCCAGCTCATGGACGGCTCGCTGGAGAGCCGGCTGGCCCTGATCGAAAAGTCCATCGCGCGGCACAACGAGGCGGAAGAGCATGACCCAGAGCTCAACATCTCCTGATTATCTTCGATTGATGCCCCTGGGCTCCCGCCTCGAGGTCGTCCCCTCCTGGGAGGTCTTCGGAAAGGTGGTCCAGATGGTGGGCAGCCTCATCGAGGTCGAGGGGATTCGGGCTGCCGTGGGGGATATCTGCAAGATCATTCCCGAGGCCCAGGAAGCCCCCATCCTGGCGGAAGTCGTGGGCTTCAGCCAGAAACGCATGAAGCTCAGCCCCCTTGCGGCGGTCCAGGGCATCCAGCCCGGCTGCCTGGTTCAGCCCCACCAGCAGTCCGACACCATTTCCGTGAGCGAAGGCATGCTGGGGAGGGTCCTGGACGGGCTGGGACAGCCCATCGATGGCATCGGACCCCTGCCGCCAGGAGAGGCACGCTCCCTGAGCGGAAAGATCTCCAATCCCCTAGGAAGACCCCTCATCTCGGAGCAGCTCGACCTGGGGATCCGTTGCATCAACAGTCTGCTCCCCGTGGGAAAGGGGCAGCGCATCGGCATCTTTGCGGGATCCGGCGTGGGAAAGAGCACACTCCTGGGGATGATGGCCCGCTATACCACGGCCGACGTCAACGTCATCGCCCTCGTGGGTGAGCGCGGCAGAGAGGTCAACGAGTTCATTCAGAACGAGCTGGGTCCGCAAGGCGTGAAACGGTCGGTGGTCATCGTGGCCACGTCCGACCAGCCCGCCACCGTGCGGATGAAGGCGGCCTTCATGGCCTGCGCCGTGGCCGAGCATTTCCGCGACCGGGGTCAGGATGTCCTCCTCATGATGGACTCCGTCACACGATTCGCCATGGCAGCCCGCGAAGTCGGGCTCTCGGCCGGAGAGCCCCCCACCACCAAGGGGTACACTCCCAGCGTGTTCAGCCAACTGCCCCGCCTCCTGGAGCGCGCGGGCAACTTCGAGGGCGGCTCCATCACCGGCATCTATACCGTGCTTGTGGACGGCGGGGACATGGACGACCCCGTGGCCGATTCCGTACGCTCCATCTTGGACGGCCACATCGTCCTGAGCCGCAGGCTCGCCCAGGACCGCCATTATCCCTCCATCGACGTCCTGGAGAGTGTCAGCCGGCTGACGAGCCGCCTCCTGGACGAGGAGAAGCGCAGCCTCAGCGCACGATTGATCCAGACCCTGGCCCTCTACAAGAGCAGCGAGGACATGATCCGCATCGGCGCCTATGTGAAAGGCAGTCACCAGGAGACGGACTACGCCGTGGCCATGATCGACCGGATCAACGCATTCCTGCGGCAGCCCGTGGAGGAGCATGCCTCCATCGAGGATGCCGGAGCGGCCTTGAGGGAGCTGTTCCACTGACCTCAACCATCCACTGAGAAACTGGTCCGACCATGGCCTACCGGTTTCGTTTCCAAACGCTCCATCGATACCGGGATTTTCTCCTCAAACGGGAGCAGATCGCACTGGGCATCGCCCTGAGGAATCTGGAAGCCGCCGTGGTGGAGCGCACCCGCGCGGAGGAGCGCCTCGGCTCAGAATCGCAACAGTGCGAAAAACGCCAGCGCGAAGGGATGATGGTGCCGGAGCTCCTGGCCTGCATCGATCGCATCCGGGCGCTGGAACAGCATTTGCTTAAAATGGAGCGAGAGGTCGCCGACCTCGGGATCAAGGTGGAATCGGCTCGGCGGAGCGTGCTGGACAGGGAGAGGGACCTGAAGGCCCTGACCCTTCTCGACGAGCGCGAGCGGGAATCCCATCATCACGAAGCCAGAAAGAAGGAGCAGGATCAAATCGATGAATTCGCCATCCTCGGCCAAGGCAGAAGAGACGACGGTTCCGGCTCGCTCCGATGAGCAGCCGGAAACGACTCGCCTTTCGAACCGTGCATCTCGAGGCGCCTGCTTCAGCGCCTTCACCCTCATCGTCATCGTCCTCCTCGTCAAGCTCGGCCTCAATATGGGTCAGATGCTGTGGGATGGAGCAGATTCCTATCTTCCCGCATTCCCCGAGGAAGTCATGGCCGAGGAGCGCCGGACCAAGCCACAGGACGCCGAAGCCCAGAAGAAAGGTGCTCCCGCCCCCCAGAGCCCGGCACCCGCGGCGGCCGCGCCTCCCACCCTCACCGACATGGTCACGCATCTGGAGCACAGGGAAGCCGAGCTGAAAAAGCGCGAGGAGCAGATGCGGCAGAAGGAAGAGTACCTCTCCAGGATGGAGCAGGAGACGGAAAAGAAGCTGAAGGAGCTCATCGTCATCCAGAAGGAGATCCAGGCCTTCCGCACCGAGAAGGAAGAGGCTCAGAATGGGAAGATCAAGTCGCTGGCCAAGATCTACGGGACGATGAAGCCCAAGGAAGCGGCCAAGCTCCTGGAAAACCTCGACGACCATCTCGTGGTGAGCGTCATCTCGACCATGACCGCCGACGAAGCCGGAAATATCCTCGGCAACATGGACATCAAGAAAGCGGCGAAAATCTCCGAGTCCCTGTCCCACCGTTGAGGGTCGTCGCAGTCTCGGTGGCACCCAGTCCTCTCCGCGCCCCAGCCCGCATTCCCATGGAAGACCGGCCAACGTGCCGGTCTTCATGCACAAGCCACGAACCGATACTCCCCATCCCCGCCAAAGGGGGGGGCACGCCCCCGCCACGGGCTCCCGTCCACCCCATTCCGTCCTGGGGAGCCGAAGGACGCCAGGGGCAGGCTCATGAAACCCTTGCGGCCCATGGCGGAGGAGCCCTTTCCGGCAGGCTCATCGGCATCGAGCAATTCAGCACTTTTCAAGGCTCCCGTCCACCCATGACCGTCCGCTGCGGCAGTTTTTTACAGGATGGCCGAGAAAACATTTCCGGGGTCCGGTTCAGGGCAAGGGCGGCTTCGGGCGAACCCTGCTCCTTATATCCAAGAATAACGTTTAGTTAAATTTATGCTCACGACTGGCATCCCCATTGCTCTGCTCGGATCCGACGCCGCAATATCGCGGCTCATGGAATGACCGCGGGGGAAAGTGAATGAATCCGAATCGACTCAATGCCGCTCAGCTCCTCATGAGCGTCAGCATCCACGAGAACGGCAAGATCTGCCAGAAGATCCAGACCTCGGGATTCTCTCGGGAGCTGCAGTCCATGGCCTTCTCGCCACAGCCGGGTCAGGAGGCGGCACCGGCCCCGGGGACGGCCCAGCCATCGCATCCCGGCATAACGGCCACGGCTGGGCTCCCCGGCCTCCCCGCGCATTCACGGTCAGGGGATTGTGTCCCGGACCTCCAGGGCACGGCGGCCCCGCGCATCGCCGAGCCCGCTGGCCTGGCCTCATCGACGACCGCCGCGGCAACCGGGCCCACGGCTGTCAAGCCGGCTCTGAATCGAGCCCGGCAGGCCGCCGGGAGACCGGTCCGAGCCGACAAGCCCCAGCTCGAGGACCAGCCGGCCTTCACCCATCCGTTGCTCCTGGATAAGATCCTGGCGCAGCTCCAGTTCCCCGCCGAGGTACGCCAGAAGTGCCTCGACGCGATCCAGAAACAGGGAAGCCTCACCGTCCAGGCGCTCCTCACCGCTCTAGCAGGCAGCCAGACGGGAGGCCGCCAGGGACTCACCCCACCCGTCGTCTCCGCGGCTGACGTTCGGGGGCTCGTTCATTCGATGAAGCTGCCCTCCAGGGACGGATCGCTCCTCAGCGGCGAGCTGAAGCTGAAGCAGATGGGAGAATACAGTTTTGAAGAGCTGAGGGACCTCTTCAGGGCCATGGCTCAGCGCACCAGGCGGGGACCTGCTTCCCGAGTGGCCTCGGGGCCCGTGCAGGCGCCGATCGCCGGCGCACCCGGCCCCATGGCCGACGGGTCCGAGGCAGCCGCCCAGGTCCAGGGTGAGCCCCCCCCCGAAGGCCAGCTTCAGAGGCTCTCGGCAAGCCGACTGCCTTCGTTCACGGAGCCTCCGGCCGCCCGCCCGACGCGCATCGGCCGGGCACTCCAGGGGGACGACCCCGAGAGGCAGGTCCATCCTCCACAGCACCTCCCGCGGCCCGAGCTGGAATCGAGGCCAGGGAGGCAGACTCACCCGACCGTCCCTC
>JALOPI010000107.1 GCA_025453975.1 Syntrophobacteraceae bacterium
TCCGGGAAGATCTCGAGCTTGGCCAGGAGGACGGCTGCCTGCAGGGTGTCGAGGCGGCCGTTGATGCCGATGCGCACGTTCTCGTACTTGTCGCGCCCCTGGCCGTGAATCCGGAGAGACTGCATGCGGTCGTCCAGCTCCGTATCGTCCGTGAAGCACATGCCCCCGTCCCCGTAGGCGCCCAATGGCTTGGCCGGGAAAAACGACGTGCATCCCACGGCCGCCATGGCGCAGGACTTCCGGCCGAAGCGCTCGGCTCCGAAGGACTGGGCCGCATCCTGGATGACGAAGAGATCGTGCCGGTCCGCCACGGCCTGGATGGCGTCATACTCCGCGGGCACCCCGAAGAGATCCACGGCGATGACGGCCCGGGGCCGCAACGGCCTCACGAGGGCCGGTGCCGGAAGGGGAGACCGGGCCGCATCCCCCGAGGACAGCGCCTCGACGGCCCGCTCCAGGCCGGCCGGATCCAGGTTGAAGGTCGCCGCCTCGATGTCCACGAACACGGGAACGGCCCCCAGGAGGGCGATGACCTCGGCCGTCGCCATGAACGTGAACGGCGTGGTGAAGACCGCGTCGCCGGGTCCCACGCCCCACGCCATCAGGGCCAGGAGCAGGGCGTCGGTGCCCGAGGCGCAGGAGAGCCCGCGCTTCACGCCGACGTAGGCGGCCAGGCGCTCCTCCAGCTCCCTCACCTCGGGCCCCATGACGTACTGGCCGTGATCCAGGACTTTCAGGATCCGGGCCTCGATATCACTTCGTATTCTCCGCTGCTGCGCCGCCAGATCGATGAACTGCATCATGCCCCCGCCTTTCGATAAAAACCCCGAGCCGCCTCGGCGCCATCGCCTTCCCCCGCGCGGCGCCCCGGGATGCCCCCTCCAGTACTCGACGGGGCATCATAGCCCAAAAGCCGCCGCGCGCAACGCTCATCTTCGCTCGTCTCAAACGGCCGCCCCCCGGTCATGGCCTCCGGACGCCTTGGGGATTGAACCGCGGCGGGGTTTGTATTAGGCTGGATTGCAGAGCGGAACAGGTCCCGCAAGGTCTTCCGCTCCGCGGGCGAGCACGAGAGCGTGCTTAGGATGAGATACCCTGGACGGATCAAGACTGGAGATGTGAGCCATGTGCGAAGCCAACGCTTACCTGTTGAAAGGCGGCGATGAAGTGCTCTTCCTGGAATCGGTGGATGTGCTGGAGAACACGGGACAGGAGATTCGGGTGACCAGCATCTTCGGCGAGCAGAAAACCGTCAAGGGCCAGATCCGGCGCATGTCCCTGGTGGACCACAAGATCCTCATCGAAGAGCACGCCTGAGGCCTTGAATGCCGTGTCGGAAAACTCTTGATTCAGCAGCAGTGCCCCCAGGGGTCGAAACGGACGGGCAGGCTCGGGGCGCCCGGGACCCGGGTGGAAAGGGGCTCAATCCCGGATCGGCGGGGGGGGGCCGTCCCCGGCTTCATCCTTCTGGTTGCAGTACCACTCCATCTGGCGGCAGACGCCCCGGATGAGCTTGACCTCCCGGGCCCGCAGCCCGATGCGGCTGCAGAAGCGGCGCACGCTCATCATCCAGTACTCGGGGTTTTCGGGGTTGATGAAGTGGATCCGGGTGAGGATCCGCCCCAGGTGCTCATACATGCCCTCCAGCTCACGGCTGGTGGCGAGGCGGGGGACGAAGGGCCTGGACTCCCGGGTGGACGCGAGGAAGAGCTCGTAGGCCAGGACCATGACGGCCTGGGCCAGGTTGAGGGATTTGAAGTCCGCCGTGGGGATGGTCACCAGGGCGTCGCAGTATTTCAGCTCCCGGGCGGCCAGCCCCCGGTCCTCGGGGCCGAAGAGGATGGCCACCCGATTCTTCTGGCTGATGGGGATGAGATCCTGGGCCAGCCGCCGGGGGCTCCGGACGGTCTGACGGTGGGAGCCCGTGCGGGCCGTTGTGCCCACGATGTACTGGAAAGGGCTGAGGGCGTCCTCCAGGTCGTCCACCACCTCCATGTCCGCCACCACGTCCTCGGCGGTGTGGGTCGCCATTTTGAGGATCCGCGTCAGGTCGCACTTGTAGGGATCGGACACCACCAGCCGGCGGATGCCCATGTTCTTGGCCGCCCGGGCCGCCGCCCCGATGTTCTCGGGAAAATGGGGCTTGTGCAGCACCAGGGCGATGTTGCTCAGATTGATGCGGACTTCCTCGGTCTCTACGGCCATTCCTTGCGGGCCCTGTCCAGGAATGAGGAGGCTCGGTTCGACCGCAGCGCTTCCTCCATGTCGTCCATGACTCCGTCCATCTCTTTTTCCGCGCGATCCGAGATCAGGTGCTCCGAGGGGATGTAGCCCGCGACGGTGGCGAGGAAGACCAGGATGCCGTAGGCCTGGGCCGGGCTGTCGAAGGACTTGTCAAAGTGCACCATGGTGTTGACGAGCCCCACCAGGGCGTAGATCATGGCCGCCGTCTCGATGGCCAGGTTGACATACCGGGAAAAAGGCTTCCGAATCGTCGAATGGGACCGCTTCCACCCGGCCCGGTTGCCCAGGATCTCCCGGAAGCGCGACTCGATCCCGCCGGGCTGGTGCTCGACTTCCCCCAGCTCCGCCAGGAGCTGCTTTCGAAATCCCATGGCCCGTCGCGTGCCGAGCCACGCCAGCACCATCCCCAGGGCCACTCCCAGGCAGACCATGCCTGCCATAAGCCATTTATGCTGCATCATCGGTCCGATCCGTTTCTCCTTGGAAGATCCGGTCGGGCGTCTCACGCCCGACCGGATCCGTGCTCCAGCCCCGGACCTGCCCGCGGGACAGGGTGGGGTTCCCTCAAAGGGGCGTACTGTACACGAATCCCGGATCAAATTGAACCCGGGAAATGAACCGGGAAGGAGCCCGCCACAGGGGAAGTCCCAGCGCGACCGGCCCACCTGCGGGCCGTTTCCGATCCGTGTGCAGCATGGCGGCTTTTCCGGAATCCGTCTTCCTGAGTGAAAAGTCGCCCCCGGCGCCATGGCTCCCGAGGGGCCCGGGGCCCGGAAGGTGACGGGAAAGCCCCGGCCCCCGTGCCGTTGACTTGAGGTCGAGCCCTGCCCCCTCTCCACCCATTCGGGGGAGAGGGTCGGGGTGAGGGGCTTTCAGGGCAGATCCGCCGTCACCCTGGCCATCTCCTTGAGGACGATTTTTGATCGCTTTCCGGACACGGCAATTCCCGGGGCTCCTCTTCATCGCCCATCCAAGGGATTCGACGAATCGCTCCCTCATGGGACGTCGGGAGTCCATGACCGGCTGCCGACGCCAGAAGCCATCTCAGCTCAGGGAATTGCCCGAGTACAGCCAGGCCATGAACCGGCAGCCCGTGTGCTCGGACGTTGTGGCTGCATCGGGCCACTCATGACATTGCCGGCCGGCATCAAGGGACCTTCAATCCATGAATCCAGAGATCGCGATGCGAATCGAGAACGACACCGATGCTGCCAGGATAACCGAAATGACCGTAATAACCCGGCCACTTGACATAGGATGGATGAATGGATGCACATTGCCGGGGGCCTTTCCTTCAGATGACCAATGCATCGTGCCTGCAGCGAGGGAGACATGGTGCGCATGTGCAGCTCTCCAGTTCATGGCCACCCTTAAGATCGACGTGCTGGTCGGAATGTTGTACACGGGATGAACTCTGCTGAGCTCCGCGAGCTCATGGGAGTGGCCGAGAAGAACAGGGAACTCATAGAAAGGTATTGGAATGAACACCTTAGCGTTTGAGCCTCGTGCCAAGAAAGTAACATTTGATATGGACAACATGTGGGTGGAGCTCACGGACGGACGTCAGCTTGGTGTTCCACTGGCATACTTCCCCAGACTCCTCAATGCAGCCCAAGTTCAGAGGGATGAATATATCATCAGTGGTGGAGGTACTGGCCTCCACTGGGACGAACTGGATGAGGACATATCCGTCAAGGCACTTTTGATGGGCATTGGTGACAGAACCAAACCTGCCAGGAAGGCATCGTGAGTCCTTGGGACCTTTCCCTTGCTAACCAGGCAATGAACCAGACGCGCGCTGGTTATCGCCGTCGTTGGGCCCTGACCGAATCTATTCACACCCGTGAGGAAATTTTACAATGGACATCCCACGAATATTCAACATCACTGAAAGTGCTCACCGCATCCACAACCCGATCACACCAGAAAAGCTCGCCACTCTCGGCGCGGCTTTGCGTCTGGAATCGGGGGCCCGAGTGCTCGACCTCGGCAGCGGTTCGGGGGAGATGCTGTGCACCTGGGCACGCGATCACGGCATCATCGGCACCGGCATCGACATGAGCCAGTTGTTCACCGAGCA
>JALOPI010000040.1 GCA_025453975.1 Syntrophobacteraceae bacterium
CTCATGATCTCCCACATCGACAAGAAGCGCATGGCCCTTGGAATCATGGGCGAGCGTGAGCGCAAGCTCTTCAGCATGGAAGATCGCCGGGCTTAGGCCTCCAAGTCCGGATCCTCACAGCATGGACTTCCCAGGGTGACGCCCGAGGGGCAGGGAATGAGCGATTCCCCGCCCCCGGTGCCACCTTGGGAGATTCTGCCCCTCGAAAACCTGGATCCCACCCCTCCTCACTCCCTCCCGACCGCAGCTGTGGGAACACCCGGCTGGGCGTCGCGACACTGTGCGATCAGCCTTGAGGGCTCGGCTTCAGCTGTCGGCGAGAATAAAATGCCCGACCGCGTGCTTTCGAACTGAAGGATTCTTCCGTCGTCCCAAGGTGGGGTGCTTGAGGCAGGAAAAGCCGGGCTCGCTTCGTGAAGCGGTCCGGCTTTCGATGGGTCGCGGTCCATGTGAGGGAGCGTCGCCACCGCGTCGAGGTGTTCCCGGCTGGGCGGCGACGCCACAATGGTTTGGCTTGGCTAGTCTACCTTGGGCCTTGGATACAGCCCGGCGCGCTCGACGATCTCGGGAACCTTTTCCTCCCACTCGATGGCCATGATGTGGAAGCCCTTGACGCCCTTCACCGTCTTGAGCTCCTCGATCTGCTCCAGAAGAATCTTGATGCCTTCCTCAGCCTGGTTCTCCTTGGGCACGCCCTGAAGGCGCTTGATGATCTCTTCGGGGACGTCCATGCCGGGAACCCGGTTCTTCATGTACTTGGCCATGCCCACGCTCTTCATGGGAGTGAGGCCGGCCATGATGTAGACCTTCTCGTCGAGGCCGCGGTCGCAGATCCCCTGCATCCACTGCTTGAATTTGGGCATGTTGTAGATGCACTGGGTCTGGATGAACTGGGCCCCCGCCGCCACCTTTTTGGCGAGGCGCGGCACACGGATCTCGAAGGGGTCGGCGAAGGGGTTCTCGGCGGCGCCCACAAACAGCCTGGGCTTCATCTTCATCTCGTGACCGCTCAGGAGCTTCCCCTCGTCGCACATGAGCCGCACCGTCTGGAGCAGCTGAGTGGAGTCCAGGTCGAAGACGTTGGCGGCGTTGGGATGGTCCCCGAAGCTCTGGTGGTCACCCGTCAGGCACAGCATGGTGTTGATGCCGAAGGACGCCGCGCCCAAAATGTCCGCCTGAGCCGCGATGCGGTTGCGGTCGCGGGTCACCATCTGCAGAACCGGCTCGAAGCCCATCTGCTTGATGCGGATGCAGGAAGCCAGGCTGCACATGCGCACCACGGCGGTCTGGTTGTCGGTCACGTTGATGGCGTCCACGTAATTGCCGATGAGCTTGGCCTTCTCCTCCACCACCTCGCCATTGCAGTCCCGGGGCGGACCGCATTCGGACGTGACGCCGAAATGGCCCGCTTTGAATACTTTTTCCAGTCGACTCATGGTTCCGTTCGTGCTCATATCTGGGAAACCTCCTTGATGATCTTGCGCGGTCCACCGTCACGGCTCTTGGCCCAGTCCTTGGGATCCATGGGCTTCTCGAAACGATCCAGCTGATTCAGCTCCTTGAGCCGTTCATAGATGAGATGCCAGCCGCAGTCGGTTTCCTTGCTCACTTCGCACTTGCCGCTGGCCGAGCCGCCACAGGGACCGTTGGACATGCGCTTGGAGCACCTGGCGATGGGACAGATGCCGCCCGTGGAGGCCAGGAGACAGTCGCCGCACGCCTGGCAGCGCTCGGTCCACTCGCCCTTGGACTCGGTGACGCCGATGAAGCAGGTGTTGACCCCGGGGAGCACGGGCTTGCCGCGGTAGGTCTCGGCCATGAACTGGATGCCGGCACCACAGGCCAGGGAAACAAGAGCGTCATACTGGGCCACGGTGTCCGCAGCCCCGTCGACGTAGGGGTGGTCGCACTGGCGCGTCAGGCTGATCTCATCCACCACCGTGTCCTGCCCCGCCTGCTTGAAATACATGCGCAGAGCGGAGGCCAGGATCTGGGCCTCCTTCATGCCGCCCGCCTCGCAGACGGTCACGCAGCCGTCGCAGCCCGCCACCAGGACCTTCTTGTGATCCTTGACTGTGTCGATGATCTCTTCGATCGGTTTCAATTTGGCGATGATCATGCAATTCCCTCCGTGAGCCGCTAGGCGGCCTTCTTCTTGGCTGTCCTCAGGGGACTGGGCCCCAGCTTGCGAATGATCTCGGTGAACTCCCGGGCGATCTCGGCGAACCTCGGGCCCTGCCCGGCGGAGAGGTTGTACATGGCCACGCGCTCGCTCCCCACGCCGATCTTATCCAGAATCTCCTTAACGTAGGCCACTCGCTTCTTCGCCCGCAAATTGCCCACCTGGTAATGGCAGTCGCCCTCCAGACATCCCGCTACATAAACGCCGTCCGCTCCATTCTCCAGGGCTTTCATCATGTGGATGACATCCACACGGCCGCTGCAGGGGAGCTTCACAATCCGCACATTGGTCGGGTAACTCAACCTCATGGAACCTGCCAGGTCCGCGGCGGAGTACGCTCAGTAGCTGCAGCAAAACGCAACAACGATCGGTTCGAAATCTTGCATTACATGACTCCTTCCAAAAGGGCCTCAACGTTCTCCAATACCTGGTCGTCTTCGTAATGGGACAGCTGGATCACCTTGGCTGGACATTCGGAAACGCAGACACCGCATCCCTGGCAAAGGGCCTCGTTGATCTCGGACACGTTGTCCTCATTGATCTGCGGCACGCCGTAGGGACAGCTCATGACGCACACGAGGCAGGCGGCGCACTTGGACTGGTCCACGTGAGCCACGGCTCCGCCCACGCTCAGGTACTTTCCGGCCAGGAAGGACGTGGCCCGGGACGAGGCGGCCAGAGCCTGGGTGATGGTCTCGCTGATGAGCTTCGGCGAGTGGGCCGTACCGCAGAGGTAAATTCCCTCGGACGAGAAATCCACCGGGCGAAGCTTGGCGTGCGCCTCGATGAAATACCCGAAGGCGTTGCGGGGCACCTTGAGCTGCGTCGCCAGCTCATCGGTCTCGGCGGCCAGCGTGGCGGCGCTCAGGATGACGGCATCCGCCTTCATCTTGACGGGCCGCTGGAGCACGTGATCCGTGAAGGTGACTTCAAGCCCGCCTCCGTTCCGGCTCACCTCGGGCGGATTGTCCAGGTCAAACCGGGAGAACACAATGCCCTTGCGGCGAGCCTCGGTGTAGTAATCCTCCAGCATGCCGTACATCCTCATGTCGCGGTAAAGGATATAGACATCCGTCTCGGGGCTCAGCTCCTTGATCTGCAGGGCGTGCTTGACGGCGCTCTGGCAGCAGATGCGGCTGCAGTTGGGGTTCTCCTCGTTGCGGGAGCCCACGCACTGGACCATGACCACCCGCTCCCACTTGGACGGGTCCTGGCCGTTGGTGGGATGGTGCAGGAGATGATCCAGCTCGAGCTGCGTCATGACCCCATCCTGCCCGTAAGCGAATTCCCGTGGCTGGTACTCATGGGCGCCCGTGGCGACGATGGCCACGCCATGCTGGATGGTGTGCTCCTTCTGATCGGCAACGGTCAGCACCTTGCTCGTGAAATTGCCTTTATAGCCTTTGAAAAGAGCTATCTTGGCATTGGTGAAGACCTTGATCTTTTCGTTGGAGGTGACGTCGGCAATGAGCTTGTCGATGTAGGGCTGGACGTCGAGCCCCTCGATGGTCCGGGACACCTTCCGGGCGAGGCCGCCGAGCTGCTGCTCCTTCTCGACCACGGTCACGTCATAGCCCTGCTGGGCCAGGTTCAAAGCCGCGTTCATTCCGGCGATGCCGCCGCCCACCACCAGGCCGCTCTGCTTGATCTCCACCTTCTTTTCGCTGAGGGGCTTGAGCAGCGCGGACCGGGCCACGGCCATGCGCACCAGGTCCTTGGCCTTGTCGGTGGCCTTTACCTTGTCGTTCATGTGCACCCAGGAATCCTGGTTGCGGATGTTGGCCATGTCGAAGAGGTACTTGTTGAGGCCGATGTCGAGGAGGGTCTCCCGGAAGAGGGCCTCATGGGTGAGGGGCGTACAGGCGGCCACCACCATGCGGTTGATGCCCTTCTCCTTGATGACCTCGCCCATGCGCACCTGGGTATCCTGAGAGCAGGTGAAGAGGTTGTCCTCCACATGGACGACGTGGGGCAGGGAGCGGGCGTACTCGCGCACCGCCGGAACGTCCACGAAGCCGCCGATGTTGATGCCGCAGTTGCAGACGAAGACCCCGATCCTGGGCTCCTCCTCGCTCACGTCGCGCTCGGCGGGAAGCTCGCGGGTCCGGGTCAGGGTGTAGCGGGATTCACTCAGGAGCGCGCTGGTGCCCGCCGCGGCTCCGGAGGCCTCCATGACGGACTGGGGAATGTCCTTGGGGGCCTGAAGGGTACCGCAGACATAAATGCCGGGACGACTGGTGGCCACGGGCAGAAAGCCGTCCGTCGCCGCGAAGTTGTGCTTATTGAGGTCGATCCCCAGCTTGTTGGCCATCTCGATGGTCTGCTGCCCCACCTCGAAGCCCACGGAGAGAACGACCATGTCGAACACTTCCTCTTTCTGCTCGCCCTTCTCCGTCGTATAGCTCAGCTTGAGATCGGAGTCGCCCTCGGGCTCGATGGAGTGCACCCGGGACCGGATGAACCGTACTCCGTGGTCCTTGGCACGGTTGTAATACTGCTCGAACTCCTTCCCGTAAGTCCGCATGTCCATGTAGAAAATCGCCGTATCGAGCCCGTGGTGCGCGTGCTCCTTGGCGATGACCGCCTCCTTGATGGCGTACATGCAGCAGACGGCCGAGCAGTAGGAGTTGTCGCAGGCGTTGATGTTACGGGAGCCGACGCACTGGAGCCAGGCGATCTTCTTGGGCTCTTCGCGGTCGTACGGCCGCATGAGATGACCGCGGTAAGGACCGGAGGCGCTCAGGATGCGCTCGAACTCGAGGCTCGTCACCACGTTGGGGAAGTTGATGTAATTGTAGGTGTCGAACTTGGACGGGTTGAAGACGTCGTTGCCGGGGGCCAGGATGACGGATCCCACCTGGACCTGCTGCGTCTTGGGCTGGTCGTCGTAGTGGATGGCTTCGGCCAGGCACACCTTCTCGCACAGGCCGCAGCCGATGCAGACGCCGCGATCGATGGCGAAGCCACGCGGGATGGCCTGCGGGTAGCGCATGTAGGTCGCTTCGCGCAGGTCCAGCTTCTCGTTGAACTCATTCACCGCCGTGGCGGGGCAGACGGAGCGGCACTGACCGCAGGCCGTGCACGCCGCCAGATCGATGTAGCGAGGCTGGGACTTGAGGGTGACGGTGAAATTCCCCGCATCGCCATCGATGGCCTCGATCTCGCTGTTGGTGATGATATCGATGTTCAAATGACGGCCCACCTCCACCAGCTTGGGGGAGATGATGCACATGGCGCAGTCGTTGGTGGGAAAGGTCTTGTCCAACTGAGCCATGATGCCGCCGATGGTGGGCGACTTGTCCACCAGGTAGACCAGGTAGCCGGAGTTGGCCAGGTCCAGAGACGCCTGCATTCCGGCGACTCCGGCACCGACGACCATGGCGGCCCCTATTTTTTGGTTCCCTTGCTGTGCTGCCATATGGATTCCTCTTCTTGAAGAAGCTGTTAGCTGTCAGCCAACGGTCAGCTATTGGCTATCGGGCCTGAGCCGCTGGCTGGGGAAACGTGCTAAGCCGCAAGCCTCACGAATTTGGCCGTCGTACCTTCAAAGCCCTTGAGCTCGGCCTGGCCCCGGCGCTCCAGATCGTTCAGCCTCAAGGACACGGAATAAACCGGAATCCCGGTTTTCGCGGCCATTTCGCGAACCGACAGCGGCCCTTCCTTGAGCGACTCCAAAATCAAGGCCTTCTGATATTCGTCCTGCATGGCCAGCTCGGTCATGCGGTGATATTCCGCCGGGTCGACCTTGTCGCCGTAGACGTTCTCGTGCTCGGTGACGTGGAGATCCACGCCCGTGAGCCATCGCATGCGCGGGGCGCGGATGACATTCTCGATGGCCGCCAGCTGCATGGCGTATTGGCCCGCATCGAACGGTCCCAGGGATTTGGTCGTCTCGGTCAGCTCGCTCACGATGTTGGCGAAGAGCTGGCCTTCGGCGGCGCTCACCCACTTGAGCGCCATGCGGCCCTGGCCGATGCCCGAGAGATCCAGCAGCCGCTTCACGAGATCCATCCTCTTGGAGGCGTAAACATTACCATCCAGGTAATGGCAGTCTCCGATGTGTCACCCAAACACCGAGACTTGATCGAATCCGCTCTTCAAGCCCTCGATGACGTAGCTGGGGTCCACACGGCCCGAGCACATGGTCCGGATGACCCGGATGCTCGATGGATACTGGAACCGGGACACTCCCGCCAGGTCCGCCCCCGCGTAGGCACACCAGTTGCACAAGAACGCCAGAATCTTCGGTTCAAACGCTTCACTCATCGGCAATCTCTCCCTGTGAAATGTAAGGGTCCCAGGGGAGGGAAGCGGCCGGCGGCGGTCGCCGGCGCGCTCTCCGACCCTGATGGTCTGGCTTCATGCCCTGCGAGAGGCTATTTCTGGCCCCCGGCGTGGATGGCCGCAAGGATCTGCCTGTCCCTGAAATGCTTCATATCGATGGTCTGCTGCGGGCAGGCCGCCGCGCAGATGCCGCACCCCTTGCAGGAAGCGGAGATGTTCTCGGCCCGATACCCCTTGCCATGCACCTTCACCAGCCGGATGGCGCTGAAGGGGCAGGAAGCCTCGCAAAGCCCGCAGCCGATGCACCCTTCCTCATCCACCACCGAAACGATGGGCTCCACCTCGACCTTGGCCTGGGTCAGGACATTGGCGGCGCGGGACGCGGCGGCCTGGGCCTGGGCGATGGACTCTTCGATGGGCTTCGGGTAGTGAGCCAGACCCGCCACGAAGACGCCGTCGGTGGCGAAATCCACCGGACGCAGCTTCATGTGGGCTTCCAGGTAGAAGGCGTCGGCGTTCAACGGCACCTTGTAGAATTTGCCCAGCGCGCCGTCGTCCTTGGAAACCAGAGCCGTCGCGAGGTTCAGGTAGTCCACGTCAAGAGCCACGGGGCGGCCGAGCACGTGGTCCGTGACGGTGACGCGAATCTTCTCCTTGCCGTCCACCGTCGCCTTTTCCACCACCGGCTTGCTCTCGAGGGAGTATCGCACAAAAATGACCCCCAGCTCGCGAGCCTTCCGGTAAAGCTCCTCCCGCTGTCCGTAAGCTCGAAGGTCGCGATAGAGGATGAAAACGTCCATGTCCTCGTTTTGGGTCTTGCACTCGATGGCCTGCTGAAGCGACGCCGTGCAGCAGATCTTGGAGCAGTAAGGGCGCTGCGGCTCGCGGGATCCCACGCACTGGATGAAGGCCACCGCCTCGGCTTCCTTGAGCCTCTGGGGCTCCTTCTCGAAAAGCGCCTCCAGATCGTGCCACTTGGTGACCCGGTCGCTCTGGCCGTACAGGTATTCCTCGGGAGTGAGGGAATGCGCTCCCGTGGCCAGCACCACGACGCCATGGGGCACTTCCTGCTCGGAGCCGTTGGTCTTGACCGTCGTGAAGAAATTGCCCACAAAGCCCGAAACCCCTGTGACGGCGGAATTGAGCAGGACCTCAATCCTGTCGTGCTTCTCAACGCGGTCCACCAGAGCCTTCACGTAGGCCCCGATGTCCTCGCCCTTCCAGGAGCGCTTCACCTTGAGGGCGTGTCCGCCCAGGTATTCCTTCTTCTCAACGATGGTGGTCTTGAAGCCCTGGTCGGCCAGATTGAGAGCCGCGCTCATCCCCGCCACGCCACCGCCGATGACGAGGGCATCGTGATTGAGCTCGACCTCGAGCTTCTCGATGGGCTCGAGGAGCGCCACCTTGGCCACGGCCATGCGCACCAGATCCTTGGCTTTGTCCGTGGCCTTCTCGGGCTCGGCCTGGTGCACCCAGGAATCCTGGTCCCGGATGTTGGCGAGCTCGAAAAGATACTTATTCAGACCCGCCTCCCGGATGGTTTCCTGGAACAGGGGCTCGTGGGTCCTGGGCGTGCAAGCCGCCACCACCACGCGGTTGAGCCGATGCTCCTTGATGGCCTCGCGGATGATGAGCTGCGTGTCGGCGCTGCAGGTGAAGAGGTTGTTGGCCACGTAGGCCACGTTGGGCAGCGTGGCCGCATATTCCCGCACGGCGGGCACGTCCACGACGCTGGCGATGTTGATGCCACAGTGACAAACGAAAACGCCGATGCGCGGCTCATCGCCGGCGACGGGCACTTCGTCGGGGTAGGTCTTCTTCTGGGTGAGGGTATTCCGGGCCGAAGACAGGGTCGCCGCGGAGGCGGCCGATGCCGCGGAGGCCTCCATGACCGAGTAGGGGATGTCCTTGGGGCCCGTGGCCGCGCCGCAGGCGAAGACGCCCTGACGGGACGTGCCCACCGGAGAAAAGCAGCTGGCGGAAACGAATCCGTCGCTGTCCACCTCGATGCCCAGGCGGGCCGCCGTCTCCTTCACGTCTCCGGCCACTTCGAGGCCGATGGAGAGCACCACCATGTCGAACACTTCGCTCTTCATCTCGCCGGTGTCGTCGACGTAGCTGATCTCCAGATCCTCTGACCCGGGCGCCACCGCGTCGATGCTGTGGACGCGGGAGCGGATGAAACGGACGCCCGTCTCGTTCCTGGCGCGGTCATAGTAGCGCTCGAACTCCTTGCCGTAAGTCCGCATGTCCATGAAGAAAATGGCCGTGTCCAGATCGCCGTGGGCATGCTCCTTGGCGATGACGGCCTCCTTGATGGCGTACATGCAGCAAACGCCGGAGCAATAGGGATGAGCGCCGTGCTGCGTGTCGCGGGAGCCCACGCACTGGAGCCAGGCGATCTTCCTGGGGGCTTCCTTGTCGGATGGGCGCACCAGGTGGCCCTCGTAGGGACCCGAAGCGCTCAGGATGCGCTCAAACTCCATGCTCGTCACGACGTTCCGGAGCTTGCCATAGCCATAGTCGTAAACGGCGGGATTGAACGGCTTGAAGCCGGGAGAGAGGATGACCGAGCCCACCTCGATCTTGTGGAGCTGGCTCGTCTGGTTGAAATCGACGGCGCCGGCGGGGCAGAACTTTTCGCAGGCCTTGCACTTGCCCTTGTCGAAATAGATGCAGTTCTCCTCGTCGATGGCGTACTTGAGGGGAACCGCCTGGGGGTATTTGACGTAGGCCGCCTTGCGCTTTCCAATGCCCTCGTTGAACTCGTCATCCACTTTCTTGGGGCATTTTTCGGCGCAGATCCCGCAGGCGATGCACTTTTCCATATCGACGTAACGGGGATACTGGCGCACGGTGGCCAGGAATTTCCCCGCCTCGCCCTTAAGCTCCTCGATCTCCGAAAGCGTCATCAGCTCGATATTCAAGTGGCGTCCGGCCTCCACCAGCTTGGGGGAGAGGATGCACATGGAGCAGTCGTTGGTGGGGAAGGTCTTGTCGAGCTGCGCCATGACGCCGCCAATGGCCGGGGACTTTTCGACCACGTAAACGTAATAGCCCGTGTTGGCCAGGTCGAGGGCGGCCTGGATCCCCGCCACTCCGCCTCCCACCACCATGACGGAGCCAATGGTGCTCCCGTTGGTCCCCGCCTTGGGGATCTTTTGCTGTTTCACGTCTTTTTTTGTGTCCATCATTTCCATCCTGTATGGGATTCAAAAGGTGAAACGTTTCACTCCTGTCCAAAGCCTTTGCCCGGCAGCCTTGCAGAAGATATGAGGCCAATGTATCGAGAAGAAAGCACCCGCGAGTATACCACCGGCCCCACCATCGTTCAAGGAGTAAACACCAGTTTGCACAAGACCTTATTGAACCCTGCCCCTATTTACACAAGGTGCGGGGGGAGGCGGTCAGGAAGGGTGACCCCGGGTCGAAGAGGGGAATCGAAACCGCTGCGGCGAGGCGGAGTCAGCTCCGTGAAAGGCTCCATTCCGGGCTGGGAGCCTGGTCCTGTATCTTTTTGCACAAGCTCCTTATAGCCAAAACCAGCCATCAGATCAATAGATGAACAAAGGCGCCGAGGAGGCTGTCCGAGAATATCCTGTGTCATTTCGAACGGAGCGCAGCGAAGAGAGAAATCTCCAGGAATCCAGTGATCACCAAGATCGAGATTTCTCGCTATCGCTCGAAAGGACCGTTCTCGGACGGCCTCCTGGGATCCTCCGGATCGTGCGCACCGCACGGCGGGCGGGGCTGCCTGCCCTTATGGCTTCCCTCTTTCCTCGGATTGCCCTATGCTAGAATCTCTATACATGAGGATGGAGCCCACTCACAGCCTGGAGTCAGCATCATGGAAACATTCGATCGAGAGCGCCTTGCAAGCTTCGACGGGACCGATGGCAAACCGGTGTACATCGCCCACGATGGCAGAGTTTACGATGTCTCCCGCAGCAGGATGTGGGCGGGAGGGTCTCACATGAGGCGTCACCGTGCGGGCGCCGATCTGACGGAGGACCTGGAGGACGCTCCCCATGATCCATCGGTTCTCAAGCGGTTTCCACAGGTGGGCGTGGTGAAGGAAGGGCCGGGGTAGGGCACATGCTCTGGTGATTCCCGAATCCAGCCTCAGTGCCGATCCTGGCCCGCAAGGGGTCGGATGGCGCCTCGCCTGCCCGACAATACTCTTCAAGATGAAGCTCCGCCCGGTCGATGATATGGGTCAAAACCAGCCAGCACTGACCGGGAATAGCTTTATTGATTGAACGCATGAGGATTGTCGGGGCATGTCACTGAAGTATAAGGTCATCATCATCACTCTCGTCACTTTTCTCTTCTCCTTCGCCATCGACTACGGAATCCAGAGGCTCGTGATCATGCCGAACTTCCACGAGCTGGAGCGGGCGGAGGCGAGCAAGAACATCACCCGCGTCATCGAGGCCATCAACCGGGAGCTGCAGCTGGTGAGCATGGCCGTCTGCGACTGGGCCTACTGGGATCCCATGTACCAGTTCGCCACGGACCGCAACACCGAATTTCTGGATTCGACTCTCAACGAGACCGCCCTGCAGAACGCCCACGTCAACCTCATGAACGTCTATGACGCCGGGCATTCCCTGGTGTGGGGCAAAGCCATGGACCTGGATTCCGACGCATCTTTGGATCTGGGCATCTTCTCGGCGGAGCGGCTTCCGGACGGGCATCCCCTGATCAACGTATCGGATGTGGAAAGTGAAGTCACCGGAGTCATCGATACGCCCCAAGGCCCCATGCTCATCGCGGCCAAACCGATCCTCACCAATGAAAGGAAAGGACCGGCCAGTGGGACCTTCGTCATGGGACGGTTCCTGAATGAAGCCGCGGTCAGGCAGATCGGGGAGCAGACGCGCCTGTCGTTGTCCGTGCTTCCCCATGAAGCCGTGGAGCCCGTCGAGCCCATGACACGCCCGGCCGGCCACTCCCTGCCCCAGACGCCCATCCGGCTTGAGATCGCCAACAACCTGACCGTAGCCAAAACCACCATCGGTGACCTCTCCGGGCAGCCGCTGCTCACCATACGGGTGGCCACGCCTCGAGTCATGGAAGCCCGCGGAGAAGCGGCCATGCACTTCGCCCTCCTGTCCATCGGGGGCGCGGGGCTCCTTCTCATCATCGTGCTCCTCCTCATGCTTCACCGCACCATCATTCGCCCCATCGGTCAGCTCACGGCCCATGCCATCCGTGTCGGCGAGAGTGACGATCTGCGCATTCGACTGGGATTCCGTCGCAAGGACGAGATCGGAGCCCTGGGGCGGGAATTCGACAGCATGACGGACCGGCTGGCCGAGGCTCGCCGCAGGCTCGTCGACCAGTCGTATCACTCGGGGATCGCCGAAATGGCCAGCGGCGTGCTTCACAACATCGGGAACGCCATCACGCCCATGAATGTGCGGCTCGCGACCTTGCGGGAGGAGCTGAATGACGCCCCCACCGCTGAAATGGAAATGGCTCTGGGCGAGCTGTCGAGCGACGCCACCGACCCGGGGCGGAGAGAGGATCTGACGAAGTTCGTGGAGCTGGCCGGATCGGAGCTCGCCTCCCTCGTCACGCGGATGGAGGGAGAGATTTCCACCATCGCTCAGCAGGTGTCACACGTGCAGCAGATCCTCTCGGATCAGGAGCGGTACAGCCGGGCGACCCGAGTACTGGAGCCGGTCAACATGGAGGTGATCACCCGCGAGGCGAGCGCGATGCTTGCCCCCGAGATGCAGCGGACCATGGCGATCCAGGTTTCCCCGAGCGTCAGCCAGGTGGGCGACGTTCTGGCCTCCCGGGTGGTCCTGCAGCAGCTGGTGACCAATCTTCTGGTCAACGCGGCCGAATCCATCCTCACCAGCGAGTCCAGAGAAGGTCGCCTGGTGGTGACGGGAGAAAAGGTGAAGCTGGATGGCGCCCCCTGCGCCCACATCCGTTTCGAGGACAATGGGCAGGGGATTACCAGTGAAGACCTCAAGCGCATGTTCGAAAGGAGCTTTTCCACCAAGAACCGGGGCTCCGGTCTGGGCCTGCACTGGTCCGCCAACACCGTCAACGCCCTGAAAGGCCGTCTGTACGCGGAAAGCGAGGGGCCTGGAAAGGGCCTTTCCATGCATCTCATCCTTCCTCTGGCCGAAGGAGGGGACAACGGAAACGACTTCGCAAAAGATGAGGACCATGGAGTCTAATAAGATCGAACCGATTCGGGTGCTGATCGCCGATGATGAGCCGGCGCTGCTTGATTCCTACCGCAAGATCCTGGGCGGGTGCTCCGAGCCGGCCAAGGCTTCGACCAGGGCCATGGGCGACCTCCGGGCCAAGCTCTTTGGAGGAGCCTGTCAGAAGGAGCCGGGTGAAGAGCAGGAGTTCGAAGTGGTCTACACCGAGGGGGCCGAAGCCGCCGTGGCGGCTGTGCGGAGCGCCCGGGACGACCGAGCACCGTTCGGTGTCGTTTTCCTCGACATGCGCATGCCTCCGGGCCCCGACGGGGTATGGGCGGCCAGGGAGATCCGGGCCATGGATCCCAACGTGGACATCGTCATTGCCACGGCCTTTTCGGATGTCGATCCCCGCGAGATATCCAGGCAGGCTCCCCCGGCGGACAAGATTTTCTACATGCAGAAGCCTTTTCATCCGTTCGAGGTGCGTCAGCATGCCCTGGCCCTCGGCCGCAAGTCACAGGCGGAAGCCAGGATCCGGCAGCTCGCCTACTACGACACCCTGACGGGGCTTCCCAATCGGGAGCTTTTCCGGGTTCGACTCGCTCAATCCATCGAGCTCGCCAGACGACACGATCGACAGATCGCGGTCCTTTTCCTGGACCTCGACAACTTCAAGCGCATCAACGACACCCTGGGACACTCGGTGGGCGACCAGCTCCTGCGCAAGACGGCCGAGCGGCTCACCAAATGCCTGAGGATGGGTGACGCCGTCACCCGCTCGGCGCTGGGGCAGCATAAGGATAACCTGGCCAGGATGGGGGGGGACGAGTTCATGATCCTCCTTTCCGAGATCGGCAGGAGCGAAGATGCGGCGGGGGTGGCAGCGAGGATCCTCGAGAGTCTTTCGGAGCCCCTCCACCTGGCGGACCACGAAGTCATTGTCACCACCAGCATCGGAATCTCCGTGTTTCCGCAGGATGGTCAGGACGCGGAGACCCTCCTCAAAAGAGCCGATATGGCGATGTATTTCGCCAAGCGCACCGGGAGGAACTCCTTCCAGTACTTTTCCGAATCCATGAACGAGGCGGCCATCAAGCGGCTGACCATGGAATCGCTGCTGCGGCGAGCCATCGAGCGGGACGAGCTGACGGTATGGTACCAGCCCCAGTTCAACCTGCAGACCTGGGAGCTGTGCGGCGTCGAGGCTCTTCTGCGCTGGAAGAGCCCGGAGATCGGGATGATCTCGCCGGGTGATTTCATTCCCGTGGCCGAGGAAAGCGGGCTCATCATCCCCATCGGCGAGTGGGTGCTGCGCACGGCATGCAGCCAGGCCAAGGCCTGGCGTGACGAGGGCTTTCCCCTGCCGAGGGTGGCCGTGAACATTTCGGTCCTTCAGTTCGTGCAGAAGGGCTTTCCCGAAATGGTGGGGAGCGTGCTGAAGGAAACGATGCTCGAGCCCGAGCTGCTCGAGCTGGAGATCACCGAATCCCTCCTCATGAAAGATTCCGAGAACGCGGTACAGACCCTTCGCGCCCTGAAAGGTCTGGGCATCAAGCTTGCCATCGACGACTTTGGAACAGGGTATTCCAGCTTGAGCCGACTCAAGCACTTCCCCATCGATCGCCTCAAGATCGACCGGTCCTTCATCACCGCCATCAACGCCGACGAGAACGACAAGGCCATCGCCACGGCCATCATTGCCATGGCGGACAGCATGAAGCTCAACGTCACCGCCGAAGGAGTCGAGACCAACGGCCAGGTGGACTTCCTGAAGAGCCGAAACTGCGAGGAAATCCAGGGGTACTATGCCTGCAGACCCCTGCCCGCCGGCGATCTCCATGAATTCATGATGAAGAAGGGAATGGGCGCCATCGACAAGGAAAGCATCCTTCGTCTGGGGAGAGAGGCGTACCAGAACCTTTGCTGAGAGTCGCCCCGTTTCTTTTTCACAGGCCGCTCGTGGGCCCACCGGATTCCCTGCTGATCCGGACGGCGCAGAGCTTCCCGCACATGGTGCAGGCCTCCCGATCATGGGTGACTTCCAGCCTGCGCCGCGCCAGGGCCGGATCGATGGCCTCGGCAATCATTCCCTCCCAGTCCAGGCTCAAGCGGCACTTCGACATGCGACGGTCCCACTCCATGGCTCCCGGAAGCCCCTTGGCGATATCCGACACGTGGGCAGCTATCCGGGTGGCCATGACTCCCTGAAGCACGTCGTCGGTGTTGGGAAGGCCCAGGTGCTCGGCCGGTGTCACGTAACACAGGAAGTCGGCCCCCGCCATTCCCGCCACGGCGCCCCCGATGGCGGCCGTGATGTGGTCGTAACCCGGCGCGATATCCGTGGGCAGGGGCCCCAGCACGTAGAAGGGGGCTCCTTCACACAACCGCTTCTGGAGAATCATGTTGGCCTGAATGTCCTGCAGAGGCACGTGGCCCGGCCCCTCGATCATCACTTGAGCTCCCCGCGCCCGCGCCCGCCGAGCCAGCTCGCCCAGAATGACCAGCTCCTCCAGCTGTGCCCCGTCGGTGGCATCGACAATGGTCCCCGGCCGAAGCCCGTCGCCCAGGCTCAAGGTCACGTCGTGGGCGTGGGCGATGGAAACGAGGTCGTCGTAGTATTGAAACAGCGGGTTCTCGGCGCCGTTCCTGCGCATCCAGTGCATGAGGATGGATCCGCCGCGGCTCACGCAGGGCATGAGCCTTTCGTAGGATTCGAGCCGTTGGACCGATGCCCGGGTCACCCCGCAGTGCACCGTGATGTAGTCGATCCCTTCCCCGCACTGCTTTTCGATGCTTCTCAGCAGCTCCTCCCCGTCCATTTCCTCCAGCTCACGGCCTTGAAGCACCAGCTCCGTGGCCAGGGTGTAGATGGGGACGGCCCCCACCATGACCGGTGAGTTTTCCAGGAAAAAGCGGCGCAGGCCCTGAAGGTCTCCCCCGGTGGAGAGGTCCATGATGGAATGGGTCCCGGCGTCGAGGGCCGCACCGAGCTTCGAGGCCTCCAGCTCCAGGCTGAAGCATTCGCCGCTGCTGCCCAGGTTGGCATTGACCTTGGTCTTCAGTCCCTGCCCCACGGCATGGATGCGCGAGAACGAGCGATGCCGGTTCTTGGGCAGAACCGCGTGGCCTCGCGCGATGCGGTCGCGAAGCTCTTCCGGGGACATGGGCTCGTCCGCGACGGCCCGGATCATCTCATCGGTGACGATCCCTTTTCGCGCGTAGTCGAGCTGAGTCATCATGGATTCCCTCCTTGGATGCTGGGTGATGGAACTGGGGCGGAAAGCGCTGGAGGGAAGGCGGGATGGCAAAAATCGTGGCTGACTCAAAAAAGAAAGGAAGAGAAAGGAACGATTTTGGTCGCATACGCCGATTCCTCCGCCAGCATGACCTGGATCAGGTTCAAAGGGTGTAATCTCAGCCCTCGTTAGGAGAGCACCCCTTCGGCACTTGAGCCTTTCAAAAGACCGACAGCTTTGATGCCGGCCCGGTCCGGGAGCCGCAGCCAGGCCCAAAGACATTCCGCGCCGTGCATCCTCACGCGCGCGAATCTTAGCGCACCGCCGGACGATTGTCACCCTCCGCCGAGAACGGCGCGAGCGAAGAGCATGAGAGCCGAGCCCAACCGGGTTCACTACCTCGACTCCGGACCGTCGGGATTCAACAGCCCGGGGGGCTCCTGGCGCAGGTCCGGTGGGATGCTGGGTGGATGGGGCGGCTTCAATGGGAAACCATTCTTGAGAACAGGTTGATGACGACCACACTCGCCACGATGAGGAGCACGCCAACGATGGCTGGAGTGTCCGGGGTCTGACCGAAGAACAGCCAGGCACCCAGCGCGATCAGCAGAACAACCGCGCCTGACCATATGGCGTACGCCATGCCGACTGGAATGGTTTTCAGAGTGAGCGACAGAAAGTAAAAGGAAGTCCCATATCCAGCCAAGACAACGAGCGATGGCCAGAGACGGGAAAACCCCTCGGATGCTTTCAGCGCCGAGGTCGCCATCACTTCACCGAGGATGGCCACTGACAGAAACAGCCATTGCTGCATGGGCACGATCCTTGGTTGCAACGTCAGAACCATTGGAGGGCGAGGCGGAACACCGGGCCCAGCATCTGGATCGTGCCCCTGACTGGAACGGAGTAGCGGCCCTGGAAGCCTCAGAAGGCTTCACGAGGCTTCCAGGAATCCCAGGGCCTCCCAGGGCTTGATGATTCTTCCGTAACCGCCAGGGTGGGCTTCCCGGGCTCCCAGCCGCACGGCATCATGCGCCCGGTGGCCTGGTGCTCCTGGAGAGCCCTCAACTGTCGGAGGATTTCCGTCATGCTTCTTCCCAGGGGTGCGGCCACGACTTCCAGCGATTGGATGGTCCCCTCGGCGTCGATGATGAAGTGGCTGCGAATCTCACGATTTGCATTGGCGTCATAGACGCCGTACATGGAGCCGATGGCGCCGTCGGAATCGCACACGATGGGAAACCTGGCGCCTCCGGGCACCATCCTGGACAGGCACTGCTCCTGAAAGGCGTCATGGCTTTCCAGGGTGTCCGTGCTCACCGCCAGGACCTCGGCGCCAAGCTCCCGAAGGGCCGGATATTTGACCGCCATGGCTGCCATCTCCGTCGGACAGACGCAGGTGAAATCCCCGGGATAGAAGAACAATACAACCCACTGGCCCCTGTACTGGAAGAGGCTCACCCGCACCCGCAGTCCGTCATGAAACGCCGCCGCCTCAAAAAGCGGCGCAGGCTCGCCTACACAAGGAATCCTGCTCATCGGTCCCCTTCCTTTCCCATCGTTCAACTGGCTTCACACGGACCTCTGGGCGGGCGGCAGGGCGGCCTCTGCCGCGGCAGCCTCTCTTTTCACAAGGGGACCACGGATCCCGCTCATGGCTGCGTGGCTGCCACGCCACTGGCTGACTGCGCCGTTGTCGATGCGGAGCGGTCTTCGATGAAGACATCCATCAGCTGGCCCGGAAAAACGGCGAGGGAATCCCCCCTGAAGCTGTAGACGACCTGCATCACCCGGGTGTCCACTCTCTCCGTGCTCTCCCCCGTCAGGGACCGTTTGGGAATGACGTATTTTTCAATATACTGGAACTGGAGAGGAGTCCTGAGGGAGGGGTTGCCCCTGACGAAGGCGACGGCCGAGGCCGTCTCACTGAACCGCCAGGCGTCGTTCTCATCGATGTCCACCCGCACATGAAGCCAGTCCAGGTTGCCGAGGAGGACGAGGGGGTCCGCCGTCGGTCCGCTGGGCGCGTACTCCCCCGGTCGGATGTTGACCTGAAGGATTTGCCCTTCGATGGGAGCCCTGACCGTCAGGAGATCGAGATCCACCCTGGCCGCGTTGACCTCCGCCTTGGCAATGGCCATGCGAGCCTCGGCCGCCTTCACGGCAAACTGGCGCTTGGTGAAGTCTTCCAGACTGAGGGCCCCCGGGATCCTCACATTCTCGGCGATGCGCAGCTGTGCCTTGAGGTCCTGGAGGCTTGCCTCCGCTTCCAGGACACGCGCCTCACGCACAGCCAGATCCGCGCGGGCTGCCCGGTCATCGATGGAGAAAAGAGGGCTGCCCACTTTCACCCGCTCTCCTACCGCGGCGTGAACCCGGCCCACGATTCCCGGCAGATGGGCACCCACGGAGATGTTGCGTGTACTGGCCTCCACGATGCCGGCGCCGGAGATCCGGCTGGGGAACTCCACCCGGGGAGGGTCCGCCACGGGCTGAGAATAGACGATGGGCTTGGAGCCCTGCCGCACCATCCAGAGTGCGAAGAAGAGTCCAGATACGGCCAGCACTGGAAGGACGACCTTTCTGATCATCATGCCTCCTATGAAGTCGCCACCTGGGGCTCGACAAGGGTGATCCTGCCGTCATCCATTCGGGCGATGCGGTCCGCAAAGCTGAAAATCCTGTTGTCATGGGTCACGATCATCAGCGCCCTGTCCTCGGAGAGGGCGCTCCGTCGAAGAACATCCATCACCAGCCTGCCCGTGTCGGCGTCGAGGGCGCTCGTCGGCTCGTCACAAACGATGAGGCGGGGATTGTTCACCAGGGCACGGGCGATGGCCACCCGCTGCTGCTGACCTCCCGAGAGGGCTGGTGGAAGGGCTCCCACTTTCTCAGCGAGTCCGACGGCGTCGAGGACTTCCCGCGCTCGTCGGATGGCGTCTCTCCGGCCGATGCCGAGAATCAGAAGCGGGATGGCGACATTTTCCGCCACGGTGAGGGTTGGTATCAGATTGTAGGCCTGGAAGACGAAGCCGATGTTGGCTCCCCGAAAGCGGGTCTTCTGAATCTGGCTCATGGCGCTCAGGATCCGGTCAAAGACCGTGACTTCACCCTCGTCATGGTCCAGGATGGCCGCCACCACGGAGATGAGGGTCGTCTTGCCGCATCCCGAGGGTCCCACGAGCATGAGAAGCTCTCCCAGGCGCACCTCCAGGTCCACGCCCCGCAGGGCCTGGACCCGCGAAGAGCCCGTGCCGTAGGACTTGGTGACACCGCGAAGGGTTACGGCCGCTCCTTTGTCTGCCATGGTCTCCCTACAGCTTGAACACGATGGCCGGTTCGAGCTTCATGACCTTGCGGATGCTGATCAGGGCCGAGAAGATGACGATGACCGTTATGGCGGCTCCCGCAAGGATCAGGATTTCCGGGATGAGCCGGAAGGCCAGCTGCGTGCCCCGCATGAGGTAGCCGAAGAGGGCGGCCCCCCCGATGCCCAGCCCAAACCCCTGGACTCCAACCACGAGGGCCTGCAGGACGATCATGCGCAGCAGCACTGCATTGGTTGTTCCCATGGCCTTCAGGGTTCCAAAGTAGCGAAGGTTCTCCAATGTGAAATTGTAGAAGGTCTGGCCGGCGATGGCCGTTCCGATGAAAAACCCCAGCATGACGGCGATCCCGAAGTTGATCGGGATCCCGGTGTTCTTCATGTAGAAGTCAAAGGACAGCTTTTTGAACTCCTCGGCCGTGTAGGCCGCCAGACCCGTGCTCTGGGCGATTTTCCGGGCCAGCTCCCCCACATCCGAGCCATCGGCCGCTTTGACGAGAATGAAAGAGAGGAGCTTCCTCTCGCGCGGTGCGAATGTCATGGCCCGGTTGTACGTGGTGTAGATCACGGGCTGGGACTGAAAGGTGCGCGATACCCTGCAGATTCCCACCACCACGGCGCGTCGGTCGTTGATCTCCAGGACATCCCCCACCTGGAGCGGAACCGGCTTCCCGCCGGGCTCCCTGGGCCTCTTGGCCAGTCGCGTTTCTGCCCCGACGTCATTGACGATGATGGAATCCTGCCCTCGAAGATCGCTGAGTCGCCCCTGGATCATGGTGGGCGGTCCGCCGATGAGGGTCGCGTCGTCGAGACCCAGGACATTGACGATCTGAAAGTTGCCGTCCTCGAGCCGGGCCTTCAGCAGTCCCTTGTAGAGGGGCACCGCCCATTCAACGCCCGTGACGCCGCGTACCCGAAGCAGCTCGGTGTCCTGAAGCGGCTTCACGTCGTCAATGAACTGAACCTTGGGGTCCATGACCCAGATGTCCGGCTGGGAGAGGTCATCGATGAAGCTGAAGGTGCGAGTCATCAATCCGGTGAAGATGGAGGACTGCTGGGTGATGAGGAGGGCCGCGAATGTGAGTCCCATGATGAGACCCAGGTACTTGCCTCGATCTCCCATGAGCATCTTCAAAGCCACCAGGTACATTCACAGTCTCCAGGAATCATCGAATCTTCGGTGTCATGGCCGTCCGAACATCCCATTGTCACCTGCAGAAAGTAGAAAGAGGCCTTGAGCATGTCAATGGCACCGGCCCCGAGCACACGGCAGCGGAGCGGCCGCAAGGCCGGCGAGCGATCGGCTCAGGCCGGGCAGGCTCCAGGTCTTGGAGGGGGCTCCTTCACCGCCAGGCGAAACGGCCCATGAGCATCCGAACGACGGGTCTCTGGCGGGCATCGGCGTGCGCGGTTTGAGCCGCGGCATTCCTGTCCCCGTGAAAATACACCCACCATTCGGAGAGCAGCCCTTCGGCACTTGAGACCGAATGCACTTTCCGATAATTTAACCGCACCCGGACGCTGACGGAAGGGCTCCGTGCACGGGTCAGCGCGGGGCCCCTGCCGGGGAGAAGGAAAGCCTTGGCGACAGGGAGAGATGGAGACACGGGGATGGGGAGATTGGGGGAGAAACTTATGAAAAGGGCATGGGCACAGTGAGCCGCCACCTGGATCGCGCCATAGGGGTATTCGACTCTGGAGTGGGTGGGCTGACGGTGGTTCGAGCCCTCATGGAGCGGCTGCCCTTCGAGAACATCATCTATTTCGGCGATACGGCGCGCGTTCCCTACGGGGTCAAGTCGGTGGAGACCATCGCCCACTACGCCAGGCAGATCACCGAGTTTCTGCTTCGGCAGCAGGTGAAGCTCCTCATCATTGCCTGCAACACCATGGCTGCCGTGGCTCACCAGGTGGTGGACGACCTGTCCCCCGTGCCTGTCCTCGATGTGATCGATGCCGGCGCCCGCGGGGCCGTGGATGTGAGTCGCACCCGCTATGTCGGAGTCATCGGAACGCCGGCCACCATCAACAGCAATGCCTACGCCCGGGCCATCCACCGGTATGACCCCGCGATCCGGATCTTTTCCCAGGCCTGCGCCCTCCTCGTTCCCCTGGTGGAGGAAGGATGGCTCGATCATGATGTCACGAGGCTTACGGCGGTGGAGTACATGAAGTCCGTGCTCTGCCATCCCATCGATACCCTGGTCCTCGGGTGCACCCACTACCCGCTGCTGAAGCCGCTCCTGCGGAATGTCGTCGGGCCGTCGGTCCATCTCGTGGATTCCGCCGAGACCATGGCCGAGCGGACGGCCCATGCTCTGGATTGCAGAGGGATGGCGAATCCTGGACGGGAGGCCCCGGAGTATGTTTTTTACGTGACAGACGTGCCGCTGCGCTTCCAGACCATCGGCGAGCGTTTTCTGGGGAGAGCCCTCTCCAATGTACGGGTGGTCAAGTGGTGAGCTGGGGGAGGTTGACTTCCCGACGCTCCTCCACGACACTTCATGATGCCGTGGTCGATAAGGGGCCGAGCCCCGGCTCGGGGGTCCTGACCAGAGGCTTGAAGCCCGCAGATTGAGACTGATCATGCATCGACAGTAGAGGAGCCAATGCGGATGAAGGAATTTGATCTGGAGGCGCTGGAGGGGTTCGACGGAAAAGAAGGCAGACCGGCGTACGTTGCTCACGGGGGAAAGGTTTACGATGTCTCGGAAAGCAAGCTTTGGAAGGGGGGCTCCCACATGCGCCGCCACCAGGCTGGCCGAGACCTTGCCACCGACATCCAGGCGGCCCCCCATGGAGCTGAAATGCTGGACCGTTACCCCCAGGTGGGGGTGCTCAAGACCCCGGCCGGTGCCGAGCCCGAGGTCCCCGAGCTGCTGGAGCGCCTCTTCAAGCTCGCTCCCATGCTCAGGCGGCACCCTCACCCCATGACGGTTCACTTTCCCATCGTGTGCATGCTGTTCGCCCCGCTGTTCACCGTCCTCTATCTTCTGACGGGACACAGGCCTTTCGAGACCACGGCCCTCCACTGCCTCGGAGCCGGTCTGCTGTTTCTTCCCGTCGTCATCTTGACGGGCTTGCTGACCTGGTGGGTCAACTACGGGGCAAAGCCCATGATGTCGATCACCATCAAGCTCTCGGTATCCCTGGTGTTGTTCGTCACCAGCGTCATTGGGCTCACCTGGCGCGTGGCGCGTCCCGAGGTGCTCGAAAGCCTGGCCGGGCCGGGCTTGGCCTACCTGCTCCTCGTGCTCTCCGTGGCTCCGATGGTCGTTGTTGTCGGCTGGTTCGGCGCTCAGCTCACTTTTCCATTCGAGAAGGAGTGAGCTTGCTCCCTGGCGGTGCCATGGGAGGATTTCCGAGGATTTCATTTTGTCCTTGCGAACGGAGAGTGGCGAGTTGAGGAATCTCCAAGGCACGGGGAGCCCTGATGGAAGGTTTGAGGAGCCGCGCGCGCCTCATCGGCTTCGGGATCACAGCCTGGCTCTTCGGACTCCACGGAACGGAGGGAGTGTGCAAATTTTGGTGGGAAAATGTGCATGATTGAGTGGAGGTTCGGCAACGGCGGAGGGGAGAGTCTCTCCATTTCGATTGAATATTCAATGTCTTGTATATTGGTATGACGGTTGCTATAGTTTGAGCATCTGGCTCGGCGTCAGGGGAGGGTTTGACGGTGGGAGATGGAGCTTCAGGTGACTCTCGATGTGGACCGGGGTGAGCCGCCGGGGGGGCGGCTCGACGATTCCGGCATTCACGGACGAGGAATGCGGAGAGATGAAGTATCAGTGCATCAAGTGCCATGTGACGTGGGGTGAGGGTAATCCCGAGATTGAAGGGTACTCCCATGGCCTGTGCTTGTTCTGTGTCAAGGAGGCGCTGGCTCCCCTCTATCGGAGGCGGCAGATCGAGGAAGGTAACTTCGACTGTTTCGCGCGCTCGTCAGGCTATTGCGACCAGGGTGCCTGCAAGTACCGCGGGCTCTGTGTGGATCAGATGGTGTCTACCGGGCTCTGAGGGCGGTGCTTTCCAGGATGTGGAAATGTTGCCGTGCCCCCTGGCCTCGTCGAGGGAGCCTGGCGGTGGCCGGGAAGATTTATACGGCGAGCGGCTGAAACTGGTCTGTCTGTCATGTCGACCCGAGGGAGAAATCCCGAGACTCCTGACATTCGTTGGTGATGACAGAAATATTAATCCAAATTCTTCGCGGTATATTTGCATTCGAGCCCTGTATAGTTCCGACCATGGATCTTATATTGACCTTCGAGATGAACGGGTTCAGCGGTGCCAGCTTCAGGGGCGGCGTTGGAAGTTATATCACGGAGGGAGGTATGACGCATGGAAACGGGATTGAATCTCCATCTTGCGAGTGTGGTCGAGTGCGGCTGCTGCCATATGAATACAGATTCAGCGGGGGGCGATTCGTGTGCGGATCGCAGCAAGGTGTTCACCGAACGAGAACTGGCGGTTCTCCATCGGATCCGTGATTACGGTGAGCGGGCCAAGGAGATCCGGAGAAGCATCGAGCGGATGAATGGCCATTCCGAGAGTCTGACCCTCAAAAAGACGGCGCTGGACGAGCTCGACCGTTTGCGCTTCGAGCGGGCTGCTCTTGAGGAGGAGCGTTTGGCCGCCGCTCAAGAGCGCATGAGGTGGCTGGGGCATGCGTGACGGTGACGTGGCCGAGACGGTGTGAAGGCGGGCGGATCGATTCCCCCGCCTTTCTCGTTGGCTCGGCGGATGGAGTGGGCGGTTGCCTTCGCGTCATGAAAAACCTTGCCAAGCTGAGGGAATGGTATATTTCTGTGTCCAATGATTCGGGTCCAAAATCGTGACCACTTGAAACCGACCGAAATCGACCGAAAGGATACTCATGACCGAAGACAAGAATCCCGTTGTCATCATGGAAACCTCCGAAGGCACCATCAAGCTCGAGCTCTGGAAAGACAAGGCTCCCGGCACTGTCGCCAATTTCCTGCGCTACGTGGATGACGGTTTTTATAACGGCACCATCTTTCACCGGGTCATCGCCGATTTCATGATCCAGGGTGGCGGGCTGACTCCGGACATGAAGGAGAAAAAGACGCGGGACCCCATTCGCAACGAGGCGGAGCCCGAGCTCAAAAACGTCCGCGGGACCATTGCCATGGCTCGAACGGGTCTCATTCACAGTGCAACCTCCCAGTTCTTCATCAATGTCGTGGACAACGACTTCCTGAACCAGAAGAACAAGACCCCCGGGGGTTTTGGTTATGCCGTTTTTGGAGCGGTGGCGGAGGGAATGGATGTGGTGGACAAGATTCGCTCGGTTCAAACGGGCAGCTTCGGGCCCCACAGCGACGTTCCCCGTCAGACGGTTCTGATCACCAGCGCGCGCCGGGGCGAATGAGGGAGCCCTCGCTCCCCCGCTCGTTCTCGGTCCAGGAGCCGCCAGGAAACGTCCAGGAAGCATTACCAGGGGAGTGCCGCGGCGGGATGATCCTCCCGGGCTTTCAGGCCCGCCCTGGAAGCGCGCACCGCGCATGCTCCGGAGGATGTATCGGCCCGCACTGATGTACGCCAGCGCGGGCTTTTGTTTTGTCCCTTCGGGGCTCCTTCACCCTGAAATCTCCCTTTCGCGCAGGAGCTTCCCCATGCGCATCGCTGTTCTATCCGACATTCACGGGAATGGGGAAGCGCTGCGGGGAGTCCTCGACGACTTGGGTGAGACCGCGGTGGACGGAATCGTGTCCCTGGGGGACAACGTTGGGTACGGCCCGGACCCGGAACGGGTCATGGAGATTCTGGCGGAGCGAGGGATACTCTCGGTCCTGGGAAACCACGAGCTGGGACTGCTGGACGCATCCTTTCTCAGCTGGTTCAACCCGTCGGCGCGGGAATCCCTCGCCATCACCCGCAGGCTGCTCACCCCCGGGTCCATGGAGAGGATCCGTGCCTTCCAGCGGAGCTGCACGCTGGGCTCGACCCTGTTGGTGCACGGCTGCCCGCCGGGCTCGGTGACCCGCTATTTCTTCGAAGTCGATGATCTCGAGTGGCGACGACTGCTGGATCAGATGAGTGAATCCATCTGCTTTGTCGGACATACCCATGAGCTGGCGATGGTCGAATACGATGGCACGGACGTCCGGACTCATCCCCTGGGCTGTGGGCAGCATCGCCTCGGAGCCGACCGGCGCTACGTCATCAATGCGGGAAGCGTGGGGCAGCCCCGGGATGGGGATCGCCGAGCTAAATACGTTCTTTGGGACGACGAGAATCTGAGCCTCGAAGTGCGTTGTGTTTCGTATGACGTCGAGACCACCGTCAGGAAGATTCTGGATCTGGGCTTTCCCCGGATCAATGCCAGCAGACTGCTGTGAGGAGCAGGGAGCACCCTCCGCGGGCTCCCGGGTGGGGAGGCCGTGTCACGGGCTTCCGCCTTTCGCAGGGAGGTCTCCGGTGGCGGCTGAAAAGGCGTCCATCCAGCCATGAAAACCATCGGGAAGTATGTCGTCCTCGGTCTTCTTGGCCGTGGCGGGATGAGTGTCGTCTACAAGGCACGGCTTCCCGTGGTGGACAAGATCGTGGCGCTCAAGCTGCTGAGCCCCCATCCCGTTCTCCTGGAACTTTGGGGCGAATCGGCCCTTCGAGAAAAATTCCTGGCCGAAGCTGCCCTCACGGGGTCCATACGCCATCCCCACGTGGTGGAAATCCTCGATTTCGACTTCGCGGGGGGGCAGCCCTTTTTCACCATGGAGCACCATCCGAGAAGCCTCGGCCTGCTCATGGGGGAGGGGCTTCGAACCGATGGGGAATGCCGTCTCCTCCCCGTGGAGCACGCCGTGCGCTACGGACGGGAGCTCCTCTCGGGATTGGGACGGCTGCACCGGGCTGGCTGGGTCCACCGCGATGTGAAGCCCCACAACCTCCTTCTGGATGACCAGGGCCGTCTCAGGATCAGCGACCTGGGCCTGTCGAAGCTGAGGGGCGAGGCATCGAGGGAGTCCCATCCCGGCCTCATCGTGGGATCGCCGTTTTATGCCGCGCCCGAGCAGGAGAAAAGCCCCGATGGCGTGGACTTCAGGGCGGACCTCTATTCGGCGGGGGTGGTCATCCATCGCATGATCACAGGACGGTTTCCAGAAGAAGTGGCCGGAAGCCCCAGTCGCTGGCACCCCGAGGCGGATGCGGCCTGGGACGCTTTCCTTTCCAGGGCGTTGCATCCTGAGCCCTCGGGACGGTTCTCCACCGCCGAGGAGATGCTGGCAGCCCTGGAACGGCTGAGGGCTTCCTGGCAGAAGCGGAAATCGAGATTCTGTGAGCTTTCCGCCTCACAGAGGGCGGGTTTGCCGGAGGAGCCGGAAGACATTCCATGGCTCGCCCGGAGTCAGCCCGTTAAGGTATCCCCGGAAGACGCCCCCCGTGTTCTCTCGTGCGACCGCCTGTGGAGACCTTTGCGATTTCGCCATTCGAATCGGCTTCGGTGGACGGGCGACGGTGCCCTCCATGACCCAGGTACGGGTCTCACCTGGCAGGGGCGGATGTCTGTCGATGCCATGAGCTGGCAGGATGCTCAAGCATATGCCGAGTGGTTACGCTCTGTAAGGTTTGCCGGGATTGGGGGCTGGCGTCTTCCCACCGTGGATGAGCTCTTCTCCATTCTCGACCCACCCCTGTTGAGCCGTGCCCATTGCGGTGCTACTCCCTTTGATCGGGGTAAGCCCTGCTTGTGGAGCAGCGACCGGCGATCATTCGTTTCGGCCTGGTACGTGGATGTGGATCTGGGCTTCGCAGCCTGGGGGGATTGCTCGTCGCTGTTTTTCGTTCGAGCCGTCGGTGGGCCTGATTGAGGACCCTTCCGAGACTCGCCATTGTCGGCCGCCCGCGGCGTTGGTGGGGCTTTCACCCTGGAGCGAAGGGGTGGTCAATACGAGGCCTCCTGCAAACCGTCTCAGGCCAGAAGGCTCCTCACCGAGGCTTCATACTTGCGGAACACGTCCGAGGCCAGGATCTCCATGGATGGACCAATGGTGCCTGGATGGGGCAGGGTCAAAGGCTCGTGGATTCCCAGCCCTTCGAGCATGATGGGGGGAAGATAGAGCTTCTGGTCGATGGAAGCCATTTCGTCGGCGGTGAAATTGTCACCCAGATACTGCTTGCGCTCCAGTTCCTGGGTGTCCATGCTCTTGAGAAAGCTCAAGATGGTGAGCAAATCAAAATTCTTCTGAAATTTCGCTATGTTGATGTTCACCGCCTTGCATTCCTCCATGAGCTCCCCGTGGGTTTTCCGGTAATCCTCCATGTAACCGTGGAACCGTTGATAGGCTTCCAGAACCAGCTTCTTGAACCTGCCCTTGTCCGTGAAAGCCCGCACCCGGATCAGCCGCGTCCCCCGGGTGAACTGCCGCTCGGCAAAGGAAGCCCAGGGAGAATCCGCTGGGATCTTGAGCAGATCCAGCAGCCTCTGGGTCATGTCCCGGTGTGTCATGAGGTAGGCCAGGCGGCTGAGACGCAGGCCCGTTTTCGATGCCCTGGCTTTCAGTGCCTCGACCTGATTCTGGATGTCTTCGATCTGCAGTCCCACAATGCATCGTTCGGTGAGGTAATTCTCAATGACCTCTTCCTTGACCTGGCGGGTGAGACTGCAGATCAAATCATCTTCCATGCTCGGTTCCTTGTGCTCCGGTGGCGGTGCTGCCAGGGGCTCTCAAGCTTGAGTGATCAACAGCGTCTGAAGGTCCAGACTTACCGGTGCGTGCTCGGGAAGGAGCGCGTCACTGTTTTTCAGGACCTTGACACGAACGAAGCTGGGCGTGGGCTCCAGGAGAAGTATCGAATGGAACCAGTGGTCCAGCGTGTCACAAGGGTAAGGGATGCCTCGCGAGTTGACCGTGGGAATGTGGCTGTGTGTTCTGGCCGAAAGCCACATGGCCACGCCATGTCTCTCCGCCAGGTCGGCAAGGGCTTCCACCGTCCCCCCGGCTTCGGAGTCGAAATCGATCCCGTCGACAATGACCAGTGACGGGGCAAAACCCGCCTGATCCCTGAGATTGCCAATACTCTGCTCCAGCTTCCCGGGATGGAAGGATTTGTTGAGAAAAGCCAGGATGAAGCGGCAGGGCTCGATGCGATACTGCAGCTCGGTGAGCTCCTCAGCGCTCTTCCCGACAAAAATGTGCTTGAAGAGCTCATGGTACCAGGCCTTGACCTTGTCGGGCGGGTCTTCGATGCACACGTGGAGCACCTTGGCTCCCTTGAGGATCTCCTGCAGCGCGATGTGCGTCAGGCAGCCCGTCTTGCCCACACCCGTCCTGGCCATGAGCACGCCGAGCTTTCCCAAAGGGAGTGGGGACCCGAGGGTACGCTCGATCATCTGTATTTTCGCGAGGTCGTCCGGCGAGACGTCGTTCACCATAAACCGTTCTCCTTATGCATCCCCGACAGGCCAATGGCGTGAGGGACACTCTCGTGAGCCAATATACACTAAGTCATGTGGCATGAAAATGTTGTCGTTTCCGCTGCGCCTGATCACTTTCGGGATGTCTTCTGCTCTTCCTTCTGGGCCTTGATGATCTCCTCGGCAATACTCCGCGGGACCGGACTGTACCGGGAAAGCTCCATGGTGAACTCGGCCTTGCCCTGGGTCGATGACCGGAGAACGGTCGAATAGCCGAACATCTCCGCCAGGGGAACCTCGGACTCCACGACGGAAAAGGCGCCGTCCTCGGAGGTGCTGACGATGATCCCCCGACGCTGATTCAAGGTGCCGAGCACCGTCCCTTGAAACTCCGAAGGCGTTTCCACAACGACTCGCATGAGGGGCTCGAGGAGGATGGGCTCCGCCTTGCCATACGCCTCGCGGAATGCCCCGATGGCAGCCGCCTGGAAGGCCATGTCTGAAGAGTCCACCGAATGGGCGGCCCCATCATTGATGGTGACCTTCACGGCCACAATGGGAAAACCAGCGAGGGAGCCTTTCTGGAGACAGGCCTTGAAGCCCTTGTCGCAGGAGGGAATGAACTCCGTCGGAATCACCCCGCCGCTGATCTCGTTGATGAACTCGTATTCCCCTTCGGGATGGGGCTCGATGAAGCCGGCCACGCGGCCGTACTGCCCCGAGCCGCCCGTCTGCTTCTTGTGGGTATGGTTGAAGTCGGCTCGCCGTTTGATAGTCTCGCGATACGCCACCTTGGGCATACCCACCTCGACATCCGCCTGGTACTCGCGGCGCATGCGCTCCACGTAAACATCCAGGTGCAGCTCGCCCATGCCACAAACGATGGTCTCGCCGGTCTCTTCGTCCAGGTAGGTTCTGAAAGTGGGGTCTTCGCGGGTGAACCGGGTGAGGGCCTTGCCGACGTTCATCTCGGCTTTCTTGTCCTTGGGCTTCAGGGCGAGGGAAATGACGGGCGCCGGAACATGCATGGACGTCATGGTATAATTCACCTGGCCGTCCGTGAAGGTGTCTCCGGAGGCGCAGTCGATGCCGAAAAGCGCTACGATGTCTCCGGATCTCGCTTCGTCGATGTCTTCCATCTCATTGGCTTGCATCCGGATCAGACGCCCGACCTTGGATTTCTTACCCGACCGCATGTTGATGATGGTATCCCCCTTGTGGAGCGTGCCCTGGTACACCCGGACGTAGGTGAGCTGACCATAGCGGCTGACTTCCAGCTTGAAGGCCAGCATGACCAGGGGCTTGAGAGGGTCGCTGTCCATGACCACGGGGGCTTCGTCCTGGTCCAGATCCAGGGCCTCGCTGGGAGTCTCCAATGGGGTGGGCAGATAGCGGCAAACGGCATCCAGAAGGGGTTGGACTCCCCGGTTCTTGTAGGCGGACCCCATCAAGACCGGAGTCAGCTTGAGGGACAGGGTCCCATTACGAATGGCATCGTGAATGAGATCCTCCGTCACCGTGCCCTCCAAAATGGCTTCGGTCAGAGCATCGGAATAGAGGGAGACGGCGTCGAGCATCTCCTCGCGCTTCTGCTGGGCCATTTCCAGGAGTCCTTCGGGAATGGGCCCCACGGTCACCGTCTCGCCATGGCTCCCTTCGAAGCGAATCGCCCGCATTCCAACGAGGTCGATGACCCCATCATGCTCCGACTCGAGACCGATGGGAATCTGAAGGGCCACCGCATTGTGATTCAAGCGCTCGCGGAGCTGGCGGATCACCCTGAAGGGGTCGGCGCCAGTCCGATCGCATTTGTTGATGAAGGCCACCCGTGGAACCTGGTACCGTGTCATCTGGCGATCCACCGTGACCGACTGCGACTGGACACCGCCCACGGAGCACAGCACCAGGATGGCCCCGTCCAGAACGCGAAGCGCGCGCTCCACCTCGATGGTGAAGTCCACGTGCCCCGGCGTGTCGATGATGTTGATGGAGTGGTCATTCCATTCGCAGGTGGTGGCCGCGGACTGGATGGTGATTCCTCGCTCCTTTTCCAGCTCCATGAAATCCATCGTGGCGCCCACCCCATCCTTCCCCTTGACGTCGTGGATGGCGTGTATCCTCTGAGTGTAATAAAGGATTCGCTCGGTGAGCGTAGTCTTGCCCGAATCGATGTGAGCGCTGATACCTATGTTCCTGAGCTTTGTCTGAGGATGAGCCGTCATCTTTCCTGTCTGTCTCCTGTCTTCACTGAAAGCAAAGGGCAGCCTTGCTGGTCGGCTGACGCGGCTGAACAAGCACTAATCATCGCCGGGATCCAAGACGTTTTCGTTTCGGATTCGAGAGCTTTTGGTGATGATGTACATCCTGGCCGGGACCCGACCACAAATGAGTCTTGCATGCACGGCCGCTGCGCGCTGCATTCGGCCTCGTGCGATACGGGCCCATGGAAAAACGAAAACGGGCACACCTTGGGGTGCCCGTCAAAGAATGGACATATAACAAAAGCGGAAGACTATGGGAAGATGAAAATAGCTCCTAATTGACCTTCCTGTCCGATGCCTTGGGGTTTTTCGCTATTCCCGTCTGAACACCCGTCTTGACGGTTTGGGGGCTCCTGGGAGCCTCCTTGCTGGCTGCGGATGTCTTGGGGCCGGGAGATGCGGGCTTGGGCGTCGGGGCCGTGGCTGACTTGGTAGCTGCTGCCATTTTAGCCGTCGCCTGCCTGGATTTTTCGGAAGCCACCACAGGGGGTTGGGCTTTTAGAGTCCCCGTTCCCCCAGGCTTGAGCTTCTCTGGGACCCTGGCGCCGGATTTGGGCGCATCACCCTTGACTGAGGTGCGGGCACCCTTAAACCCCACAGACGGCTCCTTGCCGCGATTGGAAGAAGATCCTCGACGCGCCGCCGACTCCTTGACACTTTTGGACACCCCCGACCTGCTGGAGGCAGGAGCATTGGTGCTGACTCTGGTGATGGTGCCGGAGTTTTGTCTGGGGCTTGAAGGAGACGAGTAGCCCCTGGCGGCCTTGCGATCCCAGCCGACCTCACATGAGCTGGGACCCGAGGAGAACTTCATCCCCGCGAGCTTGATCTTCTGTCCAGGCTTCAAGCTGCTGCCCGGCTTCATCCCATTGGCGCGAGCCAGAACACTCGGCTCGATTCCGTTTCGGCGGGCGATCTTTTCGATGGTGTCGCCCCTCCTGGTCTTGTAGGTAAAGGTCACGGGATCGTGAGATTTCTTCTCACGCCCTTGCTGAGCCCGCTCCCGGGAAGTGGGAATGGCATCCGAAGCCGACACGGGGACCGGCCTCAGGGCGGCGTACTGGTGTGCAGGGGATTCCGGGACCGAATTGGGCTGAAGCGACTGGGCCAGGTGGACTGGCTCCAGCTCAAACCCCCGCTTGTAAAACACCAGGCATTTACCGGGGCTCAAAACCTCGCTCCCCCGGATTTCGTTCCAGCGGCACAGATCCCCTCGCTGTACCCCGAAGCTTTGAGCCAGTGCATCCAGGCTCTTCTCATTCCCCTTGGCGTAGTAAAAGACCTTTTTGGGCAGGTAGGACTGCTGAGCCATTTCGATGACCGACCGCTTCTGGTCATCGAGGTCGCCGACCTGGGCGGCCATGGTGGACCAGGGAGTGAAAAAGCGGATGTGCATATGATCGACATGATTTCGAACGTGCTGGATGACGGATCCACGATTGTTGGCGAACAAACGGTCCAGATAGGCCGTGTCCATCCCCCGGCTCTGGGCGTATTCATACAGGAGGGTCTGGATCCTTCGATCCACAAAGACGTACTGCACTCGCTGGCTGCAGATCAGGCTCTCTATGAAGGCCCATGTTCTGGGTACATCCAGGTTCTCTTCATTCATGGGGAGGAATGTATCCAGGCTGCGGCTGCCCTTGGCATACATCCCCACATCCACGTCACGGCCGTTCTGATGGGATCGATGCCCGCCTATGGCGCCACCGTTGGGCAGGGAGAAGTCACCAAAATAAAGGTTTGGAGAGCCGGGAAACTGCTTCTGCACCGAGTCCACGGCGTCCAGCATCGCCCCGACCACTTCGGGGGTGGTATAGGTCCGATCCGTTTCCCGCAGCTGATATCCGTTGAACTGCCTCGGAAACGCCACCCCGTTGACAAGGCGGCCATGGTAGGGTTGCCCGAGGGAAGCGGTGATGGCGTGGCTGGTATCGGTGATGGTGGGGATGGTGAGCAGGGTGAGAGGAATAAAACATAACATAATGGGGTTCGGCCAGCGTAGCACCTGCCTCATGGTTCTCCTCCAATTGTCAGGGAAAGGCATGATCCCCCGGAATGAGCTGGTCCAGGCGGGGGGGCTCATGGGCTGTTTTTCACTAGCTCAAAAAAAAGCTGGTGTCAAAAGTTTTTTCCCGTGATGAATGGAGAGGAGCTCTTGAAACTACTTTAAGAGATTGGAATCAAGGTTGAAATTATCTTCATGGAGCATTTCTATTCTTTGTTCTGTAGATTCATATCGGAAAACAATAGCTTACCCCCTTCAGCCCCCGCCGAATCCGACCAATTTTCAGGTGATGCCCCATTTGTTATAGTAAATATGGCATGTTGTAATAAATTCAATAATTATTCAATGCGGATGGGCTTGCGCCCCAAAAGGAAGGATGGAGAGCGGGCTCGATTTTTAGACAAAAGAGCACGTCCCGCTCCCCGGGCGGGGGGCTTTTCATCAGGCTCAGCCTCTTGACCCCCGGATGCTCTAGCTCCTGGTCAATGAGGCTTCGCTGAAGACGCCATAAACATCGTTCAAGAAAACGACCTCATGTCCGTCGAAAGAAGAGACAGGCATGTATTCCACCACGATGGGAACGGGCTCATTCAGCCTGATGTGGGTGGGACGTTTTCCCTTGAAGAGGGATTCGAACCTTTCGGATGCCGGGTTGGCGTCGTCTTCCAGGAGGGTCTGAGCCAGTTTTTTGGCGTTTTCCACGCGAATGCAGCCGTGGGAGAAATCTCGCCTCGATCGATCAAAAAGGTATTTCTTGGGAGTATCGTGCAAAAACACCGCGTAGGCGTTGGGGAACTCGAACTTGACCTGTCCGAGGGGGTTCGACGGACCAGGCTCCTGGAAGACCCGGGGCGCTCCCGAAGCGTATGCCGAGGACATCTGCACATACCCATGACGGGAGAAATAATCCGGATCGTCCGAAGCATCCCCGGCGATCTCTCTCCAGATACGATCCGTCACGAACCAACGGGGGTTCACCACCACCTGCTCGATGGAACTGGAGAGAGGGGGCGTCTGATTCTCTCCCATGACGCGCCCCTGCATCTTCACTCGCTTACCGGAGGCCTTCCCCACGATCACCCGGTGCACATCCTTGACCTTGCCGTCCTTGATGTACTCCAGCGTGAACTGAGGAATATTGATTCGCACGTAGGTGTCATAACGGCGTGTTTGACTTTCTCGCATGGATTTCATGCTCACGGAGATCATCTCGGCCTTGTGTGCATAAGGAACGTTGAGCCAGTCCATGGTAGATCGGCCCACGACTCCATCCGCGGTGAGGAGGTGTGCCTGCTGAAACGCTTCCACCGCCCGATGCGTCTGAGCATCGAAAGAGCCGGTGGCCTTGCCTTCGAAAAAGCCCTCCTGCTGCAGGCGCAGCTGCAGGTCGCGCACGTGGCTGCCACTCTCCCCGGGTCGAATGCTCGCCGCCGTGACCCTGGGCTGGCGAGGATGCTCCTTGGCGAGCTTTCTGTATTTTTTAAGCGCGATCTGAAGGGCTTTGTATCGCGGGAATGCGGGAGCCAGTCCACGCACGAAGTCCTCCAGGGAAATCTGACCCGCCAGGGCCTGCAGGCGCTCTTCCCTGGCAAAAGGGTTCATCTCGTCGCTGTACCGGAGAAAGCCTCGGGTCAGAAGCACATCGACCTCACTGGCGGCGCGGAATGCATCCCGGTAGAAAGCCTCCGAGTGGATCCCGCCTCCCTGGGCTGCTGGCAGGGGCTGTGAGCTCTCCATGGCGACTTTCACGGGAAGCATGGGGTTGTGGGCTCCCTCCTCGAAATCCTGCGACCCCATCTCTGGGAAGCGGGCCAGCCGATCAGCCGCCTGGGGATCGATGTTGTGGAGCGCGATGCGACACTGGTCGAGGCGCTGCAGGAGAGCGGCAAGCTTTTCGGGGGTGAAAATCCGTGGGTCCAGGGCATGCTCATCCGCTTGATTCATCCTGGCCTTGAGCTGATGGGCCGCATCCGTCAGCTCGAACCGCGCATTGATGAAAAACGGCTTCCATTCGTGCATCTGATAGGCTTCCAGCAGAGTGCTCTTGCTACTGTCCGTGAGCCACTCCGGGGGGATCGCCTCCCAAATGAATGCGCGCCAGAGAGCAGAGGCGGCCTCCGATGGATTTTTAGCCGAATCGTCGATGGCGATCTCAGGCCTTGCCTGGGGCGAATTCTTGACTACCGCGAGGGTCTGAGCCTGAACGACTCCGCCATGAGCAGCCAGGCCAGTCAGAAAAACGGCCAATGCCAGAGCCCCCTTCGCTCGTGAATGTCCAAGGGCCATCCTCCACTTCCCACTTTCGAGAGCTCGTCTTCCCTCAACCTTCATGCTACTCCATTTCCCTGTTGATGGCTTCATACAGCAGGATCTGCTCGCGGACGCTCAATTTCCCGCTGGAAGCATTCGAAGATCCCGACTGTTGCGCCGCGCTGTCACGACAGGTCTGACATCTGGATTCAGAGCAGCCCTGGCAGAAATGACAATCCGCGCATTGATGCTTCTTGTGGACGCCGTCCCGCGGACAGGTGGGATCAAACACAAGACCGAGACCTGCCACGGGCTCAAAGCATGCATGACGTAAAGAATCCCGCGATTTCATAATGATGACCCTCCCGCAGTCCATCGAAGAAGGCCGTGGCTCCGAGAACAGGCAACCTGCAGCAGCCAGCCCGGTTCCATGTAGACCTGACTGGCCGTTCGAGCTAAGCTCTGCAAGCGCGGAGGCGTGGTACACTCCGCGTTGCTTGTGTGGTTATGTCTTGCATACATTAGACCATGGTGGGGTGCTGTGCAAGGGGACTTTTGAGAAACCCTCGCCAATCCAGGGAAAGGCGTTCACGCGATGCCGCGGGATTCCGATGCGGCTCCCGGGGGCCGGGATCCCCATCTGGAAGCGCCTGGAAAGGGCAACTTCATTGGATTTGCATCGAATCTTCATGCGGCAGGCCCTTGAGGAGGCTTTGAAGGCCGCGGAGTCGGGGGAGGTCCCCGTGGGAGCCGTGCTGGTGGATGCGGGAGGGCAGGTGCTGGCCTCCACTCGCAACAGGCCCATCGAGCGCCGTGACCCCACGGCCCACGCCGAGATCCTCGCTCTGAGGGAGGGGGCCCTTCGGGTGAACAATTACCGCTTGCCCGGAACCGCTCTCTATGTAACCCTCGAGCCTTGCTCCATGTGCGTGGGTGCCATGCTCCATGCCCGGGTGCGTACACTGGTCTTCGGTGCATACGATCCAAAATCGGGCGCTGCGGGCAGCGTTGTGGACTTGACAAACGTGCCGGGCTTCAATCATTATGTCGAGGTTGTCGGGGGCGTCGAAGCCGAGGCCTGCGCCCGGGTGATTCAGGATTTTTTTCGCCTCCGACGGACGAAGGGCACGGGAAGGTAGTGGAGAGGTACCGAAGTGGCCGTAACGGGGTCGACTCGAAATCGACTTGTCTTGTGAAGAGCAGGGCACGTGGGTTCGAATCCCACCCTCTCCGCCACTCATTTCCAAGGCGCTTCGACCTGCATGCTGTCGAGTACGCAGGTTTTTTCATGCGGAGAGATGTCCGAGCTGGCTGAAGGAGCACGACTGGAAATCGTGTGTATGCCCAAAAGGTGTACCGAGGGTTCGAATCCCTCTCTCTCCTACCTTGTGCTGGCCAGAAAATGGCGGCCCCAGAGCTTCGATGAGGTCGTCGGGCAGGATCATGTGACGCGCACCCTGCGAAACGCCATTCGGGGTGGCCGCGTCGCCCACGCCTATCTCTTCACGGGGGCTCGGGGGGTGGGCAAGACCTCCGTCGCCCGCATCCTGGCCAAAAGCCTCAACTGTGAGCTCGCCGCCGGTGCTTCGCCCTGCGGCACCTGCTCGAACTGCCGGGAGATCACCCAGGGCCATTCCGTGGATGTGCTCGAGATCGACGGGGCGTCCAATCGAGGGATCGACAGCATCCGGGAGCTGCGGGAGACGGTGCGTTACCGTCCTTCCAAAAGCCGCCACAAGATCTACATCATCGATGAAGTGCACATGCTGACCACCGAGGCCTTCAACGCGCTGCTCAAGACCCTGGAGGAGCCACCCGAGCCTGTTCTTTTCATCTTTGCCACTACCGAGCCCCACAAAATTCCCTCTACCATCCTGAGCCGCTGTCAGAGGTTCGATTTTCGCCGCATCGACACGCCGAGACTGCTGGAGCACCTGAAGACCATCGTGGCCGAAGAGCGGGTGGATCTCTCCGAGCTGGTGCTGTACTCCATCGCCCGGGAGGCCGACGGCAGCATGCGTGATGCTCAGAGTCTCCTCGAGCAGCTTCTGGCTTTTTCGGGGGAAGGGCTGAGCGACGATGAGATCCTGGATGTTCTCGGCGTGGTCGATCGCCGGAGCGTCCACCGGGCTGGCGGCGCCATCCTACAGGGGGATTCCCTCACTTGCCTTCAGGTGGTCGACGATGTCTACCGGCGTGGCATCGACAGCCGCAGGTTCTGCCAGCAGCTTTGCGATTTCTTCAGAAACCTGCTCTGGCTCTCCGTTGGAAAGGGCCAGGCCGAAGCGGTCCTGGATCTTCCGGCGACGGAAGTGGCGCTGCTCCGGGAGCGCCTGGGGCAGGCGAGCCCGGAATCGCTCCAGCTTTGTCTCCAGTCGCTGGTCAGGGGGGAGGAGGAGATTCGGCGCTCGTCGGCCCCTCGACTCAGCCTCGAAATGCTGCTCCTGCGATTGAGCCAGCTTCCCCGCCTGGAATCCCTGAATCGGGTGGTGGACGAGCTGGAGCGGCTGGAGCGCGCGGTTTCGGGCATCGCGGCCCGGGGACCGTCCGTCCGGGAAGGCCGTCCTGCCCTCGACTTCCCTTCGACGCAGGCGAACCGGGAGCCTCGGGGGACATTGGCGGGACAGCCATCGGCGGAGGAGCCTCCTGGCCCGGCCCTTCCCGTGGATGCGGGGGGGGGGGGAGGGGTGGGTCGGGCACCGTCCGGGGCCGTCCCGCCCGAGGAGATGGTCGCCCGCTGGCCTGCCTTCGTCCAATGGCTGGAGGGGAAGGATCCCAGGCTTGCGGCGAAGCTCGGCCAAAGCACCGTGAAGACGGTGGCCGAGGGGGCTGCTGAGCTTGAAGTTCTTGAAATCTATGAAAATTTATTCCAGGATGCGGCGACCACCAAGGTGTTGAGCGATCTCGCCGCCGATTATTTTGGGTTCAAAATCGACTGGACCGTCACCCCACGGCTATCGGTCCGTGGGGACGTGCCCGACCGCACGCGGAAGCCGGCGGCGTCCAAGGTCAGCCCCAGGCGCCTGGTCATGGAGAGCAAGGTGGTGCAGCAGGCCCTGGAGATTCTCGGGGGCGAGCTCATCGAGGTTCGATCCGTGGAGCGCGATCAGAGTGCCCGGGCCAAAGGTCGCTCTCCCAAGGCGTCCCCGTGAGCAGGCCGCGGCCCTTGGAAGGTGGCACCCGTGGAGAACCCTGAGCCCCGAGCCCTGAGGCATGCGTTTGGGGCGGGCGAGGAGGAACGGCTTTGATGAAAGGCTTCAACCCGTTGCAGCAGGTCAAGGAAGTGCAGGAGAAGCTCCAGAAGATGCAGGAGGAGCTGGCGACGATGACGGTGGAGGGAAGCGCCGGCGGAGGTATGGTGACCGTCGTGGTGAGCGGCCGCCAGGAGGTACTGAGCATTCGAATCGAGCCCCAGGTCATCGATTCCGAAGAGATCGAAATGCTGCAGGATCTGGTCGTGGCGGCGATCAACGATGGGCTGCGCAAGTCCCAGGAGCTTTCCACCCGCGAGCTGGCCAATATCGCCGGGGGACTGAACATCCCGGGCCTCAAGATCCCCGGCTTGTTCTGAAGCTGTTTTGAGCCATTGCATCGGTTCGGGTTCTCTTCGTCATGGGTGTTTACCCCTCCATCCTCTTCGACCTCATTCGGATGCTGAGCCGTCTTCCCGGCTTGGGGGAGAAGAGCGCCACCCGCATCGTCATGCAGCTGCTTCGCATGCCCAGGGAGGAGGTCAGAGCCTTGGCGGCCCTCATTCACCGGGTGCGGAGCGAGATCCGAGCCTGCAGTCGCTGCTACCATTTCACCGATGCGGAGGTCTGCGATCTCTGTCGGGACCCGAGCCGGGACACCGGGGTGCTCTGCGTGGTCGAAAGCACCGCGGACCTCCTGGCCATTGAGCAGTCGGGGGCTTTCAAGGGGCGATACCATGTGCTTCAGGGGGTGCTCGCTCCCCTCAACGCCATGGGTCCCGAGAACATCCGCATCCGCGAGCTCATGAAACGGTTGGACGAGGAGGTTGTTCAGGAGGTCATCATCGCCACCAATCCCAGTGGTGAAGGCGAGGCGACAGCCCATTATCTCTCCAGGCTCCTCAAGGACCGTCCCCTGCGCATCTCTCGCATCGCCTACGGAGTTCCCATGGGGAGCGACCTCAAATACATCGACCGGGTGACCATCGAGCGGGCCCTCAAGGGCCGTCAGCCTTTCGGGTGAGAAGGAGGGCTTGACCTTTTTCACGCCCAACGGTTAGATTACCGTGATAATCCAGCGATATTTGATTGTAAAACAGTTGATATCATTGAGGAATTCAACCTCTTCCCCGTCGAGGGGAGACGGCCATCACCGGGACTCTATTGAACGGAATCCATGAGAATGGAGTGAAGAGCAATGGTTGAGATTCGATTTCATGGTCGAGGCGGGCAGGGCGCCGTCACATCGGCGGAGCTCACGGCTCTGGCGGCCATCGAAGAGGGTAAGTACGCCCAGGCGTTTCCGAGCTTCGGGCCCGAGCGCCGCGGAGCCCCCGTCATGGCGTTCGTGCGTGTGAGTGAGGGGCCGATCCGTTCCCGGGAAAAGGTGTACACCCCGGACATCGTGGTGGTGCTGGACCCTTCGCTGATGCAGATCGTCAACGTGGAGACGGGCCTCAAGGAAGGCGGGCTCGTCATCCTGAACAGCAAGAAGAGCGCCGAGGAGATCCGCCGGGAGACTGGACTGAAAGCCCGCCTCGCCCTGGTGGATGCATCCAGGATCGCCATGGAGACCATGCGGGTGCCCATCACCAACACCACGATGCTGGGGGCTCTCCTCAAGGGTACGGGCATCATGAGCATCGACGCTCTGAGGGGCCCGATCCAGGAACGGTTCGGCCCCATCGCCGAAAAGAACCTGAAGGCCTGCATGCGCGCTTTCGACGAAACCACAGTGGAGGGATGATCCGTGGCCAAGGAAACGGGGATTGTCAGTTGGAAGGAGCTGGAGCTGGGCATATCGATCCACAAGCCCGGATCGGCCAGCGAGCTCAAGACGGGGGACTGGCGCTCGGCGCGGGCGGTGACTGATTTCGATAAGTGCATCAAGTGCGGGCGCTGCTACATTTTCTGTCCGGATGTGGTGTATTCGCGAAACGACAAGGGTTACTACGAGCAGAACTATTACTACTGCAAGGGGTGCGGGATCTGCGCCAACGAATGTCCCGTCGACGCCATCACCATGGTTCAGGAGGGCGACTAACATGGCCAAGCGAGTGGGAATGGAGGTCTCCATCGCGGCGGCTGAGGCCGTGGGACTGGCGGACGTGGATGTCATCGCGGCCTATCCCATCACGCCGCAGACCCACATTGTCGAGCATTTGTCGGAGCTGGTGGCGAGCGGGCATCTGGATGCTGAGTTCGTGCCGGTGGAATCGGAGCACAGCGCCATGAGCACCTGCGTGGGCTCTTCGGCGGCGGGGGCAAGGACGTTCACGTCCACGAGCTCCCAGGGCTACGCCCTCATGTCCGAGATCTGTTACATCGCGGCGAGCCTTCGCCTGCCCATCGTCATGGTGACGGCCAACCGCGCCCTGAGCGCGCCCATCAGCATCTGGAACGACCACGCCGACCTGATGATGGCTCGCGACACGGGCTGGATCCAGACTGTGGCCGAGAACGGTCAGGAGGTGGTGGATCTCATTTTCCATGCCTTTCGGGTGGCCGAGGATCATCGGGTGCTTTTGCCCGTCATGGTGAACCTGGACGGGTTCATTCTGAGCCACATGATCGAGCCCATGATCCTGCCGGACAAGGCGGAAGTGCAGGCCTACCTGCCGCCTTACGTGCCCAGGCTGCGCCTGGATCCCGGGAAGCCCGTGACCATCGGACCCGTTGGCATGCCCGATGTCTACACCGAGGCCAAGAAGGTTCACGACGAGGCGCTCAAGGGCTCCCGGGCGGTCATCGAGGAGGCCTGGGATGACTTCGAGGTCAAGTTCGGGCGCCGCTACCGGGCCGTTGAAACGTATAAGGCCGGGGATGCCGAGACCATGCTCATCACCATGGGGAGCATTTCCGAAACGGCCATGACGGCGGTGGATGGCCTGCGGGAGCAGGGAAGGAAGGTCGGACTCACGCGGATCCGGCTCTGGCGGCCCTTCCCGGCCAGGGATCTCTTTGATGCCGTCAAGGGCGCCAAGCAGCTGGTGATCGTGGACCGCGCCATGAATCTCAACGGCATCTGCGGCCCCGTGTGCGGCGAGATCAAATCGGTACTCTTCGACCAGCATCACGCTCCCTACGTCAAGAACTACATTGCCGGTCTGGGCGGGCGCGATGTCACCGTTCAGAACTTCACGGAGATGGTGGAAGGCGCGGAGCTCTCGGCCCAGCGCGGAGACCCCATGGGCTACGAGCTCATCAACCTCAAGGAATAATCCCCTGTTCAGACGAGGATGCACGACATGGGCAAGGAAACAGTCGAAAAGCTGAAGGGATTCAAAGGATTCCGCCTCACCCACCTGCCGGAGGACGAGCCCCTCTCTCCCGGGCATCGCGCGTGCCAGGGCTGCGGCGAGATTGCGGCGCTGCGCATGGTCATGAAGGCCCTCGGGAAGAACGTGGTCGTGGTGAGCGCCACGGGTTGCATGGAGATCGTGACCTCTCCCTATCCCCAGACGGCCTGGAACGTGCCGTGGCTGCACGTGGCTTTCGAGAACGCATCGGCGGTGGTGAGCGGGGTGGAGTCGGCCTACAAGGCCATGATCCGCAAGGGGAAAATCCAGGATGAGGACACGGTATTCCTGGCCTACGGCGGGGACGGGGCCACGGCGGACATCGGCCTCCAGTCGCTGAGCGGTGCCCTGGAGCGGGGCCACAATTTCGTCTACGTCTGCCTCGACAACGAGGCCTACATGAATACGGGCATCCAGCGGTCCTCGTCCACCCCTTACGGGGCCATGACCACCACGAGCCCCCCCGGGAAGAACAGCATCGGCCAGTCCACATGGAAGAAGAACATGCCGGCCATCGTGGCGGCTCATGGCATCCCCTATGTGGCCACGGCCTCCCCGGCCTTTCCGGTGGACCTCATGAACAAGGTGCGCAAGGCGGCCATGATGCCCGGGCCGGCCTACATTCACATCTATTCACCGTGCCCCACGGGGTGGCGTGCCAGCCCCGAGACCAGCATCGAGCTGGCCAGGCTGGCGGTCCTGAGCCGGGTCTTCCCGCTCTACGAGGTCATCGACGGCAAGTGGATCCATTCGCAGCCCGAGAAGGCAGCCTGTGGGGCGGCCTGCCCGGCGGGCATCGACATTCAGGGGTTCGTGGGACTCATCGCCGGGGGCCGGTTCATGGACGCTCTCAAGGTCATCAAGCGGGACAACCCCCTTCCGGCCATCTGTGGCCGCGTGTGCCACCATCCCTGCGAGCTGGTGTGCGGGCGCTCCCATGCCGACGGGGCCGTGGCCATCGAGTATCTCAAGCGATTCGTGGCGGACCTGGATCTCAAGAGCGAGTCGGTGTTCATCCCCGAGAAGCGGGGCGAGAAGAAGGACAAGGTGGCGATCATCGGAGCCGGTCCGGCCGGGCTCACGGCGGCGTATTTCCTGGCCATCGAGGGGTACCCGGTGACGATCTTCGACAACATGCCGGAGCCTGGAGGATGGCTGGTATACGGCATTCCCGAGTTCAGGCTCCCGAGGGATGTCATGAAGGCCGAGATCGACATCATCCGCAAGCTGGGCGTGGAATTCCGGATGGGGGTCGAGGTCGGGAAGGATGTTTCGCTGGAGGACCTTCGCAGCCAGGGCTACCATGCCTTCTTCATCGCCGTCGGAACCCAGAGGAGCCTCAAGCTGAGGATTCCGGGCGAGGATCTGGAAGGTGTTTTCGCGGGCGGCGACTTCCTCAAGCAGGCCAATCGGGGGGAGGTGGCGGGACTCTGGGGTAGCCGCGTGGCCATCGTCGGCGGCGGCAACGTGGCCATGGATTCGGCCCGCACGGCGCTGCGGCTGGGAGCCAAGGAAGTTTACGTGGTCTACCGTCGCAGCCGGCAGGAGATGCCGGCCGGCGAAGAGGAGATCGTGGAGGCCGAGGAGGAGGGCATCCAGTTCCAGTTCCTGGCGGCTCCCGTCGAGATCCTCGGGGACGGCAAGGGAAAAGTCAGGGAGATGCGCTGCGTTCGGATGCAGCTGTGCGAGCCCGACGAGAGCGGCCGGTGCCGGCCTGAGCCTGTTGGTGGATCGGAGTATTCCATCGAGGTGGACACGGTCATTGCAGCCATCGGATTGGGGACGGATCTCGGCATGTTTGGGAACGGCTCTTCAGCCTGGCAGCCGACTCTGACGGACTGGGGGACCATCGAGGCCGATCCGGTCACCTATGCCACGTCCATCCCGGGGGTCTTCGCGGGAGGAGACGTGGTGACAGGCGCGGCCACGGTTGTGGGGGCCATCGAGGCCGGCAAGGAAGTGGCTGTCTCCATCGACCGCTACCTGAGCCGCAAGGACCTGGCCAGGGGGCGGGCGGCCACCGGCGCCCGCAAGGATCTGCCGGCCGAGGCCTCGGCCCTGAAGGGTCGCCGGGCGGCCATGCCTCGGCTCCACGGAGAAGATCGCAAACGGACCCAGGACGAGGTGCTCATCGGCTTCAGCGAGCAGCAGGCGATGCAGGAAGCCCGGTGCTGCCTCCACTGCGGCGTCACGGGAGGTGAGGACAGGGTCACGGTGGCGGAATACTTCAAGAAGCAGCGCCGCTTCCGTCATCTGACGGATGTTGAGGTTGAGAAGATCCAGAAGCGGGTGGACGAGGAATACGAAACGCTCCTCGAACGATGCGGGCTCAGGTAGCCCGGATCCGTGCCACCGGCCGGAGCCTTGATCTGGCCGGGCACGAATCGGGCCTGGAGCGGCCACGTGGCCATGCGGTCTGGCTCAGTACCCCCTGTGGGATGAGCGTGGGCCGAAGCCACGGCCCACCATGCGGATTGACGATCGTTGAATCTGTAGTGCCGTCGTCCCCATCCAGGGTGAAGAGCGCACACGGAGGTCCGCTCGACGTTGCGCCCGCGGCTGACCCGGCCTTTCAAGACCGAAAGACCGAACCTTTCTGTTGACAAGCCGGGGGCCTTCTGTTAGAGAAGGCCTTCGTTTCACACATGGTCCCCGGTAGCTCAACCGGCAGAGCGGGTGGCTGTTAACCACTAGGTTGGCGGTTCGAGTCCGTCCCGGGGAGCCAGCAAAATCAAGGGCTTAGATCGAATGGTCTAAGCCCTTATGTTTTTGTTCCCCACAGTATTCCCCACACTCCAGACGACACCCCTCAAACTCACCCTGAGCTTGTGCTCAGACCGCCACCACATCTCAATCCGTATTCCCAACCTGTATCATGGAAATCAGAGAAAAATGATGGAGCTCGGCCGTGGAAGGAGGACAAGAACCACGGGGCCTTTGACACTGCCTGATTGCCAGGCAGCAATGAATCGTCCATCCCCAACGCCGATAGATGGCTTCGCCAGCTCGCGGTATGTGCTCGACTGCGAATGTGAGATGACGAGCGGATAAAGGTGGACGTTTTGCGAAGTGAGCGAACAAAACGAAGAAAGTCCCCGGAATCACCGAAGTCGTTCGGAGCCCGATGGACTTCCTCGCTTCAGTGCAATGCGGTAGAGCCTCCCTCTTGGCCCTGGGATCGGCCTCATTGCAGAACCCCACCTCAACGCTCTCCTGCCTCATTGGACCGAAATCTTCCCCAAACCCTCGTGAGTTTTCCGGCCGTTCTCAAGTCAACAGTTCTTCAGATCCGAAAAACCCCGATTGCTGGAAGAAGGCAACATGCCCGGATCGTACCCGTTGTGCAGCTCAGGCCCGTC
>JALOPI010000041.1 GCA_025453975.1 Syntrophobacteraceae bacterium
GATCCGGGAAGGCATGACGGCGCCATGAAGATCCTCTCGCGCTATGTGCTCAAGCACCTCCTTCCCCTCTTCACCCTGGCGCTCCTCGCCTTCGTGGGGCTGTACCTCATCATCGACTTTTTCGAAAAGGTGGACGATCTCCTGGAAAAGCAGGTCCCAGCCTTCCAGGCCGCCCTTTACTTTCTGTGCAAGATCCCCCTGGTGGCCATGCAGGGAATTCCCATGAGCCTGCTCCTGGCGACCCTCATCGCCCTCGGCATTCTCAAGCGCAACCGGGAGCTGACGGCTCTCCGGGCCGCCGGCATCCACACCTTCCGCTATGCGGGCCCCATCGTGGGCGCTGCCTTCGTCGTGGCCGTCCTTCATTTCGGACTCGGAGAAACCCTGGCGCGGGGACTGAGCCAGAAGTCACAGGCCATCTGGCAGGAATACGTTCAAAACCGCAAACAGACACTCTCCTGGAGCCAGGAGAACGTCTGGTTCCGGGGCCACAACATCATTTACCAGATTCGGCTTCACGACCGGAAGCTCCAGACCCTCGAGAAAGTGACCCTCTTTTTCCTCGATGATCATTTCCGTTTGACGGAGCGACTGGATGCGAAGCGACTCCGATGGGAGAACGACGGGTGGATCGCCGAGGATGGACTCGTCCTCCGATTCAGCGGAGAGGAGATTCAGCAGGAATGGTTCCAGTCACTGCCCCTGAGCCTCCAGGAAACGCTCGATGATTTCTCGAGTCTCGTGACGCTGCCCGAGGAGCTGGGCTGGCTCGATCTCTACCGCTACACTCAAAAGATCCGAAAGGAAGGTTACAATGCCGTCCCTTACGAAGTCGAGCTCAACCTGCGGGCCGCGGCTCCCGTCACCACCCTCATTCTGACGCTTCTCGGAATCACGCTGGCCCTGAGGCAGAGTCCCCACGGGGGCATCGCCGTCGGCATCGGCCTTGCCCTCATCGTCGCGTCCCTCTACATGGTCCTGACCCATCTGGGGTCATCCCTCGCCATGGCCGGCATTCTTCCACCGATGGTGGGAGTTTGGGCCGGCAATCTGATCTTTGGGGCGGTTTCCTTGTATCTCTGGCTCAGGGAAACGGGCGGGTAAAGGCGAGGAAGGGAAGATACAGGAGCGGGCGGTCCGGAAGCCCACGCCCCCCGCTCTCCGCATCCGGTGTTTCGAACATCCCAGGGAAAAAATGAAAGAAGATGGTATCCCTGAACAGGGGGAAATGCCGTCGATCCACAACGCTTCACGGAAGTCGGCACCGGCCCGGGAGCGCTTGACTGACCCCGTGACTCCCGGCAGCTCCGGCCCATCAGGGCAGCCGGGTCTCCAATGCCATGGCGATCTTGTGCTTGAGCTCCGTGAGATCGAAGCTCTTCACGACGTAGAAGTCCGCCGCGATGGATTTCATATCTTCCTTGAACGTGTCGTAGGCTGTCGAAAGGATCACCGGGAGATCATAGAACTGGTTCCGGATGTCCTGTAGCAGGTCCAGCCCATTGTAGTCGACCATCTTGATGTCCAGGACCACCAGGTCCGGCTTTTCCTCGTCAATACGTTCCAGAAGCTTGTACCCGTTCTCCGCCGTGATGACCTCATAGCCCGCCTCTTTCAGCTCTTCGGAGTAGAGCAGTCGGATGTGCTCTTCATCATCCACAACCAGGATCTTCGGCATGTCGGTTCCTCCTTGGGGTCGATCACTCCCATCTCTTGACCAGATGAGGTTTGTTTTCTTCGAAAATGGTGCACTCGTTCTCGATGTATTCTTCAGCTTGCTGGAGTGACATCCGCTCGGTCTTCTTGACCAGGGTGAGGACCTTGCCCAGGTAAAGCGGCAGCAGGGCATCGAGGAGATCGACACGCTCGGCCTCGTTCATGCCGCGATAAGCGACGGCGGCGTCGAAGAGAATGCGGGCCCAGGTCTGGCTGGGGAGGGAAAAATGCTGCAGCCCGAGGCCACGGATCTCAACCAGTTTGTGATAGACCGTCTGATCGAACACGGCCTGCCAGATGTGTCCAAAGCTGTCGAATCCCTGGACGAACCGGTCGTGGATACGGGCGGTGTTGACTTCGACGGGGATCGGCGTCTCCACTTCCTGGGCCTCCATGCCGGACAGAGCGGTGGGCTTGCTCCATTTCACCTGTCGCCAGAAGTCGGCGTAGTGGATCATCAGGTCGAAGATGGTGGCCACGATCTGTCGAAAGAGCTGAGACAGATGCGCGTAAGGGTCCTTCACCCGATGGATCTTGGGGGCTCCGATAAAGGCCTGACTCAGGGGAATTCGACTGCTCAGGGCCACCGTGGTCATCCAGGTGTCGATACCGAACTGCTCGACGGAATCGGTCCATACGGGGCACTCCAGGAATGTCTCGACCAGGTCGCCCTTGAAGGCGAAATCCCCGGCATTGGGCTGTCGAACCCGCCGCCCGTAAAGGCATCGCGTCAGGGGATAGACGATGGAGGTGGTGAGGGTCGCCTCATATTTGTGCCGCACATAGAGCGGGCATACATAGCCCATGCCCTTGAGCACCGGCTCACCCAGCTTCTTGATCCAGTGGGGCCCGATGTTGGAGATATCGGCTTCCACCACCACCACGGCCTTGGCCTCGAGCTTCCGCACCAGCTCGTAAAGATTCCGCAGGTTCTTCCCCTTGCCATGGGTCCCGGGCGGAGTGGACAGATAGATCCGCGGTATGTCGCTTCGGGCCGAGAAGAAAGCCTCGCGGGTCCCGTCGGCGGAATGATTGTCACAATTGACGATGACTCCGTTCAACTGCCCGAAGTGCTCCAGGAGGCCGCGAGCCGCGCATTCCGTCGTCTTCGCGATGGTCTCCGACTCGTTGAACGTGGGAATGGCCACCACGATGTCACATCTGGCAACCTCATGGGGATTCTCTTCCATCAATGGCATGCCGTACTCTCCTGACTGACTCAAGACTTAAGCTGTCGATGGCACCTCGGAGACCTCCGAAAAGCCGCCGGTGGCCCGTTGCCGAGGAAGGGCAGGCCTAATCTCCATCGCGACGGCTGTGAGCCGACTCGAGCACATAGGCGAAAAAAATCAGCATCAAAGCGATTCCAGCGGTCATCGCGCCCCCCGAGGCCGGAAAGAACCAGCGCACCAGCATGAACGCGAACAACACTCCGAGAAGCACTCGAATGGCCAGGACCTTGGCTCTCATGGAGCTGGGATATCCTTGCGGCGCTGCCGAAGCCGCAGCCCACGGGTCGGGAGTGCACCACGGCACTCGATCATCGGCGATGCCACGGGAGCACAGACTTGTGGCATCGGGCATCCTAACGATCGTCCCAGACCTTGTCAAGCCGCGAAGCCGCGAACCATGACGGACCCTCGGCCCCGGTCATTGCCGGGTGAGATCCGGGCGGTGGAATCAGTGGAAAACATGGATGAAGCTCCGCGCAATCCACCGTAAGCGTTGCACTCACGGCGGCCGGCACGGTATAGTGACCAAAGCGGATTTTAGGACCGTACTCGATTTTGCCCCTTCCGCGGATCCCCGCGGGACGCAATGGAAGGAGCCTCCAAGGAGGAGAAGAGCCATGCGAGCGGACTTGTTCAAGAACATCGCGTTTTGTACGGATTTTTCCGAAAATGCCGACGAAGCTTTCATCGCGGCCAAGGATCTGGCTTGGCATTACGGAGCCACCCTCCATATTGCCCATGTCATGGTGACGTTCTCCGTCGCCCCACCGGCCCACCAGTCCTTCATGCCCATCGAATACGACGCCAAGTTCATCGACCAGGTGAAGGAGGGGGCACAGGAAACCATTCAGACCCGCTACATTGCTCAGCTCAAGGAAAAGCAGCCCTACGAGACTCATCTGCTCTCTGGCTACGCGTCGACGGAGATCATCCGGCTTGCGGAGGATCGCGAGATCGATTTGATCGTCATGGGGTCCCACGGTCTCACCGGCCTGGCCCACGTGCTTTTCGGAAGCACGGCGGACCGCGTGGTGCGGAAAGCCCCCTGCTCGGTGCTCACCGTTCGCATTGGGAAGCGCGAGGCATAACGTCAGCCGGCCCGGCATCGTCTTCATGACCAGTGATCTTCATACACTAAAGGGACAGGATTCTCATGACCTCGGACTCATCGGTACTCGTCACCGGCTGTGCGGGCTTCATCGGATATCACCTTTGTCTGCGACTCCTTCGCAGCGGGCGCGGCGTCGTGGGACTCGACAGCATGAGCCCCTATTACGACGTCACCTTGAAAGAGGCGCGCCTGAAGCAGCTCGAGGCTTTCAGCACCTTCAGGTTTTACCGGTTGCATCTCGAGGACCGGAGCGGCATTGAGGCTTTGTTCGCCGACAACGAGCTCCCGGTGGTGGTCCATCTCGCCGCCCAGGCCGGCGTTCGTTATTCCCTCACCAACCCCCACTCCTACGTGGACAGCAACCTCACGGGATTCCTGCATATCCTCGAGGGCTGCCGCCACCGAGGGGTCGGGCACCTGCTTTTCGCCTCATCCAGCTCAGTCTACGGCGCCAACACGCGCATGCCGTTCTCCGTTCACGATAACGTGGACCATCCCGTGTCCCTTTACGCCGCCACCAAGAAAGCCAATGAGCTCATGGCCCACACCTATGCCCATCTTTACGGCCTACCCTCCACGGGCCTGAGGTTCTTCACGGTGTACGGGCCCTGGGGGCGGCCGGACATGGCGCTCTTCCTGTTCACGCGCGCCATCCTCGCGGGTGAGCCCATCCAGGTCTTCAACAACGGCAGGATGAAACGCGATTTCACCTACATCGATGACATCGTCGAAGGGATCGTGCGCATCATGGCCAAGCCGCCGGAGCCCAATCCATCCTGGTCGGGGGATTCCCCGGACCCTGGCACGAGCTACGCTCCCTACCGGATCTACAACATCGGCAACAACCAGCCCGTGGAGCTCATGCGATACATCGAAGTCCTGGAGAGCTGCCTGGGAAAAACCGCCGAAAAGCATTTCATGCCGCTTCAGCCCGGCGACGTGCCGGCCACTTACGCGGACATCCATGATCTCTCCCGCGATTTCGACTTTCATCCCCGCACTTCCGTCGAGGAAGGCATTGCCCGCTTCGTGAGCTGGTACCGGGAATTCTACGGCGTCTGATCTCGGGACGAGTCATTCCGGGAAGGGCTGACCCATCGACGACGGGTCACTTTCATGGTGGGCCCCTCAGGGCGTCCAGGCTGCTCCATTCAGGGGCGGGGGGAGAAGCTTGTCCGCAAGCAGGCGAGCCCCCATGGGCAGGCACGCCCGGGATCATCAGGTCCAGGGTGCCCCCTCGACCCGACAAGATTCCTGGAGGGCGGGGGGTTCCGCCAACGTCGATCACGACATAATGTAAATGAAATACACTGAAGATTGACCTCAAGCAACGTAAACATCACCAGCAAGGGGGATGTGGAGATGGGAGAGCCAGGATGCCGACGGGCGATGTTGGGTGGAGTGGCCTTGGTCGTGGCTCTGGCAGCCGTTTTCGGCATGCCGGAGCGGGCGCCGGCCGCAACGGATGAATGGCCGAGGCGGTTCCAGGACTCCAAGCGCGAGGTGCTCGTTTATCAGCCTCAGCTGGAGGATTTCAATGACGACAGGCTTTCAGCGAGGGCCGCGGTTTCGGCCCGAAAGAAAGAGTGGAAGGACCCTGTTTTCGGAGCCATCTGGATTGACGCGCGGGTCTCGGTCGATCGGGACACGCGAATGGCCTCCATCCACAACATCAAGATAACCGACGTCAAGTTCCCCAGCGCCTCGCCGGAGGACGTCGCCACCATCAAGGATTTCATGAACGAGCAGCTGGAAGGCGATGTCCACACCATTGCCATGGACCGTCTGGTGGCAGCCATGCAGCTGGTTGAAAAGCAGCGGGAGCAGGATGCGAATCTCGGAAACGACCCCCCCAAAATCATCTATCGATCCCAGCCGGCTGTCCTCGTTCTGCTCGACGGTGAGCCGAAACTGATGCCCGTTCCGGACTCTCCGCTCATGCGGGTGGTCAACACCCCCTTCGTGATGCTCTATGCGCCGTCGGACAAAGCCTACTACCTCCGGGCGGGAGAGACCTGGGCCATGGCCCTGGCTCTCCAGGGCCCCTGGAAGCCGGTGGAGACCCTGCCCCAGGCCATCCAGGATCTCCAGGAAAAGGTCAGACGCGAGGCAGCCAGACAGGCTGAAAAACAGGGAGTGAAGGGGGAGCGAAAAGGGGGCGCGAAGGCTGGCCCATCCAAGACCGACGGCTCCGCCCAGAAGGTCGAGATGACGGAGGGCGGCGACCTGCCCGAGATTGTCGTGGTCACGGAGCCCTCGGAGCTCATCGTGACCGAGGGTGAGCCTCAATACACGCCCATCGAGGGCACCAACCTCCTTTACGTCAGCAACACCGACAACAATATCTTCATGGATGCCTCCGAAAAGCAGTTCTACGTGCTCCTTTCCGGCCGGTGGTTCAAGGGCGCATCCCTCGAAAACGGCCCATGGACCTATGTGCCTTCCACGGGGCTCCCATCCGATTTCGCCAAAATCCCCGAAGGGTCCGTGAAGGGTTTTGTCCTGGTCAGCGTCGCGGGAACCCAGGAAGCCAGGGAAGCCGTCATGGACAGCTATATTCCCCAGACGGCGGCCATCGACCGCGGGAAAGCCAGTATCGAGATCAAGTACGATGGGGATCCGGAGTTCGAAAAGATCCCCAACGTTGACGTGGAATATGCCGTCAATACCCCGGACGCGGTTTTCAAGGCCCAGGGAAAGTACTTCGCCTGCGTCGACGCCGTGTGGTACGAATCCCCCTCGCCCACCGGTCCATGGAAGGTGAGCGTGGAAGTGGCCGGGGACATTTACAAGATTCCACCCAGCAACCCTCACTACAATGCCAGGTATGTGAAAGTTTACGATTCCACCGACGACGTGGCGTATGTCGGATACACGCCGGGCTACACGGGGAGCTACGTGGATGAGGGCGCCGTCGTGTACGGCACCGGCTACCGGTATCCGACCTACAGCAGTGGCACCACCTACATTCCATCCCCTTCCACGTACGGGTATTCGGCCGTTTACAATCCCTATCAGGCCACATGGGGTTATCAGCCCGTATACTATAATCCCTACTCCTGGCTGGCTCCGGCCATCGTGGGCGTGGGGGTCGGCATTGCCGTGGCGGCCATTGTCGACAACTGGCGGGATGACTACCGCTATCCCTACTACCGGGGATGGTGGGGTGGTGGCGGCTACCACTATCACAATGTCCACTACCACCATCATTATCACCACAACAATGCCGGCTGGAGACCACGGCCCACCCCCTACTGGAGGCCGGGGGACAGGCCCACTTGGCGGCCGGGCGAGCGCCCATGGAGACCCGGAAGCCGCCCCGGCTGGAGACCGGGTGATCGACCTGGCTGGGCCGGCAATCGACCTGACTGGAGGCCTGGCGACCGCCCCGGACGGCCGGGCGACCGACCTGGGTGGCGGCCCGGCGACCGCCCCGGACGCCCCACCACGCTTCCGGCCACGAGGCCCAACCTTTACAACCGTCCCGGGATGGAGAACAAGCTGGCGGATGCCAGCCAGATCCGGAGGCCGGGCCGAGGCGACCGTTTGGAAGCACGCCCCGTGAGCACCCGGCCTGGCGGCGATCGGCTCGACGCGGCTCGCCCGGGTGCCGGGAGGCCGGCCATGGAAAGGCCTGCGGCGCGACCCGCCAGAGGCGAAGGTCGTCCCGACAAGGCGTTGAGGCCGGCATCCGAGCAGATGAAGCGGAACAATGTCTTTGCGGATCAGGAAGGGAACGTCTACCGCCGCGACCGGAAGGGTAACTGGCAGCAACGGGACACCAAGGGGTGGTCCAGTGTGGACCGAACGTCGCGAGAGCAGGTGGGGCGGCCCTCCCGGGAGGGGGATCGGGCCAGGAGGGAGGTGGTCTCACGACCTGCTCGGCGGCCCGCCGCCGACACAGCACGGTTGAACCAGGAGTTCAGAGCCAGGGAGCGCGGGGCAGAACGGGCCAATCAGTTCAGAGGATCCCAGAGCTTCGAGACTCGCTCGGCATTCGGACGTTCTTCGGGCGGGAGCCGTGGAGGCGACTTTTCCGGTTTTCGCGGCAGCAGCCGGGGCGGTGACCGATCGGGTTTCCGCGCAGGCGGTGGCGGCCGGGGCGGCGGGGGTGAGGGCCGCGGCGGCCGCGGCGGGGGTGGACGTGGAGGTGGAGGCGGCGGCCGTGGAGGAGGTGGACGCGGTCGGTAAGACTGCTCCCCGAAGCTCAGCCCGGGAACCTTCACTCTGCCGCGCGCTGGAATATGGGCTCCTCCCGATCAGGGCCGGGGTCGACCGAAAGATCACCCCCACCCCCCGGTGCATCGCGATCGAATTCCATGAGGTCCCAAGCCCGGCTATCGAAAGCCGCTGCCTCCGGAGGCATCGTTGCTCGAATCCCACCTTCTGCCGGGGGCCTCGCCCCGCGCGCCCGTGGCGGCCGCCGCCACGGCGGGACTCGCATCCGCGCTGGGACAGATCCTCGTGGTGCGAGAGCTGCTGGTCCTGTTCCACGGAAACGAGCTGACCACGGGCCTCGTGCTCACCGCCTGGCTCCTCTGGACTGCCGCCGGATGCTTCGCGGGAGGGCGCTGGTCATCACGGCGGCGGATGGGGGCTCACCTGCTGCCCGCGACCCTCTGGGCACAGGCTCTGCTCCTCCCGGGGGCCGTGCTGTTCATTCGGTCTTCCCGCCTGGTCTGGTCGATTCCCGCCGGTGAAGTCTTCCCCATGGGCATCATGCTCGTCACCATCCTCGTCTCCACTTCGCTGTTCTGCATCGCGGGAGGGATTCTGTTCTCGGCAGCGTGGTCCCTTGCCTGCGTGGAGGGGGGAAGCGGCCGGAGCCGCCCGCTGGGAGTCTACGTGGCGGAAGCCCTGGGGTCGGCGGTGGGGGGGCTTGTGGCCCACTACTCCATCGTTCCGAGAATGGACGGATGCGATGCGGCTTTCGCCACGGGATCGATCCTGTTCCTGGCGGGGTCCTTCCTGATGCCCCGGAGCCCCCCCCAGGGCGGTCCCTCCGGACTCGTCTTCAAGCTCCTGGGCCTCCTCCTCGCCGCCGGCTGGGTGGCGGCTCCGAACCTCACCAGCCTGACCCACTCCAGCCACCGGTGGAACTGGGGAGACCGGCTGGCCGCCGTCGAAAACACTCCCTACAACCACCTGGCCCTCCTCAGGAACGACGACCAGCTGAGCGTCTTCGGCAATGGACTGTGGTTCTTTTCCATTCCCGACCCCCAGACGGCGGAGCTCGCGGTTCACATTCCCCTCCTCCAGCACCGGGAGCCCCGCCGCATCCTGCTCCTGGGAGGCGGCATGGGAGGGGAAGTCCGAGAGGCTCTCAAGCATCCCACGGTGGAGCGCATCGACCTGGTGGAGCCTGACCCCGGCGTGCTGCCGCTGCTGCGTCGTCACGTTTCGGGGCCGGCCCTCGACTGGACGGAGGATCCCCGGGCAAGCCTCCTGCCCATGGACGTCGGAGCTTTCATCCGTCGCGCCCGTACCCGTTATGACGTCATCCTGGTCCAGGTGGGGGAGCCCGTCAATGCCAGCATGAACCGCTTTTACACCGTCGAGCTCTACGGACGCCTGCGGGGGCTCATGGAGCCTGGCGCCATCCTTGCCCTGGGGCTCCCTTCGGCGCCGGATGCCATGGGGGAGGCACAGCTGCGCTATCTCACCTCGGTTCACGAGACCCTTCACGCCGTCTTTCCCCACGTGCTGGTCCTGCCCGGCGATACCGTCCGGCTCCTGGCCGCCCCTGACCAAGGCACCCTTTCGGCGGATCCCCGCCTTCTCACGACCCGCATCAGCGAGCGGGGGCTGGCCTTGACCTATGTTCAGCCCTATATGCTCCATGATCTCATGAGCGTCCAGCGATTGAGCTACATGCGCTCCCTCCTGGCGGCGGAGCCCGCTCCTCGCATCAATCGGGATTTCACGCCGATCTGCTACTTCAACGCCTTGCGGGTCTGGACTTCGCAGGCTCACCCGGCCTTCGGGAACGCGCTTTCTTTTCTGGCCCGTGGAGCTGAGCGCTTTCCCATGGGGCTCTTCGCCATGGGAGCCCTTGCCTTGCCTCTGGCCCTCGCCTGGAAAATGAAAGGCCGGCGGAGCCCCGTCCGGCTGGCCGTGGCCGTGACCGGCGGGAGCCTCATGGTCGTTGAGATCGTGCTGCTGCTGGCCTTTCAGATCCTGGAAGGATTCCTCTACTCCGAGCTTGCGGTCATTCTTGCCTCCTTCATGACCGGCATGGCTGCGGGTGCGGCTGTGGCAGGATCATGGCCTAGGGAGCTTTCGAATCCCCTGAAGTCGCTGATCACGGTCCATTTCGGGGTCGCGGTCCACGTGCTGGCCGTCATGCTGGCCATCTTCACCCTCCATCGGCTGGGCTCATGGCCTGCCTATCCCAACTGGGTGAGTCTGGCGGTCTTCCGTGGACTGGCGCTGACGGCGGGGGGCATGGCGGGAGCCCATTTCGCACTGGCAACGGCCGTCCAGGCGAGGGAACGGGGCTCCGTGGCCGGCATCGGAGCCGGCCTTTACGCGGCGGACCTCACAGGCGCATCCCTGGGGGCCATCGCATCGTCTTTGGTGCTGCTGCCTCTTCTGGGGGTCCAGGCCACCCTGGCCCTGACGACCGGAGCCCTGGTCTGCCTCGGCGTGATGCTGCTCCGCAGCCAGGGAACGGGCATGAAGTCCGCCCCCATGGGCTTTCGCCCTCACCGAAAGGATGAAAAGAGTGTCGGATGATCCGGAAACCGCATTTCCCCCTGGCCCCCGTGGATGGGGAGCCAGGGGGCTGGACCCTGGAAAGCCAGATCGACGCCGAGCCTGCCCATGAGCTGAGCCCGACAGCTTTGAGCCGGCAGCCGGGCCATCCTTTCAGTGACGGTCAGTGACGGTGTGACCGCTTGCCGCTTCTCAGCGGGCGTAAGCCCTGGCCCCCTCCTCGTAAAGATCGCCGCCGTGGGCGTCATTGGCCACGATGACCGGGAAATTCTCGACTTCCAGCCTGCGAATGGCTTCCGGTCCCAGCTCGGGGTACGCAATGACCTCGGCCTTCAGGATGCTCTTGGCCATGAGGGCCCCCGCGCCTCCGATAGCGGCGAAATACACTGCCGTGTGGGTACGCATGGCATCCTTGACGGCGTCGTTTCGCTTCCCCTTGCCGATCATGCCCCGGAGACCCAGGGCCATGAGGGTCGGGGCGTAGGCATCCATGCGGTAGCTGGTGGTGGGACCGGCGGCCCCGACGGCCTGACCGGGCTTGGCCGGCGAGGGGCCCACGTAGTAGATGACCTGGCCATCCAGGTCGAAGGGCAGGGATTCCCCGGCCTCGATGAGCTGGATGAGTCTTTTATGGGCGGCATCGCGAGCGGTATACACCACTCCATTCAAAAGCACGCGATCCCCGATGCGCAGTTTATCGACATCTTCCTTCCCGAGCGGTGTTGTCAGCCGGATTGCCTCTTGCATGATCGATCTCCCTCTCCCTACAGTTCCATTTCCTTGTGCCTCGCCGCATGGCACTGGATATTCACAGCGACGGGAAGGCTGGCAATATGGCAGGGCATCATGTCGATGTGGACCGCCAGGGATGTGATGCGCCCTCCCAGCCCCTGAGGGCCGATTCCCAGGCGGTTGATCTCCTCGAGCCATTCCTGTTCGAGGGGAGCCAGCTCCGGGTTTGCATTCTCACTCCCCAGGGGCCGCAGCAGGGCCTTCTTGGCCAGAAGGGCCGCCACCTCGAACGTGCCGCCGATGCCGACGCCGATGATGGTCGGCGGGCAGGGATTGGGTCCCATCTCCTTCACCCGCTGGATCACAAATTCCTTGACCCCCTGAACCCCGACGGCGGGAGTCAGCATGGTCACGCGGCTCATGTTCTCGCTCCCGCCTCCCTTGGGCGCGAAGGTCAGCTTGAGTCGATCCCCGGGGACCAGGTCCACATGGATGATGGCGGGGGTGTTGTCCCCGGTGTTCTGCCTCGTGAAAGGATGGCAGACGCTCTTGCGGAGATAACCCTCCTGGTAGCCCTGGCGCACACCGTCCTCGACGGCATCCCGAAGCGACCCTCCCACCAGGTGGACCTCCTGCCCCAGCTCCACGAAAACCACGGCCAATCCCGTGTCCTGGCACATGGGAATCCGCTCCTCCCGCGCGATCCGCGCGTTCTCCACGAGATGCTTCAGAATGTCGCGCCCGGTGGGAGATTCCTCCTGCTCGAGACCTCGCTCGAATGCGCTCATGACGTCCTCACCGAGCTCCATGTTGGACCGAATGGCCAGGTCCTTGACGGCTCGCGTGATCTCGCCAACATGAATTTCTCTCATACCTTCTCCTTTCCTGGGGTCACCATACAGGGATCCACGCGCGGCGCGCTCGCGGCGCGGGCCCGCGGGATCGGCTCATCCCGCTGGTCACTGGTTTTATACGCATAGGGCAGCATGGCCCGAGGGGGCAGGGGCGGCAGGACCGGAACGTTCGGCACCATGGCATGATCCTGTTTGCGTCAGAGTGCGATGGAGCTCGAGCCGTTTGATGCGATGAGACAGTTTACAGACCGGCGGGGGGCACGACCCACTCACCGGCCCAGTGCCTTTAATATGCCCCACGATGTCTTGTCAATTCCTTTGATCGGTTGGCGGAATGACATCAGCCCCCAGACCTCCACCGGAAGGAGCCCGTCGGTCCGCGGGCCGGCCCTGGAGCCGCGGCTTCCCCTGAGCCGCCGATATTTTTGATCCAAACCGCGCGCCGGATTTGTGTTATGGTGTCGCGCGAAGTCCAGGAAGAGCTGGATCCTGATCGTTCAACCCTCGGAACGGAGCTCGTCATTCATGAAAATCAGAGTCCTTGGAGCGTCAGGGTCGGAAACTCCGGGGCACCGTTCTCCTGCCTTCCTTCTGAACGATACCATCCTTTTCGATGCCGGGACCGTCGGAGAAGCGATGGATGCTCATGCTCAAGCGGCCATCACCCACGTCTTCCTCACCCATGCCCATCTGGATCACATCAAGGCCATCCCGTTTCTTGTGGACAACATGGTGTCCACCCGCCCTGAGTATCAGCTGACCGTCGTGAGCGGCATCGAGGTGCTGCACGACCTGCGCTGCAACATCTTCAACGACCGCATCTGGCCGGACTTCACCCTGCTTCCCAACAGTGACACCCCCGTCCTCCGATATCAGGAAATCAAGGACGGCGAGACAGTCCAGGTACGGGGCTACAGCATCACGGCGACCCCCGTTCACCACGCCGTGCCGGCCTACGGTTACCTGGTCAGCAATGCCACCCAGGACGCCTTCATCTACACGGGCGATACGGGTCCAACCGATTCCATCTGGAAGCGGACCGAGGGCCATCGCGTCAGGCTGCTCATCGTGGAGGTGTCCTTCCCCAATGAGCTGGAGCACCTGGCACTGGCCTCGGGGCACCTCACCCCCACCCTCCTCGCCGGGGAAATGGCCAAGATGCCCGTCATTCCGGAAAAGATATACATCACCCATCTCAAGCCGGTCCATCGGGACGCCATCGCGTCCCAGCTTCAAGCGCTGAAGGCGTTCTCCGTGACCATTCTTGAGGATGAGAACGAGCTGATCATCTGAGGCGGGAAGAGAAAGGGCCGGGGGGGCAGAAGGCCTGAGCGCCTGGCCCGTCCCCCCGGCTTCATGAGACACATGCATTCAAACGACTGAACTGGCAGAGATGCTTCCCTCTAAATGTTCGTTGACTCTTCACCGCCGATCAGCTTGTTCAGCTCGCCAATGAGCTTCCCTTCGGACGTCTTGCACTCATCGCACTTGAGCAGATGATCCAGAAACGCGGTGATGTTCCAGCCCTCGTAAGTCCTGATGCGCAGATCCACCAGGTCGCGGCCGCACTCGAGACGAATCATTTGGGCTCCTCCCATTCAGGTTTTTGTCAATCCCATTCCAGGCCACGCCATACAGCCATGGGGAGACGCTTGCGCTCAAGGCGGTCCTCTCCCGGGCTGCTGTTCGCAGAAAGGCGGCTGTCTGTCTCAGTGCTCTCTCTTTGTGGAATGGGCCTCCGCACTCATGGTGGTCCCTCATAACACAGTATGATTCTGACTTTCCAACAAAAATTCCGGAAGCTCCCCGAAGAGCCCCTTGCGGAAGCGTGCCCGCCGCCGTCCCGACATCCCCAAGGCTGACTCTTCCGCCCATGTAAGTCCCTGTCGATTCTCATTTTTCAGCGAGACACCCCTCGGCCTGCGGTCCCCGGGCCGGGACAGTTCTGATCTATCATTCGTGATAATGAGCGTTTATCTGGAAGGCGGCCTCAGCCGGCCCGGATGCGGTCCGAACCTTGGGAGGCCGTTCTGTCGGGGGGGCGTGCAGGCCCCGGCCCCGGGCGTCCCTGGGAGGAACGACGAGGCCGGAGAGCCCGTGGGCAGGTTTGGGGGGCTTACTTCTTGAGGAGCTCCCGGGCGATGATCAGGCGCTGGATCTCGCTGGTCCCCTCATAGATGGAGGTCACGCGAACGTCGCGGTAATGGCGCTCCACGGGGAAGTCCCTCGTGTATCCGTAGCCGCCCAGCATCTGGATGGCATCGTAGCAGGCCCTGTTGGCCGATTCCGTCGCGTAGACCTTGGCCATGGAAGCTTCCTTGGAGTACGGCTTCTTCTGGTCCTTGAGGAAAGCCGCGCGCATGAGGAGCAGCCGGGCGCCCTCGAGACGCGTGTAGTTGTCGGCGATCATCCACTGGATGGCCTGGTTGTTGGCGATGGGGGTCCCGAACTGGACCCGCTCCTTGGTGTAGCCCGTGGCGAAATCCATGGCGGCGAGGCCGATGCCGAGGGCCATGGAGCCGATGCCGATCCGGCCTCCCGCCAGCTCGGCCACCGCGATGCGATACCCGTCGTTCAGCTTCCCCAGCAGGTTTTCCCCGGGAACCCGGCAGTTCTCGAAGATCAGCTCGTTGGTGCACGACGCGTTCTGGCCCATCTTCTTCTCGTCTTTCCCCACGATGAAGCCGGGGAAGGTGGGCTCCACCAGAAAGGCGCTGATGCCTCTCCCCTTGGGGGCGTCCTTGTCGGTCACGGCCCAGACCACGAAGACCCCGGCATACTCGGCGCTCGAGATGAAAATCTTGTTCCCGTTCAGGATCCATTCATCGCCGTCGAGCACCGCCGTGGTGCGCATGGCGGCAGGGTCGGAGCCGGCGGAGGTCTCGGTGAGCCCAAAGCTTCCCGCCGGGTACTCCCCGCTGCAGAGGGGCGGAATGTATTTCTGCTTCAGCTCCTCGGAGCCCACCACCTGGATGCATTCGGCCACCATGTTGGTGACGGAGGTCGTCACCGTGGTGGAGGCGCAGCCCCGTCCCAGCTCGGTCATGGCCAGCGAGAACGCTACCGCCCCCGCTCCCGTGCCGCCGTATTCCGGATCCACGTTGAGTCCCATGAAGCCCAGCTCGGCGAGCTTCCTCAAGTTACTCTTGAGAAGCTCCCGGTTCTTGGTCTCGTCCAGCTCGGCAGCCACGGGCTCGAGCTCTCGCTTGGCGAACTTGGCCGCCGTATCCTGTATGATCTTTTGCTCTTCAGTCAGTTCGAAATCCATGATCTGCTTCCTGTCCGCCCAAGGCTGCTATTGGTATTCGTAAAAACCGCGTCCCGACTTCCGGCCCAGCCATCCCGCCTCCACATACTTCCGGAGCAGCGGGCAGGGACGGTACTTGGAGTCGCGGAAGCCGTCGAAGAGGGTCTCCATGATGGCGAGGCAGGTGTCCAGCCCGATGAGGTCCGCCAGCGCCAGGGGACCCATGGGATGGTTCATGCCCAGCTTCATGACCGTGTCGATGTCTTCCTTCCTGCCCACCCCATGGTAGAGGCAGTACACCGCTTCGTTGATCATGGGCATGAGGATCCGGTTGGCGATGAAGCCCGGATAGTCGCTGGACTCGGCGGGGGTTTTCCCGAACTTGATGGAGAGGTCCCAGGTGATCTTGAAGGTTTCGTCGGAGGTGGGGAGCCCGCGGATGACCTCCACCAGCTTCATGACCGGAACGGGGTTCATGAAGTGCATGCCGATGACCTTGTCCGGCCGCTTCGTCTGGGCCGCAATCCGGCCGATGGGGATGGAGGAGGTGTTGCTGGCCAGGATGGCCTGGGGACCGCAGATGGCATCCAGATCCTTGAAAATCTGAAACTTGATGGGCTCGTTCTCGGTGGCGGCCTCGACCACGTAATCGGCGGGAGCCATGTCATTCAGGGTGGTAGTGGTCCTGATGCGCCCTAGGATCGCGTCCTTTTCTCCGGCGGTCATCTTGCCCTTCTCGACGTTCTTGCCGAGAATGGTGGTGATGTTCTGCATGCCACGCTGAACGAACTCGTCCTTGATGTCGCTCATGATGACCTGCAGGCCGCTCATGGCCGCCACCTGGGCGATCCCGTTGCCCATCTGACCCGCGCCGATGACTCCAAACGTTTTCACTTCCATGGGCTTATGCCTCCTTCATCCGTGGGAATTCCCGTATCGATCACATCCACTCGAGCCTTTGATTTTTGCCGCGGGGGGGGCAAAGTCCCCCTTCGCTCCGTGGGGCGTGCTCTGAAACATCGCATCCCGGCACTTCCAACAGGAGATCCTGATTTCCAGGGCTCATCGCCTCACGGCCATGGCCACGGCCTCGCCGCCTCCCAGGCAGAGGGAGACCAGGCCTCTCTTCTTGTCCTGCCGGATCATCTCGTGGAGCAGCGTCACCAGCAGCCGGCAGCCGCTGGCCCCGATGGGATGCCCCAGGGCGACGCTGCCGCCATTGACGTTGCATTTGGCCGGATCCAGCTTCAGCTCCTTGAGCGCCGCCACCGTGGACCCGCTGAAGGCTTCGTTGATCTCGTAAAGGTCGACCTCATCCTTGGAAATCCCCTCCTTGGCCAGGCATTTGGGCACCGCCCAGATGGGAGCCACCAGGACGTATTTCATGTCGATGCCGTAGGAAGCCTGGGCCCCCACCGTCGCCATGATCCTGCAGCCGAGGGCTTCGGCCTTTTCCCTGGACATCACCACCACCGCCGCGGCGCCGTCGCTGATGATGGAGGCGTTGCCCGCCGTGGTCACGCCGTCCTTCTTGAACGCGGGCTTCATCCTGGACAGCGTTTCGTAGGACGTTTCCTGGGGACACTCGTCCTTGGCGAAAACCAGGGGAGCCCCTTTTTTCTGGGGGATTTCAACGGGAACGATCTCTTCATCGAACTTGCCCGCCGCCTGGGCAGACCGGGCCCGGTGATAGGATTCCGCGGCGTACCGGTCCTGGTCCTCGCGCGTCACGTTGAACCGCTCGGAGCACAGCTCATTGGAGATCCCCATGTGAAAATCGTTGACGATATCCCACAGGCCATCGTGCAGCATGTGATCGTGGAGGGTGCCGTCCCCCATTCGATACCCGAATCTTGCCTTCTTGAGGAAGTGAGGCGCCATGCTCATGTTCTCCATGCCGCCCGCGACCACGATGTCCGCATCTCCCACCTGGATGGCCTGAGCCGCCATCATGACCGCCTTGAGCCCGGAGCCGCACACCTTGTTGATGGTGACGCACTCGACTTCCCAGGGCATGCCGGCCTGCACCGTGGCCTGCTTGGCCGGGTTCTGACCGTAGCCGCAAGGCAGCACGATACCCATGATGGCTTCATTGACGTCTTCCTTCTTCACCCCCGCACGGCGCAGAGCCTCCTCGATCACGATGGCTCCCAGCCGGGTGGCCCCTATACCGCCGAGAGTCCCGTTGAAGCTTCCCAGGGGGGTGCGCACGGCACTCACGATGACCGCTTCACGCATGGTCCTGTCTCCTTCTGAATGTGCTGTCACATCAACCGATGGATTTGGAATGTTCGGAGGGTCTTTTATCAAAGTCAACAATTTATTTCAAAAAGAATATGATCAGATCAAACTCCACCACAAGGCGCGTCCACGCCCCGTTAGCTCCCGGTCTCAAGCCCGAGCTTGTCGATAACGTCCTGGACCCCGACACCGCGGACGAGCAGCGTCTTGCCGCGTGATTTCCGACCATGCAGGATCACCACGGAGGAAGGAGGGACACCGAGCAGGCGGGCCATGAAGCGCACACACTCCCGGTTCGCCTCCCCTTCCACGGGGGGAGCCGTCAGGCGCAGCTTCAAGCGGCCTTCGTGCAAGCCCGCAAGCTCATTGCGGCTTGCCCTGGGCTGAACATGGACTTCCACCACGGCACCCTCGTCCGTGGCCCGAACGGCACGGCTCAGCTCCGGCACGGCGGCACCTCTTTCAACAGGTCGACGGCAAGCCTCATGGGGCTTGGGGGCAGATTCCGGTTGTGGATCCCCTTATAGCGCATTATGTTCTCACGAGCCAGGCGGCGGTTGGATGGATTCATGGAACGGGGCGGATGGGTGGATGGCGGTGACTCCGGATGTGAGCGGCACGGTTCTCGAGGCGAGGAATCTTCAGAAGCTCTTCGGTGATTTTCCAGCCGTGGAGGACGTCTCCTTCGATCTCCGGCGAGGGGAGTGCCTCGGGCTTCTGGGGCCCAACGGCGCGGGGAAGACCTCCACCATCCGAATGGTCTACGGATTTTCACCCATGACCTCCGGCACTCTTCGGATCTTCGGCCAGGACATGCGGGACCACTGGCGAGCCATCAAGCACGGCATCGGGGTGTGCCAGCAGGAGAACAACCTGGATCCTGACCTGACGGTGCTCCAGAACCTCGAGATCTTCGCGTCGTATTTCAACATCCCCCACAAGGAAGCCGCCAGGCGCGCGGTGGATCTCCTGGAATTCATGGGGCTGGAGCACCGGGGCGGATCCACCGTCACCGAGCTCTCCGGCGGCATGATGCGCCGGGTGGTCATCGCGAGAGCCCTCATCAATCGCCCGGAGCTGCTCATCCTGGACGAGCCCACCACCGGACTGGACCCCCAGTCCCGGCACCAGGTGTGGGACCGCCTGGAATCCCTCCGCGCGGAAGGTCTCTCCATTCTCCTCACCACCCACTACATGGACGAAGCGGCCCGCCTCTGCGACCGCCTGGTCATCATCGACCACGGCAAAATCCTGGTCCAGGGCCATCCGGCGGACTTGGTGAAGGAGCATGTGGGGCGTGACGTCGTGGAAGTCAGGGATCCGGGCGAGGAGATTCGCGGTCTCGTGAGGGACCTGGGCCTCAGGCATGAGGACCTGGAGCGCCGCATGATCATCTACGGCAGCGAGGAGGATCGCCTCTTTGACCGTTTCACCCCCCTCATGTGCGGCGGCAGCTGCCAGCTGAGGACAGCCACGCTGGAAGATGTCTTCCTGGTGCTGACAGGCAGGGAGCTTCGGGAATGATCCCCTTGGGCAGTCTCCGCATCAGCCGTCGGTTCCTCCGGGTATGGCGAAGGAACCTCCTCGTTTACCGGAGGATCTGGAAGGTCAACTTCCTGCCCCCCATTCTCGAGCCGTTGTTCTACCTCCTGGCTTTCGGGGTGGGTCTGGGCTCCTTCATCGAGACCATCTCCCACCGTGGGGCGGTGGTACCGTACGTGGCCTTCATCGCCCCGGCGCTCCTGTCCATCAACATGATGTACAATGCTTTTTTTGAGAACACCTACGCTTCCTTTGTGCGCATGTACTACCAGAAGACCTTCGATGCCATGCTGGCGACGCCCCTCTCCCTGGAGGAGGTCATCACGGGGGAGATCATGTGGGGAGCCACCAAGTCCCTCATCGCGACGGCCCTCATGCTGTCCGTGGTGGGCGCTTTCGGCCTGGTGCGCTGGCCCGAGGGACTCCTCATCCTTCCCGTGGCCTTTCTGGGCGGCTTTGCCTTCGGGTGCCTGGGGATGATCTTCACGGGGCTGCTCTCGAGCATCGACCTGTTCAACCTGCCGATTTTCCTCTTTATCACCCCCATGTTTCTCTTCAGCGGCACATTCTTCCCCGTGGAGAGCCTGCCCCCATGGGCCCAGAGCCTGACGGTGGTCTTCCCGCTGACTCACCTCGTGACCCTCACGCGCGGGCTTTGCCTGGGGTTGCCGACGGGGGCGGACTGGTGGTCCGTGGCCTATCTCGCCGCTTTTTCGGCGGTGACCTTTCCAGCCGCTCTCCTGGTCATGCGGCGAAGACTCATCAAATGATGCACGCCGGGACCGATCGCGGCTCCGGAAAGCCGCCGCCCCGGCGACGGTCCGGACCCCGTCGCGAGAGGTTGGTCTTGCTTTCGACAGGGTGGTTGTCTAGAATCTCCCCCACTGGGATCCCTGGCTCTCAACATTCAGCATTCTTTCCATGAAAAAAGCACTGACCATCGTTTTCATCAGCCTGCTCCTCATCGGGGTCCTCGGCTTCATCGGGAGCCTGCTGCGGCCGGTGCGTAAAGCCAGTATCAACGATGTGGTCGTGGTCCGCAGCCAGGGGAACCTCGAGCTGAGCTTCCATGTCGAGGATTGTTTTTCACCGGAAATGGAGGAAGCCATTCTCAGCGGGGTCCCGACCACGTTTCGATTTCGTGTGGTGCTGCAGAGAAAGAAGAAATTCCCCTTTTTCCGCCGGGCGCTCCTCGACATCGTCCTGGAGCATACCGTCAAGTACGATCGGCTCAAGGATCGTTTTCGAGTCCGTTTGCCCGAGCAGTCGGACAGTGAGTTTCTGGTGAAGGACCTCGAAGAGGCGAAGGTCCTCATGAGCACCGTCCGGAACCTGCGGGTCATTCCCCTGTGGCGGCTATCGGACTCGGGGACCTACCAGATCTACATCAAGGGCGAGCTCGCCAAGCAGCGTCTGCCTCTGTTTTTTCGATACATTCTGTTCTTTGTGTCGTTGTGGGACTTTGAAACCGGGTGGGAGCGTGTCTCCATCGAAGCCTGACGGGGCGACTACCCTTTGACGCATTTGAGCCAGCCAGCCCGGAGCTCGTCCGGGCGCGGTCCGCCATCGACCTCATGGATTTATCGAGCACCCCAGGCAGCAATCAAAAACGTCGGCAGCGCATCACGTGGATGCTTCTCGCCGTCGCCGCCGTCATCTACTTCGGCGTCATGGAGGGCTGGTTTTTCAGCCTGGAGTCCGAGGTCCCGCTGACGGGGAACATTCTCTTCGCCCTCGTCAACGTCAACGTGATCCTGCTTCTGCTCCTCACCTACCTGGTGCTCCGAAACATCGTCAAGCTGATCTTCGAGCGAAAACGGAACATCCTGGGCCACAAGCTGAGGACGCGCCTGGTCATCGCCTTCGTCGGGCTGACGCTCATCCCCACCCTGCCCCTCTTCTGGATGACGACCCAGCTGATCTTCTCCAGCATGGACCACTGGTTCACCCAGAAGGTGGAGCATTCCCTGGACCAGGCCATCTCGCTCATGAAGGATTATGTCGAAAGCGAGGGAGAGGACCTCCTCAGGGACTCCCGGATGGTGGCCATGGAGCTCCTGAGCGGCGCGCCGTTTCCCCCCGAGGGGTCGGAGATCCCCGGGGCGGCCCCCTCTCACCTCCTGAGCCAGTATCAGCTGGACGGAATCTTCGTCTTTGGAGTCAATGGCAAGCTTCTCATGCAAAGCCAGGGGCCCAACATGCCCCAGATCCAGACCCGTCGCATTCGCCGGATCCTGCTGGATGAAGCCTCCTCCCCGGTGATTCCTTTCACCTTCGCCAACAAGCAGGAAGGCCTCATGGCCCGAGCCCCTCTCCGCACCGAGATGGTGGCCCGTCAGGATGACGCGGGCGAGGTCGTGGTCATCAGAACTCTCCCCTCCTCCATCACCAACAAGTTCGCTGGGATCACCTCCGGCTACGATGATTACCTCCAGATGAAGCTCCTCCACAAGCCCCTCAAGGTCAGCCACTTCATCACCTACTCCATCGTCACCCTCCTGGTCATCTTCGCGGCCATCTGGTTCGGGTTCTTCCTGGCCAAATCATTGACGGGTCCCATCCAGACCCTGGCCTCGGCGACCCGCAGCGTGGCGGAGGGGGATCTCGACGTCGAGCTGGACTCGGACCGCAACGATGAGCTGGGCATGCTCATGGGCTCCTTCAACACCATGGTGCGCGACCTGCGGGAGGGTCGCGAGAAGCTGGCCAGCGCCTACTCCGCCCTGCAGCACAGTCACCTGGAGCTGGAAGAGCGCCGCCGCTACATGGAGATCGTTCTGGCCAACATCGCCGCGGGTGTGGTGAGCGTCGATCAGCAGGGGCTCATCATCACCATGAACAAGTCCGCCGAAGCGATCTTCGGCGTCAATGCCGAGGAGACGCGAAGACAGCATTACTCCCGGTTTCTTCAGGGCCCCCACCTCGACATCGTCCGCTCCTTCATGAGCACCCACCGCACCACGCGACAGCACCACCTCGAGCAGCAGCTCCACGTCATCGTCGGCAGCCGCCCCATGGTGCTCCTCATCAAGGTGTCCGTGCTCCAGGACGAGGCGGGGGGCTCCATGGGCGTGGTCATCGTGTTCGACGACCTGACGGATCTCGAGAAGGCCCAGCGCATGGCGGCATGGCGGGAAGTGGCGAGACGCATCGCCCACGAGATCAAGAATCCCCTGACTCCCATCCAGCTCTGCGCCCAGAGACTGCGCAGGAAATACGTCAGCCTGCTGGAGGAGGAGGATTCGGTGCTGGACGAATGCACGGACACCATCATTCAGCAGGTGGACCACATGAAGCACCTGGTGAACGAGTTCTCCCGATTCGCCCGCCTGCCCAGGGCCAACCCCTCTCCCTGCGACCTTTCGGACCTCGTGCGCGAGAGCATCGCCCTCTACCGCCACACCCATTCGCACATCACCTTCGAGGTGGAGCAGGGGGATGACCTGCCCCTGCTGAACCTCGACGGCGACCAGTTCAAGCAGGTCATGATCAACCTGCTGGACAACGCCATCCATGCCCTGGAAGGCCTGGAAGGCGGCACCATCAGTGTCCGGCTTTTTTACGACCCGATCCTGAAGATCGTGCGTCTCGAATGCGCCGACACGGGGCACGGGCTGTCCTCGGAGGACAAGCTCCGTGTTTTCGAGCCCTACTATTCCAGGAAGGAAAAGGGAACGGGGCTGGGACTCGCCATCGTGGCCAGCATCGTGGCGGACCACCAGGGGTTCATCCGAGTTCGGGACAACGCGCCGCGGGGGACGGTGTTCATCATCGAGCTGCCGGGGGGATGACGCTTTCGGGTCCTGGGCTTCAGGCTTCTGGCTGAGAGCCCGGGGCTTCCAGGGCTGCGGCTGATGGGGTGTGGCGCCGCGGGGCGCGGATGGGAGGAGAGGACGGCCAGTGGGCATGAAGCCTAAGATTCTCGTGGTGGACGACGAAGTCAGTATTCTGCAGTCTCTCAAGGGGGTGCTCAACGACGAAGGTTACCGCGTCGGCCTGGCGCGGTCGGGCGAGGAGGCCCTGGACGAGGTGCGCAAGGAGGTCCCCGACCTGGTTCTCCTCGACGTCTGGCTTCCGGGAATCGACGGATTGGGCGTCCTGGGGGAGCTGCGAGCCCAGCACCCCAACCTCCCCATCATCATCATCTCGGGCCACGGAAGCATCGAGACCGCCGTCAAGGCCACCAGGCTCGGCGCCGTGGACTTCGTGGAAAAGCCCCTCTCCCTCGAGCGTATCCTGGTGTCCATTCAGAACGGGCTGGAGCTGACCCGGCTCCAGGAGGACAATCGAATCTGGCGGCAGAAGGCCTCGAGCAAGATCCACATCTCGGGGAAAAGCCCCGTGGTCCAGGCGCTGCGGGAGCAGATCCAGCTGGCGGCCCCCACCAGCGCCACCGTGCTCATCACGGGCGAGAACGGCACCGGGAAAGAGCTGGTGGCCCGCATGATTCACAACCTCAGCCGCCGAAGCCATCGCCCCATGATCGAGGTCAACTGCGCGGCCATCCCCGAGGAGCTGATCGAAAGCGAGCTTTTCGGCCACGAAAAAGGCGCGTTCACCGGCGCCCACGAACGGCGCAAGGGACGTTTCGACCTGGCCAACGGCGGGACCCTGTTCCTGGACGAGATCGGTGACATGAGCCTCAAAACCCAGGCCAAGGTGCTGCGCATTCTTCAGGAGCAGGTTTTCGAGCGGGTCGGGGGGGCGCGACCGATCCAGGTGGATGTCAGGATCGTCTCCGCCACCAACAAGGATCTGCACAAGGCCATCGAGACCGGTCAGTTCCGACAGGACCTCTACTACAGACTGAACGTCATCCCCATCGACGTGCCCCCCCTCCGCGACCGGCTCCAGGACATCCCCCTCCTCGTGGAGGATTTCGTCGCGGAGATGGCCCTTCAGACGGGAATGGGAAGGAAGGAGCTGGACCGCCAGGTCATCGAGCTGCTCCAGCAGTACCACTGGCCGGGTAACGTGCGGGAGCTCAGGAATTTCGTCGAGCGCCTCATCATCATGACCCCGGGACAGAGCATTCGCCCCGAGAACCTGCCCAAGGACTTCCTGGCGCAGCTCAGGGATCCTCCCACCGGGAACGATCTGTTTCGTCACCCGACGCTTCGTGAGGCCCGGAATGCCTTCGAGCGGGAGTACCTGATGAGGAAGCTCGAGGAGAACCAGTGGAACGTTTCCCTGACAGCCTCCCAGATCGGGGTCGAGCGAAGCCATCTGCACCGCAAGATGAAGGCACTGGCCATTAGCGAAAGCGAGGAGCCGACGACGGAGTAGCGCGAGGGCCGGGCAGCCTCATCGGCGTGACGAGCTGGCTGGGGTGGCTCCAATGGGCGGCCGTGGACCACAAGGCCGGCGGGAGGACATCCACGGACCGTTCTGATGAGCCGGAAAGCTGCTTGACACACCGAGGAGGAGATGGTACACGGTCTGACGCTTGTCGGGACGTGGCGCAGACTGGTTAGCGCGCTTGCTTGGGGTGCAAGAGGACGGAGGTTCAAATCCTCTCGTCCCGACCAGTGCCATCCAAAGCAATGCATGGGATGAGGAGAAAGGGCCGCTGGGTTTTGCGGCCCTTTCTCATTAACTCCAGCTACTTCAGCTTATTTCCCCTGTATTCCAGCTCGAGCCGGCCTCAGCCGGCGATCTCCCTGGCGGCCTGGCCCACCTTCCTGCCCAGCTCGTAGCAGACCTTGAGACTGTCCGCGTTGGGCTTGAACTGAATGCGCACGCCCGGCTCGATCACGTTGAATTTCATCTCATGGAGAGCCTCGGTCATGATCTTCACCGACTCGCCGCTCCAGCCGTAGGATCCGAAGGCCCCCGCCACCTTGTTGGCCGGCTTGAGCCCCTTCATGTAGCAGATGATGTCGGCCATGCTCGGCAGGATGCCGTTGTTGAGGGTCGGGGACCCCAGCAGGACGGCCTTGGAATCCAGCAGCTCCGTCATCACATCGCTGCGGTGATTCACCTTCATGTTGAAGATTTTGACGCTCAGGCCCTCTTCCATCAGGCCATCCGCCACCGATTGAGCCATGGTCTCCGTGCTGTGCCACATGGTGTCGTAAATCACCACGGCTTTGTCCCTGGCGACCTGACGGCTCCACTGATCATAGGCGGCGAGGATCTTGTCGGGATGAGTCCGCCAGATGAGTCCGTGGTCGGGGGCGATCATGTCGATCTCCAGGCCCAGCTTCTGGACATTGGCCAGAAGCTTCTGGACCAGCGGCGAGTAGAGCAGCAGAATGTTGGCATAATACTTGGCCGCGTGGGGCAGCAGCTCGTTGATGTCCACCTGGTCGTCGAAGCGCTCGCAGGTGGCCCAGTGCTGCCCGAAACCGTCGCTCGAGAGGAGCAGACGATCCTCGGGCACATAGGTGACCATGCTGTCGGGCCAGTGCAGCATCCGTATTTCAACAAACTGAACGCTCTTCTGGCCGAGGCTGAGGGTCTGCCCCGTTTCCACCACTTCGTAAGGCCAATCCGGACGGTGGAAGTGGTCGAGGAGGGCCTTCTTGCCCATGGCCGAGCAGATCACTTTTTCAGGCTGAATCATTTCGATGAGGGCCGGGAGTGCCCCGGAATGGTCCATCTCGACGTGATTCACGATGATGTAGTCGATCTTCTTGAGGCTGGTGAGCTTCTGAATGTTCCGAACGAGGTCGTCCAGAAACGGCTTCTTAACAGTATCCACCAGAGCGATCTTCTGGTCCATCATCAGGAAGGCGTTGTAGGTGGTTCCCTTGGGGGTGGAATAGCCGTGAAAGTCACGAATGTCCCAGTCCACAGCGCCGACCCAGTGAATATTCTTTTTGATTTCAACAGGCTGCATCGATCACGTCCTCGTTTTTCCCGGGTTTCCAATGGCTGCGTGCTGAATCTCAGCCACGATGCTCGAAGGGGTCGAGCCCATCACCAGTTTTCACCCAGGATTTCATAGTAGGCCCTGGGGTGAGCGCAGGCCGGGCACAGCTCGGGAATATCCTTTCCTTCGTGCAGGTAGCCGCAGTTGATGCATCGCCAAACCACCGGGACGGAACGCTTGAACACCCTGTCATTCTCGATGTTGGCCGCCAGGTCTCGATAACGTTTTTCGTGCTGTTTTTCCGCCACCGATATGGCACGAAAGACTTCTCCGATCTCCTTGAAGCCCTCGCTGTCGGCAATGCTGGCAAATTCCGGGTAAAGCACGGTATGCTCGTGCTTTTCCCCTTCGGCGGCGGCCCGCAGATTCTCCAGCGTGGTCCCGATGACCCCCGCCGGAAAAGCCGCGGTCACGGTGATCTCCCCGCCTTCCAAAAATTTGAAGAACCGCTTGGCGTGCTCTTTCTCCTGACTGGCCGTCTCCTCGAAAATGGCGGCGATCTGCACGTACCCATCCTTTCTGGCCTGACCCGCGAAGTAAGTGTAACGATTGCGGGCCTGGGACTCGCCGGCAAAGGATGCCAAAAGGTTCGATTCCGTCTTGGTTCCTTTCAGAGCTGGCATAAAACCTCCTTCATGGTTTCCATCAGTGGAAATGGGAATTCCGGGGCACGGGTGGGCCCGGCTCCCGGCATTCAGGGCATATCCCCAAAAACTCCAGCTTGGCATCGAGGATCTCAAAGCCCCGCGCATCCTGCACGAGCTGATCCGGGTGAGCGGACCCGCGGAGGATGATGTCTTCCAGGGCTCCACAGCGAACACATCGAACGTGGTGGTGCGGTGCGGGCGCATGGTCAAAGCGCCTCTGGACACCGGCCAGATCCAGACGCTGGATGGCTCCCTGAGACGCCAGAGCCTCGAGATTCCTGTACACCGTCCCCAGGCTGATCCGGGGAAGCTTTCGCTTCACGCGCTCATAAACTTCATCCGCCGTCGGATGAGATCGGGATGCGCGAAGCTCATCCAGAATCATGCGTCGCTGGATCGTCATGCGGGAACTACGTGGATTAGACAACGCTTCGCCCTTCAAGTAAGTGAGACTCATTACTGATAAGATTGAAACGCTCATTGTCAACGGCGGGCCGATCCACTATGTATCCGAGTCGATTTCATGCGAGACTCAGCATAGCCTTTGATGACGCACGGCGGCAGGGGCGCGCGGTCCCGCCACGATGAAGGATCACGATCATGCCACGGCGATGGGCACTCCAATCCAAACGCAGCCCCCGCACCCTGAGCGAATTGTTGGAAATCCTGCTCGAAAACCGTTCCATGGACCCGGCACAGGTTCGGACGGATATCCATGACCTGGCCCCCTACGCGGCCATGACGGGGATCGACGAGGCCGCGCGGGCCGTGGCCAGGCAGATGGAGCAGGGGGGAAAGATCCTCCTCGTTTCGGACTACGACTGCGACGGCGTCACCTCGCTGGCACAGATGGCGTGCTTCCTCCGGGATACCGGATACAGGCGTTTCGAAGCCTTCATTCCCCTCCGCTCCGAAGGGTACGGCATGCCGGCCCGGGCGGTGGAGAGCCATCCCGATGCCTCACTCATCCTGACACTGGATTGCGGGACGCGCGATGTGGACAGCATCGCCCAGGCCCGTCACAGGAAGATCGAGACCGTCGTCATCGACCACCACGAGGTCCCGTCCAGCGGAGTGGCTCCCGCCAGCATCATGGTGAATCCCAAACAGCCCGGGTGTCCATCGATCTTCAAGGAATTCTCGGCGGCGGGCCTGACGCTTCTATTCCTGACGCGTCTGCGACGGGTGCTCCCAAGCCAAGTGCCGCGCCCAGGGCTGGGCGGGCATTACCTGCAGCTGGCCACCCTCGGAACCATCGCCGACATGGTTCCCCTGGTCCGGGGAAACCGAATCCTCGCTCGCCACGGCCTGGCCTCTTTCAACGCCAGGGCCTCGACGCCCATGCGCTGGCTCATCAAGTCTGCGGGACTGGAGCGAAAGACCCTGACCGCCCAGCATCTCGGCTATCATCTCGGCCCCCGGATCAATGCAGCCGGGCGAATGGCGGATGCCGGACTGGCCTATGACCTGCTCACATGCAGGGAGGAGAACCGGGGGAGCGAGCTGTGTCAGGAGATCAACAGGCTGAATGGCATGCGTCAGGGCGAGGAGAAGCGCATCATGGAGGAGATCATCCAGAAGGGGGCGGCTCCCGGTGAACGGCGCACCCTGGTGATGGGTGATGCGGACTGGCCCCCGGGACTCGTGGGCATCGTGGCGTCGAAGCTGCAGCGGGAATTGCAGCTTGCGGCCGTGGCGGTCCTGTCCGTCGATCCCGTTACATCCATCGCGAGGGGCTCGGCACGGGCTGCCGACGGCATGGATCTGCATCAGGCCCTTTGCGAGTGCGATGACCTGCTCCTGAAGTGGGGCGGGCACCAGACGGCCGCCGGTCTGACCCTCGAAGCCCACCGCATCGGTGCCTTCGCAGCCCGGCTGGAGTCCATCGTTGGGGGGTACCCGCCCGCACTCCTTCAAGCCAGCAGGCCCATCGACACCTGCCTGGATCCTTCGTGGGTGAGTCCAGAACTGGTGCACGCCCTGTCGGAGCTCGAGCCCCACGGCACGGGGAATCCGCGGCCCACCTTCTTGTTTCGCGACGTGAGGGTCCAGTCCAGAGGCAGCTTCGGGCCCAGGCGCAATCATCTTCGGGTGGTGCTGGGCGATGGAGCTCCAGGCATCGTATGGCGCGGGCTGGAGAGCCCCGATCATTCCCGATGGCTGAATGGAGGCCCCCGCGACATCGTGTTTCATCTGGCCTGGGATGACTATCGCAACGAGCCCTTCTGCGACGTCCTGGCCGCGGGGAAGCTGGACTCCCAAGGCGTTGTCCATCTCCTGGAGGATTGAAGGGGCTCAGGAGCCGGTGAGGGTTCTCAGGACGTCCTCCTTGCCGATGATGCCCACCAGCTGGCCGTCCTCGATGACGGGAAGGGTGTGGTACTTTTTCTCCACCATGAGGGTCGCGATGTCCTCGATGGGGGATTCAGGGCCGACCGTCACAGGATTTGGGGTCATGGCTTGGGCCACGCGAATGGCGGCGATCTTCTGGACTTCCTTCTCCAGGTCCCTCGGCGACTTCAGCGGAATCAGGCCATCCAGCAGCGCGAAGACCGATGGGATGGGCATCCTTTTCTGCTGTGCAATGAGATCGCTTTGACAGATGATGCCCACAAGTCGCCCTTTGCCGTCCACCACGGGAAGCCCGTTGATTCGCTTTTCGAGGAGAAGTGCGACGGTTTCGGCAATGCCCGAATCGGGGGAGACCGTCACAACGTCCCGGCACATGATGTCTTTGGCCTTCAGCATATACACCTTCCCTGCCTTGAATCCTCAACCTGTTCCACGAGCATGAGTCCTTCAGGCGTCACCTGACCCTGAAAGGGGAAGCGAGCCGCCTTCGGCCCCTCCCCTGCATCCCGGTTTGAGCTTATACTATGTTTCCAAGCATCCCGAAAGCCTTGAGCAAGGCTCGGCCGCCGTCAAAGGAGTCCGTCATGGCGAGAAGATTCCAGGTCATTCAGGGTGGCAAGGACAGGGAGAAGAAGCCCGGGAATGGAACGCCACGCCTTTTACGGGCCTACTCCATCGGCGACTTCACCAGGGGGGAGATGGTCTACAGCGAAGTCCGATTCAACTGGTACTGCCTGGAGCGGAGCCACCCACACATCGACTATTCCATCGCCATCGCCGACCACGCGATGCTTTCGGAGCGCGACCGCAGGCCACTCGAGCGAACCGTCGACCGTTTCCTCTCGGAGGCGGAGTCAGCCATGCTGCGCCATTACCTGGAACAGACCTTTGGCCTGGGGCTGGAGGTCGAGGACGTTCCCCTTCCCATCCAGGGCAGGAGCCACCTTTTCGAGGAGGGCAGCTCCGTCATTTATGACTTCCTCGAGCTTTCCGAGAGACAGGGCTATGACCTCCCCTTCAAGGTGTGGGGCTATTACACCCTGACCCATTCCCTGGGATCCCCCTCCATGCGGAACGGCATCGAGCTGCTGCGGAAGGCACTCGACGCGCTGGAGATTGCCGACGCCTTCTCGGACGAAGATCTCGGGCAGGTGCTGAGCAGGATCTATCGGGAGGATGGACTGTTGGTCAAACGGCGCGAGAATCCATAGAGGCCCTGTTCACCATGAGGGACTGGCGAAAAGCGCCCGCATTCCGCGCCGTCCGGGACTGAGCCGCACATGAGGGCTCGGACACCCACGGGAGGCTTCACCGGGCTCAGGTGGAAGTCGCCCTCGGCAGTCCCATGGAGCATGGGAGCAAGTGTGTGGAGCGAATGAGCTGGAGCTGTCGCCTCATGGCATTGGATACCCGCTCCAGGACCCTGACGGCCTTTTCGCCGCAGATGCGCTCCATGAGTCGCGAGGAAGCCAGGATATCCCCGGGCTTCCCCCCGCGGGCCATCTCCTCGGCCAGCGTGCAGGTCTCCTTGAATCTCCGCAGAAGCTCGTAGTCCTCCATGGAAATGAACGACTCGATTTCCGCATAGGCGACTTCCAGGCAGTCCCGCGCATCGGTGCCGGGATTGTCGAGCAGCTCCTCCCTGATGGCTCGACGAATGACGTTTCTGGGAAAGGGCAGCTGCCATTCGATGCGCACGGGGGTTTTGACGAGCTCAAGAATTCTCAGGTACGCTTGAATGATTTCCTGGCGCATCAAAGGCTGCATGATCTCCTGTCTCCGCCACCATTCGTTCCGCCAAGGGGAGTGCAAGGGTCGAGCTCCGCAAGCACGGGCCCCTCGCCCGGATGGGCGTCCCCCGATCACATCCATGCCATGGCGACTTCCATCGCCCGCCGTTTCAGACCTCGATACCCTTTTCATGGGACGCTCACTGAAAACGTTGGATCGCCTGCAGCTACGGGGAAAAAACCCTCAAGCCCCGGGATGGAATCGCTTGTGCTTAGAAAATAGCCAAGATCGATCGGTTGTAAATGAGTGATACCCCCCATTTCCCCCCGTCTAAGACAGTACACCCCGCGGAGCCGATCGTGAAGGAGCGAAGGACACTCGACGAAGGGTTCCGGTATCATGGATTCAAGTGAGAGAGGGAGCCGGGAAGGAGGAGGGAAACCCGGCCCCCTCAGGAGGAGGAAAGAGAGGGTCTTTCCGTTTTTATGATAACCGATGTGTCAAGAGGGATCCCCAGGACCCCAGGACCTCAGAACCCGAACTCGGCCAGCAGGGCATCGACCTCGTCCTGCGAGCGCACGGCCCCTTGGGATTTGGCATGGGCAGGCCCATAGAGATCATCCTTCTTCTTGCTGGCGTCCCGCCTGACCTTGCCGCCAAAGTAGCTCACCAGCTTCACGAGCTTGGCCTCCAGCTCCTTCTGAGACGCCACGATCTTGGTGATGATCTGCCCGGTCAGATCCTGGTAACCCTGGGATGTCAAAATAGTGGCCAGATTCATCTCGATCTGTTCGAAGGAGCCTCTGAGCTCCCGCACCAGCCGCATGTTCTCGGCCATGCGATGATGCGCACCGTCGCCCATGGGCTTCAGCCGCGTGAAATGCCGCTCCAGGCGACTCAACTTTTCCTGGTCAGCCCCTATGCGCTTACGGATGGCCTCCACGTGGTCCATCGTGGTATTGGCCGCGCTCTCGGTCAGCTCGAGAATGTGCTCCAGCCGGTGCTCCGAATCGGGCAGCCTGTCCTCGACCATCTCCATCAGCTCGGGATTCAGGGTATGGGAGAGGTTGCTGATGGAGGTATGGAGGCTCCTGGCCATATTACCGATTTCATTGAACAAGCCCGTGTCGCCCTGCAAGCTGGCTATGGTCTCGAGAGCCGACTGGGCTTGATCGAGATCCCCGTCGACGAAGGATGCCATGAAGGATTTGACCTCTTTCAGCACGTCCTTGAGAAGCTCATCATCGGATGAGAGCTGTTGCGTCATCGGATTCTCCGCCTCGAAGGGACGAAGAAGGTACTCCATCTTCTCGAGACTGTCTTTAGGCAGCTCGATGCGCGCGGTCTGATCGTCCGGACCGTGTGTGGCCACCAGCTTGCCCGAGAGCCGCCGGACGCCCTCCGCCGGGGGCGAGACCTCCGCCAGCTTGGGTGGAGCCGGCTGGGGCGGCAGAACCGGAGCCGGCCTGGCAGCCGATGCCCCACCCGACGGGACCGAGGCCTTCGCCACAACAGGCTTGTCCCTGGGCGCCTGGAGAGGAGGAGAAGACGTCTTGGGCGCTCCGGCCACCTCGACGCTCTCAACGGACCAGGATTTCTCGCCGTCCGCCTTTCCCCTGCCGGATGGCCCTGAAGAAACCGGCGTCGAAAACTCCAGAGGCTCCACGCCAAGCACCTCGAGGCACTCCACCATGGCGGCTCGCAAGCCTTCGGCGCTCGCTTCCTCCATCCCTTTGCGCAGCACACCCAGCGCATACGACAGGGTCGTCAGCTGCTCGGCACCCGGTGATGGAGCGGAGCCAAACCTCTCCAGCATTCGGCCCATTTGAGCCAGAGACCTGGAACCGGCCGAGGCAGCCTGGGAATGGAATTCCCCGATGAATTCCAGGGCTCGGTCAACAGCCTGCTCAGTGGACAGGTCGCCCTTCTCGAGCGCAGCCATCGCCGCTTCCGCGCCCTTTACCTTTTCGATGAGCCTCTGCAAATCTGCCTTTTTCATATTCAGTCCTCGAAGCGATTCACAACAGGTGTGCGGCTTGTCCCATCCTGGTCCCATCTTGACCAGGTCGGAGCCGGCAGAGCCATGACGCAGAAATGATTGAGCCTGCACTCACAAACGCGGAAGAAACATCGTCCCGGCGAAGAAGACGCCAGGTCGAGCCCAAAGCCTGTCATGCGGACGCCGAGGGAAGGAACTTCCTGGCCCCTCGGCCACCGGGACCGTTGCTGGGCAAACCATAGATCAGCTCATTCAGGGTGGCAACCCATTATTGGTGCAAGGATCCGGTTCCCCGCCAGCATGGGCGATGCTCGCATTTCCCGCCTTCGGGCCCCTTCAAAGTAAAGCAGCCTGGCCCGAGATCCTCCTGCCACGGGCTGCTTTCATGATGCGTACCAGATGCTCCTGAATGGAGGCCCCCTCAGAGGGAGCCGACCCGGCTCCCGGCGCGAGGCTCTGAACGGCCGGGCCAATGGAAAAGACCAGAAAGCCTCCGCATGGATGACTTGACACCGGAGAATCCACGCCCGCACTCGGAGCACTTGACCCGGCGCACTCGACTATTGCCTGGTCAGCCAGCCATGGTAAAATTGAAGCAGTCATGGCGAATCCATTTCCCAGCCGCCGTACGTTGAGACACCTGCCCATTTCCCGTTCAAGGCATTCAGCCACCCTCGGCTGTCCTATCCATTCGCCGGGCCTGCTCAGAAACCCTTCAGTCCACGGGGAGTGAATAGTGCACCGCCTCATTGGGATTGCGAGGTCATGGAAGGATCGGTGCGGGCAGGCGTGGCTCACGGGGGCCATGGAGGAGCCCTCGACACCCTTCACTCGGGATGTAGGAGGAAGCCATCATGATTTGGCTCATTCTGACTCCGTTCCTGATCCTTTGCCTCGCGGCCGTGGGCATCACCCTGGTGGAAGCCTGGGATCGCCTGCGAGCGAGGCGATCGAACAGACCCACTGCCCATTGGGCAGGGACTGTTGAGCATTACGGGCAACCGGGCAAAAGGCACTCGTTCCATCCCGACGACCAGAGAGACGGCATAGGGGCATGACCTGAGCGGTAGCGATTCACGGTGCCTGCCAGAATAGCCGGAAATGGGTCTTGAGAGCTCTTTGCCCAAAGCCTTTCAAAACAACGGCGCAAGCTCGTCCGCCGCATCTCGCCGCCCTGGGTGGGTCACCACTCCCACTTCCGGAAAGACGATTCAGCTCGGGCGCGCCTGGAAAGTGGCCTCGACGGAAGGGGAAAGCCGGTAGACTTCGATTTCTCGTCGTCCCTTGGGAGTCTGAATGCGGTCCACATAGGAAACGTCGAAGATGTCCTTGACCCGCTCGAAGGTGGGGCGCCCCAGGTAGATGGTTCCCGGATCCGCAAGGGATTGCAGGCGATAGGCCACGACCACGGTCTCGCCCAGTACCGTGTACTCCATCCGCTGTGGCGATCCGAGATACCCTGCCACCACCTCTCCGGTATTGACCCCAATGCGGATGGCGAACCGCTGCTCCGGAGGCAGGCTGGCCAGGAGCCGCTGCTGCTGCTCGACCATCTCCAGGGCGCATCTCACGGCGCGCACCGCATGGTCGTCGCACTGAAACGGCGCACCGAAAATGGCCAGAAGCCCATCTCCCAGGTACTTGTCGAGGGTTCCTTCCCAGCGAAAGAGCACCTCGGTCATCAGCGTGAAGTACTCCGTGAGAAGCTTGGCGATCTCTTCTGCATCCAGCCTCTCGCTGAGCAGCGTGAAGCCCTGAATGTCCGCGAAAAGGATGGTGGCGGTGAGCTTTTCCGTCCGGAGCGCCAGCTCTTCCTGGCTCGAGCAGTCCTGGGCGATTCGCTCGGCCACCCGGGGGGACATGAAACGCTCAAGGTTCTTGCGCCTGAGCACTTCGCGGTACAGCTTCTCGTTGAGAGCGGCCTTTTCGATACCCGAAGCGACCTGGTTGGCGATGACCGTCAGGATGATGAGACCGTCCTCGGAGAACTGTCCGTCTTGAGACCCCTCCAGATAGATGGCGCCGAGCACCTCTCCCTCGTTCACCAGGGGCGCACAAAGGGCCGATTCCACACCGCGGGACACCATGGTCTCGCTGGCCGAGAACTCTTCACCCGTGAGGATGGATCGCCGGTGATCCACCGCGTGGGCCACCATGCTCCGGCTCCATGGGGCTTTCAGGGCGCCGCTGGCCACTTCCTGGTAGCTCCCGTCGGGGTTTCTGAGAAGGAGAACCCCGGAGCGGGCGCGCACGCTCTGGAGAATCAGATCCATGGCCGCCCGGAGGAAGTCCTTGACACTGGTCACGGTGATGAGCAGGTTGCTGAGCCGTTGCAGAATGAGATAGTTGAGATCCATGGTCTTGCAGAGGTCCAGGGGACCCGCCAGAAACCCCTCGGGATCGACGGTCTTCACCTGCTTGGACTGGAAAATGAGAACATGCTGACCGATGAGGATGGTGTCCCCATCGCCCAGGGGCACCCTTCTCACTGGGCGATCATTGACGAACACTCGGTTTTCGGAGCCGAGATCCTCGATGAAGTAAACCCCACCGTCCCGAGCGATGCGGGCATGGCGGCGCGAGACCGTTCGGTCCGGCAGATCGACGTCGTTGATCATGCCGCTGGCCGGGTGGTTCCGTCCGAGGGTGACCACATCCTTGTCGATGACGAAGAGCTCTTCCTCGTTGTTTTCGCGCTTGACGAGCAATGCCGGCATGGGATAGCTCCCCCTTTAAAGACAAGTTTGAGGCAGATCTTCAGAGGAAAGTGAACGGTCGTTTATCCTGGTCGGGCGGGAATTTGTCAACACCCTTGCCCTCGGCCCGGAAAATGAGCCGGAATCGACTGTACAATCCCTGACTCCACAATCCCTCAACAATCCCAGTTGACAAATACCGCCGGCTGAGCTAGCTTATTCGAATCGACGCGGGGTGGAGCAGCCAGGTAGCTCGTCGGGCTCATAACCCGAAGGTCGGAGGTTCAAATCCTCCCCCCGCTACCAAGCAAATTCAAGGGCTTAGGGGTTTCTCTTAAGCCCTTTTGATTGTCATTCCCCACACTATTCCCCACAAGGACCACAGAATTTCCTCCGCTGATGAACCTATCTCTTGATTCCTAGAGGTGGTACACCGCTGTGCAAAATAGCATGTTCTGCGAAGTAACAAAGCGAAGAAAGTCCCCCCCGGAATCGCCGAAGTCGTTCGGAGCGCGATGAATCTGGTCGCTTCCGTGCAATGCTGAAGAACCTCCCTCTTGGCCCTGGGGGCGGCCTCATTGCAGAACTCTTGATCAACGCTTTCCTGCCCCATTGGACCTAAGCCTACCCCAAATCCTCGTGAATCTTACAGCCGTTCTCAAGTCAACAGTTCTTCAGATCCGAAAAACCCCGATTGCTGGAAGAAGGCAACATGCCCGGATCGTACCCGTTGTGCAGCTCAGGCCCGTC
>JALOPI010000007.1 GCA_025453975.1 Syntrophobacteraceae bacterium
CCGGACCCGGTCGATACTCCGACGGATGACCTGAAGCGGCTCCGTGATGATCTCCAGGGTACCGTAGTCCTTGTGGGGCAGGACCTTCATGACCAGGAGCTGGCCGCTGGGGGTGAAAAAGTAGTTCTCTGGATGGACGTCGGAATTCAGCGAGAACAGCGGCTCCGAAGGCGGTTTGCCCCGGGAGGCCTGGTGCATGGCCCCGGTGAATCGGTGGAGCCCCTCCAGGAGCCGTGTCACGCCTTGAGACGAGGCGCTGGACACGGCATCACTCGATTCCCTCAGAAGGCCGGTCCCCAGCCGAAGGGTAGACTCAAGGCTCAGGTCGGTCTGCCATTGCCGGAGCAATCGTGCATTGGCCGAGACGAGCCGTGTCAGGCTTTCCACCGTGTCCAGGGGGACATGGAGGAGAGCGCCGTCTCCCAGCTCGTCCATCGTCAATCGATAATGGACCGCCCGGATCTGATCGGGGAATCGCCGCAGCTCTTCAGCCAGCCTTTCGGCGAACCGGATGGCTCCCTCCTTGCCCGCGTCGGTCCCTCCCGTTTCAATGACCACATACAGAAACTCCTGGTCCCCAAAGTTCTTCAGGTGCTCCAGGTAGGTTTTCTGAAAGGGGACCTCGGGCGAGACCAGGTGGTCCTGGTTGCCGTTCAGTCGAAGGTGCTTGTGGGCATAGACTCCCGAGATCAGAGCCAGCAGCAGGGAAAGGGCGATGAGAAGACCGGGCCTCGCGGCCACCAGCCGCCAGACGCCGTGGAGGAGCGCCTCCTGCAATCGATGGTGAAGGGTGCTCATGCGCTTCTGGCTGTGCGGATGGCCAGGTTCTTGGCGGTGGTCCAGGCGGACCCTGGAAACCGGTGAGCCTCGGCCAGAACCGCATCGAGGGAAGAGAGGAAATAGTCCGCTTCGGCCCGCCCTATGACCAGGGGAGGGAGGATCTTGATGGTGTCGAGGCCGTGGCCGGCTACCTGTGTCAGGATGTTGTGCTTTTCCATGAGGGGCATGGTGATCATCTGGCAGAAGAGATCTTCGTTCATGGAATGGAGCAGCTTCCAGCCTGTCTTGAGCGCCAGGGACCGGGGCTCGCCGAACTGGATCCCGATCATGAGCCCCATGCCCCGCACCTCCCGGATGAGCTCGTACCTCTCAGCCAGCCCCCGCAGTTCAGCCAGCAGGTAATCGCCCATTTCCCCGGCCCGCCGCACCAGACTCTCCCTTTCGAGGACGTGGAGTGTCGCCAGGCCGGCGGCCATGGCGAGATCGTTCTGCCCAAACGTGCTGGAGTGGGCAAAGCACCGGTCCATGGAGTCGAACACGCGGGAGTGAATCCAGCGCCTGGCCAGGATCGCCCCGACGGGAACCAATCCCCCGGACAGCGCCTTGGAGACGACCATGATATCCGGAGAGACCCCCCAGTGGCTCACGGCAAACATGCGGCCCGTGCGGCCGAGCCCCGTCTGGACCTCATCGGCGATGAGGCAGGACCCATATCGATCGCACAGGCTCCGGGCGCCGGGAAAGTAGTCGTCATCCGGGGTGAAGACCCCCTTGCCCTGCACCGGCTCCAGAATGAAAGCCGCCACGTCCCGGCTCTTCAGCTCCTTCTCCAGGGCCTCCAGGTCGTTGAAGGGCACCGGCGTGCAGTCGGGAAGCAGCGGCTCGTTGCGCGCCCGGAAATCCGCATTGCCGTTGACCGAAAGGGCGCCAAGGGTGAGCCCGTGGAAAGCCCTCTCGCAGTAGACGATGCGGCTCCGTCCCGTGGCCTGCCTCGCGAATTTGAGGGCTCCTTCAACACCCTCGGCCCCCGAGTTGGTGAAAAAGACCGATTCCAGACCTTCCGGGGCAATGGAGACGAGAGCTTCGGCCAGCAGACCGGCGATGCACCCCGCATCCATCTGTACCATGCTGGGGGGGTCGCTCTCGAGGATTTCCCGCAGCACCTGCAGCACCACCGGGTGATTGCGGCCGATGTTGAAGACCCCGAATCCAGCCAGAAAGTCCAGAACCTTTTCGCCACGCTCATCCACCAGCCAGGCGCCTTTACCCGACCTGTAATTTCGCTGGAAGCCGATGACCTCGAGGACCCGCACGAACTGCGGGTTGATGCATCTCGAATGCAGCTCGTAGGTTTCGGAAAGGCGTTTCTGGACCAGGGAAACGATATCCATGAAGGCCCCCCACAGGGCTAGGCTGAATCGGCGAGAATGGGGCGACGGGGTGGAGTGCGGGCTCCAACGGCCGCGAGCCCACGCTGGGCCTCGACACTTGCATTTCAGTATCAAAATAACCCAGTTTCCATTCCTCATCAAAAGAAAACGGCTTTCCGCTCCACCCTCCAGCACCTCTTGAGCGGCCCACGGAGCCGCGTGCCGTCCCCGGCAAGGTCTGACTATCGTCTTGACAAGGCTGTGCGCCGCGCCTCCCGCCCGAGCACGCTCCTTGCTCTCCATGCCTTGCACCCGCGGCTTGCGGTTGATTCTGAAAGTGATCTCGTGAAAGAAAGGCGTGAAATGGCGATTCCCTCAACTCCACCGGGAGGCAGGGCCACCCTCTCCAGGGCCTTCATGCGTCATTACGCGCAATCTCGACCCACGCGGAGCCGCCGGCCTCGGGCCGCTTTCGCCGCGCTCCTCTGCCTCACTGGAGCTCTGTGGGGTCCGGTCGAGGCTAACCTGAGTGTCGGAACCTGCGCCCTCCCGGTCCAGCCCAACGGTCATCGGGTCACCGTGACCGCCTACACCAACATTCCCTCGTGCACGGACAGCACACCAGACGAAACGGCGTCCATGCTGCGCATCCGGCCCGGGCACCATGGGAGGATCATTGCCCTGAGCCGGGATCTGGCCAGGGGATACCGCTTTGGAGACCGTTTTCATTTGATCGTCGGCGGCAAGACGCACGTGGTGGAGTTTCAAGACCTGATGGCCAGGAGGCACACCAACCGCATCGACCTGCTTCTGCCCAGCAAGCGGAAATGCCAGGAATTCGGGGTTTCCAGCGGGGTTCTCCTCCCCATCGGGCGGGCGTCACGGGCAGGGCCGGGAGACCGTCGCGGCAGGAGCTGATCGGTTCGTGAAATATCGATATCGTGATGGGATGTAATGGAATCCCCGAGACCCTGACGCGACTCCCGGGGCTCAGGCGCCCCGTCATTCCTTGGTGCCGCCGCCGCAGTGGAGGTACTTGATCTCGGTCATGGTGAGGTCTTCGATGCCCAGGGCTTTTTTCTCCCAGTCCATGATGCGATGGGAGACGACCACCAGAGCCCCGATGATCTCGGAAACCGCGTTGCGGTCTTTCTTGCCCAGATCCATCTCGGCGGCCACTCTCGACAGGAAATGGAGCATATCGCTCAGGGTTGACGCACAGTTGTAAGCTTCCTCCGGCCGCTCGATGGGACGCCCGACCGACAGCACCTCCGCCAGACTGTTGATGAGCAGGTCGGTTACCTTAGCCTCTTCGTCCACCCTGATGTTCTTGACTTTTTCCGACTGCATGCCCGTCCTCCGATAGCCAGTCTCATCGCCCCCGGAGCTCTTCGTCGAAGTCACACTGGTCCTTGATGACGGTTGGGGGGCGCACAAGCAAACCTTTGACTAATTCGGAGGACGTACCGCGATGGATTAGGCCTTTTCGGACATATCCGAAGACGCGCTCCCCAGGGGCAGGCCCCGTCCCTTGGACCATTGGGGCCGACGGCTCCCGGCTCTAGGCATCGTCACGGACCGGCACGTCGAGATTCCGGCGATTCTTCTCGTCCAGATAGCGCCCGAGGATGGCCAGATGGGCCTTCTCTTCATCCCCGATCCTTCGGAGTGCCTGCCGGGCCTGTGGATTGGGGCTCGCTTCGGCCATGCGCAGGTAAAGGTCCAGGGCCTGGATCTCGATCATCATGGCGATGTCGATGTATCCAGCCACCGAGACCAGATAGGGCCGGTTCCGCTCCATGAATTCATCGATATCGAGACCTCCCTCCATGAGACTGCCGGCCGGGACCTCGGATCCCGCGAGCGCCAATGCTTCCGGGACGGTGGGATCCCCCGTCATCTCCTCCAGCAGGCCGGTCAGGGCGCGCTTGTGGCTTTCCTCGGCCTTGATGAGGTGAGTCAGAAGCTCCCCCAGGCCGGGGTCGGTGGTGGCGTCTTTCATGCGCTGGTGGAACTGGCGGAGCCCCTCCTCCATGGCGTAGGCCACCGCAATGACATCCCTCGGCCCCTCGTCTCCCCTCACGAAGCGAAGGTGCATCTCCGTGGGGCCGGAGGCGGTTCCCTGCTCCCAGGCCTGGATCCCCCCCTGGAGATTGAAAACCTCCTCGAATCCCTGGTTCAGGAGAAACTGGGCCGCCGTGCGGCTTCGACCACCAGCTGCACAATAGACGATGGTGGGACGACGGGAGTCCATCTCACCCAGCGCATCCATCAACCGGGGAAGGGGAACCAGCCGGGCGCCCGGCAGATGAGCTTCCTCGTATTCCGTGGGCTGCCTCACATCGAGGAGGGTGTAGGTTCCCTCCAGGTGGCTTCGCATGTATTCGTCGAGCTCTTCGGGAAACATCGTCTTGAGCGCGTCCGACAGTTTGGATCCCATCATGACGTTCACCTTCTCAAAGGCCACGGGCACGGTCATGGGGCCAGGCTCCTTCCCCGGTGGACGTCACCTTGCGGGGATCCCATGGCGCATGGCCCGATCAGTCCCGCGGAAATAGGCAGGGTCAGCGTAATTCGAGCCCATCCAGGAATGCCAGTACATTCTGGCCGAGCACGCCGTGGTTGTAGCCGCCTTCCAGGATGCCGAAGCATCCCGCCCCCATGCGGTCGGCTGCCTGGCGCACCAGCCGCCCCATGGCCTGGTAGTCCTCCGTCAGCAGCAGACCGCCCCAGTCCAGCACGTGGTTGTCGAAGCCGGCGGAGACCCCGATGATATCAGCCCGAGCCGCCAGCAGATGGCGCTCCACCTCCTTGAGGTAGATCTCCCGGTGGTCGGAATCCGGATTGTGGATGGCCACATATCCCTTCTCTTTCAGGATGGACACGGTGCCGTCCCCGTAGTGGAGGTCGAAATCCAGCACATAGGCCGTCTGGATCTGTCCCGTACGGCGCAGATGCTCCAAAGCCACGGCCATGTTGTTGAAATAGCAGAATCCCCAGCTGCTGTCGGCGGACGCGTGATGGCCCGGGGGTCTGACCAGGGCAAATCCCGGCTCCCTCAGGCCGATCTCCGCCGCCATCATGGCAGCCCCCGCGGCCAGGGCCGAAATCCGGTACACGCCCTCGCGCTCGACTCGGTGCATGTGACGAGGCGTGTGAACCGCCTCAATGTCATCCCAGCCCGCGGGCAGAGGCTCCTCAAACTGAGTCCTCGCACCGATGGCCGCCAGTATCGGCTCCAGTCTTCCGGGTGCCGCCGCGGGATCGTTGGTGTAGACCTCCAGAAAATCGGGGTGGGTGATCACTTTCATGGGACGGTTCTCCTTGATTTGAGTCCCAAGGCCACTCTCATCGGAGTATCACCTTCCGGCCGGTTTGGGTTAAAATCAGCGCATCGGGAAGCTCCGCCACGAGGGAAGCGAAGAAGAGCACGCTTTAAATAAGCATGGATCCGGGCGGATTCAATGCGCGGCAAAACCAGCCGCCCGCGGCGGGAAACGGAGCGCGTCGATGCCACAACATCTTCAGGAAGATGGGAAAGAGAGCCCCATGGATGCCATCGATCTCAGAAATACCCTGGAAGCAATCGGCAGGCAGGCGCAGCACTTGATCTCCCTGCCCGAGGATCACCGAATCGTCGCCTACAAGACCTTGGACCCTCTCTTCCTCAAGGTGGAGGCTCACCTCAGGGGCCGGCCCCCAGGCAGGGCGACGGAGCTGCTCGACGAGATCAAGCTCAATGCGATCATTCTGGCTCGCCTGGACGACCCTCCGGCCGATCCCGATGAGGTCTATGCCGGGAGGGTTGGCGCCCTTGTCGAGGAGCTCGGTGCCATCCTTTGTCCATGAGGCAGTGGGGCCGTTTGGTGAGAACACCGCCCGCCCGCTGCCAGGGCGCGCCGTGCCGCTCACCCAGCCTAAAGCATTTCGAGGAGGTGCTCCCGAAGGATGTGGTCGGCGATGGCCAGGGATGACGTGGCGGCCGGCGATGGAGCGTTCAGGACGTGCACCGAGGGGCCGCTCCTCACCACCAGGAAGTCGTCCAGAAGGGTTCCGTCCCTTTTGAGTGCCTGAGCCCGGACACCGGCGCCCCCCGGCAGCAGGTCGTCACGCTGCACGGCGGGGACGAGCTTCTGGAGCGCCTTGTGGAAAAGGCTCTTGGAATAGGATCTTCGGATCTCGTCGATCCCCGGTCTCCAGTACCGGGCCGCGAGGCGCCAGAAGCCCGGGTAGCTCAGGCTTTCGAGGGAGTCCCTAAGCGAGATCGTGCTCCGGGTGTACCCCTCCCGATCCCATGCCAGAACGGCGTTGGGTCCCGCCTCGACTTTTCCGTCGACCATACGGGTGAAGTGAACCCCCAGGAACGGAAACCTCGGGTCGGGAACCGGATAGATGAGCGTTTGGACGAGCCCGGCCCGTTCCTGGCGGATTTCGTAGTACTCGCCTCGGAAAGGCACGATGCGGCATGGCGGCTCAAGGCCGGCGAGGCGGGCGATGCGATCGGCATGGAGGCCGGCGCAGTTCACCAGGCAGGGCGTCTGAAGCGTTCCCCGGTTCGTGCGGACCTGGATGATATCACCGTTGCCGTGGATGGCGGCGACTCGATGCCCGGGGAGCAAGGTTCCGCCCGAGGCTTCGATGATCCGGGCATAAGTCCGCGCGACCCGCTGGAAATCCACGATGCCCGTCGTGGGGACGTGGATGCCCTGGATACAGCTCACATGAGGCTCGAAGCGGCGTACTTCGGCAGGCGAAAGGATGTGCAGACCCTCGATGCCGTTGACCGTGCCCCGTCGATGGAGCTCCTCGAGAAAAGGAATCTCCGACGGCTCGCAAGCCACCACCACCTTGCCGCACTGCTGGAAGGGAACGCCCTGCTCCCGGCAAAGCTCCATCAGTCGATTGGCGCCGTCGATGCAAAGGCGGGCTTTCAGAGATCCCGGCCGGTAGTAGATGCCCGAGTGGATGACACCGCTGTTGTGCCCCGTCTGATGGGTGCCGAAGGCGGCTTCCTTCTCCAGGACGGCGACCCGGCGCCGGCCTCCGGCCTGGACCAGCCTCATGGCCACGGCCAGGCCCACGATCCCTCCGCCCACCACCACGACATCATGGACACGACTTCCCAACATTCCCATGGAACATCATCTCCTTTCGCATCTTCCAGTTTGGCCCATTTTTCGGCCTCGCCCGCCCGGTTTCGCACGGATCATCTCCCGGACGATCTCGCTTCAAGGCGCCAGGTAAAAGCCGAGCACCTTGCGCATCTTCTCCTCGAGGAAATGGAATTCGGTGCCGACGGTGAACCGCCGGATGCTCTTCACGACCACCTGCGCCCGGATCAGGGTCTGATCCCCGTCGTCGAGTCTGAAATCCACCCGGATGAGCTCCCCGACCGCGAGGCCGGGATCCCTGGAAAACTTCAGGGAGAGGCCACCCCGGGACAGGTCGCTGATGATGACGTCCAGGACCAGCAGCTCCGGGCCGGCCTTCCGGGCGGCTCTTCCCAGCAGGCCGGTGGGCTTCCGATAATGGGCCCGCCGCTCGAAAACGACGCTGAACCGCATCCCGCAGCCGCACCTGGCCTGAACGGAAATTCCAGGCTCCTGGATCCTTTCCACGGCCAAGGTCAGGGACCGATCACATTGGGGACAGGCCACCTCCACGAACCCCTCGTTCCCGATGAGCACTCTGCGAATCTTCATGGGCCGGAATCCCAGCCGGTGGCCTCATCACTCATGGCAATCAGCGTCCACCAGGAGGCTGTCCGAGAATACCTCGTTGTCATTTCAAACGGAGCGCGGCGGAGAGCGAAATCCCGGGGCATCCGGCGAACACGAAAATCGAGATTTCTCGCTGGCGCTCATCATGACAATTCCTGGAGAGCATCTCCTCGGCACATGGAGAGGGCTCATGGCGGAGGCCAGGCTGCCGTGCGGACAGGGCTCGGCGGCGCGTCAAAGCGCGGCCGCTGGAAGGAATAGTTGGGCGACAGATTGGAGCCACTGTCTTGCACTGCCCTCAATGTGGTGCCAGGAATGTGAACGGCTGGGCCGCCTTGAAGCCACCCGTTTGGTCTCCCGCCAAGTCGGGATTGCCATGCATCGTGAGCTTCCGGACGCCGGAACTTGGGCTGAAATCGACCTCCTTCAGCTTGACCCACACCAGGCTGGGGCTGAAGGTATCCTCGAAGAAGTAAACGAGATTCTTGTGATCCGCCACCGTCCGCCAGATGGTGGACGAAATGTTCGGCCTGCCTGGCGTGCTGATCCCGCGCGGCACGCTGACGTTGCGCATGACACTGAGCACGGCCGCAACGGCCTCGCGCGGGTCGGCGGATTGCTGCGTCGCGTTGATGTAGAAACTGGCGCGAGCGAAGCGGTCGGCGGCACGGTTCGTCCCCGGGAGCATGACCGTTCCGCCGATCTGCTTCCAGTACTCGTTGAGCGCGAGCTGTGCCTCGAAGCGCGGCTCGTTGGTCATCACCTGAAACTGGCGGCCGTGGTGGATGAACAGCTTGCCGTCGATGTACTCAAAGATGGCGGAGTCTCCAGAGGTGTCCGAAATCGACATATGGACCTCGCCTTCGACTCCGTTTGGCGCCACAACGCTGACGGGGCGGAAGCTCTGCTTGCGCATCCACGCGACGGTCTCTTGGACGGTGGCGAAGTTGTCGAGGAGGTACTGTGTCCATGCCGCAATGGACAACTGGGGACGCGAGTCCCCCTTGGCGGGGGGGTATCCGGTGGGCACCAGGAACAGCAGGTTGGCGACGAGCCCCTTCTCGTTCATGCCGTCAGCGGTACCCAGCTCGTACACCGACACGATGACGCTACCGTACTTGCTGCTCCATTTGAGGCCCTTGTCGGGCATCCCGCCGTCCCGATTCATTCCCCGGGGGAAGATCCACATGTTGGTCTGCATGTTCTCAAGCCAGTCCATGCTTCGGCCGGTGACGGTCTGTCCCTCCAGTCCGAAATAGACTGCGCGGCTACACGCGGATGCAGGGTGGATGGGCAACACGGCGAAGAACGCCAGAAGCAATGCGGTCGACAGCTGCTTAAACAGATTCAAGCGCGACCTCCTTTGGGGATAGGCTGGGATTGTCGCTCATCCTGCAAAATGAACCTGGAGCTCCGCCCGACACGCGGGGTCACATTTGCCAGGGATAATCGAAAGTACCGTGTCAGCGCGTCCCTCGGGGGACAACGCAAAAACTGCATCCAGGACAGCTTCACCCGTGCGCGGGGAGCAGAGACCTCCATCAAGGGGGACATGATCGAAAAGGATACAATATTGCCCGACCAGGGGGCAAGGAAGATCGTTGCCCTGACCGATGTGTGGGCACAGCACCTGTCCTGGGTGAAAGACCACAAGAAGAGCTTCGATACCGGTCTTGCCTATTGCAAAAAACGTTTGGAGCCCCGCTACGGGCGCAAAGCCCTCGATGACATCACCCCTCTCGATATCGAGGGGATGAAGTCGGAGATGAAAAAGAACCTGCGCTCCAGCGGGGGAGCCTTATGCGGCAGGCACCATCAAGCGTCAGATCTTCCTCCTGGGCGCCTCTTCAACTTGGCGCGATAGTGGAGCATTTACGATGGGGCTAACCTGTCTGTCACGCCAGATGCCGACGAAGGCCTCCTCAGCCAGTTGGATTTTTGGACACTGCGCTTTCGCACGCCTTCGCTTGTAGCGTTTTCGAAGAAACTGGATGAATTCCAGAACCTCCTGCCGAGCCTCCGGGAGCAGATCGGCAATCTCACGCCACACCTTTTCCCGATTCATTTCCATGCTCCCCTGTTGTCTCCTTCGTGAAAAAGCGAGGACGGTTGAGTGCTGGGTTGGCCGACCGTAACTCAAAAGGAACTAAACGGCCCTGGATTGTGACTTTGGAGGTCAGAGCCTACTCACCCTATCGGCCGCGAGCAGCGGCTCACAAAAAGTTTCAGACCGAGGCTGCACACGATCTGCCAAAGTGGGTGCCGCCAACTACTCCGAGTAAGGGGGTGAGCCGGACACCGGCGCGGCGTCGGCCAGGATGAAGAGCAGCACGTTGCCGGGCTCGGACGTGGCATCGCTGCGCAGGCTACCGATAAGGCCGTTGACAGGGCTGGTGTATTCCGACACGACTTCGCCGAAAGCGTTGCGCTGGATGGCCACCTTTTGTCCTGACGTGACCTTCGCATTCAGTTTGACCAACAATTCGATGAATCCACCGTGGGTGGTCAGCACGGGAACCGCATTCTTCCCGATGTAGACGTTGGCATCGACCGCGGTGCGTCCGATCGCCCCTGGAACCATGCCGTAGTGCTTGAAAACGTTCATCGTGCCTTCGACGAAGATCGGAATCATGTCGAGATCCAGCCGCCGCGCCACACCCACCTCGGGCGTAAAACAGGGAATTCCCGCATCGATGTAGGCGTTGTGCAGCACACCAGGGTAGACCGGGTTGTCCCAGATCGCCGGAACAGGGTAGAGCATCATCATGGTCTTCACGTCCGGGATGCGCATGTCACCGATATGAAAGGCGGCTGCGTCCAGGCCGGTGGTGCCCGTATGGAAATCGATGGCCAGATCGGTATTGGGCTTGAGCAGCCGGTTGAACACCAGCCCGGCCTGGCGGCTGACGGCGCTGAAGCCGTTTTCGTTGCCCGGCCATTCGCGGTTCATGTCGATCAACTCGATGCCGCGCCCGGAACTCGGCCAGCGGCGCTGCATGCTTTCCATGGCAGGGCGTGCAATGTCCAGCACCGCCATGACGGTGCCCGACATTTCCGCCGAGTTCAACCGGCCCATGACAGTCTGTACGGTGTGCACCGAACTCATCTCGTCACCGTGCACGCCGCTCGACAGGGTGATGCGCTTGCCGGGCTTGGCCCCCTTAGCCACGATCACCGACACGTACCAGTACTGTCCAGTGGACATCTGCACACCCTGAAAGTACAGCAGGTGTTTCTGGCCCGGCTCCAGGTCATTGGTGTTCAAGGAGCTCACCACTTTCTTTCCATTAATCACATCCCCGGTGTAGACGGTGCTAATCTTGGCCGGGGTAGCAGGGGTGCTATTTTGGGCTTGTGCCATGCCGATACCCGTCAGTGCAAACGCGGTGATCAGCAGCGACTGCATGAAATTGCGGCGCCTACGGGCACCCAGAGGTTCTTTCAAAATCAGTGGCTCCTGGTTCAAGGTGTGAAACTTCAAAGTCTAATGGCCCACAATTCAGCCACGTCAGCGGATCGAGCGCTGGCAAAACCCGGTCGGTGCCAGCTGAAGCTGCTGCCCCGCCTCGGTGGCCAACACCCAAGCTAAGCCGCCACCAAGCGCAGCAGTCACGCTTGGGACTCCCCAAGACGCTCATGGGGTTGGTGGTCGGCTTGAGCGCCTGGTTGTGCGGTTCCAGCCGCCTTGCACCTTGCGTAAATGAACTCAGGATCAAGATCAACTCCACAGTCCCATTCAATCGTGTCGAATGCTACTCGAACCCGCTTGAAAGCATCCTGATTCTTGATCCGCCGGAAAACGCCAAAGTCCAGATACTCCTTCATGTCCAGGATGCCGCGTTCGCCGTTGTCGAAGACAATGGAAAGCACATAGTCGCTACGGGCTGTAACTTCTTTCACTGAGGGATACATTACCTTGCTCCTCATTGGAGAGGTTGAATCTTGAATGGCTCTTCCGCATTCATCACCAACCTCCAGTTGGCCATCAACTCTTCCTGATGCAGTTCCGCCCATGCCAGGACAAGCTTCGTCTGTTTCCCGGGAAGGTCGCCTTCCATGACTTCGCAGGTACGAATATCCACAGTGGCCTTGTGCTCGCCATAGTAGGCATGGAAATGGGGCGGTGGGTGCTCACCCGGAGCGAAGTACATCCGTATGATGATCCCGTAGAACATCGAAATGGTCGGCATGGACATCTCCTCTCCAAGCGACCATGAACCCGTGAGGGTGATTGGACGTGCTGCACAACGGCGCAAATAAGCGCGTGGCGAAGCCATCCGCTTCATTTGCCGGGTATTACGCGGATCCGCATAACAGATGTCGGGAAACGTTCAGGTTCGTAGTGAGGAGTGTACAACAATGAACCTTGGTGTCAACCTTGGACTTGTCATGTGTTCATGGTCGGGAGAGCTCATAACTGAAAGTGACAATTCGCCCGAACCTGGCTCCAAATCAGCTTTACCCGCGGTCAGCAATTCTTGCCATGAGGTGGACTCCGGATCGGCCGATCGGCCACCGCCGTCCTCCCTGCGCGCCCGACAGGAAGCCCCAAGGCTCGCTCCCTGTCCTCCTCCAGGAAAAGTCCCCTCTTCCTCCCATTCTTCTGTAATTTCATCAGTCCGGAGTCCGGCGTCGGGAAGGTCGAGGATTTCAGGCGATGGAGGGTTGCGACTGACCAAACCATGGCCAACAGTTTAGTCCTTCAAAGTGGTCGATTGGGGGTCTTCTCGCACGGACCGGGTTATGGGGTGTTTTTTGGGGGGGGCATTGAAGGGGGGGCCATCTGGCGCGGCGAGGAGGTGAGGCTCGGGGTGCTTCCTGGCGGGCCTCGGCGCGCATCCGTGCACGCACTGTGGGCGTAAAACAAAAGGGTTACAGCGTTCCCACTGTAACCCCTTGATATTCCTGGCAGGCCAGGAGGGATTCGAACCCCCATCCCTCGGATTTGGAGTCCGATGCTCTAACCGTTAGAGCTACTGGCCTGCACGCACGAGGACCTTATATAGCGATTTCCCCTCGCCGTGTAAAGGCAAAACTCATGGAGAGCCGCGGTGGGCAGGGGGACGCCTGGTGCTCCCGGGGAAGCCTCGCCGCAACATTGTGCTCACGGGGCGGGGAGGAAAGATCCGGCGCCCGAGGCTGCGGGAGCGTCCTGAAGGAAGAGGCTTCCGCTCATGCGCTTTTGACCGTCCGCAAGCACAGAAAGTGCTCCGAGGGTGGCAAAGGTGGCATAAAATCTGAAAATGCTTATCTTAAATGTTGTATTTACGGCATGGATGTCTTATGCTGAGTATATACTTCTAGTTATCTATGAAGGGTCATCGAGTTCCCTGGAGCTGAAAGGACGGGCTATGAAAATCCGATATTGCAGGAAATACGAAAAGTACGTGAGTCAGCAGCACTGCGAATTCTTCAACGAAGGGAAAGGCTGCGAGTATTACAGCGCCGCGAGCTGGACCAGCATCAAGGATCTCCTGCGGGATGAAAACCGGCCCAAATGGGAGGTCGAAGCGGTGATCAAGCCTTTCATGTGCAATCTTCTGGGACGTGAATACCTCAACCAGCTGACTCGCATGAAACGCTCCCGGAGACGCTCCGCCGCCACGCGCTGGTGATTCCCGCTCCGCTGCACATCCATGCATCCCCTCGCGTCAGAACCATCGGTCACGCCTCTCAACGATCGCCATTGAAGGGTGGCTCCCGCCTCGCGCTCCAACGCATCTTCATCGACGTCGCGGTCGGCATCCAGTGGTCGCGCGCAATCAATGGTCCCGCGGGCTGGCCCCGGGTTAAACGGGCCAATGGCCGGCGCCGGACCGGACCCATGGGTCCACCCTGATGAGCGGCAAGCCTGCTCGTCCGTCGGGCCGCCACGGGTCTGGCCGTGGGGCTCCTCCCGTGAATCAATCCATCTTGTCCATCTGCCCATCTGTTCATCACGGTGGTTGACTCGGCAAACCCCCGTGCGGTAAAAAACGCTTTGGTCCTTGTCAATACATGGATCTGCCTTGGGGCTCCACGGGAGCTTTGAGGCGGGGACCACGGGCGATGGGGAGGGGGAAATCATCAGGGGCGCACACAGGGTGGGCATGGAATGTTCAAAAAGCTGCTGGTTGCCAATCGAGGCGAGATCGCCATTCGCGTCATCCGTTCCGCTCAGGAGCTGGGGATCAAGACCGTTGCCATCTATGAAGAGACCGACAAGACCGCCATGCACATCATGCGGGCGGACGAGGCGGTCTGTGTGGGGACCGGTCCACGCAAGGACTACCTGAGCATCGAGCGGATCATCCAGGCCGCACTGCGGACCAAGGCCGAGGCCATCCATCCCGGGTACGGCTTCCTGGCCGAAAACCCCAGCTTCTCGAAGCAATGCACCGAAGCGGGTCTGGTTTTCATCGGACCCACGCCTCAGGTCATCAGCGACATGGGTGACAAGGTCATTGCCCGTAAGGTCATGACGGAGGCAGGCATTCCCAGCATTCCGGGAAGCGGGATCCTGGACCCCGGCGAAAATGGGGAGAAGCAGGCCGTCGCCTTTGCCGAGAAATACGGTTTTCCCATCATGGTGAAAGCCGTGGCTGGAGGCGGTGGGCGCGGCATCCGGGCTACCCAGGGCATGGACGAGCTCCTGAAAGGCCTCCGCCTGGCCCGCTCCGAGGCGAGGATGGCCTTCGGGCGTGACGAGATCTATCTCGAGAAGGGGCTGGAGCGCCCGCGCCACGTGGAAGTCCAGATTCTGGCGGACCATTTCGGTCACTACGTTCACCTGGGCACCCGGAACTGTTCCATCCAGCGGCGCCATCAGAAGCTGGTGGAGATCGCCCCGGCTTTTCTGCCGCCCCTGGTCAACGAGCGCATCTGCCAGGAAGCCGTGCGGGCCGCGAGGGCCAGTAATTACATCAATGCCGGCACGGTGGAGTTCCTTCTCGACGCCGATGACAATTATTATTTTCTGGAGGTGAACACCCGCATCCAGGTGGAGCACACCGTGACGGAGATGATCACGGGCATAGACATCGTGCGGGAGCAGATCCGCATCGCCGCCGGCGAGCCCATCTCGTTCTCTCAGCAGGACGTTCAGCTGCGGGGGACCGCCATCGAGATCCGGATCACCGCCGAGGACCCCAAGAACAACTTCATGGCCAGCCCGGGGCTCATCGAGGTCTACCAGTCGCCGGGCGGTCATGGGACGCGCCTCGACGGAGCCATATACCAGGGGTACGAGATTCCGCGCTATTACGACTCCATGCTGGTGAAGCTCACCGTTTACGGGTTCACCTGGCTGGAGGCCGTGGATCGGCTGCGCCGAACGTTGAACGGGTTCATCCTGACGGGTATCAAGACAACGGTTCCCTATTACAAGCAGATCGTCAACGATCCCGACTTCATCGCGCAGCGTTTTGACACTTCCTACATCGAGACGCATCCCCATCTGCTGGAATATCACGAAGAGGCCGCGGAAATGGAGAAGCTGGCACGGCTCATCGCGGAGATCAATGCGCACGGCTACAATCCTTATGCTGAATCCATCTGACCTCCCAGGCCGGGAGGCGGCTCCATGGCCGCACCTGCGTGAAGGTCGTGCAGCCGCCCTCCAGGCCTGATCCGAAGGAGAGCTGCCCATGAATGCCCTGGAACGCCCCACCCCCCAGTCCACGAGCAGGGAAATCCTGGATTTTGTCCGGAACAGTCCGGGGTATTTTCTGACCAACAACGAGCGGGACGTTTCCCAGTCGGATTTCAACGGCCGGATCATGCCCCAGACGACCCTGCGGGTGGCCCCCTACCGGGACGAGATCGGTTATTTCGCTTTCGAGATCACGGGTGGGGCCGTGGTCCACGTCGATCTCATGCGCAAGCAGATCAGCCCCTTCGAGAAGCTGCGGCTGGTCCGGGAGGCCATGCCCCGCACGCTGCTCCAGGCGGTCTGCCGCGGGAGGAATCTCTTCGGCTACCGCCCCTATCCCGACAACGTGATCCGGCTGACGGTCCGCCTGTTCTCCCGTTACATCGACGTGTGGCGAGTCTACGACTTCCTGAACCATGTGCCCAACCTCACGACGGTGGCGGAGGAGGTTCAGCGGGCCGGCAAGGTGCTCATGCCCTGTATTTGCTTCAGCACCGGCGCGGGCCACACGGACGATTTCTATGTCCGCAAGGTGGGGGAGATTCTCCAGTCCCTGGGGGAGAACATCATCCTGGGGATCAAGAATCATTCCGCCGTCGGCTCCCCCCGAAGGATCGCCTCGCTGGTCCGGGCCATAAGGGATCGTTTCCCCGATCTTCTCCTGGAATACCACGGTCACAACACCGACGGGAACGACCTGGGGCGGATGGTTGCCGCGGCCCTCGAGGGGGTGAAGATCATCGAGGTGTCCGACCATGGCTTCGGGGGCATTTACAGCCAGGCCCCGGCCCTCAGCTTCATTCAGATTCTCCACGACTACGGCGTGGAGTCTCCAGGCTTGAAGATCCAGCCCCTGGTGGACACCTCCGACATTCTGAGGCGCGAGCGAAGGCTTTATGAGCGGTTTGAAAGCCCTTACCGCGGGTTCGATCCGACGGTGAAGCGCCACAAGCTGACGGGGGGCGCCGCCAGCATGGCCTTCGAGCAGGCGGAGAAAGCCGGCCTCCTGGAGCGGGTCCACGAGGTGTTCACGGAGCTGGTGCAGGTGAACCGGGAGCTTGGGAACATCTGGTCCGTCACCCCGGGGAGCCAGATCCTCTGGACCACCGCGGTCAACAACGTGCTCCACGGACGCTACGAGAAGCCTTCCGACGATCTGAAGCGGCTGCTCCTCGGCCGATACGGCCCGTTCCCCTTCTATGAGCCCCAGGAGTGGATCTACCAGAAGGTGCTCGAGAGCCAGCGGACCGACGGCAAGCCCTGGCACGAGATCCTCTCCGATGAGGCCGGGATCCAGCAGCTGCCCGACGAGGATCTCGACGCCAGGAGAGCCTACCTGGAGGGTGAGCTCAGGCGCTCCGTTTCGGAGGAGGAGCTTTGCCTCTACCTTCAATTCCCCCGGGATGCCCTGGAGTATTTCCGGTTCGAGGACCGGTTCGGCAAGACCTGGCTCCTGCCTCCCGACGTCTGGTTCAACCGGAAGGGTTTCGCGGACGGAGCCCGCATCACCTTCCCCGACTACGAGGGGAAGACGCATCACATCGACGTGGTCTCCACGCGGAGGTCCGGCGACATGGTTCACACATCGCTCCTGGTGGACTACCGGTTCCAGACCATCACGACGCCGGCGCGCTCCAAGGCGTCCTGACATCTCGGCTCCTCGGGTGCCGCTCCTGCCCGAAAGCCGCGTCCATCGGCGGGGGATGCGGCATGTGGAGCGTCCGCCCCATCATCGAGGCTCGGGGGAGGGGCTGCGGAGCGCGGAAACGGGGGGATGACGGGCGGATGGGCCATGGAGGATGAATGGGTCGACCGGTTTCTGGAGCACCTTCTGCTGGAGCGGGGCCTGAGCGAGAATACCCTCGTCGCCTATGCGGCGGATCTCCGCGAGGCGAGCCGCCATCTGGCCGCGCGGGGGCGGACTGGCTGGGGTGGGGTGAGCCGGGAGGACCTCCAGGGCTGTTTTGACCGGGAAGAGCAGGAGCTGGCTCCCCGGAGTCGAGCACGCAAGCTGGCGGCCATCCGATCTTTTTTCAAGTATCTGGCGGCGAGGGGCCTGGTCTCCGAGAACCCGGGCTTGCGGCTGCGGTCTCCCAGCCTGAATCCCAAGCTGCCCCGGGTACTTGGTGCTTCCGAGGTCGATGCCCTGCTGGGACAGCCGGATGTGCGGGAGCCCCTCGGCCTTCGGGACAAGGCCATGTTTGAGCTCATGTACGCCACGGGGCTTCGCGTGAGTGAGCTGACGGGGCTTCATCTCGGCCAGGTGCACCTGGACCCCGGCTACCTGGTGGTGCTGGGCAAGGGCGACAAGGAGCGGCTGACCCCCATGGGCGAGTATGCGGCGGATGCACTGAGGGCCTATCTCGAGTGGGGGCGTCCCCGTTTGCTCGGGAGAGCCGGGCCGTCCCAGGTTTTCCTCAACCATCGGGGCTGTCCCCTGACCCGCCAGGGGTTCTGGAAAATCATCAAGCAGTATGCGGTGCGGGCTGGGATCCGTCAGAATCTGACCCCCCACATGCTGCGCCATTCCTTCGCGACGCACCTGCTCGAAAACGGGGCGGACCTCCGCACGGTCCAGTCCCTGCTCGGCCATGTGGATATCTCCACCACCCAGATCTACACCCATGTGGCGCGGGCCCGCCTGAAGGAGATCCACCGGAAGTACCACCCCCGGCCTTGAGCTGCGGGGCCCGCCGCGAGCGGCGACGCCTCCCATGCTCCCTGCGCTCTGCCTCTGGATTCAGGATTCTCGAGACCATGGAAGTGATCACGACCCACATCAACGCCGACTTCGATGCCATGGCTTCCATGATTGCCGCCAAGAAGCTGTACCCGGAGGCTCTCCTGGTGTTCTCGGGCTCCCAGGAAAAGACGCTGCGCAACTTCTTCGTGAAATCCACGATGTATCTCTACGACTTCAAGCGGCTCCGGGATCTGGACCTCGATCAGGTGACGCGGCTCATCCTGGTGGACACGCGGCAGTGGTCGCGCATCGGCCGTTTCGACGAGATCGCCCGCAAGCCCGGCGTGGAGATCCACGTTTACGATCATCATCCCGACTCCGAGGACGACATACGGCCGAGCCGGCTCGTCTACAAGCCTGTCGGGGCCTGTGTGACGCTTCTGACGGAGATCATCCGCGAGCGGGGCATCGAGATCACGGCGGAGGATGCCACCATCCTGAGCCTGGGCTTGTATGAGGACACGGGATCCTTCACCTTCAGCTCGACGACGGCGGAGGACTTCGAAGCGGCGGCGTTCCTCAAGCGCAAGGGCGCGGACCTGAATTTCGTGGCCGACATGGTCACGCCGGAGATGACTCCCGAGCAGGTCACGCTCCTCAACGACATGATCCATTCGGCCCGGACCTACAGCATCCATGGCGTCGACGTGTGCGTGGCGACGGTCTCCGTGGACCGCTACGTGGGGGATTTTGCCGTCCTGGTGCACAAATTCAAGGATATCCACAATCTGGATGTGGTGTTCGCCCTGGCCCGCATGGACGACCGGGTCTACCTGGTGGCGCGGAGTCGCATCCCGGAGGTCAACGCCGGTGCCGTTGCCTCGGAGTTTGGCGGGGGAGGGCATGCCACGGCGGCCTCGGCCTCCATCCGCGACCTGACGCTGATCCAGGTGGAGGATCGGCTCATCGAGCTTCTGCGGACCACCATCAAGCCGTTTCCCTCCGCGGCGCACCTCATGACGAGCCCCGTCATCTCCGTGGATGCCAGCACCCCCATCGGGGAGGCGGCGCAGATCATGGTGCGCTACAACATCAACTCCATGCCGGTGACCGAGGACGGCAACATCATCGGGCTCACCAACCGCCAGTTTCTGGAGAAGGCTGTGTTTCACGGGCTGGAGCACCAGGGGCTGAGGGAGTTCCTGAATCCCGATTTTGGGACGGTGGGGCCGAATGCCAATCTCCTGGAGATCCAGACCTACCTGGTGGAGCATCAGCAGCGCATCCTGCCCGTCGTGGAGGAAGGGAAGGCCATCGGGGTCATCACCCGTCGGGACCTTCTCAACTTCATGGTGACCGACCGTTCGGCGACGCCGCAGCCCCTGGAGGGCCGCGGCAGCGAATCGCCGTCGCACTGGCCCAAGAGGAAGAGCATTGCGGGGGTGCTGGGGGATCAGCTTCACGGGGACATCATCCAGATCCTCAGGGATGTGGGGCAGCTCGCCCGGGATCTCCAGTTCAAGGCCTACGCCGTGGGAGGCTTCGTGCGGGACCTGCTGCTCCGGCGGGCCAACCTCGATATCGACATCGTGGTGGAAGGGGACGGCATCGAGTTCGCCAAGGCCTTTGCGGCCATTCGCGACGTGAAGGTCCGGTCCCACAAGAAGTTCAACACGGCGGTGCTGATCTTCCCGGACGGCCTGCGGGTGGACGTGGCCACGGCCCGTTACGAATACTACCAGTACCCGGCGGCGCTGCCGGTGGTCGAATTCGGCTCCCTCAAGATGGATCTCTACCGGCGGGATTTCACCATCAATACGCTGGCCGTCGATTTGAGTCCGGAGAATTTCGGGCAGCTGATCGATTTCTTCGGGGGGCAGCGGGACATCAAGGAAAAGGCCATCCGCGTCCTCCACAATCTCAGCCTCGTCGAGGACCCGACCCGCATCCTGCGGGCCATCCGCTTCGAGCAGCGGTTCGGCTTCCGCATCGGCAAGCAGACGGCCAGTCTCATTCGAAGCGCCGTCCGCATGGGGCTCATCGAGAAGCTCGGCGGCTATCGCCTGTTCCACGAGATCCAGCTCATCCTGAAGGAGGACGACCCCTTGCCCGCCGTACGGCGCATGGCCGAGCTGGGCGTTCTGTCCGTCCTTTCCGACGCCGTCCGTCTCGAGGCGCGCCTCGAAGCGGTGTTTGGGCGCTTGAAGGAGAGCATGCTGTGGTACGGGCTGAGCTTCCTGGAGGAGCCCCTGGAAAGGTGGTGGGCCTATTTCCTGGCGCTCTTCGTGGGATTGCCCGCCGAGGAGCTCTCCAATGTCGCCACCAGGCTGGATCTGAACGACGCTCTCCGGGGTCGCCTGCTGTGGGGCACCCGGCAGGTCGATCAGGTGCTGTGGGGGTTTTTCCAGTTGCCCGAATACCGGCCCAGTGATATCTATCGGGCACTTCAGCCCTTCCGGCCGGAGGAGCTGTTGTACATGATGGCCAAGACTCAGCGGGATGAGGTGAGGAGGGCGATCAGCCACTATTTTCACCGGTACCGTCATGTCACGACGGACCTGCGGGGTCGGGACCTCAAGGACATGGGAATACCGCCGGGCTCCGTCTACCGGGAGATCCTGGACGATTTGCTGGATGCACGGCTCAACGGTGAGATCAAGAATCGACAGGAAGAGCTGGCCAGGGTCCATACGCGCTACGGACAGGTCATGGTGGAGAGCGGGGCATCGGTGCTGCCCGTGCCGGCCGCCTGATGCCTCGGGGTGGATGGGGGCCATGGGGTCCAGAGGGGCGGGACCGGCGGGGCTTACGCCGGTGATGTGCAGCGCTTATCGGAAATCCTGACACTCCGTGGAAACGATTGGGAACACCATAGCCAGGGCGGCGCTTTACGCTGTCCCCCTTCTGCTTGCCGTCATCGCCCACGAGGTGGCCCACGGGTGGGTGGCCGAAAAGCGAGGGGACCCCACCGCGCGGCGGCTGGGACGGATCACCCTGAACCCACTGGTGCACATCGATCCGGTGGGCACCCTCATCCTCCCGGCGGTCCTCCTTCTCCTGAACGCCCCGTTCCTCTTCGGCTGGGCCCGGCCCGTGCCGGTGCAGACCGCCCATCTGCGGAATGGCCGGCAGGACATGGCTCTGGTGGCCGCGGCGGGACCGATGACCAATTTCCTGCTGGCAGCTCTCAGTGCCGGCGTCTTCCGGCTGCTGGACGCTGGAGGCCCTTGGGGACCGGGTCCCTGGGAATCCACCATCGGATGGGTCGTCGAGCCCCTCCGTCGCATGGCCGAGATCTCGGTGGAATTCAACCTGGTGCTCATGGTCATCAATCTCCTGCCCATCCCGCCGCTGGACGGAGGCCGGGTGCTGGCGGGCCTGGTGCCTTCGGGGATGGCGCGGGCCCTGGACCGCCTTGAAGGCTACGGGATGCTGATTGTGCTCATCCTCATCGGGACCCAGATGTGGGGTTACATCGTATCGCCCGTATTGAGACTGTTCATGTACTTCTTCCTCGGATGAAGATCAGGGGAGGCCGAGAAGCCCACAGGAGGCTCACTGGATGGTGGAACGCAAGCGAGTGTTGAGTGGAATGCGCCCGACGGGTCGCCTGCATCTGGGCAATCTGCACGGGGCTTTGGACAACTGGGTTCAGCTTCAGCGGCATTATGACTGCTTTTACTTCGTGGCGGACTGGCACGCCCTCACCACGGATTACGCCTCGCCGGGGCAGATCGAGGCCAGCACCTGGGAGATGGTGCTGGATTGGCTGAGCGTGGGGCTGGATCCGGCCCGGTCCACCCTCTTCGTCCAGTCCTCCGTCACGGAGCATGCCGAGCTTTACCTTTTGCTGGGGATGATCACTCCCCTGCCCTGGCTGGAGAGGAACCCGACCTACAAGGAGCAGCAGCAGCAGCTGACGCAGAAGGACCTGGCGACCTACGGGTTCCTGGGCTACCCGGTTCTTCAGGCGGCGGACATCATCATCTACAAGGCCCACGGCGTTCCCGTGGGCAAGGATCAGCTCCCCCACGTGGAGATGACCCGTGAGATCGCCCGGCGCTTCAACTTCATGTACGAGAAGGAGGTTTTCCCCGTCCCGGATCCCCTTCTGACGGAGGTTCCCGTGCTGCCGGGAACCGATGGCCGAAAGATGAGCAAGAGCTACGGGAACTGCATTTACATCACGGAGCCCGAGGATGTCATCCGGGACAAGGTGGCCCGGATGATGACGGACCCCCACCGGGTCCGCCGCAATGACCCCGGGGACCCCGAGCTGTCGCCGGTTTTCGCTTACCACAAGATCTACTCTTCCCCTTCCGAGATCGAGGAGGTGGCTCGAGGGTGCCGGACGGCGTCCATAGGGTGCGTGGACTGCAAGAAGATTCTGACCCGCAATATCCTGAGGGTGCTGGCTCCCATCCGGGAGAAAAGGCTCGATCTCGAGGGCCGGATGGACTGGGTGCGGGAGCAGATGCGGCTGGGGACCGATGCGGCCAGGCGGCAGGCTCGGGAGACCATGGCCGACGTTCGGGAGGCCATCGGCCTGGGGAAGCCCCTCTGAAAGCCCGGTTCGGTTTTCGTTGAGATTCGCTCTTGCCCGCTTGGAATGAGCCCATGGAAGGTGTCCGACTGCAGAAGGTGCTGGCCCAGGCCGGAGTCGCCTCGCGCCGGGCGGCCGAAGCGATGATCAGCCAGGGAAGGGTGCGGGTCAACGGGCTCACCATCACCGAGCTCGGCCGGCGTGTGGATCCGGAATCCGACCACATCGAGGTGGATGGGGATCGCATCTCCGTCGACCAGCCCCGGGTCTACTGGCTGTTTTACAAGCCTGCAGGCTGCGTGACGACGGTCAGGGATCCCCAGGGACGGAGGACCGTCCTGGACGGGACTCCCGAGATCACGGAGCGGGTCTTCCCCGTGGGGCGCCTGGACTACGACGCCGAGGGTCTCCTGGTGCTGACCAACGACGGGGACCTGGCCCATCAGCTTCAGCATCCCCGCTACGGGGTCCAGAAGGTGTACGAGGTCAAGGTCAAGGGGCAGCCGGGTCCGGATGTCCTGCGGCAGCTGGCTCGGGGTGTCCGCCTGGAAGAGGGCGTCACGGCTCCCGCCCGGGTCAGGCTCCTGCGGAGGCTGACCGATGCCGCGTGGCTCGAGATCGTGCTTCACCAGGGGTGGTATCGACAGATCAAGCGGATGTGCGGGACCATGGGATTTCCGGTGCTGAAGATCAGAAGGGTTGCCTACGGTCCCCTCGGGCTGGGGGGAATGAAGCCCGGAGAGGTGAGACGCCTGACGCCCCGGGAGGTCAGGGACCTGTATGAGGATGCTCAGCGGAAGAATCCGCAGGGGAGGCCTTGATGAGCACCAGGAGACGAGGCGGGTACCCATACAGCCTGGACGAGGCCGTCACGGCGCCCACGCCCCGGAAGTCCCCGGCCGGGAAGGAGCGGGGAGGGCGCCTGCGGTGGGTGGCCCTGGGTCTGTTGGTTGTGGGGGCCCTGGCGGCAGTGGGGCTCGGGGTGAGCATCCTGGGGTGGGGGAGCCAGATCTTTCCCGCGCGGCTCATCGCCCTGCGGCTCCAGCTGAACGGCAAGGAAGTCATCCTGATGCCCGACTCCCAGGTCGTGTTGAATCCCAGGGATTCCTTGCTCATCGATGCGATTCAGACCGATGGATGGCTGGCCTGGGGAACCAAGATCGTGGCCACGGAGCTGGATCCGCGCCTGCTGGGAGCGAAGCCGGTCACCATCCGGGAAATCTGGCCCAATGCGGACTTCGAGACACCCAAGGTCCTGGAGATGGAGGTCCAATCCTGGGGAAAGCCCATCGGTAAGGTGTCCCTCCTGGTTCAGCTGGATGCCAAGGACTGGCTCCAGAAGGCCGGGGCTGTGGGGGATGACGAGGGCAAGATCGGATATCTCGAGAAGGCCCTGCGGGAGAGCCCCGGCAACATCCTGGTCAAGACCCAGCTGGCGGGCCTTTATTTCGAAGCCAGGAAGTACGGTGAGGCCGCCCGGCTCTACGAGGAGATCGACCAGTCCGGGAAGTCCAAGCCGATCCTGGAAAAGCTCGTGGCCATCTACCAGATCCAGAAGAATGTCGACCGGGCACTGGCGGTGCACCTCGATCTACTGAAGCTTTCCGAGGACCCCGAGGTGTTCAAGGATTTGCTCCAGTACGGTCAGAAGCACAAGCCCAAGGAGGAGTGGGCCCGCTTCCTCGAGAGGAATCAGCAGGAGATCCCCAAGTCCTTCCAGAGCTCGGTTCTGCTGGTATTGGCGGATCTCAACACCCAGACCCGCAACTGGCGCAAAGCAGCCGATTCCTACGAGAAGGTCATTCGCTCCGGGGTCAAGGACCCGGACGTCCTCTACAACCTTGCCGTCACCTACCAGCAGGGCAACGACATCGACAAGGCCATTCAGGCCATGGAGCGGTACCTGCAGCGAAACCCATCGGACCTCAGGAGCTGGATGCAGCTGGCTGAGATGCAGGAGAAGAAGGGAGCCACGGCGGCCGCTCGCGTGAGCTACGAGGCGGTGCTCCAGAAAAGCCCCAACCACAAGGAGGCCCTGGTGCGGCTGGTGGCTCTGCTGGAGAAGTCCAACGACAAGGAAGGGCTTCAGAAGACCTACGAGAAGCTGGCGGAGCTTCAGCCCAAGAACAAGACGGTGCTCTACAACCTGGCCGTCCTCCATTATGAGGCCAAGCGATGGCCCAAGGCCACGGAATCCTTTGAAGCCCTGGCTGCGCTGGATCCCAAGGATGTGGAGGTGAGGAAGTATCTTCTGGACCTCTACCGCAAGCAGAAGAACGACGAAGGGGTCAACCGGACGACGGAGGCCCTGGCGCAGCTCGATCCCGGCAATCCCGCCTATCATGACACCATTTTTGCGAAATTTAAGGAAAAGAAGGACTACAAGGGTTTGGTGGCCTACTTCCGGCAGGCCCTGGAGCGCAAGCCCGATTCCGTCGCGCTGCACAGCTACGTGCTCTATGGGCTGGTGCAGCAGGGTGACAACAAGGGAGCCCTCAAGGAGCTGGAAGAGCTCATTCGCCTGCAGCCCAAGGAGAAGAAGTACTACCGTCAGGCCGCCAGCCTGTATGAATCGTCCGGGAGCCATGCCGAGGCCCTGAAGAAGCTGGACCAGCTGCTGAAGATGGATCCCAGGGACAAGGAGGTCAAGGAGGATTACATGCGGGTGCGGATGCTGGTCCTGTCCAAGAAGAAGCCGGAGTGATGCCCCCCGCGCCGGTCGTCCCGAGATTCCCCGCGCCACTCCTCCATTGACCTGGTCCCGGAGCCCGCTTGGCCATGGCAGGCCGTCGCTGGCGGGGCTTGCCCCCACCTGCGACGAGGCGGGATGAGCCATTCCCGCACAGGCTCTCCGTGATGAGGGATTGGGATTCGCGCTCTTCACCTCACCGGCGCGGGATGGCGTGGTGCTTCGAGGCGGGCCCGTCGCCCGAAGCGGTTTGTGGCTTCCGGGTAACGACCGATGAGCCCGGGGCATCCCGGCAGAGCGCTGCGAAGCCTCCTCCTTCCCTCGGGAATGATCTCCCCTCCATGTGATATTTCATCCCTTTGACACCATATCGTAACACGGAAATTGCATGCTCCGGACGCCTTTGGGGAGACTGGGCCCTGGTGACCTGCTTTCCAGATCGGTCCCACCGAGCCTGGCGCCGGGCTCGGGCACGAGGTATCGAGCCCGAGCCCAGACTCGCTTGCGAAAACACGATGGCGGCTCGTTCCGAGGCTACCCGGCCCGGGGATGGCCTGCCGATCCAGATAAGGGAAAACAGCGATGAGCGGCGAGAAGTGTCTGTTGGGCGGACCGGTCTTTGACGGCGAGCGCCTCTGGGAGCGGGGGACGGTTCTTTTCTCCGATGGTGTCGTCCTCGAGGTGAGGGAGGGGAGGCGACCTCGCCGGGGAGCCGAGGTGATCGACGCTGGGGGCAAGTGGGTGATTCCAGGTCTCGTGGACCTCCACTCGGACGCCGTGGAGCGATGTATCGAGATGCGGCCTGGAGTGCATTTCGACTGGGAATTCGCCCTTCATGTCCTGGACCGGAGGCTGGCCGCCTGCGGCATCACGACGTTCTGTCATGCCCTGACATTTTCCGACAACGATTTCGGTCTGCGAAACGGAGCCGCCGCCGAGGGGCTCGCTCACCTCATCACGGCCTTCGACGGAAGCCCCCTCCGGCGGGTGAGACATCGGGTCCATGCGCGCTACGAGATCACCTGTCCCCGCGTGGCCCCCGTCGTCGAGGCACTCGTGGAGAGCCGGGCCGTGCATCTTTTTTCCCTCACGGATCACACTCCGGGCCAGGGGCAGTTCAAGACCCTGGACGCCTATCTCGACTATCAGACGGAAACCTACGGGGTGACGCGGGACGAAGCCCTTGCGGCAGCGGCCTCCAAGCAGCTGCGGAAGTCCGCGGGGCTCGGGCACGTGAAAGTGATATGCGACCGGGTGAGATCGGCGGGCCTTCCCATCCTGAGCCATGACGACGATGGCGCGGAAAAAGTCCGTCTGGCCAGGAAGCTGGGAGTCCGGGGCTGTGAGTTCCCCGTCAACATGAGCGCCATCGCGGCGGCCAGGGAAAACGGGATGAGCGTGCTCATGGGGGCTCCCAACCTCATGCGGGACGCTTCCTCCAACGGTCACCTCAGGGCTTCCGAGGCCATCCTGAGCGGCTGCTGTGACGGCCTGGTGAGTGACTACTATCCCGAATGCCTCCTGCAGGCCCCCTTCCTGGCCCATCGCCGCCACGGCCTGCCCCTGGAGGAAGCTTTGAGGCTCGTCACCAGCCATTCCGGAGAGATTCTCCGCGCCACCGATTCCTGTGGGCGACTCGAGCCGGGATGTCCGGCGGACATCCTGGTGATCGACCCCGGGGACAGCTGGGTGCGGGTTCACCAGACCTGGGTTTCGGGACGGCTGGTCTTCAGCGACGGGCTTTGATGCGACATCCACGAGAGAGTGGTTTCCGCCGGTCCCTTTCGGGGAATTTCTGGTCTCATTCCCACCCAATCCACATCATGAGCGTCGGGGCGACGGAAGGTTTGCCTTGTATGAAGACCCGCGGATTTGATATGTGTCCTCATCGGGCCGAGCCGAGGCTCCGCCCGGACGCGCACGGGCTTCCCCGGAGTCAGGGCCGCGGCCGAGGAGGCTGCCCGCGGCGGCCCAATGCCCCCTGGCCACGATCCCGGCCCCGACGACCCGAGCCCGAATGATCATCCACTCAACCCAGGAGAGCGCATGTCACTCTGGAAGAAGCTTTTTGGCGGCAAGGAAGAGGAGCCGGCCATCGATCCCCTGGCGGATCTGGTGCTGGACAGGATGGCTCCCGGCTTCCTGGTGGACCACGACGGTCGAACATTCGAGGTGGTGGCGAGGCATCACCACGATACGGGGGATGGGCTCCGCACGGACGAATGGGAGCTGCGCGGCGAGGGTGAGATGCTCTATCTCAACCGGGTGGAGGCCGACGGCGTTTACTGGACGCTCACGCGGAAGGTCCCGCTGGGTATGATCGACGACAGGCTCAAGAAGCACATCCAGCAGCACGGGGATCCGCCTGAATCCATCGAATTCGAAGGGGTCGCCTATTTCATGCAGAGCTATGGCGGGGCCCAATTTTACCGGAACGGGCGTGGTCCCGCCCAGCCGTTCCTCTACTGGGACTACGAGGACGACCCCCGGGAGCGGGTGCTGACCATCGAGCAGTGGGGAGATATCGAATTTCAGGCCTATCCGGGGCATTATGTCGAGGAATATCAGTTCACCAATATCCTTCCGGGGGCCAGGCGATAGAGTCTCTTCGCCGGCTTCGAGGAGTGAGAGGATGCATTCCATCATCACGCGCCTGCTGGTCGTCGGACTGCTGGCTTCGGCACTCGCCGGGTGCGGGGATGGGGTCGGCGGCTCGCCCGTGGACTCCATGCGACGCAGCCTGGACCGGTACGCGGAATACAGCGTCATTCTCAATGACATGGATTCCAAGGGGCTCTTCTTCCACGACTATTTCCATCGCTATCGGATCGTCTACGCGGAGAACGGTGCCAAGGGCGGGGACGGTTCAAAGCCCAATTTTGCCCAGAAGATGACCGAATGGGTCAAGGTGGATGAAAGCCTCTACAGGAAGTACCAGGATGCCCTGGGGATGGTGATCCTGGCCAAGAAGCCCGATGGCTCCATCGACGCGGTCCCGCAGCCCCCCTTGTTCTCCTACATCGGGGATCCGCGATTTGGAAAGTGGGAGACCGACGGCAGCGGGAATCAGAGCTGGGCATGGCTGGCCACGGGCATGGTGCTCTCGAGTCTCATCGACGAGGTCGGTGATGCCTTCGAGACCCGTCGCCGCGTGGATTACCGCCGCTGGAATGATTATAAAGGCTCGCGGAGCAGCGGCACTCCCTACTACGGGAAAGATTCCCAGGGGAGACCCCAGTTCGGGACCCAGGGAACCGTCACGCGGAAGTCCAGCCCCGGCTTTTTCGAGCGGCAGCAGACCAGGATGTCCGAGCGCAAGGACACTTTCGCCCAGAAAGTCGAGTCCAGGATGGGCCGCTCGCGACCCTCTTCATCGTCGTCGGGCGGATCGTTCTCGAGCAGCCGGAGCGTATCCTCCTCGCGGGGGGGGAGCAGGGGCAGAAGGTAGGGAGACAGGAGATCAAGCATGTTCATGGGCACAATCGTTCTTGGCGCCGTATACCTGTTGTCGGCTTTTGTCCTCTTTGCCATCGGCAAGGTGGTCTTCGATCTGACCCACCGGAGCTTCGGCTTCAAGGAGCAGCTGGTGGAGCGGGACAACCTGGCCTTCGCCCTGACGGTCGGCGGGTACATCCTGGGCTTGACCATCGCCCTGGGCGGGGCCATGTCCGGGCCTTTCATCTCCCTGGCCGTCAACGCCATCGACATATTCCTTTACGGGGTCATCGCCATCGTGCTGCTGAATGCGTCGGTCTGGATCAACGACTGGCTGATTCTGAACCGGTTCAGCGGGGAAAAGGAGATCATCCAGGACCAGAACTGCGGGGTGGGAGCCATCGAGGCGGCCAACACCGTGGCCGTGGGGCTCGTCATTCACGGGACCCTGGCGGCGGGGGGGCATCTCCTCGAAGTCCTGGTCTTCTGGGCCCTCGGGCAGGTGACGCTCGTTGTCTCGGCCAGGATCTACCACTGGATGGCCCCTTTCGATGTGCACGATGCCCTGGAGAAGGACAACGTCGCGGTGGGGGTGGCCTTCGCCGGGATGCTTCTGGGCATTGGAAACATCGTGCGCTTCGCGGCTCAAGGTGCTTTCGTCTCCTGGACCCAGAACCTGGGTTTCTTTGCCAGTGTTGCCCTTTTCGGTCTCGTGGCGCTTCCCGCCGCGAGGTTCGCCGCGGACCGGCTGCTGCTGCCCGGAGGGCGGCTGACCCATGAGCTGGTGCATCAGGAGAGGCCGAATGTCGGGGCGGGAGTCATGGAGGCCGTGGTCTATGTGGCCATGTCCTTTCTGATCGGCTGGTCCATCAAATGAGCGTGAGCTCCCATCGTGGAGAATGGGCCAGGAGCTTGCCGGGAAATGGGAATTCCCAGTGAACGAGAGAAGGAGGAACGACCAATGTCCGATTGTTTGGAGAAGCTGAAGGGTTATTTGAGCGACCTGGATATCGCCATCGTCGAAGAGGATTCGGAGGAGGATCTGCTCATCGTGGACGACCAGGACAGCGGTGTCACCAATCTGATCCTCGACTGCGAGGATCCCATCCTCATCGTCGAGCAGCTCATCATGCCCGTTCCCGAAGGGGCTGGAGCGCCATTCTTCCGACGACTGCTCCAGATGAACGCCACCCTGGTCCACGGGGCCTTCCTGCTGGACGAGGATGGAAGGCATGTGTTCTATCGTGACACGCTTCAGCTGGAGAACATGGACAAGAACGAGCTGGAAGCCTCCATCCGTGCGCTGGCCCTCGCTCTGGCGGAGCACGGCGATGAACTGCTCGAAATGAGCAAGCAGGCATAAGGAGAGAAAAATGGCAGGTATTTTCAATCGACTGTTCAAGATCGGCCAGGCGGAGGCCCATTCCATCGTGGACAAGCTCGAGGATCCCATCAAGCTGACCGAGCAGGGCATCAAGGATCTCAAGCGGGACCTTGGCGAGGCCATGCACAGTCTGGCGGAGATCAAGGGGCTGGCCATCAGGCTGAAGAAGCAGGCCGACGATGCCGGCAAGCTCGCTCAGGACATGGAGCGAAAAGCCATGCTTCTGCTCCAGAGGGGCCAGTCCGGGGAGATGGACCCGGCCCAGGCCGAGCAGCTGGCCATGGAGGTCATCAACGAGAAGGAATCCGCGGATCGCCGCGCAGCCCAGTTGTTCCAGGACTACCAGAGCCAGAGCGCCATGTCGCAGCAGCTGCAGAACAAGGTGGACGAGCTGCGCAAAACCATCTCGACTTACGAGAATGAGCTCATCACCCTGAGGGCCCGGGCCAAGACGGCCAGCTCCATGCGCAAGGTCAACCAGCAGCTGGCCAAGATCGATTCGTCCAGCACCATCAACATGCTGGAGAAAATGAAGCAGAAGGTCAGCGAGGAGGAATCCCTGGCCACGGCCTACGGCGAGGTGGCGGCGGGGACGACGACACTGGAAGCCCGGGTCAACCAGGCGCTTTCGAGTCGTAGCGCCGACAGCCAGCGCTCCCTTGAAGATCTGAAGCGCAAGATGGGACTACTGCCTCCGGCCTAGGAAATTGTGCGAAGCCGTCTTTTCGAGCGATAGCGAAAAAAGTTGAATTGCGTGCGCCGGAATTTCCGTAACCGCCCTCGGTGACCATCTCGTCAGCGGGAGCCACCTTTGCCTCGATGCGTGGAAGGGGTGGCTCCCGAGGCGAGCCATCTCCATTCACGGATCCTCAACGATTCTTCCCATGGGCGCAATGTAACGAGAGAGGAGATCATGAGTCGATACGGACCTGACTGCTGGGGGAATCTTGTCGGAGCGGTGCTGGTGGTCGTGGTCCTCCTCGCCAATGGCTGCGCCACCCCGGTGGGTGTGCGCCGCATGGACCCCCAGGAGGTCCAGCAGTCGCTGACGGCCAATGTGCTCTCCAGCGACACCCTGAGCGCCCCGACCACGCAGATCCTGAACCGTGCCGGCCTGAAAGAGAAGTTCCGAAACGACCCCGAGGAGGTGCTGGCCGCCCTGCACCGGGGACTCCCCACGGCCGGCGAATCGGACCGGCTCTTTGCGTTGGCCGAGCTGTCCTTCGCCCACGCTTCCCGGAATGATGCGAGACCGTATTTCCTGGCGTCGGCCCTCTATGCTTATGCGTTCCTGTTCCCCGAGGATCGGGAGGCCCTTCCAGGCAGGACCGACCCGCGCATACGCCTGGCCCTGGATCTTTACAACCGGGGGCTGGCCCAGGCTTTCACCAATGAGTCCGACAAGCACGTCAAGGTCCAGGCCGCGACTTATCCCCTGCCCTTCGGCCAGATCGCCGTTGACGTCAGCCCGGAGGATTTTCGATACGGCGACTATCGGCTGGTGAATTTCGTCCAGGCCGCCGAGCTGGACGTGCGGGGGCTACGCAACCGCTACCGCTGGTCGGGGATTGGCGCGCCCCTGGCCGCCTCGCTCCAGGAGGCAGATTCCAGCGGCGCTTCGGTGAAGTACAAGATCCCTCCCAATCTCAAGGTCGCGGTGACGGCCCTCCTGGTCCCGGATAACATTGGGGAAATCCTCAAGAGCGGGCAGCTTCGCGCACGGCTGGACCTCTTCACCACGGGCGAGGCCACCTCGGTTTTCATCGAGGGACAGGCCGTTCCCCTGGAGTATGAGCTGAGCTCGGCCCTGGCCTACACGGTGGAGGGATCCCAGGCCTACCGGTTCGAGCTCAAGGGGCTCTTTTCGGGGGACTTCACGATCTTCAAGGACCGGTCGCGCTTCGAGGACGGTCTCTTCTTCATGGAGCCCTACCGGCCCGGCTGCATACCCGTGGTTCTCGTCCACGGGACGGCTTCGAGCCCGGTTCGGTGGGCTGAGATGCTGAACGAGCTCCAGAACGATCCGAACCTGTGGGGACGCTACCAGTTCTGGCTGTTCACCTACAATACGGGCAACCCCATTCTTTACTCGGCGGGAATCCTGGCCGAAGGGCTCCGGAAGATCGTGGCCGAGCTGGATCCCGAGGGGAAGGACCCCGCCCTGGGCAAAATGGTGGTCATCGGCCACAGTCAGGGGGGGCTTCTGACCAAGCTCACGGCGGTCAGCTCGGGCATGTGCTTCTGGGACAGGGTTGTCTCCAAGCCCATCGATGAGCTGCAGGTTTCTCCCGAGACCAAGCGGATCCTTCTGAGGAGCATGTGCTATGAGCCGGTCCCCTCGGTGAAGCGCGTGGTGTTCATCGCCACTCCCCATGGAGGAAGCTTCGTCGCCGGGGGATGGATCGGGAAGCTGGTGGGCAAGTTCATCACCCTGCCGTTTCAGCTCTTGAAGCCGCTTCAGGAGGTGCTTGCCGTGGTGGGTCAGGGGGTGGCCGGGGTCCAATCCCTCAAGGACATCCCGCGGAGCACGGACAACATGGATCCCAAAAGTCCCTTCATCAAGACCCTGGCATCGATTTCCATCGCCGAGGGGATCCAGGCCCATTCCATCATCGCCGTCAGGAACCCCGAGGATCCCCGGGAGAAATGGACGGACGGGGTCGTGGACTTCAGCAGCGCCCAGATCGACGGCGTGGCGTCGGAGCTGGTGGTCCACTCGAGCCATTCCGCGCAGGACCATCCGGAGACCATCGAGGAGGTGCGGCGCATTCTCATGGAGCACCTGAAGGAAAGAGGACGCTGAAGACCATGCGCAGGACCGTCCGCATCCTGTTTGGAATTCTGACCGGAGCTGTTGTGTTCTGCATGGCGGTCTGGGCATCCCTGGCCGTCTACTATTCCGACCTGCCGGGCGAAGGCCTGAGGATGTCCCTCGCTGTCGGGCTCTCCGTCGCGACGCTCCTGGCTTTTGTCCTCCTGCCTCGCCGTGGCCGAGCCCTGGTGGGTTTTTTGGTGGCGTGGGGACTGCTGGTGGCCTGGTGGAGCACCATCCAGCCGTCCAACGCCAGGGACTGGCAGGAGGATGTGGCCGTCCTGCCCTACGCCACCGTCGAGGGGGACCGGGTCACGCTCCACAATATCCGCAACTTCACTTACCGGAGTGAGACGGACTTCGATGCCCACTACTACGACAAGACAGTAGACCTGGGGCAGCTCAGCTCCGTCGACCTTGTCACCGTCTACTGGATGGGGGATGCCATCGCCCACGTCATGATGAGCTTCGCCTTCGGGGAGGACGATCACGTCATCTTTTCCATCGAGGCCCGGAAGGAGAAGAGCGAGGGCTACTCGTCCGTCAAGGGGTTCTTCAAGCAATACGAGCTGACCTATGTGGTGGGAGACGAGCGAGACCTGATCCGCCTGCGGACGGACTACCGCAATCCACGGGAGGACGTCTACCTGTATGTCACCCGCATCCCTCCCGAAAACCGGCGGCGCCTGTTCATGGAATATGTGGCCGCCATCAACGGACTCAAGGATAAGGCGGAATTTTACAACACCCTCACGACGAACTGCACCACCAACGTCGTCCGTCACTTCCGGGCTTTCGGAGGGATCGTCCGCTACAACTGGAGAATCCTCCTTTCGGGTTACGCCCCCGAGTATGCCTACGAGATCGGCGGGCTCGACACCAGCCTGCCCTTCCAAGAGCTTCGCAAGCGGAGCTACATCAATCCCATCGCCCTTTCCGTGGGCGATGACCCGATGTTCTCGCGAAAGATCCGTGAAGGCCTGCCCCGGCCCGCGCCGGCCCGACCCTGAATCCAGCCTGAAAGTCACCCTATCGTCCCCCGTCCGGGAGAGAAGTCGCGGTCCCGGCCCTCCCCAGCCATGAGAAGCCTCCTGGCGGATCCTCCACCGCCTTGACCCTCCGTCGAGGCCCGTCGGGTCTGTCGAGGGGCTTCACCTTCAAAATGTCGTCGAATTGAAACCATCCCGTCACGTTGGGGCTTTATACCGGTGAGCGAGCCATCGGATCGGGAGGGTAGCTCATGCGGAACCTCAGTCTCACGGCGAGCATCATCGAGGATATTTTCAGGCACGCGCAGCCCTTGGGGCACCACGAAGAGGCCGCCAGCCTCAACCTCGGATTCGGATTTCTCTACTACGGGCTTGTGCGGGCTCTGCGCCCCCGCCACGTAGTGGTCATTGGCTCGGGATTCGGGTTCAGCGTGGTCTGCCTGGCCCTCGGGCTCAAGGATAACGGTCGCGGCGCTCTGAGCTTCGTCGATCCGTCCTATTCCCTGCTGAAAAATGGCCCCCTCAAGACCGTTGGAGGGCACAGCCGCTGGGACGATCCTCAAAAAGTCCACGAGCATTTCAGCCGGTTCGGTGTATCCGAGATCGTCAACCATCACAGGTGGACCAGCGAGCGGTTTTTTCAGGAGTACTCTCAACTGGGCCTCCAGGCCATCGACATGGGCTTCATCGACGGCAACCATTCCTTCGGGGACGTCCGGCACGACTTCATGGGGATGCTGAGTCACACCCGTAAAAACTCCTATCTGCTGCTTCACGATACCCACATCTATATCCGGGAGATTTTGCGGCACGCCGGGGTCAAGCGCTGGCTCAACATCATCAGGAAGCACGAGGAGTTCTTCGAGGTGGTGAATTTTCCCTTTTCCTCGGGAGTGGCCCTGGTCCGGGTCCTGCGGGATGAGAAATGGCGGTACGTGGAATGATCTGGGGGGCCCTCGGCCTTTTACCGCTGCTGGTCCTCGTCTTTTTATTCTGGCGATATGTCTGGTTTTTCAGGAATCCGGCACGCCATCCTCCGGCTGGAGAGTCCCTCCTGAGCCCCGCCGACGGAACGGTTGTCTATGTCAAGCGCTTCCAGGCGGGCGAGGAGGTGCTCAGCATCAAGTCAGGGGTGGCGGCCCGGCTCGATGAGATCGCCCCCAGCGATTTGACGGGAGCCCGGCTCCTCATCGGTGTCTTCATGAGCCCCTTCGACGTTCACTACAACCGTGCTCCCATCGCCGGCAGGGTGGAGTGGGTGCGGCATCACCCCGCCCGGGGGCGGAATGCCCACATGACCTCCATGCATTGGAGGACGCTGCTGGGAATCCAGCCCTTCCACCGTGAAAGTCCCCACGTATTTCAGAACGAGCGGACCGTGACCAAATTCCACGGCCTCTTGGGACATCATCCCATCGACTGCTTCGTGATCCAGATCGCCGGGGGAAGCGTGCGGGGCATCGACAGCTATTTTCAGGAAGGGGCGATGGTTTCCCGGGGTGAGATCTTCGGCATCATTCGCGTCGGGTCCCAGGTGGATGTTCTGGTCCCGGCTCTGGGCTCCATGCGGGTCCGGGTAAAGGCGGGAGACAGGGTGAGGGCCGGTGAGACCATCCTCATCGATTGATGTGAATTTCGGAAAAGGTCGGGCTTGGGAGGCAGGAATGTGGAGAACCGCCGAGGTGTGCCGTCGGGGTCATCGTCGCGCCGACATCGTCGTGGAGCCCGAGGAGCGGGGTCAGTGGCGAGCCGTTCTCCTCGCTGGATTTGAAGGAGTTCGCGCGGGCGATGGATCCGCGCCGTCCGGTACGGGCCAGGACCGATCCAGGAAACATGGCGGGGCCGGGCTCCGTCCACCGGCCTGACCCTCCGCGGCGACCCGAGGGGCTCATTCTTCCATGGGGTGGCGATCATTCAGGAGCAGTACCCAGAAGGAGACATCATGATGGAAACGGAAGCCCGAATCGACCTCCACGTTCACTCCAGGCATTCCAGGCGTCCCAGCCAATGGGTTCTCAAGAAGCTGGGATGCCCGGAAAGCTTCACCGAGCCGGTCCATCTCTACCGCCTCGCCCGGAAGAGGGGCATGACCCATGTGACCATCACGGATCACAACAGCATCACGGGAGCCCTCGAGATCGCGCACCTTCCCGACACCTTCGTGAGCGAAGAGGTCACGACCTACTTTCCCGAGGATCAATGCAAGGTCCACGTGCTCGTTCATGACATCGACGAGGCCACGCACGACGATATCCAGGCCATCCGGGAGAATGTGTACGACCTGACCGCATATCTGCGCCAGCGGGATATCTGCCACGTGCTGGCTCATCCGCTTTACTCCGTCAACGACCGTCTGACCGTCGAGCACTTCGAGAAGCTGCTCCTGCTCTTCAGGAATTTCGAGCTGAACGGTGCCCGGGATGCGGAGCAGAACCACGCCTTGAGAATCATCCTGTCCTCCCTGACGCCCCGACTCATGAGCGAGCTGACCGACAGGCACGGCCTGGAGCCCGCTTTCACGGAGCCCTGGCGCAAGAATCTCACCGCCGGGTCCGACGACCACAGCTCTCTCACCATCGCCGGAGCCTACACGCGGATCGAGGGGGCTCAAACGGTGCAAGAGCTTCTGGCGGCCGTGGAAGACCATCGGGCCGAGCCCATGGGAAAGGCTTCGACGCCGCAGACCCTGGCCCACAATCTTTATGGAATCGCGTATCAGTTCTACAGGAACAGGATGGGGCTGGACAGGTACATCTCCCGGGAGCCTTTCCTCCGGTTCCTCGACCGCTTTCTCCAGTCCAACCGGGAGGAGGAGAGCTTCCTTTCCAGGATCACCCTGATGTGGAGCCATCGCAAGCGCCCCCGGAACAAGCCGTCCATGTCCAGGAACGTCCTGGAGCTGCTCAAGGCCGAGACACAGGCTCTGATCCAGAAGGATCCCGAGCTGATGAGCATCGTCGAGAGCAGGGACACGGACCTGCGACATCTGGAGAAGAAGTGGTTCCGATTCGTGAACCAGCTCTCGAACCGCTCGCTGCTCCATTTCTCCAATCACCTCCTCGACCACCTGAGCGGAGCCAATGTTCTCAACATCTTTCAGTCGCTGGGCTCGGCGGGTGGGCTGTACACCCTCCTGGCGCCTTACTTCGTGTCTTTTTCGATCTTCAGCAGCCAGCGGCGGTTCAGCCGCGAAGCCCTGCACCGTTTCACCGGGGGGCAGGGGAGCGAGATCGCGCCGAGCCGCATCAAGGTGGCGCACTTCACCGACACGTTCTACGAGGTCAACGGGGTGGCCAGGACCCTCCAGCAGCAGGTCCGCATGGCTCTCAGGACCAACAAGAATCTCACGGTCATCACCTGCGGCGCCGAGAGGCAGCATCCGTGCTCGGCGGTCCACAACTTCCGGCCCATCGGGGTTTACGAGCTTCCCGAGTACCCCGAGCAGAAGCTGCATTTTCCGCCATTTCTCGAGATGCTCAACACCTGCTACGAGGAGGGGTTCACCCACATTCATTCGGCCACGCCCGGCCCCATCGGGATCGCCGCCCTGGCCATCGCCCGCATCCTGAAGCTTCCCTTTTACGGCACCTATCATACGGCCCTGCCGCAGTACGCCCAGTACCTCACCAACGACACGGCCATCGAGGACCTGGTGTGGAAATACACCATCTGGTACTACGATCAGATGGATCTGATCTTCGTGCCGTCCAACAGCACGGCCGCCGAGCTGGTGCAAAAGGGCATATCGCCGCGGAAGATCCAGCTCTTCCCCCGCGGCATCGACATCCAGCGATTTCACCCTTCCAAAAGGAACGGCTTTCTCCAGGACCGTTACGGCATCCGCTCGGAAGCCAGACTCCTCTATGTAGGCAGGATCTCCAGGGAAAAGAACCTTCAGCATCTGGAGCGAGTCTTCCATCAGCTCACCCAGACTCATCCCGGGGCGCACCTCGTCCTGGTGGGAGACGGCCCCTATCTTGGCGAGATGCGGGAGAGGATGAAGGGCCTTCCCTGCACCTTCACCGGCTACCTCGAGGGAGAGGACCTGGCGTCGGTCTACGCCTCCTCGGATCTCTTCCTGTTTCCGAGCACGACGGACACCTTCGGCAACGTGGTCCTGGAAGCCCAGGCTTCGGGGATTCCCGTCGTCGTGACGAATCTCGGAGGTCCTCGGGAGAACCTGATCCCCGGCGAAACCGGACTCATCGTGGATCACGGGGATCCTGAAGCCTTTTTGAGCGCCATTCGGGCCCTCCTGGATGATCCGGTCCGAATGAAGCGCATGGGCCAGGCCGCCAGAAGGTACATGGAGGATCGCTCCTTCGAGAGCGCCTTCAACGAGACCTGGAGGCTCTACCGGCCGGAAAATCGGGAGGCGGGGTCGAGCCTGGGCTGGGCGGTGTGAAAGGAGCGAGAGGTAGTCAACATCCCCATTCATGAAAGGAGTAGACAATCATGGACAAGGAAATGCTGAAGTACTTCTCCGGAGCTTTGAATCGCCAGCTCATGGAGGCTCTCCCCGAAGCCACCGGCATGCTTCCGGGACTGCTGGAGGCGGTGGGTCACCGCGAGCCCATGGACGAGGTGGACTTCGCTTCCATGCATTCCAGCCGGGAGCTCGGCATCCGCATCCATCGCCATCATCACATGAGGGTCCGCGAGATCCTGGCCGCCATCCATCGTCTTTCGGAGGGAGAGTACGGGATCTGCGTGGAGTGTGGGGACGAGATCGCCGTCGACCGCCTCAAGGCTCAGCCGGTGACGACGGTCTGCCTGTCCTGCCGGAGACACCTGGAGGTGGTCTCCCGAAGAGGCTCTCATCGGAAGAGACGGGCCGCATCATGACGGTTGCGGCCGATCTCCGGGAAAATGATTGGTTTTTAGGTTTTTGTCATCATTCTGTAACATTCCTTGCCTACATTACTCGGTGTATGGAGTGGGAAGTGACGGCGCAAGCATGATCACAGGCGTATTCACCCAAAGAGCAGAACGGTCAAGGAGTCAAAAGATGCTGAAGAAGGTGCTCGGTAGGAGAGGTCTTGCTGGAATGGCGGTGATGGCCGCGGCGCTCCTGGCTGCCACGACGGCCCCTGCGGTGGAGCTGGATCCCAAGCTGCCGGACTACAAGCCCGTGAGCGGCGTTTCGGGCAACATCAAGTCCATCGGCTCGGACACTCTCAACAATCTCATGAGCCTCTGGTCCGAGGGCTTCCGGTCCCAGTATCCCAGCGTGAAGATCGAGATCGAGGGGAAGGGCTCGTCCACGGCCCCGCCGGCCCTCATCGAGGGAACGGCTCAGTTCGGTCCCATGTCCCGCGAGATGAAGGCCAAGGAAATCGAGACCTTCGAGCAGAAGTTCGGCTACAAGCCGGCTCACATCCGCACGGCCGTGGATTCCCTGGCCGTGTTCGTGCACAAGGACAACCCCATCAAATGCCTCACCCTGCAGCAGCTGGACGCCATTTTCTCCAAGACCCGCAAGGGCGGAGCCGCCAAGGATGCCGTGACCTGGGGAGACCTGGGGCTCAAGGGGGAATGGGCCGACAAGCCCATCTCCCTGTACGGACGTAACTCGGCTTCGGGAACTTATGGTTATTTCAAGGAAGTGGCTCTATTCGGGGGGGACTACAAGGACACCGTCAAGGAGCAGCCGGGCTCCTCGGCCGTGGTTCAGGGCATCGCCTCGGACAAATATGGCATGGGCTATTCCGGAGTGGGCTACAAGACGGCCGATGTGCGCATCGTGCCCCTGGCCGTGAAGGAAGGCGCCTGCTTCGATGCCACGGCGGAGAATGCCTACAGCGGCGATTATCCCCTGGCCAGATTCCTTTACGTCTACCTGAACAAGAAGCCTGGCGAAGCCTTGGATCCGCTGCGAGGCGAGCTCATCAAGTACATCTTCTCCAGGCAGGGCCAGCAGGTGGTCATCAAGGACGGCTTCTATCCCGTGTCGAAGGCCATGGCGGACGAGGACATGAAGGCGCTGGGCATGTAGACACCGGTGCATTCTCATTGATTGGACTGGGCAGCGATGGGCGGAGCTCGGGGTTACTCCCGGGCCTCGCCCGGCCTGCTTCCATGAACAACCCACGATGAAGTGACGCATGAGCCCTGATCCCACAAGCCCTGACTCCCCTCCCGCCGGTGCTCCGGCCGGATCCACCGTATACGAGCCGGTGCTCCGCCGGACCAAGGAGGCCCGCCGTTCGGTGCTGATCGCCGACCGGGTGGCCGACTGGACCATCACCGTTGGCGGGATCCTCGTTATCATCGCCGTGTTCGGGATTCTCGTTTTCCTCGTGGAGGAAGTCCTGCCCCTGTTCAGCCGCGGTACCGTGACGGGTCAGGCCAGCTACCGCGTGGCCGAGCTGGATGATCGCATCGCCGCGGTGACCATGGATGAGCACCACTCGCTGGCCGTCCTGGTGGATGTTCATGGGGGCACACGGGCCTTTCATGCCTCCACGGGTGTCCCCATGAGGGTGGGCGGCTTTGATTTCGGAGACCGGAAAGTGACCGCGGTGGCACTGGCCCAGGACCGGGAGAATGTGGCTTTCGGAATGGAAGATGGAACGGTGCGCTTCGGTCGGCTGAAGATCCAGACGGACATATTGCCGGCCGAGAGCCTTCCCCAGGGGCTCACCGTGCTGGATGAGCGCGACTTCACCGATGGAGCGGCGGTCTATTCCAGGATCCCTGGAAACCAGGTTCGCAAAGTCACTCTCGAAGCGAGGCTCGAGGCGGAAGGTGGCGTGGAGCCGAGCGGGGCTCCCATCCTGGCTCTGGACTATCGCCTCGGGGGCCTGGCCGAGCGTCCCACCCGGGCCTTCGTGACCGTGAGCCGGGGGGGGGAGATCGACCTGAGCCTGGCGGAGTCCCGGCTCAACATGCTGACGCGGCAGACTACCGTCACGGTCACACGGTCGAAGCTGCCCCCTCTGCCCCGTGGGTTCGTGCCCTCCCACGTGCTCATGACCCAGAAGGCGGATCAGGTTTACGTCGCCGACGAGGGCGGGCGCGTGGTCCGCTACAATACCCAGAGCCTGAGCCAGCCGTCCCTCGCCGAGGATGCGGACCTGCTCCCCACGGACGTCCGGTTGACGACCCTGGGGTTCCTGGCCGGGGAGAATTCCCTGGTGGTGGGTGGTTCCGACGGCTCCGTGAACATCTTCTTCCGGCTGGCCCGGGAAGGGAGCCCCACGGAAGACGGCTTCACGATGGTGCGCGCCCGCGAGCTCCAGAAGCATGCCACGGCGGTCCTGAATTTCCAGCCCACCCAGCGAGACAAGACCTTCCTCACCGTTGATGCGACGGGGGACATTCGGGTGCGCCACGGTACTTCCGAGAGCACCCTGCTGGACATCGACGCCGGGGTGGAGCCCTTTGCCGCCCTGGCGTTCGCGCCCCGGGGGGACGGCATTCTGGGCCTCCGGCGGAATGGGGAAGTCACCCTGTGGAGGCTTTCGATTCCGCATCCGGAAACCTCACTCCACACGCTCTTCGGCAAGGTCTGGTACGAAGGGTATCCCGAGCCTGCCTACACCTGGCAGTCCTCGGCGGCCACCGACGAATTCGAGCCAAAACTTTCCCTCGTCCCACTGATCTTCGGGACGGTGAAAGCCACGGTGTACTCCCTGATCTTCGCCATCCCCATCGCCCTGCTGGGGGCCATTTACACCTCGGAGTTCATGCACCACAGAGTGCGGTCCATGGTCAAGCCGCTCATGGAGATGATGGCCTCGCTTCCCTCGGTGGTCCTGGGCTTCGTGGCTGCCCTGGTGCTGGCGCCTGTGGTGGAGACCTGGATCGCGGCGGTGCTGCTGTGTTTTTTCGCCTTCCCCCTCTGCCTCGTCCTGTCCGCGTACGTGTGGCAGTTTCTGCCCGGAAGCATCGCTCTGCGGCTCGAGGGCATACCCAAGTTCCTGCTGGTCCTCCTCATGGCCGGCGCCGGTGTATGGGTTTCCTACCGGCTGGGGCCCGCCTTCGAGAGGATTTTCTTTTCGGGCCATTTCACACTCTGGGTGAACGGCAGCCTGGGGGGAGCGGAGCCTTTCCTGTTTCTGATCCTGCTGCCCCTGCTTTTCCTGCTGGTGAGCATGGGCTGCTCGCGGCTGTACGGCAGCCGCCTCAAACAGAAGCTGCGCCGGGCGACGCCGTTCATGGGGGCGCTCGTTTCCTTCATCCACTGGGTGGGGCAGGGGCTGGCCACCGTATCCCTGGCCTTCGCCCTGGCCAGTCTCATGGGGAGGCTTGGCTTCGACGTCCGGGGAACGTTCATCGACACCTATGTGCAGCGCAACACCCTGGTGGTGGGATTTGCCATGGGATTCGCCGTGATTCCCATCATCTATACCCTGGCCGAGGACGCCTTGAACGCCGTCCCCGAGCACCTGCGGGCCGCGAGCCTCGGGTGCGGAGCGACCCCATGGCAGACGGCCGTCTGGGTGGTCCTCCCCACGGCGGTGAGCGGGGTCTTTTCAGCCGTCATGATCGGCATGGGCCGTGCCGTGGGGGAGACCATGATCGTCGTCATGGCCACTGGAAATACGCCCATCATCGACTGGAACCTGTTCAACGGCCTCAGGGCCCTTTCGGCGAACATCGCCGTGGAGCTGCCCGAAGCCGTTAAGGACGGGACGCTTTACCGGGTGCTCTTTCTGACGGCCTTGATCCTGTTTGCCATGACCTTCGTCATCAACACCCTGGCGGAGATCATCCGCCAGCGATTCAGGAAGCGCGCCCTTCAGTTGTAGGGAGCCGGCCGCCACGGTTCCTGAAGTCGATGACCGGGGGAGTGTGGCTCTCCCGGCGCGGTCCCATGTACTTCTGCGATGTGGAAGGGTAACGCCCATGAACAGGAATCTTGAAGTCACGTCCATCGCCATGAGCTTGAGCTCCGTCGAAGCCCTGGCTCCGGCAAAAACCGCGGTGCAGGCCCGCCGGGCCGCCCGCTCGGACCTGACGGCCAGGGGAGAGCCCTTCCTCTGGGGGTTTGGTGGCGCCCTGGCCCTGGGGCTCATGATGGTCTTCGGCTTCCTCGTTCTCATCCTCTGGAACGGGCTGGTCACGTTTTATCCCAAGCCCATCAAGGTCTTGACCCTGAGGGACGGATCGAGGATCGCCGGGGAGCCGGTCCGGTCCGAGTACTTCCGCCCTTCGCCCCAGCAGCTTCAGGCCATGGATGATCGGGCTCGGGAGATGGTGGCCGCCGAAGACGGCATGGCCCGGAGAACCCTGTATCGCACCGGCAATTTTGATCTCTACAACGAGGATTTCAAATGGGTGCCGGACTACAATGTGGCCAAAGTCTCCACACCTTCCAACATCTATTTCATCGAGCGCATGGAGTGGGGGCCCTTCGTCGGGATCATTCAGTCCCTGGATCTGGGTGGCGAGGTCCAGTCCGGGGCGGTGCTGGATGACCGGACCCTGGACGATGCGGTGAGGCAGGCCGCGCTGCGGCGGGACCGCATCCGAACGATCGAGCGCGAGGACATCGGGGCCGTGAACCATCGGATGAACGGTGAGCGGCTGGCGCTGCGGAGACTGGGGATCAGGAAGGGTGAAGGGAGCGAGGCTTTCCAGGAGGCCTCCCGGGCTTACAGCCTCCGGACCGCCGAGCTTCAGGCCCAGTACAACCTGCTCAGCGAAGAGGCCCGCTCCGTCAAGGAGGAAGACGCGCGCTTCAAGGTGACCCTGGTCGATGTTCAGGGGAGGCAGAAGGATCTGCCCCTCTCGCAGATCGTTCGGCTCTACCCCGCCAACGGGCTGTCGATGCCGGAGAAGCTCGGAGTGTTCTTCTCCCGGTGGAGGGAGTTTCTCACGGAGGAGCCCAGGGAGGCCAACACCGAGGGGGGAGTCCTGCCCGCCATATTCGGGACCTTCGCCATGACGATCCTCATGGCCATCGCCGTGGCGCCCTTCGGGGTCATGACGGCCCTCTATCTCCGCGAGTACGCCAGGCAGGGGAAGCTGGTCTCCGTCGTCCGGATCTGCGTCAACAACCTGGCGGGCGTGCCGTCCATCGTCTACGGGGTCTTTGGGCTGGGCTTTTTCGCCTACATCTGCGGAGGGAGCATCGACCGGATCTTCTACCCCGAACGGCTGCCCAACCCGACTTTTGGCACCGGCGGGCTGCTCTGGAGCTCCCTCACCCTGGCACTCCTCACCGTGCCGGTGGTCATCGTGGCGACGGAAGAGGCCCTGGCCGCCGTACCTCAGTCCATGCGCGAGGGCTCTCTCGCCTGTGGGGCTTCCAAGTGGCAGACCATCAAGCACATCATCCTGCCGCGAGCCATGCCGGGCATCATGACGGGTCTCATCCTGGCCATGGCGAGGGGGGCTGGGGAAGTGGCACCCCTCATGCTGGTGGGCGTTGTGAAGATCGCCCCCGAGCTTCCCATCGATCAGTTCTTCCCGTTCATCCATCTCGAGAGGAGCTTCATGCACCTCGGTTTTCACATATTCGACGTGGGGTTTCAGTCCCGCAACTCCGAGGCCGGAAAGCCCATGGTTTTCGTCACGACGCTGCTGCTCATCTCCCTGGTCGCCATGATGAACGCCATGGCCATCGTGATTCGCAACCGGCTCAAACGGAAGTTCATGGTCGGGCATTTCTGAGGGCCGGCGGCATAGTCGGCGTGTGTCTCGTTGCTCCCGCCGGGGGGGATGCCCAGAACTCCCCCCCGGATTTGCGAGCTTATCGATCAGGTAGGAGTCTTGCGTGGCTACTGCGACCATTCCCTTGAAATCGCCTGGGGCGAGCCTTTCAACCGGGCAGCCGGGCGAAACGGTGTACCATGTGAAGCCTGGCACCGGTGGGACGCTCATCGAGGTGAAGGGCTTCAACCTCTATTACGGCACCAAGCAGGCCCTCTTCGACATCGACATGGATATCGAGCAGGGCCTGGTGACGGCTCTCATCGGTCCCTCGGGCTGCGGCAAATCCACCCTGCTCCGATCCCTCAACCGCATGAACGATCTCATCGACGGGCTGAAGACCACTGGCCGCATCGTCATCGATGGAACGGACATCTACGCGCCCAACATCGATGTCATCGGGCTTCGAAAGCGCATGGGGATGGTCTTCCAGAAGCCCAACCCGTTCCCCATGACCATTGCCGACAATGTCACCTATCCCCTCAAGGTGGATGGTGTCCATGACCGGACCGTCCTGAACGAGACCACCGAGAGGGCCCTCAAGGGGGCCGCCCTCTGGGAGGAAGTGAAAGACCGCCTCAAGGACAATGCCCTGGGCCTTTCGGGCGGCCAGCAACAGCGGTTGTGCATCGCCCGGGCCATCGCGGCGGACCCCGACGTGCTCCTCATGGACGAGCCATGCTCGGCCCTGGACCCCATCGCAACGGCCAAGATCGAGGAGCTGATCTACCAGCTGCGGGGTCATTACAGCATCATCATCGTGACCCACAACATGCAGCAGGCGGCCCGCGTTTCCGATAACACGGCGTTCATGTACCTGGGGAAGCTCATCGAGTATGGAGAGACGACAAGCATTTTCACCAACCCCCTGGTGCCCAAGACCGAGGATTATGTGACGGGCCGATTCGGTTGATCGTTGATGACGTGCTTCACGCGGCGGATGTGGGGGCTTGGAGCGTGATTCCCGCCCCAACCGGTTGTGGGGGTCGACTCAGGCCGGCGGTCCACCGTTTCCTCGATGCCGACGGTTGCGCGCTGCGGGCAGGGGGGATGGTGGCGGAGAGGTGACGGATGGTGACGGAGCATACGGTTCGGTCTTTTTCCAATGAGCTCAAGGCCCTGGATCAGTCCATCCAGGAGATGGGACGCCTTGTCATCTCCCAGATCGGCGATGCCATGAAAGCCATCGTAGACCTGGATCTGGAAAGGGCCAGCGCGGTCATCCAGAGGGACAGGAGCGTGGATGACCTGGAGCGCGCCGTGGACCAGATGACGGTGAGGCTCCTGGCCTTGAGGCAGCCCGTGGCATTGGATCTGAGAGTCATCATGGCCGCGCTGAGGGTGTCCATCGATCTGGAGCGCATTGCGGACTACGCTGCCAACATCGCCAAACGGGTCCGGGACCTGAAACAGGCTCCCATGGCGAAGCCCATGGCGGAGATCGTGCGCATGGGGGACCACGCCCGCGCCATGCTGGACGATGTTCTGCGGGCCTACCTGACGCGAGACGCGGAGCTGGCCTTGCAGGTCTGGGGGCGTGACGATGAGATCGACCGCATTTACACCGGCCTCCTGTACACCCTTCGGGACTCCATGGCCGCTGACCAGCAGGCGGTCACCCCCTGCTCCCATCTGCTGCTGGTGGCCAAGTGCATGGAGCGCATGGGAGACCACATCACCAACATCGCCGAGCACATCCAGTTTCTGGTCCGAGGAGTCTCGCAGCGCCAGATGGGCGGGCCGGCCGGCGCCTCGAGCGAGGGAGAATGAACCCGTGGCGAAGCTGAAGGTCTTGTTCATCTGCATCCACAACAGTGCCCGCAGTCTCATGGCTGAAAGCAGTCTCAAGCGGTGGGGCGGGGATCGCTTCGAGGTGAGCAGCGCTGGGCTCTCGCCGGGTCCGGCCAATCCGCTGGTGGTGGAGGTCATGAAGGACTGGGGGGTCGACCTGTCCCACGGCCGGGGGCGGAGTGTGTTCGAGCTCTACAAGTCCGGGAAGCTCTACGATTATGTGATCTCCGTGTGCGACGAGACCGCGGCGGAGCGCTGTCCCGTCTTTCCGGGAATCACCCAGAGGCTGCACTGGAGCTTCGAGGATCCCTCCACTTTCGAAGGCACGCTGGATGAGAAGCTGGAAAGGACGCGCCGCCTGCGTGACCGGATCTCCCGGCGAGTCCAGGAGTGGGTGGAAGAGATGAGGTCCTCCGGCGGCATCGGTGAGCCCATGAAGGAATAGCTTCTTCCGTTCCCTTCCTGCCCACTACCTCGGTTTGGCTCCCCGAAGCCGCCCCTCCCCCGGTTTTACCCATGGCCCCCGACCACGCCCGTGATTGCGCCGAGTACACCTCGTCCCTCACGACGGCTCCCATTTCGGGCCCCGTCCACGGACAGGCCAGCTCCCAAACCCTTTTGTGCTTGATCCCTTCTTTTGCCCTATGCCATAAATGATACAACCACGTGGGAGAGGCCTCGGGTGTGTGAGTGTACACGGGCCTGCAAGGGCTTTTGGGTTATTTTTTCACGATCCGGCGGGCCCTCCAGGCTCGCGAGGATGCGGAGGATGGAGCTTTGAGCGTACTGGGCGAAGGTTTTGCCGAGGCCCTGCGGCTGCTCGTCACCCTGGACCCGGAGGTCGTCGGCATCACCCTCCGCACCATCCAGGTCTCGGGGCTGGCCACCTTCGTCAGCGTGCTCCTCGGCATCCCCTTGGGCACGGCCCTGGCCCTGACCCGGTTTTTTGGACGGGGCTTCGTCGTCAGCCTGGTCAACTTCGGCATGGGGCTGCCGCCGGTGGTGGTGGGGCTTGCCACCTGGCTCTGCCTGACGCGCTACGGCCCCCTGGGGATGCTGGGCATCCTGTACACCCCGTCAGCGATGATCGTCGCCCAGACGATCATCGCCACTCCCATCGTGGCCGGCTTCACGCTGGCGGCCATCCAGTCGGTGAATCCCAAGCTCAGGCTCCAGATCCTGTCCCTCGGGGCCACCCGGCTCCAGTACCTGCTGCTCCTGCTCTGGGAGGCGAGACTCGGCATCCTCGCGGCGGTCATAGCAGGGTTCGGCGGGGTGATCAGCGAGGTCGGGGCGTCCATGATGGTGGGCGGGAACGTGCGGGGCTACACGCGCGTGCTGACGACGGCTACCGTCCTCGAGGTGTCCAAGGGCCGGTTCGAGCTGGCGACGGCACTCAGCATCATCCTTTTGCTCCTCACCTTCTGCATCGTGGCGGGGCTGAGCTACCTCCAGCAGCGGCGGAGGGAGGCATGATCCAGGGCGAGACCATGGTGGGCGTCGAGGATCTGCGGCTGGAGCTGGGGGGGCGCCAGATCTACCACATCGACCGGCTGGCCATCCGCAGGGCTGAGGTCCTGGCGCTGGTGGGGCCCAACGGGGCGGGGAAATCGAGCCTTCTCCTCACCCTGGCACTGCTCCAGAAGCCCACGTCGGGCACCGTCGAGATCGACGGGGAGGCGGCCCGCAACGGGAACGCGCTGGGGCTCAGGAGGAAAATGGCCGTTGTGTTCCAGCAGGCGCTGCTCCTGGACATGACGGTGCGACAGAACCTTCTGGCGGCCCTGAGGATCAGGGGCATCCCCCGGCGAGAGGCGCTGGAGCGCGTGGCGTACTGGCTGGATCGGTTCGGCATCTCGTCCCTGGCTCAGCGGCCCGCCCGGGTGCTTTCCGGGGGAGAAGCCCAGCGGGCCAGCCTGGCCCGGGCCTTTGCGCTGGAGCCCAGGGTCCTGCTCCTGGACGAGCCTTTTGCCGCCCTGGACTACCCGACCCGAAAGGCCCTTCTGAATGACCTGGGCGGGCTGCTGTCGGAAATGAGCATGACGGCCCTCTTCGTCACCCACGACTATACCGAGATCCCGTATCTGGCCGAGCGCGTGGCCGTGCTGCATCAGGGGAGGATTGTCAAGGACGGGAGTCTGAGGGAGGTTTTCGGAGAGGATATGCTCAAGCGCAGCCTGTGGGCTCCCTGGGAGACCTGATTCCGACCCAGCCTCCACGGAAGGACGCCGTCGCCAAATCGTCAAGAAAACTTCACCACGCCGTAACACCCGGCCCCGCCGGGCTCGCTATGATGAAGCCAGAGATCATCGGGAATCGCCTCTTCATCGGCTCTTCGCCTTGACGACAGCGGACGGGCCCGCGGGAACCCTCTCTCCCACGGGCTTCTCCGCACTCCTTTCCGGACCCCCCATCGCCGCAAGGCTTCCCGGCAGGGTCTGACGATCATCCAGCGCAGTCCAGCTCCACAAGGATTCCCTCCTCTCCCTCGGCGGGATAGCGGGCGTCATAGTCTCGACCTGCCGCAAGCGCGGCGTTTTCCCAGGGAATGGTGTGCTCGTTCCGGTAGTTGAACCAGAGGGTGGGCTTCCGGACGGACCACTGGATGACGGCTTCCATGGCGGCCAGGTCGGGGTGGTCGTGGATGTCGCCATTGGTGCTGACGAGGAAGTGCTCGGCGTCCACCAGGCCCAGCAGCTCCTTGGAAATGTTGGCGCGGCTCCCGTGGTGGGACATCTTGAAGGCATCGACCTTGAGCCGTTTTTCCCCCGGCGGGATGAGGCGCTTGATGGAGTCGCAGAGGACCCGCGTGTGGGCGTCGGCGAGAAAGAGGCAGCTTCGGCCTTCGAACGCGGCGAGAAAGGCGATGCTGCTGCCGTTGGCCTTGGAGGAGTCGGGCTTGAGCTGTTTCTGCAGGGCGGCGCTGAAGTCGTCGGGGCCTCCCAGGAGCCCTTCCTCGGGGTGGTATCGGGTGGCGTTCGCCAGCTGGTCCCAGGCGGCGTCCAGGTCTCCGGGGTCCAGGCCGAACTTCTGGACGTCCTTTTCCCACTTGCCGGCCATGCTCTTGAGCCGGTTGGCATCCGGCGACAGGAGAGTGATCTTCATGCCCTCCTCGAGAACCACTTCGGGGAGGGGCTCGCCGGGGGTCACCACCACCGCGTTACGGTCGAAGGCCCGGTTCCACTCGTCGAAGGCCCTGCGGCGGAGGAGGGCGCTCAGGAAATCCCCTTCCCGCCCTCCCAGGTCCCTCGATTCCTCCATGTGCCGCCAGCCGTTGAACCAGATGTCCGCGGGCTCGATGGGCCACCGGCTGCGCTTTTCCGCGAAGAGCCGGATGAGGCCCTCGATGTGGTCCGTGTCCACGTGGCTCACCACCACCAGCTCCAGCCCCCGCTCCCCGTCAGGCAGGGCATTCAGCCGATCGACGATCCGGGGGTAGGCGGCGATGGGGCCACCGTCGATGAGGATCCGCCGGGTGGTGGCACCGCGCCCGTACTCCACCAGGAGGGCGTCGCCGTGGCGGGCCGGGAGCATATGGATTCGGAAAAATGCGTCGGACATCAAGACTCCTTTCCGTTGAGCTTCCAGTCGGCATCGCCGAAGGCCACCACGCAGAGCGCCATGAGCAGCCCGTCCTGGAGTGCCTTCCGCTTGATGGAGCGCATCACCTCCCCGAGCCGCTCCGGATTTTCACCATCCCCCTCGGTCCGGAGCCCCTCGACGATCTGTTGGGCGACCCGCGCCGCGTGCCCGCCGAAGACGGTGGCGATGGTGCCGATGACAATGGCCGCGCCTTTTCTGCGGAAGACCGCCACGTGGCTCCCGTAGTCCATGGCCGTGCCGACCGTGTCGCAGCCCAGAAGGGCGGCGACGGGGCTGATGGAGGAGCCCTCGGGGCGGACATGGGATTCCTTGATCTGAATGCTCTTGATGGTCTTGCCCCCGATCTCGAGGGTAGCCTTGGCCCCATGGCCGTCGGTGTGCGGCAGGGCGACGATCAGGCTCGGGCTCCACTGCTGGACCAGCTCGGCCCACTGGGTCCAGTCGCTGGCCCGCTGGGGCGCGCGGCCCGTGCGCGATTCCAGGGCGGCCAGCACCGGCGCCAGGAGCTCATCCTCCACCCGCTTGCTTGCGGCCACCACGGCTGTGCCGCCGAGGAGCAGCTCGGCCCGGCCGGCGGCGCATTCGGACTGCAGAAAGACCTCGCGCCCTTCCCGGGCGAGCTCTGGGGTGTAAACGTGGCGCTCGATCACCTTGCTCACGCCCCAGAAGCCCAGGGGGCAGACGGTCTTGCCGCTCAGGGTGTCGCAGCTTTCCGAGCATTTCCCTTCCCGCGCCTCCGCCATCCAGCGGGGGCAGATGGCGGCGTCGTCGTCGGGGGTCTCGTGCTCGTAGATGAGCTCGAACGGCACCAGCGCGTCGCTCCGTGTGCTGACCACCTGGATGTACTCCATGGCGGCGATTTCGGGACGGTTGGTCGGAGCCATGAGCTGATCTTCCACGAGGGAGCCGTGGAGCTGGCGGCCCAGCTGAGCGAGCTCCACGAGGAGAGCGCGGTTCTTGGGGGAATCGAGGCTTCCGCTGTAATCCTTGACGGATTTGGCGACGCGGCTGAGGGCGTCGTTGATCTCCGAGGTGATGGCGCTGCAGTCCGAGATGTCCGCGATCCAGGCATGGCGGTCTGAGATGGCCTGGAGGCGGGGACGCTGGTCCGCGGCGTGGTTGACGACCATCGCGAGGTCGAACCGCCGCCGCTGATCCAGGTCGCCGATGTTGGCCCGCACCAGGACGAGGTCCGCCAGCTCGATGGAGGCGTCGGCGGCAATGGCATCTTCGTCCTGAACGACGGCGGCCTTGAGGACGGCCGTCTGCAGGACTCGCCCCCGGTGCAGCACCGTGATCCTCCCTTCGAAGCGGTGGTGCCTGCCAGGGACGAAGCGGAATTCACACTCGGTGCTGGGGCCGTCCCTTCGGAGCCGGATGAGCCTGCGCTGGGGCTGGCTCAGATGGTGAGGCTCGGTGAGAACGACGGTGAGGCGCCAGGTGTCCAGCTCCCCGGGGAGCAGCTCCTCGGGGAAAGCCTCGGGAAGCGACGTCCAGGTCTCGTCCGGCGGGCCGATGCGCACGCGGGCCAGGGTAGGGAGTCCGCGAATGTAAGCCCTCGTTTCAGGCTGGTATCTTCCGCTTCTCCTGATGAGGGACTGCTGCTGCAGGAAGCGGCGTGCCCTCTGCCGCCGAGCTTCCTCCGGAACCTCCGCGCGCCTGATGGCCCTGCTGATTTTGGCCATGCCCGTGGCCCCGCTGCTCTCGGCAAGAAAAGTCACGTCCTTCTGGTGACGGGTGAAGGTCTCGAGCGCCGCCGCCGCCAGGGGGTGATGGGGAAGGTCCCCGGCCGGCATGGTCAGCCGGTCGAAAGTGTCCGGCTCCAGGGGGAGCTTTGTGCCTTTGGGCAGATCCGCCAGTCGACCCCGGATGGTGTCCAGAAGGAGGCTGACTCGAAAATCCCGGATCTCGGGGCTCAGGAAGACGACGGTGCCCGCCTCGTCCGAGGGCGAAAAAGCCCTGGAAACGCAGACATCCACCGGCAGGTCGTGGGAAAGGCATTCCACGAAGGCGTTCAGGCTCCACGCCCACGATGCGTCCGACAGGCCGGGATGCAGGAAGACGAAACCGTTGGCCCGGCTTTCGGCTGCCGCCGCGGCCAGCCGCTGGGGCCAGGCCGGATGCCCGTCATCCAGGTCGCCGCGCACGATGATGCCGATGCATTTCCGGGCGCCCGGAAGATCGACGAGGGTCTGGAGCAGCCGCCGGATTCCCCCGTCGAAAACCAGGATGTCGCAGTCGACGTTGTCCCGGTCGATGGCCACGGTCTCGGCGAGGTCGTTGGCCGGCCAGAAAGCGAGACCTTCCCTGAGAGCCTTCTCGGCTCCGTTCCCCGGGAAATAGCCAATGCGCAGGGGCCAGGTCCAGGGGCTGGGGGGCAGGGGAGCCTCGAACTGGATGTAAAGGGATTTGCCGGAGGGGCTGGCCTCCGTCAGGACCCGGAGCCAGGGGGTCACGGGATCCCGGACGGGGTATCGCGTGACCGCGATCCGTGGGGCCAGCTCGGGGGGAATGTTGAGCTGTCTCCAGGCATGAGCCACCACGATGGGCTCGATTTCGGCCAGGGGAAAGGAGTTGGCCCCCACGTGCAGCACCTGGTCGGGCGAGGGGAAGTGCCAGTCCACCGTTTCCTGCTGGTGGATGGTTTTCCCCGCGACCTCCGCCAGCAGCCGATGGAGGTCGGCCTCGCCGGGGGAGGGGAAGCCGGTTGAGCCCTCCACCGGGCCGGGAGTGATCTTCACTCCAGCCGTTGGCGACGCGGAAATCCGGGCCAGGAGACCCAGCCCAAGGAATGCATCGGCGAAATCCCTGTCGCCGATCCCCAGTCCCCACCGCTGCCAGAAATCGAATCCCTGCATGGATGCCTCCTGTCTGAATGGAATCCCAGGCGGGCCGACCCGGCCTCGGGCGCTTCATGCTGCACGTTACGGACTGAGGCACACCAATTCTGCGTGGAGAGGACGAGAGGACGCTGGTCCATCGCCGTGACCCGCCCGGGGCCGGCGAAAGCCTGGCTCGTTGGTCGAATGAATGGCACAAAACCAGCCGACTTGCAAGGACCTGCCGAGGGATGTTTTCTGGTGGGCCGTCACCGTTCGACGGAACGGGGATTCTGGGGCGATCCCCCGGCCTGGGCCGAAGTACGACGGGGCTCTCGGCGGGCCTTGAGGATCAGATGCGATCTTCCTTGACGTGGAAGGAGATGCTCGATCCGGTTACGGTGCTGCGCCCCGTGTAGAGGAATATCGACACCCACAGGCCCTGGAGCACGAGGAGGAGGCCGGGGCTCCACAGCGCCTTGAGCCCCTGGATGATGCTCGGCGGCATGACATCCGCCTCGGGAAGGACCCACCGAGCCAGGAAAGCATAAACAATGGAGAGGATGGCCATGATCTGGTAGGCCGATACGGGCTGCTCGCCCCGGTAGTCCGCCCGCAGGAGCTCGGAGAAGGCTCGCCAGGCCTGGGTCACACCGGCCGCGAGGAGGAACGAGGCTCCAAAGAACGAGCTCAGGAAAAGGCCCATGGAGATCAGTCCCGTGGCGATGTATCCCACGGCCGTCAGGGCCTGGACGGGGATCACGGCCCGCCCGTCGAGCTGGCTGGCATAGGCGATTTTTTTGGTTTTTCCATGAAATACGAAGTGCCGATTGCCGAAAGTTCTGGCCCAGAATGGAGGGGATGATTCGAGAGACCGGCCGTAACAGCAGCCGAAGCTGATGCAGGCCAGGCGGCCGATGCCTTCGCCGAAGGCGTAGGAGACGGCGAGGGCGGAAAGCACCGCCAGGCTCGGCATGGGCTGGCTTCCAAGGAAGGCCAGGATGCCATTGAGGAGGACGATGGCCCAGGGGGCCATGACCATTCCCACGAAGGATGCCCCTCCGACGGTGAAGGTGTGGCGCTTGTTCTCCACGATACGGGCGACCCAGCGGGAGGCTGGAACGCATAGCGCCAGCACTGCCGCCATCAGGGCGCAGGCGGCCAGTCGGGGGATGGCGATGGAGCCGGTCAGGACCAGAAACAGGATGACGCCGAATGTGTAGGCCGAAGCGCTCAGGGCGCCGTACCAGGTGAGGTTGATGCCCTCCCAGGCGCCCCCCGCCCCCCTGGCCTGGGGAACGGCCGCCAGAAACTGCCACTCCTCATCCGGGAAATGCTGGAAAGCCCAGCGAAGCACCAGCCCGAGGGCCCCTCCCAGCAAACCGACGAAAATCAGGTTGATCACGGTCCTTGTCTCCCTCCTCCCTTCATGATGGTCCCATGGGGTCCCTCGAGGCAGCTCGAAGCTCCGCCCCTCGGTCCAGCGCCATGCCGATGGTGGACCGGACCCTGAGGTCGGTCTCCACCAGCGGTCGTCCAAATCCCTCGGAGAAGCGGCTCGAGGCCCCGGGTCTCCGCATGTTCTCCAGGAGGTCCATGGAGAATCGCACCCGATGGGGCTGGAAGAGCAGAACATCCGTGCTGCTGCCCGGGCGATAGAGGCTTTTGGGCCTCCCCCGCTTCAGGAGCATACCCTTCCGGACGGACCTGGGGTCGTCGTAGCCCTCGTCGCTGTAGCACTGGACGATGTCTCCGATCATGAGGGCCACGATCTCGATCATGGCCACGAGCCCCGCACGGGTTCCGCCGTCGACGTCGGTATCCAGGATGGTGACCACGCGCTTGTTCTTGGAGTAGGGAGTCACGGCGGCCACGACGGCCCCTGGGTTGCACGAGTGGTATGCTCCGGGGATTTCATAGATGTCCACGACTCGGCCGGTCACGGGAGCGTGGTTGTAGTGGTACTTGTCCGGTGTCAGGCGGAAGACCGCGTAGTCGCCCCGGGCGAACGCGTCCAGCCAGCGGGTCTTGTCCAGGCCGAGGAGCTCCGTGAAGTGAAAGAACTTCTCCTTCAGCACCAGGCACGAGGTATCCCGAAAGGACCCCAGGAGGGCTCGGGCGTCCGCCGGTGACACGACGGCACGCGGATCGCTCTCCATGGGGCGGCACTCCCAGTAGCGGATTCTTCGCTCGAACACATCCCGAAGGGTCCGCATGTCTTCGGGGGGATCCAGGGCTTCGGACCAGTCGATGCCCAGATTGCGCTGAAGGTCGGGGTCGTGTCGCCAGCCTGCCCGCAGGGTCAGGTCGAAGCTCACGAATCCCAGGAGCTTGGAGATCCTGGGGCTCGTCAGGATGTCGAAGAGCCGTCCCGGCTTCTCCCGGTTCGTCGAGTAGATCTGGTTCAGGAGCCGGTCGGCGATGAGCTTCTCGGTGCGGGCCCTACCGGTTTGCCGTTCGACATACTGGTGCTCCATCAGGGGGGGATGCCGGAATCTCATGGTAGGTCGAGCTCTCCTTTTCCAGGTCGCGGGCCACGGTGATGAGCACCAGATCGATGAGCTTGAGGATCTCATCGCTGGTGAGGCTTTCATCCGCTGCGCGCTTCCTGATCCGACTCAGGAATTCCGTGGCGGGGACTTCCCCGCAGACGTCAGCGAAAAGGGGCCGGTACGCCTCCTCGTCCAGGTCGTAGGCCCCGTCCATGGCCTTCAGGTCTTCTTCGAGAACCACCATGGCTTCCGCCGTGTGCCGCTTCCGGAGGGTGCCCCGGTAGTAGCGCTCGGCCGCCGCGTTGAATTCCCTGGCCCTGGCCCGCATGGGGGATCGGGCCCCCAGCTCCTCGAGGATGCCCCGCTCCAGCTTTCCGCCCGCGCCGGCTTCTCCCGGGTGGCTCAGCCTCTCCAGCAGATCCTGGAGGGTGGATCCCAGGTCGAGGAGTCCGACGAGGTCGTCGGCTTCGCGCAGGAGGAGCTGGGCCAGGGCCTTTCGATATTCGGCGTGGTAGACCCTCAGGTACCCCGGATAGCGCCGGCTGAGCCGGACGCGGTCAGTGCCCTGGATGACCTGTCTCAGGAAGCGGTTTCCCGTGTCCTGCCGCACATAGAACGTGGGGATGCCGATGGCGCCGCCGAAGAAGATCTGTCGCCTTTCGCTCTCCACGCTGGGGTCATCGGGGATGTCGCCGAGGCTGACCCGCCCCTCGGCGATGAGCTTGAGGGCGAATCCGGTCACCAGGACCTGGAGGCTGGCCCCATGGCCCAGGTCGTCCAGGAGGGAATGGAACAGGCTGTAATACCTCCCTTCGAAGCCGCTGAACCCCACCTGGTGCTGCTCGCGAAGGCGGTAGAGCATGTAGAGCGCCATGCGGGAGTCGAAAACCCCCAGCTCGGTCAGCTCGGCCTTGAGGCGATCCCCGTTGCCAAGACGCCCGTCCAGGGCGGGGCTGCCCTCGGTGCTCATGAGGGCCACGAAATAGTCGATGAGCCGGAAGTCGGGCACCAGGTCGCCCTTGAGGTTGAGGACCCACGCCAGGGCCCGGTCCAGCCACTCGGGGCCGAATGGGGTCACGGCGCAGCCGAGAACGCGCAGGCTCGCCTTCTTTTTCCAGCGTCTCCAGATCATGCGCAGGTGGGTGTAGTCCAGCTCGTGAGGGAGGAATCCCAGGGCCTTTTCCGGATGGAAATCGCTGAAGTCCATGCGGTAGGGGGCGGCGCTGTAGGAGCCCACGAAAAGCGGGAGAAAGTGCTCCACCACCTTGATGATCAGGTCGCCGAGGGTCTTTTCGTCAGCCCGTGTGAATCCGGAGGAGCCGTCCTGGAGAGCCAGGGTCAGCTTGCGGCTGCCCAGGCTCAGGTGGGTGCCGTTGTTGGCCAGGCTGATGTTGGAGAGGTTGGGGAGCACCACCAGATTGCGGGTGATGATCCCCGCCTCGCGCAGCTTGGCGATGGCGTTGAGCTGGCTCCGGCTCAGGACCTGGTGGCACAGGCCCATGTACCGGTGCTTCTCTTCCCCTCGGTCCCACCCCGACAGGCAGGGGCTCATGAATAGCTCCCGGTAGAAGGCGTCGGAGATGGAGTCGTTGAGCTCCTTCTGGCGTATGGGCGGATGCGGCGCGAAGTAGACCAGGACTTCCTGGCCGTTGGAGCGCAGCTCGAAGCGCTCGTTGGCGTACTGGACCAGGAGCTGGGTCAGGAGAAACCGTTTGGAGGTCTCCCGGGCGATGGCCCGTCCCATCCCGCGATGCGGGTGGAGTCCCACGGGGTGAAAGGAATAGGTTTCGGGCGAGGTGTTGTCGTTCAGGAAGTGAGCCATCAGGCGTAGCCCGACCTCGCGCATCCGGGGCGGCAGGTCTTCCTGGGCGCCGACGGCGTCGGCCAGGGACAGCTTGAGGAGGTAGCTGATGGGGATCCTCAGGATGTGCTCGCCGTCTTCGTGGAGAAGAAACCGGTCCAGGTCCGATCGCTGACCCATCTGGGGATCGCGCTTGTCGGCCAGCAGATCGGTGTCCAGGACCTGCCGGGCCAGGGGGGTGAGCAGCCGGAGCGGAAATCGCACCCAGCTGTTTTCCCAGACTTTTTCCCTGTTCTGGCTCAGGGTGCGCTCGAGATGGCTGACGACCTGACGGGAGGTGTCGCCGGCCGAGGCTCTTCGCATGAGGTGGGAGAACGTGCTGGAGCCAGCGATGGTCAAGGGCAGGTCCACGGTGTCCCGCTCTCCCCGGACGGCTACCTGGAGCTCGTTCTCCGTCCCGGCGGTGACGTCGTTCAGTGAGAAGGGCAGCGATTCCGAGAGGCGGTGGGACGGGGTGTGGCCGATTCCGAGCTTCTGGAGGATGGACTGGATGGACGGGGTGGCCTTGCGAGCCGCACCCCAGCTCCTCTCCCATTCCGATCTTTTATGGCGGATCATGAAGGCCTCATGGCGGCTCAGCCGTGAATGCCCTCCGGCGGCGGCGACGGAGGCGGGTGAAAGAGATTATGGGGGCCGACGCCGTCGGGTCGGCAGCTTCCGCGTGAAGGTTACCTTCGCCATGAAGCTTACCGCGGCGGGATGCTCCCAATGTGACGATGGAGTGACGATTGAGTGAAGATTCCGCCGCTGACTGCCAACCGGCCGTGGCTCGAATCGGGCGGGACGCGGGGTCCACGCGGGGGGAAGATCCGCGGTGCTCTCCCGTGAGCCTCCCGCGGCGGCCCCATGGGCCTTGACACCCGGCGCCAAATCCAATAATCCATAAAACGAGCTCAATTCACACCGGGATGCGAGTGGCGGTCGGCATGGCTCCGGCAGCTCTCCAATCCTTCCTTCCCAGCATGGAAGCAGCCCGGCCTTGGCCGGATGCGACCGGATTTCCAATGGAGATCGCCTCCAGATGAATCGGCGCACTTTTCTCAAGATTGTCGGCTCGGGGAGTATATCGTGCGCGGCCGCCTGCACTCCCGACCCCTATGGGGGCTCCCGTCCGGACAAGACCCTGCATTCCGCCGTGAACGCTCCCGAGGACATGGTGACCGGCGCGCCGACCTGGTATGCGACGACCTGCCGCGAATGTCCCGCGGGCTGCGGCGTGCTGGCCAAGAATCGCGAGGGCCGGGTCATCAAGCTCGAGGGCAATCCGCTCCATCCCATCAACGAGGGAAAACTGTGCATGAGGGGTCAGGCCGCCCTGCACGGCGTCTACCACCCGGACCGGCTCAAGACGCCCCTCCTGAGGGAAGGCAAGACCTGGCGGCCCTTGAGCTTTCCCGAGGCCCAGGCGATCCTCGACGCCAGGGTGGCGGAAGCCGCCCGAAAGAAACCCGGCGGCGTTCGAATGCTCACGGAGGTGGTGGGTGCAGCGCAGCTGAAGCTCTTCACCGACGCCCTGGCGATCTGGAATTCCCCGGCGCCCGTGGTGTTCGAGCCTTTCGCCCACGAGACCCTCAAGGCGGCCAGCGATGCCGTATTCGGAGTGAATGGGCTTCCATCCTACAGGATCCAGGATGCGGATCTCCTGGTCTCCTTCGGAGCCGATTTTCTGGAGACCTGGCTGTCACCCGTCGAATACGCCCGTCGCTTCAAGGCCATGCATGCCTTGAGCGGGAGCGGGGCCAAGGGGCTGTTCTTCTGTGTCGCGCCCTTCCAGTCCCTCACGGCAGCCAATGCCGACCGCTGGCTGGCCTGTCACCCGGGGAGCGAAACGTTGCTGGCCCTGGGCCTGGTGCACAAGGCCCTTCGAACGGGCCGCGGGGTGGGGCTGCCCCAGGCATGGCTCCAGGAGCTGGACGCTGTTTCGGCTCCCTTCACCAGGGAAGTGGTGGTGGACCGTGCGGGGGTCTCCCGCTCGGACTATGAGAATCTGGCTCACGCCCTGATGCGCGCCGAGCGTCCCCTGGCGCTCGGCACGGGAGCCGCGGCCTCGGGCTCACACGGCGCACAGACCGACCTGGCCGTCAACTGTCTGAATCGGCTCCTGGATCCGACCCTGGCCCGGATCGATTTGGACCGGCGGCATCGGGTGGAGCTGGCCGCGCCGAGATCCGGGGTGACGGCCTTTTTCGAGTCCCTTGAGGAAAAGCCGGCCGACGTGCTGCTCCTCCACAATGTCAACCCGGTCCACGCCATGCCGGGCGTTGGCGCCGTGGAGGCGGTGCTCGGGAGCCGGGCCACCTTCGTGGTCTCCTTCAGTGCTTTCATGGATGAGACGGCCGAGCAGGCAGACCTGGTCTTCCCCGTTCGTTCATGGCTCGAATCCTGGGACGAGTATGCCGGCAAGGGTGGCCTGGTGTCGACTCTGCAGCCGGCGATGGGTAAGCTCACCGACGCCCCCCATGTGGGCGATGTTCTCCTGGCCGCGGTCCACGGAAAGGGGCTGAAGGAGGGCGAATCGAAGGCTTTCCTGGTCTCGCGCCTCGTGGCCGAGGGAGCGGTCCGGGACGAGATGCGCTGGCTCCAGACCCTCCAGCACGGCGGCAGTTTCCAGGGGGATGGGGCTCTGACTCCGTCCGGCGCGGGGCTTCCCCAGCCGGATCCCTCACGCCTGGAATCGCTGAGGAGAGTCCTCGAGGCCGACCGCGGGGGATTCACCTTCATCGCGGCGCCTTCCATACGATTTTACGACGGGCGCGGCGCCAACCGCCCGTGGCTCTGCGAGGTGCCCGACCCATTGACCCGCGTGGCCTGGCAGACGCCCGTCCTGGCGAATCCCGAAACCCTGAGCGCCGAGGGGCTCAAGGCGGGGGACCGGGTGCGGATTGTGCTCGGCCAGGCCCGGATCGAAGCCCCCGTGTACGACGCTCCCGGAGTCAAGGCAGGTGTCCTGGTCATGAGCATCGGCCAGGGGCACTCGGCCTACGGCCGCTACGCCCGGGGGCAGGGGGTGAATCCCCTCGCCCTCCTTCCCGGCGAGATCGACCCGGCCAGCGGCGCGCCGACTCGGGTCGTCCCGGGAGTCGGGCTCAAGCCGACGGGGCAGGCGGACGTCCTGGCCCGCACCGACGGGTCCCGCATTCCCCATGACCGCAAGATCGTCCTGTCGGTTTCCGCGGCCAGGCTGGAGGAGCTGAGGCAGCCACGACCGGCGGGGCTCACCATGTGGGACTTTCCCCTGACGCTGCCCCTTCCCGAGGGCTACGATCCCAAGCGGGATTTCTACCCGCCCCACGACCACGACCAGTACCGCTGGGCCATGACGGTGGACCTGGACCGGTGCATCGGCTGCGGTGCCTGCGCCGTGGCCTGTTACGCCGAGAACAGCATCGGCATCGTGGGCGAGGAGCGGATACGGCAGGGCCGCGAGATGGCCTGGCTCAGCGTGGAGCGCTACCTGGACCCCGACGACGCCACGCGGGTGACTTTCCTCCCCCTCATGTGCCAGCACTGCGACAACGCCCCCTGTGAATCGGTCTGCCCGGTCTACGCGCCCCATCACAACAAGGAGGGCATGAACAACCAGATCTACAACCGGTGCATCGGGACGCGGTTCTGCTCCCAGAACTGTCCCTACAAGGTTCGCCGGTTCAACTGGTTTTCCTGGGAGTGGCCCGAGCCCATGGAGATGCAGCTGAACCCCAATGTGACCGTGCGGTCCAAGGGGGTCATGGAGAAGTGCTCCTTCTGCGTGCAGCGCATCAAGGAGGCTCACGGCTGGGCCAAGAACGAAAAGCGGAGCATCCGCGACGGGGAGGTCATGCCGGCCTGCGTGCAGACCTGCCCGACGGGGGCCCTGACGTTCGGGAATCTCATGGATGGGGAGAGTCGTGTACGGAAGCTGGCGGACGATCCCAGGGCCTACCAGATCATGGGGTACCTGAACACCAAGCCCGCCGTGATCTATCTGCGGAAGGTGGTCCAGGAGGTCTGATGGATCGCGGGAAACGTTTTCCACGGGGGACGCGCGGTGTGCGCGGAGAAGAATGACATGTCGCAGCTGACTTTCGGCGAGATCGATCGAACCGTCCTCGATACCCTCGAGCCCCCCGGGCGGGCCTATTGGGCGACCCTGGGGCTCCTCATGGTCGGGGTCCTCATCGGAGCCTCCTGCTGGGCCTATCAGATCGCCGTGGGCATCGGGGTGGGCGGTCAGAACGTGCCGGTGGCCTGGGGGACGTACCTCATCAACTTCGTCTTCTGGGTCGGGATCGCCCATTCGGGGACGCTCATTTCGGCCATCCTGCACCTGCTTCGGGCGGGATGGCGCAACCCCATCGCCCGGGCCGCCGAGACCATGACGGTTTTTGCCGTCTGCATCGCGGGTCTTTTCCCCTTCATCCACCTGGGCCGGGTCTGGGTGGTCTACTACATGCTGCCCATACCGACCCAGCGGACCTTGTGGCCCAACTTCCAGTCTCCTCTGCTTTTCGATGTGGTGGCCATCAGCACCTACCTGACGGTGAGCGCGCTGTTCTGGTACACGGGGCTGCTTCCGGACCTGGCGCGGGTGCGGGACGGCGCCGAGGGCCCGCGCAAGCGGGTGTTCACGGTCCTGTCCCTGGGGTGGACGGGGGCTCACGAGCAGTGGCGCCACTACACGCGGATCTACCTGTTCTTCGCGGCCCTCGCCACGCCTCTGGTGGTTTCGGTGCACAGCGTCGTCTCCTGGGACTTCGCCCTGGGCGTCGTGCCCGGCTGGCACACCACCATCTTCGCCCCCTATTTCGTGGCCGGCGCCATTCATTCGGGCCTGGCCATGGTGCTGACCCTCATGATCCCCCTGCGCCGGATCTTCCGCTACGAGCGGATCATCACCCTGCATGTTCTGGAGAGCGTCGCCAAGACCATCATCTTCACGGGGCTCATCGTGGGATTCGCCTACGGCACCGAGTACTTCATCGCCTGGTACAGCCGCAACGTGGTGGAGATGGAGACCTTCCGCTGGAGGGCGACGGGGGACTACGCCTATGGCTTCTGGATCATGGTGAGCTGCAACGTCCTGGCTCCGGTTCTCTTCTTCTTCAAAAGGATCCGGACTTCACTGCCCTGGCTTTTCGGCGTTTCCATCGTCGTGAACATCGGCATGTGGTTCGAGCGGTTCGTCATCATCATCGGGAGCGTGGCCCACGACTTCCTGCCCCATGCGTGGGGACTCTATGCGCCGACCTGGGTGGAATTCGGCATCATGGTGGGGAGCTTTTCCCTGTTTTTTGTCCTGTTTCTGCTCTTCTGCAAGCATCTGCCCTCCGTTTCCATGACGGAAATGAAGGAGACTCTGACCGAGGGTGGGGGACATGGCCACTGAAACGTACGTGATGGGGGTTTTCCAAAGGGAAAGCGAGGCCGTGGCCGCCGTGAGGGATTTGAGGGTATCATCCTCCTGGCCGGTGCTGAGAGTTCACAGCCCCATTCCCAGCCACGCGCTTGCCGAGGTCATGCAGGTCAGGAAGAGCAGGGCCGGATGGTACACGCTGGTCGGGGGAATCATCGGGTTTTTCAGCGGTTTTTCACTGGCCATCTTCACCGCCACACGCTGGAATCTGATCGTCGGCGGGAAGCCCGTTGTGGCGCTGGTGCCCTTCGTCATCGTGGGATTTGAGTTCACCATTCTATTTGCGATCTTCGGCAACCTCATCGGATTCCTGCACCAGTCGCGACTGCCGCGGCTCCAGAATCTGGAGACGTACGATCCCCGCTGTTCGGGGGAGCATTTCGGCGTGCTGGCCTCCTGCGTGCCCGACGATCGGGAGCGGCTGGCGGCATTTTTCCGGGAAAAGGGAGGGGATGCGCGCGTTATGGATGGCCCTGTCTGAAGGGGGTTGAGTCGCTCCCGTGCTGCCCGATGCCAGCAACCTGAACCGTTTCTATTCCGAGACGACCGTCATGCCCAAGAAGATACCCTGTTGGATGCTGTTTGCGCTCCTCACCGTCGTCGGCTTCGCCGCCTTCCTTTACGGCGCTACCAGCGAGGGGGCGGGCCGGGCCTGGCAGGCCTATCTCATCAACTTCCTCCTCTGGTCGGCCGTGGCTCAGGGGGGGCTGCTGTTTTCGGTGGTCATGACGACGGTCGGGGCCCGCTGGGCGGGTCCCCTGGAAGGGCTCTCCCAGGCATTCGCCGGCTTCTTTCCGGTCTCGCTGCTGCTCTTTCTGCTCCTCTTCCTGGGGGGCTCCCATGTCTTTCCCTGGATGCACGATCACCACCTGCACGGCAAGGAGATCTGGCTCAACGTGCCCTTCCTCTTCACGCGGGACAGTCTCGGCCTCGGGGCTCTGTATCTTCTGGGCGCCGCATACGTCTACCACGCGCTGCTCCTGAAGCTGGGCCCGGAGCCGGGAGGCGGGGGACCGCTTCGATCGTTCTTCAACCGCCTCCGGGGGGATGGACCGCTGGATCGCGAACGCATCGCAGGGCGCATGAAGGCCATCGGCATTGGCTACATCCTGGCTTTCGCCCTGGTCCTGAGCCTCATCGGCTACGACCTGGTCATGGCCGCCGACCCCCACTGGGTGTCGACGCTGTTCGGGCCGTACACTTTCGTGAAGGCCTTCTACGTGGGGCTTGCGGGACTCATCATTTTCGCGTCGGTCATGCACCTTCAGCCGGACAGCGGGTTTCGACTGGCCGAGTCCCAGTTTCACGACGTGGGGAAGCTCTTCTTCGCCTTCTGCCTGGTCTGGGCCGATTTTTTCTACGTGCAGCTGGTGGTCATCTGGTACGGCAACATCCCCGAGGAAACCGCCTACGTCATCGAGCGCACCGTGACGGCCCCATGGAGGACCGTGGCCTGGACCGTGCTCATTATCTGCTTCGTGGCCCCGTTTTTCATCCTTCTCAACAGGAAGGTCAAGAGCATGCCCCGGTTCATGATCGGCCTCTGCTCGGCGGCCATCGCCGGCATCTGGCTGGAGCACCTGCTCCTCCTGGGATCGCCCCTCAGCCATTCGGCCCTCGCCCTGCCCCTCGGCATCGGCGATTTGGTGATCAGCCTGGGCTTTCTCGGGCTCATGCTGCTGGCCATCCGGTTTTTCCTGAGAGAGTTTCCAGAGCTGGGACGAGTGGAAGGGAGGGAGGCTCGCTGATGGAGGTGCTGCTCGCCATCCTGATCCTGGCCGTTCTGGGCGCCCTTTCCCTGGCTCTCGCGAGAAGATCCGGGATCTCCCTGGCCGGCAACCTGGGAGCCATCGCCATGGTCGTTCTCTGCGTGTTGGCGGTGGCGGGGTTCCTCTGGCTCTTCTACCGGACGCCGGGAACGGACATGGGGGTGGCCCAGCCCATTCCCTTCAGCCACCGCGTCCACGTCAATGTCAAGAACATCCAGTGCGAATACTGCCACCCGTATGTGGGGCAGTCGCTGGAGCCTGGGCTGCCGCCCGTGGAGAAATGCCTCCACTGCCACAAGCACATCATCGCCAGGCATCCGCAGATTTTGAAAGAGCACCAGTATTACGACACCAAGACTCCGACCCCGTGGAAGAAGGCCAATCATCTGCCGGAGCACGTGGTCTTCAACCACCAGCGCCACATCCGCAAGGAAGTGGCCTGCCGGGAGTGTCATGGCGAGGTGGAGAGCATGGACCGGATCCGGGGGAAGTTTTTCTACATGCACTTCTGCATCGAGTGCCATCGGGCGAAGCAGGCGAACATCGACTGCTGGCTGTCGTGCCACAACTGATTTCGGGCTGGCCGGGAGACGGGGCCGATCCCCGGGTGTAACGAGGAACGAAGACCTATGACCTGGAACCTCACCGAAGATGCCGAGCGCTACCTGACCGCCAGGGCGTTCTGCCTCACGTCGGCCGTCTGGTTCGCCCTGGCGACGAGCGTCGGGATGCTGGCGGCGGGCTACCTCATCGCCCCCGATTTCATGGCGAACATCGGCTTCCTGCAGTTCGGGCGCATCCGTCCCATCCATGTCAACGCGGTGCTCTTCGGGTTCGTGACGCCGGGGCTGCTGGCGGCGGCTCACTACTACATCCCCAGGCTCACGCGAAGTCCCCTCTACAGCGAGAAGCTGGGGCTGGTCACGGTGATCGTCTGGAACATCACGGTTCTGACGGGAGTCGTGGCCCTGTCGGCGGGCCATACCCAGGCCCGTGAGTATGCCGAGCTCATCTGGCCGGTGGATGTGATGGTCGTCGTCGGCTTTGGCCTGGTCGCCTTCAACCTGATCATGACCATCCGGGGGCGCCGGGAGCCCGTCCTGTATGTCTCCATCTGGTATGCCTGTGCGGCGGTGGTCATGACGGGAACGACCTATTTCATCGGGAACGTCATCTGGAGACCGGACACGGGAGCCCTCACGGGCATTTCCGACGCCATCCTGCTCTGGTTTTACGGGCACAACATCTTCGGGCTGCTGCTCACCCCCCTCTCCCTGGGAGTGGCCTACTACGTGGTGCCCAAGGCCACCCGGAGTCCCCTCTACAGCCATTCGCTGAGCCTTGTGGGCTTCTGGAGCCTGCTGGTGGTCTACACCCACGTGGGGACGCATCACCTGCTGCAGGTGCCCGTGCCAACCTGGCTCAAGGTCATCGCCATCGTGGACAGCGTGGCCATGGTGATCCCCGTCATGGTCTTCCTCATCAACATCTGGTACACGGCCAGGGACCGGCTGGGGGAGATTCACGCCGACATCGCGGGCAAGTTCGTGTTCACGGGAACCATCATGTATTTCTTCGTGAGCATCCAGGGGTCCATGATGGCTCTGCCCCAGGTGCAGCGGGTCACGCACTTCAACAACTGGGTGGTGGGGCACGCCCACATCGGGGTCCTGGGGTTCGCGGGCATGATCGCCCTGGGGGGGCTGTACCACATCCTGCCGCGGATCACGGGCAGGCCGCTTTACAGCCTTTTCCTGGCGGATCTGCAGTACTGGCTGGTTCTCATCGGCGTGGGCGGCTTCACGGTGGTGCTGACCATCGTGGGGCTGATCCAGGGCAACGCCTGGCTCAACGGGGAGACCATCTACCGGGTTCTGCCGGAGATCCACATGTATTACATCATTCGGGTGAGCATCGGATTCCTCATTGCCTCGGCTGCCTACATCGGGCTGTACAACATCGTGAGAACGCTGTTCTCCTCTTCCAGGGTGGAAGCACCATGACTCAGAAAATGACTCCTTCCACCGTGGTGGCGGGCTCCCTGGCCATCCTGCTGACCATCACCTTCATGGTGGTTTTCTGGCCCTGGGCCACCATGGACAAGTCCCCCTCGGAGATCTTCCGGTCCCGATCCGTCCAGGAGGAGGCGGGGCGCCGGATTTACATGGCCAACGGCTGCGTGTACTGCCACAGTCAGTCCATTCGGAGCATCGACTGGGACCACGGGGCCGAGCGCATCGCCCAGGCCGGCGATTATGCCGCCGATTCTCCCATTCTGCTGGGGTCGGCCCGCACGGGGGTGGACCTCTCCCAGGAGGGGGGCGAGCGGTCCGACGACTGGCACGCCGCTCATTTCATCAACCCGCGCTATACCCGGCCCAACTCCATCATGCCGCCCTTCGAGTGGCTGGGAATGGACGACATCAAGCTCCTGACGGTCTACATCCAGAGCCTCGGGCTGAAGGATGCCGACCGGCGCATGGATCGCCAGCGATTCTGGAAGCAGAAGGTCGTGGAGGCCTACGAGGCGGGTCCGGAGCACAATGTGCAATGGCTGGCCGATCACGTGCCCGAGGGATGGCGGAGCATTCCCAACCCCTATCCCACGACGGAAGCGGGGCTGGCCCGGGGACACAAGATTTACCAGGACGCATGCCTGGGCTGTCACGGGCCCATCGGGGACGGGATGGGACCGGCTCAGCCGTGGCTCTACCCGCCGCCCCTGAACTTCACCGTTCTCAAGGGTCGCCAGATCAGCGGAGGGATCATCTACTACCAGATCATGAACGGCATCACGGGATCGGCCATGCCCTATTTCAAGAAAGAGCTGGAATCGGAGAAGATCTGGGACGTGGGCAACTACGTGGCGGTGTTTTTCATCAACCAGTCCGATGCCAACACCGAGCCCCGGGGCATCGACGCTTCCTACGAGCCCTGACGGGCGGAGCCGGCCATGTATTTTCCCTATTTCATCGCTTACATGACGGCGGGCTTCGTGGTGAGCCTGGTGGTTTTCATCTGGGCCCTGCGAAGCGGGCAGTTCCGCGACCAGCAGCGGGCCCGCTACCTGCCGCTGGAGGAAGACGCCCACAGCGGTGGTCCGGGCAGGGTGTCCCGCATGAACCGGCTGGAAGCCTACGCCCTGGCGGGGCTGGCGTGCTCGGGGCTCCTGGCCAGCGGAGCGGTCCTGATCTTTTCACTGCTTCGCGTACCGTGACGGGGGGACGTGACCATGCGACTGTTTCAGCTTTTGAGCATCCAGCACTTCATCCTCTACCTCTTCCCCGCCTTCCTCACGGTGCTGCTGCTGGCCCTGGCCCTGGGCTACACTCATTTTCGGGGGAAGGACACGGAGGAGCGGCGGAGGAAGATCGTCGGCGTCTACCCCTCGGACATCGAGGAGCGCAATGCCCCGTTCCCGCTTTTTCTCATCCTCGTCATTCTCGGGACGGTGGTCTGGGCCCTCGGCTATATTCTGGCTCACGGGATTTACGGAGTGAGGATTTAGGATGGAATCCAGCATGGAAAAGCAATCGGCCCGTGGCACGTGGCTCGTGATCATCGGACTCCTCATCCTGGTCCTGGCCAAGGGGATGCTCGCCTTCTGGGTCGTGGGGGACCTGGGACAGCCCACCTGGGATTATCGACCCGTGCCCGACGTTCCGGGCGAGTCGCCCTACGCCGTCTATGCTCCGATGCCCCATCCGCAGCATGTTCGCGGGGACAAGGGGGAGTAGATGAAAAAGCTGCTGATCCCTGCCGCCCTGGTGGTCGTTCTGGCCGCGGCCTACCAAGGGCTCATGACCTACGACAACAACTTCCCCTTCGGACGCATGCGGGAGACTCCGGCCGTGCGCCCTTACGAAAAGCCCATTCTGGTGATGGATGCCGGGCTGGTGCCCTTCGAGGGGGGGGAGGCCCTGTACCGCGCGGCGAGCCCCGAGGCTCTCATATCACCTCTGGACGGCAAGGATCCCGGGGTGCTGGAGGCCGGGAAGAAGCTCTATTTCACCTACTGTCAGCAGTGCCACGGCAAGGCGTATGACGGGAATGGAACGGTGGGGCAGAGCTTCGCGCCCTTGCCCACCGATTTGATGAGCCCCAGGGTTCAGGCCGAATCCGAGGGCAGGCTCTTTCAGCACATCAGCTACGGGGTGGGAGGCAGCGGGCGCCAGCCGGCCCTGGCCACCACCATTCAGGTCCCGGATCGCTGGAGGCTCGTCGCCTTCGTCCGCTCCCTCGGCCCGCGCAGCTCCCCCTGATCCGGCTCCCGCCGCAAGGTCGGAGGGCCGACCTGCTCCTCGGCCCGATTCCATCATTCAACAGAGGCCCCTCTCCACCCCGTTTGGGTGGAGAGGGAGTCGTGACTCAGGGGCAGGGAAAGTCGATGTCCGGCGAGCTCATGGGGCTTTCTTCGGAGGCAGGTGGCTCATCAGGTAACGGAAGAACTCCGCGTCGCTGTCCAGCACCATGACGTCCTCGGATCCCAGGACCTTCTTGTAGGCTTCGAGCCTGCGGGTGAAGGTGTAAAACTCGGGGTCCTTCTGCAGGGCCTCGGCATAGATGGCGATGGCCTGGGCGTCGCCTTCGCCGCGGATGCGCTGGGCCTGCTCCCGGGCGTCGGCCAGGAGCACCGCTCGCTCACGCTCGGCTTCGGCCCGGATTCTGGCTCCCCGCTCGTCGCCCTCGGCCCGGTACCGTGCCGACTCCCGCTTGCGCTCGGCCTCCATCCGCTTGAAAACGCTCTCCTGCACGGCGGGAGGAAGGTCGGCCCGCTTGATCCGGACATCCACGATGTCGATGCCGAAGCTGGAGGCCTTCTCCCGGGCTGACCCCGCCACCTTCTCCATGATGGGCTCGCGCTTTTCGGCGATGATGTCCTCGAGATTGTGAACGGCCAGCTCGCGGCGCAGCTCGGAAAAGACGATGTCATCCAGGCGCGCCCGGGCCCCCAGCTCGGTGCGCACGGTGACGAAGAACTGGAGAGGGTTGGTGATGCGCCATCGCGTGATATGGTCCACCACCGTGCGCTTCTTGTCGAGGGTCAGGTATTCCTGGGAGAGGGCGTCGGTGGAGAGCACCCTCCGCTCCAGGTAGGTCACGTTCTGGATGAAGGGGGTCTTGAAGTGGAGGCCGGCCTGGTTGATGGTGCGGCGATACTCGCCGAACTGGGTCACGATGGCCTGCTTGGTCTCGTCGACGATCACGACGCTTTGGCTCAGCACCGCCGCGACGGCGATCACAACGACGATGGCGAAGGAAAACGGCTTGGACGGCTGATTCATCTGGGTCATTTTGGTCACCTTTTCAGCGAGCCCTTGGGGGAGGCGTGGAAGGGGAGAGCGGCATTCTCGGCGCTGACTCCTGCCTGGCGGTGGCTTCGGTTGAAGCATCTCCGCTTCGGGGAGCCGTGGACTCCGTCTTGGCTGCAGCCACCGGAGCCTGCATGCCGCGCAGGGGCAGAAACGGCAGAACGCTATTCTCAGCGCCCCGGCTCATGATGACCTTGCCGGGCTTGGCCAGGATCTCCTCCAGAGACTCGATGTACATGCGCTCGCGGGTCACGTCCGGCGCCCGCCGGTACTCCTCGATGACCTGGCTGAACCGGCTGGCCTCGCCCCGGGCCCGCCTCACCCTCTCCTCGCGATAGGCGATGGACTCCTCCTGAATCTGGCGAGAAACACCGCGAGCCCGCGGCAGGATATCCTCCATGTAGGCCTGGGCTTCATTGACGAGGCGCTCCCGATCCTCCCGGGCACGGACTACCTCGTGAAAGGCGTCCCTGACCTGCTGGGGGGCATCGGCCACCTGCAGCCGGACATCGGTGACCTGGATGCCGGTCTGATAACTGTCCAGGAGTCTTTCGAGGAAGGCCTGGGTTTCAGTCTGCACCTCGGCCCGCCGTTCGGTGATGACGTCATCGATGCGCATGCGCCCGACACTGCTGCGCAGTGCCACCTCCGCAGCGCTCGCCAGGACTTCGTCCGGGCGCTGTACCTTGAAGAGATAGGCCGAAGCGTCCTTCACCCGATACTGGATCAGCACCTGGACGTCCACGATGTTCTCATCCTTGGTGAGCATGAGGGACTCCTCGAGCATCGCCACGGGCCGCCCCGAGGTGGTGCGGAAGCCGACCTCGGTCCGCCGGATGCTCGCGACGTTCACCACGTCCACGGTCTGAATGGGCCAGGGAAGACGGTAGTTGAGGCCGGGATCCGTGGTGTCGTAATGACGGCCGAACATGCGCACCACGCCCTGCTCACCCGGACTCACGATGTAAATCCCGGTGGCCAGCCACAGGAGAAGCGCCAGGATCCCGATGCCCAGGTACGCATAGACGCCATAGCGCTCGATGATGGAAGTCGCCTTGTCGACCCAGACGGGCCGATCGCCACCCGGTTGTGGCCATCTGTTCTGATTCATCCTTTCTCCTTGCAAACTCCCGCTCGGGGACCGAACTGGATTGTTAGGGGGGAGCCCACTCGAAAGCACAAGTTGAGAGCCCCTTCAGCGTTGCTGAAAGCTTCTCGGAGCCTACACGGCTTATTGTATCGGTGGGGGGATGGTGCCAGGAGGCACCTCTGCTATGGCGTCTACGGCAGCCCACAAACAATAAAACAGTGATTCCAATACGTTCTCAAAATAAAGCGTCTATCCCCGCAAGGCAACTGTTTTAGCGTCGCGGAAGCGGGGGCTCCGTGTCGTTTCGTCGGAAAAGAAGCCGACGGGGCGATGGATTTCAGGGGCGGCCTCCGCCGGCCTACACGTCCTCGCGACTCCGCAGGGCATTTTCGCTGGGGTCGGGAGAAAGCTCCCCGGAGTGGAGGGGCTGCCGTTCCAGCCGCCGCTGCTCGAGGCGAAAGTGATAATCCATCATTCGCCTGGAAAGTCGGTAACGAAGGTACACGACCCACAGAAGAAAACCGGCCAGGAAGACGGCCACGCTCTGAAGGAGCCAGCTGCTCTCCTTGATGGCGGAGAGACTCACCACCGCGAGCTCCCCGAGGAAGCTCGGAACCATCCAGAAAAGCAGAGCCATCCCGGCGATGACGGCGCCCGTCAGGAAGATCGAGGCGCGGGTGAGGAACAGGGACCATGAAAGGAGAGGGTGAGCTTTTCCCTGAACGACGGGATATTTTTCGGCTCCCGGCTGCTCACCGCCCTGTAAAAGGGTGAGGTAAACCTTGACCAGATAGGAAACGAGAAGGATCAGGACGATGGGCACGCCCACCGATGCCGACACCCAGGCTCGAACGGGAAAGGGCCTGTCGATGGTCCTGACCTCCACGTCATAGTTGGCGAGGTCTCCGTACTTCCTCTCGAAGTAGGAGAAATTGATCTGGGAAAGGGTTGTTCCGGCCACGTCGTAGATGACCTTCCCGGTCTTGTCTCGAACCTCGATGCGGGAGCGCTCTCCTGAATTCGAGGCGAAAACGCCGAAAATGATGAGCTCGATGAGGAGGAAAACGAGGACACTGATTCCCAGAGCCATCCCCATGCTCCTCCCGCCGTGGAGGACATCGTGCAGATTGACCTTCAGCGCAGCCATTTCCTCACTCTCCCAAGCGTTGGCAATCGTGGGGCAAGACCGGTCCTTCCATATCAATCTGGCGCACGGGCGCTGGAATTGCAAGTACCATATGGGTGGCAGGCTCGTCTGGAAAGGGAGTCCTGTTCGTGTTATAGAAATGGGAGCCCGGGGCGCGGCTCGCCCCAATGCCCGGGCGTGCCGGCGAGCCACCGTGGAGCGGCGGGGAGGAGCGTCAGCGCCTTCTCCGCCGGGGTCGCCCGTCTGATGGGATTCGCTTGTGGGAGAGACCATCCATTTCATCCGCAGAGACCGAGAAGGAGGCTTCCATGGACTATGTGATTCGACCACTGGTGATCGGCGCCAACGAGACAGATCAAGGGATCATGACGTACCTCCGGGGCTATGGGAAGCGGATCTGGATCCCCATTTACTCCTTCGTCATCGAGGGCGGACCGGAGCGGATCCTGGTGGACACGGGGCTCGAGCAGTTCGTGGTGCCCGAATCCGTGGGGCAGGAATACGGCCTCGAGATCCTGGAGTTCGAGGATGCCCTCGAGACGGTGGGTCTGAAGCCTGAAGATATTGATATCATTATCCATACTCATCTGCACAACGACCATTGCGAAAACGACTACAAGTGCTCCAACGCCAGGATCATCGTGCAGAAGGCCGAATACGATTTCTTCAGGAATCCGCACCCCCTGGATCACCGGTATTATCCGGACCTGCTGGACGGTCTGGATGTGGAATGCGTCGAGGGCGACGTGAATTTCCGGGACGGCATCGATCTCATTTTCTCACCCGGCCATACCCCCGGTGGCCAGTCGGTGTCGATCCGGACGGCGGCGGGGCGGGCTGTCATCACCGGGTTCTGCTGCAACGATCAGAATTTTCCGCCCAATGCGCCGGCTGTGGCTCCGGGAGTGCATGTCGACGCCATAGCCGCGTTTGAAAGCGCCAAGAAAATCCGTGAACTGGCCGATATAGTGATACCCATTCACGATCTATCCGTTGGCAGGCAGAGGAGGATCCCTGCATGACACTTTGTTCATCCGGGGAGGAGGCGCTCCCATGGCTTCAGGCGACACCCAATCCCAAAGGCAAGCGCCTTCCGCGGGGGCCGACGACGATCGGATTCTCGCCCGTCTGGCGCTGAAGAACCGCATGGTGACGGAAAAGCAGATCGACGTGGCCCTGGCTTTGCGAAATGAGCGACGCGCCAGTGGGGAGCCCGCGGCTCTGGGCGATGTCCTGCTGCATCTCGAATCGATATCGGCCAGGCAGCTCAAGCTCCTGACGCGAGCCCTGAACCTCGCCATCCTCCGAAAGCCCGACCGGCTTTTCGGGCGCATAGCCCTTCGAAACGGCCTCGTCACCCAGGAGAGCATCGACGAAGCCCTTCGGCAGCAGACCCGGCTATACAAGGAAACCGGACAATTCGCGGCGCTGGGGGATCTCCTTCACCAGGGAGGTCTTCTGAGCGCCCGCCACCTCAAGGCCATCAACGCCGCCATCGCGCGCTGTCAGCGATCCCCTTCCCATACCTGCTCGCGGATCGAGACCCAGACCTCCGAACCTCCAGGGCCGGAGCCGCCGGCTGATGCGGAGCCCGCGGAAGCCACTGATGACGCCGTCTGGATGGAGATGGAGGAATCCGCGTTGGAAGTCCAGATCTCGCCGGACGGCCTGGTGGCTTTCCTCCGCGTGAATCGAGCCCTGCCTGCCTGGTACCGGCCCCGTGATCTCGAGGCTTATCTTCGATCCAGGGGGATCAACTTCGGCATCCTCGATGACGAGGCGCTCCGGGGGATCATTCTCCAAAAAGGGATGCCGGGACGAGCCTTCGAAGTGGCCCGTGGCATCCCGCCCGAGCCCTCGCGGCCCGCCGAGATCCGGTTTCTCGTCGATTCCAGCCTGGCGGGGGGTGTTTCGGCGGATGACGCGGCCAGCGTCGTCGATCTGAAGGATCGCGGCATGATCCCCCAGGTCCGCGGGGGAGATGTCCTGGCGGAGAAAACTCCAGCCGTTCCGGGCATCGACGGAGTGGACGTCCACGGGCAGGAGATCCCGGTCCGGGCGGCCAGGGATCTGCCCCTGCTGGTGGGCCCCGGTGCCGAGCTTTCCCCGGACAGGCTCCAGGCGCTGGCCAGGGTGGACGGGCGTCCACAGATTTCCGCCTACGGGAGGATTTCGGTTCTTCCCGAGCTTTATATCCCTGGAGACGTCAGCTTCGAGACGGGCAACATCGAGTTTGCGGGAAGTGTTCTGGTGGGGGGTGTCGTCCAGGATGGGTTCAAGGTCAAGGCGGGGAGCCTCATCGCCAGCGAGGTCGGGAAGGCGGAGATCGATGTGGAAGGGGACGTGATGGCGTTCGGGGGGATTCTGGGAGCCCGGATCCGAACCCAGGCCTCCGTCAAGGGCATGCACATCCATGCCTCCCACGTCGAGGCCATGGGCGACGTCGTCGCGGACCGCGGCATCGTGGATTCCCGCATCAGTACCTCCGGCAAATGTGTGACCCGGCGAGGGACGATCCTGTCGTCGATCATCGTGGCCAGACGCGGAATCGAGGCCCAGAATATCGGGTCCGATCGTTCCAAGCCGTGCGCTCTGGGTATCGGTTACGATCCCATCGCCGAAAAACAGGCTGAGGCGTGCAGGTCGATGCTGGCGGCGGCTCGGGAAGAGTACGATCGCGAGGATGCCGGCGCGGCTGTCTTGAAGGAGAGGCTTGCCGAGGTGGAAAGGCGCATTGGTGAGCTGGCCCAGGAGCAGGACCGGGCCATCCGGCAGCAGCGCGGTCATCTGGAGCGGATTGCCGATGCCGATGAGGCGGGTTTTGCCGAGGAAGCGGCCTCGCTGCGTCGAGAGCTGGAAGCCGTTGAGGCCGGCATCGAGGATGTGGCCCGAATGCTGGAAGGGCTCCTGGAGGATCAGGACCAGCTCAAGTCGTCCATAGCACGGCATAAAGAGCGCATGCGCGAGATCGGGGACCATATGGCGCAGCTGACTGGCGAGCTTTCCACCATCACCGACTGGGCTGTCGGCGACTCCCGTCGACCGATGGTGAAAGTTCACGGAAAGATCTGCGCCGGAACCTCCATCCGGGGACCTTGCGCTTCGGTGACCCTCCGAGAAGGCTACACGGGTGCGGCCTTCGGGGAACGGGCCGGCTCCGAAGCCGGAGGATCGGGTATGGCTGAGCCCCGCATCGTCATGAAGAAGCTCGGGCGATGATCGCCAGCCGTGGGAGCCCTCCCGACATCGGGCCGCGCCCGGGGCCTGGTGGCGGTGGCCCGGCCGTTCCCCCTGGCCTCATTCCAGCTTCACCTGACATTCCTCTCCCAGGTTGAAGGTGGTGAAATCATCGTAGCCCTGATCGAGAGCGACGAGGATGGGCAGCTGCCTTGCGGTGGGTCCCCAGTGCTGCACGGGACCCGGGCTGCTGAACAGGTCTTCCCGGGCCCACTCATCCCGGTGCTCCGAATAGAATCGAAAAGATGGACAGTCAGTCCTGACCAGCGACTTCTCGATCACCAGCTCCTCCTTCCCCTTCCGCTCCTCGCACTGGATGAGGCCGGCCAGGGGAATGCCGAGGATCCTGCCCCCCCGGTCGAAATCGGTGACCGCCGCCATGTAGCCCGTTCGCTCATCCAGCACGAGGGAGCCCGCCGTGAGCCCCAGCAGGAACGTGAAGGCGGCATCGAAGGCCGTGGGCTTGCCGCTTCGACCTTCGTAGCCCAGGAAATGGGACTGGGTCGAGAGTGTATAGGTTTTGAACTTCTCGATCTGGTCCGGCGTCGCGGGGATCCTGCCCTCTCCCTCGCCGAAGTACTTGTCCGTGTGGCGTTTCATCTCGGAGGCCTTGTAACGGATCTTCTCGATGAGCAGCTTCTCCGTCTCGATCTGGGACACTTTGACATTGCCGTGGTCGTCACGGTCCAGGATAAGCGTCTCTTCGATCTCTTCGGGCAGGGAAGCCATGAGCTGAGCCGACTGCGGCGACAGGCGGGGGTAGATGAACTCCTGCTTGTTCTTGAGGGTCGGGAGATCCTTGATGTCCATCTCGTACTCGGCCAGGACCTTGTTGAGCTCCCGGATGAGGTTCCCCATCTCGGGGATGAACTCGATGAGACCCTCGGGGACCAGGACGACGCCGTGGTTGATTCCCTTGAGCCTTCGCTCGGCGATGATGCGAACGATGTAGTCCACGAGACCATCGAGGGAGAGGTTCTTCTCGGCGATCTCCTCGGAGATGAGGGCGATGGCGGGCTTGGTCTGAAGCGCCACCTCGAGAGTGATTTTGCTGGCGGTTCGCCCCATGAGCTTCACGAAGTGATAGTATTTCACGGCGGAGGCGGCATCCTGGTTCAGGTTGCCGACCAGCTCCGAGTAGACCTTGGTGGCCGTATCGTAGCCGAACGAGATGGGAAGGAGATCATCCACGGCCATGTCTCCGTCGATGGTCTTGGGGATGCCGATGACGCTGCACTTGACGCCCTCCCGTTCCAGGTATTCGGCGATGAAGGCGGCGTTGGTGTTGGAGTCGTCACCCCCGACGATGATCAGACCGTCCAGCCGGTTCTTCTGGACCGTCTCCTTGACCTTTCGGAACTGCTCGGGTGTCTTGATCTTCGTCCGGTCGGTGCCCAGAAAATCGAATCCCCCCGTGTTGAAAATCTTCTGAATGTCCTGGGTGGTGATCTCGAAGACATCTCCGTTGAGCAGACCCTTGGGGCCTTTGCGGATGCCGAGGAGCGAGTTGTTCTTCCCCAGGACGGCCTTGAGCCCCGCCAGAACATTATGTCCTCCCGCCGCGGGGCCTCCGGAGAAGAGCACCGCCACCCGCTTCCCCGTCACCTGATGGAGGGGGTCCGACGGCACGGCTTCCAGAACGATATTCCTGTGCCTGGCCATGGTCCTGGCGAAAGTCTTTTCGGCGCCCTCGGGATCTTTGCAGGTGAGGATCGTTACGGACTCCTTGAAGACCACGGGCCGGATCTTTCCGTCCTGGCCCAGGACCGACGAGCACACCGGAATGGGCAGGGTGCGAGCCGCATCCTCAAAAACGGAGTGCTTTCCGGCCGTTTCCTCAATTTTGCGGGCCAGCTTCGTGGAAAGCTTCTGGGGAGCCGCCATTTTTCTCCTCCTGGTCGAATGGGGTTACGAGGCCTGGATGCTCGGGGCCTGATGGCGTATATTACCTTGGGGAGAGCCCCGATGCAAATCCCTGGATCGCCGCTGCCCACCCGCTGATGCTTTCATCGTTGGGGCGGCAGGGGGAAGCAGCGAGCCGCGGGTGCGCAATCGGCCTCCATCCGGATGATTCAGGTCGGGGATGGGATGGCATGGGCCAGTCCGGGCTTCGCCTTCAAGGCAAAGAGCAGGCACGGAACGTTCCGCCAAGGCGGAATCGGCCCGAAGCTTCCTGCCCGGTTCAGCTCGATGAGCGCAAGACAGCAGACAGGCCTCATACCCCCGGGGCTGTTCCCCGGACCATCCCGCATCAGCAAACGTCCCGTTTCGTTATGAGCTGCCGGCTCCGATCAGGGGAAGGATCTTGTCCACCCTGAACACCACCAGGAAGAGCGGCCCCCGCTGCTCATCCGATTCATCGTATTCCTTGCGACGGATGGAAAACAGGAGAACACTGTCCTTTTCTTCCCGGATCTTGGTCAGAAACAGGCGAACTCCTTTATACCCCGGGCCGTCTTCCATGAAAAGGTAAGCTGCATGGGGGTTGGACTGAAGATTGTGGTGGGTGAGTCGATCGCGCATGATGAAGGCCACGAGCTCGCCGTCCAGGATGTGAGGGGAGGCGTAGACGGCGGCGTCCACCTTGCCTTCGGCGTCGGCGGTGGCCAGGACTCCACGGCCCTTGGTATTCTCGAAATATTCGGAAAGATTCATCACGTTCCTCCGGAAAGAAGAGTTGGCTTCACGGGTGTCGAGGGTTCCAAAAATACTCGATCAATATAAGATCGTTTGCGCGGGTGGCTACCGCGGCATGGAGAAAGTCATGGCTCAGGCCCCACGAAGCCAGCGCGGAACAAGGGTCATCTCGCTCTCGGATCGGTCCATGGAGCGGGACGGGCCTGGGTGGAAGGGGCCGTGTATTCTTGTGAAGTTCCCGGGGCTTTGATATTCTGAATCCAGGTGACCTGTAGCTGGGCCAATCAGGAGCCTCGGCCTTGCGGCCGAGAACCCCCGTCCGCGCCATCTTGATCGTGGGGAGTTTCATGAGGCATTTTAGTGAATTGAATGGAAGCTTCGAGGCGGGGCGGGTGAGTCTTCTCCTCATCGGGGGATGGCTCCTGGTTCTGGGGATCTGCGGCTGCGGTGCTTCGAGACCGGCTGTACCCTCGGAGCCTTACGAGGGTGTCCTCGAGGTTCATTGGGTGGAGCCGGGCTCCGGGCGGGACGGGGAGCGGTCCGATCCGCCGGTGGAGGAAGCCGGAGCCCTCAGCCTCGAGCAGGTCGTCCGCGAGGCGCTGGAAGCCAGTCCCGAGCTGGACCAGATGCGTCAGCGTATCCATGCGGCCTCCGAGCAGGTCCGGCAGGCGGAGGCGTCCTTTTTCCCGAGGCTCGTGGTGTCAGAGGATTTCAGCATCACGAGCAATCCGGTGTTCGCCGCCATGAACATCATCAATCAGCGCCGGCTTTTGCCTTCGACCGATTTCAACGATCCCGGAGCGCAGCAGGATTTTGCCACGAAGCTGCAGGGGGAGATGATGCTCTTTCAGGGAGGCAGCCGCTGGTTTGACCGGAAAGCCGCGCTGGCCCAGAAGGGCGCGGCGGGGGCCGAGCTTCGGACAGGCCGCAACCAGCTCGTGGCCAAGGCGGCGGAGGTTTACTACCAGTGGCTCCAGGCCCTTGCTTTCATTGGCGTGGCCGAGCGGGCCCTGGATGCGGCCCGGATCGATCTGGAGCTTGGCGAAGCGCGGCTCCGGGCCGAGGTGGTCCTCCCCAGCGAGGTGACGCGCTTGAAGGCCCGCCGCGCGGAAATGGAGGGAAACCTGGTGACGGCCCGATCGGGGGCCCGGAAGCTGCAAGCTGCCCTGGAACGGCTGATCGCCCGCCCGATACGGGAAGCGGAGATGCCGTCTTCCTCACTGTCCCCGGCCGAGGCGTCCGTCGCCCCGCCAGGAGTTTCGCGGGAGGAGCTGGTGCGCCAGGCTCTGGCCCGCCGCCCTGAGATGGCGGCCGTGAAGTCCCTCGTCGATGCTTCGACTCAGCGGGTCCGATCCGCCCGTGGAGGATTTTTGCCCCGTCTGGGGGCCACGGGGGCCTACCAGTGGAATACCGAGAAATGGGACGATGTTCCCAACAGCTGGCTCCTGGGGATTCAGGCGACCTGGCCGGTGTTTGAAGGTGGCCTCACCCTCTCCAGGATGCGCGAGGCCCAGGCGAGGCTCAAGGAAATGGAAGCGCGTGGAAAGCAGGTCGCCCTGGACATCGCCCTGGAGGTCCATCAGGCCGCCATGGCTCTTCACGAAGCCGCCGAGAAGATCCGGGTCATGTCCGAGAGAAGGACTTACGCCCAGGAAGCCCTGGAGGAGGTGCGGCGGCTTTATGAGCGGCAGGTGGTGACGGTGGAGGCGCTGCTGCAGGCCGAGCTGGCGTGGACTCAGGCGGAAGTTGCCTTCATGGCCTCCCTCTTCGACGGCAGGATCGCCCAGGCTTATCTGAGGCGGTCACTGGGCGATTTTGCCGACAAGATCGACGGCTGAGATCCGGATTCGGGTGGAGCCCGACTTGGGGCAAGCGCCAGGGATCATCGGCTGGGAGGGTGCAACCGGTAATCGGAAAGCTGAAATCAGTATCGCCGGGCGAGCACGCCCCCCCGCGGGTCAGCCGGCATTCGGGCTTGAGCCGGGGAGCCGGCCCTCGATGGAGGGATCATGCCTGGCGGTACCAGAAACCTCACGCGAGGAACCCCTGGAGGCGTCCGTGTCCGAGCGCAGCGACCAAAAGAAAATGGGCCGTTTTTCCCGCGAGGCCCTCAAGATCGCGGCCGTGGTGGTCACACTCGTCGGCCTCATGGTATGGCTTGCGGGCGGCTTCGCCCGGAAGGTCGATACCGGGCGGCCCGAATCCACATCGCCGATGGAGGAGCGGCCCAAGACGGCTCGAGTGGAGCGCCGCTCCTTTCCCCTGCTCATGGAACAGGTGGGAACCGTTCGGGCCCAGAGCGAGGCCCAGGTGTCGAGCCGCATCATGGCTCAGGTGAAGGAGATTCGGGTGCGCGAGGGTGACCTGGTGACGGGAGGGGAGGGCGGGGGGGGGCCTGCCGCCATCCTGGCCGTGCTGGACGATGCCGAGATCCAGGCCCGGGTGGCTCAGGCCGAGGCGCAGCGCGCGGCCGTGGAGAAGGGCGTGGAGATTGCGCGGGCTCGGCTCGTCTCGACCCGCGCCCAGGTGGAATCGGCCAGGGCCAATCGGGAGCGGGTGGTTTCGGATCATCGCCGCACCGAGGGCCTTCATCGAGACCGGGCGGCGACGGGCCAGCAGCTGGAGCACGCCCGGGCTCAGAAGGATATGGTCGAAGCCCAGCTGCGGGCTCTCCTCAAGGAGGCTCAGGCCGCCGAGAGCGACATCGGCCGCTCCCTGGCCCAGCTGCGGCAGATGGATGCCGCCGTGAGCGAAGCCCGGTCGATGCTGGACCATACCGTGATCCGCGCCCCGTTCTCGGGGAAGGTGCTCGGCAAGACCGTGGACGTGGGGGACATGGCGGCTCCGGGGCAGCCCCTGTTCTATCTGGATTCACCCCTTCGTCCGGAGCTCCACGTCCACCTCTCGGAGTCGGTCCTGCCCAGCGTTCTGGTGGGCCAGGAGCTGGACGTGCGCATCGATGCCCTGGGCCGGAGCTTTTCCGGAAAGCTGCGGGAGATTCAGCCCAGGTCCGACCCCGCCACGCGCACACTGCTGGCCAGGGTGAGCCTGCCGCCGGATCGGGAGCTGGTGAACGGCATGTTTGGCCGTGTCCAGATTCCCCAGGGGGAATACGATTCCGTGGTGGTCCCCAAGGGGGCGTTACAGGAGGTGGGCCAGCTTACCCTGGTGACGGTGTGGCATCCCCATCGGGGGAAGGAAAGACGTTTCGTCACCCCGGGCCCCGGGCACGGCGAGCTGGTGGAGATTCTGTCGGGGCTGGACGAGGGGGAAGAGGTGGTGGTTCCATGAGCGGCATGGAGCACGGATCCCACGCGTGGATGACGCGTCTGGTGGAGGCGTTTCTGCGGGGAAACCTCTCGGTCCTCCTCATCCTCGTCAGCCTGGTCGCGGGAGTCGTGGCCCTGGCCGTGACCCCCCGGGAGGAGGACCCCCAGATCGTCGTTCCCATCGCCGACGTTCTGGTGAGCATGCCCGGCGCTTCGGCCCGGGAGGTGGAGCGCCAGGTGGCCACTCGCCTGGAGAAGCTTCTCGCCCAGATCGATGGGGTGGAATATGTCTATTCCGTGAGCCATCCTTCCCAGGCTGTCGTCACCGTGAGGTTCTACGTGGGCGAAGACCGTGAGAGGAGCTGGGTCAAGCTCTACAATAAGATTCATTCCAGCGTGGACCTGATCCCCCCCGGCGTTTCCGGCTGGGTGGTCAAGCCCGTCGAGATCGACGACGTTCCCATCGTCAGCCTCACTCTCTTCAGTGATATCCATGGGGATTACGCCCTCAGGCGCCTGGCCGAGGAGCTCGAGATCCGCCTCCAGGCCGTCAAGAACGCCGGGCGCGTCACCCTGGTGGGAGGTCGACCCAGAACGGTCTCGGTCGGCGTGATCCCCGCGACCATGGCGGGTTACGGGGTGACGGTTCAGGACATTCAGCGCGCCATCCGGGGATCCAGCCTCACCCTGCCGGTGGGGAGCCTGACGGAGGGGAGCGCCGAGGTTCGGCTCCATGCCGGGCGGCGGCTCCAAAGCGCGGCGGAGCTGGAAGGCCTGGTCGTCGGCGTGAGTGACCTGCAGCCCGTCTACCTCCGGGACGTGGCACGGGTTCTGGACGGACCCGCCGAGCCCGAGAGCTATACCCGGCTTTATCTCGGAGAGCGGGCCTACACATCCATGGATCCAGCGGCCGAAGGGGGTGAGAGCCCCGAAGGCCTGGGGCGGCTCCAGGATTATGCCGCCGTCACGGTGGGGGTGGCCAAGCGGAAGGGGACCAATGCCGTGTGGGTCTCGGAGGAGGTCGTTCGGGAAGGGGAGCGATTTGCGAGGGAGGTGCTGCCCGAGGGGGTGCATCTTCGCGTCACCAGGAACTACGGACGGACGGCCGACGAGAAGGTCAACGAGCTGGTGGAGGCTCTGTGGGTGGCCATCGTGATCGTGGTGATCCTTCTGGCCTACAGCCTGGGGTGGAGGGAGGGCATCATCATCGCCCTGGCCGTGCCCGTCACCTTCAGCTTCACGCTCCTCATCAATCTCTTCCTGGGGTACACCATCAACCGGGTCACCCTCTTTGCCCTGATCCTCTCCCTGGGGCTGGTGGTGGACGATCCCATCGTGGACGTCGAGAACATCCACCGTCACTTCGCCATGGGGAAGGAGCCACCCGAGCGGGCCGTGGTCAGCGCGGTCAACGAGGTGCGTCCCCCCATCATCCTGGCGACACTGGCGGTCATCATCTCGTTCGTGCCCATGTTCTTCATCACGGGCATGATGGGCCCCTACATGGCCCCCATGGCCCTGAACGTGCCCGTGGCCATGCTCATGAGCCTGCTGGTGGCGTTCACCATCACCCCCTGGCTTTCGCTTCGCATGCTGAGGCATGACGGCCACGGGGGGGACGGCCGCGGGCGGGCCGAGACCGGTAAGTCGGGACTGCACCGGGCTTACGAGGGCGTGATGACCCCTGTCATTCGCCGCCGCGATCTGCGCTGGGGTATCGTGCTGGTGGTCGTGCTCCTCCTGGCGGCCGCGGTCTGGCTCGTGACCAGCCGTCGGGTGCCCCTCAAGATGCTCCCCTTCGACAACAAGAACGAGCTGCAGGTGGTGGTGGACATGCCCGAGGGGACATCCCTGGAGCGCACCGAGGCAGCCGCCCATGCTCTGGCGCACTACCTGGTGCGGGCCCCCGAGGTGACGGATGTGAGCACGTTCGTCGGCACCGGGAGCTCCATGGATTTCAATGGGCTGGTCCGGCACTACTACCTGAGGCGGGGAGCCCACGTGGCCGACCTCCGCGTCAATTTCGTGGGGAAGAAGGTGCGGAGCCAGCAGAGCCATGTGCTGGGCCTGCGGTTGAGAGACGATCTCAAGGACATCGCCGAGGAATTCGGCGCCAACATCAAGATCGTGGAAAGCCCGCCGGGTCCGCCGGTGGTGGCCACGATGGTGGCCGAAGTCTACAAGGGGGGCCCGGACTCCCATGAAGCGCTTGCGGCCGCCGCCCGAAGGGTCAGGGAGCTGATGGAAGGGACGCCAGGGGTGGTGGATGTGGACGACGTCCTGGTCGCTCCCCAGAGAAAGCTTGTGTTCAAGCCGGACCAGGCCAAGGCGGCCCTCCACGGCATCAGCGATGCGATGATGGTCGAAACCCTGGCCGGGCTGGTGGAAGGCAGCCGCGTGGCCACCCTGCGTCTGGAGGACGAAGTGAATCCGCTTCCCATCGAGATCAGGCTTCCCCGGGAGATGCGGTCACGCCCCGAAGATCTGGAGCAGATCGTCCTCGCGGGGACGGGGGGACAGCGGGTTTACCTGAAAGACCTCGGCTCCTTCGAGGAGACGGTGATCGATCAGCCCATCTATCACAAGAACCTGGTGCCCGTCGTTTATGTCTTCGGGGAGACGGCCGGGGTGCCTCCCGCCGAGGCCGTTCTGAAGCTTCAGGATGATGTGGAAAGGGATCCGGCGCTGCAGGGCTTCAGGGTGGTCTGGTCCGGCGAGGGAGAATGGGACATCACGCTTCGGGTGTTCCGGGACCTGGGGATCGCTTTTGGAGTGGCGGTGCTGGGCATTTACCTGCTGCTCCTCTATCAGACGGGGAGCTATCTTCTTCCGGCCATCCAGCTCATCGCCCTGCCCCTTTCCGTCATCGGGATCCTCCCGGGCTTCTGGCTTCTGAACCTCGTTTCCGCCGAGACTGTGAACGGCTGGCAGGCGCCGGTCTACTTCACCGCAACGGCCATGATCGGGATGATCGCCCTGGCGGGGATCGCCACCCGAAACTCCATCCTCCTCATCGAGTTCGTGGAAGAGCGGAGAAAGGAGGGCATGCCGCTGGTGCCATCGCTCATCGAGGCCGGAGCCCTGAGGACTCGCCCCATTTTCCTGACCTCCTTCGGTGCCATGCTGGCGGCCTGGCCCATCACCCTCGACCCGATTTTTTCAGGACTGGCCTGGGCCCTGATCTTCGGTATCACCGTTTCGACGCTGTTCACCCTGGTGGTGGTTCCCATGGTCTATTTCATGGCTTATGGAACCGCCGAGGATGTTTCCGCCGGTGCCGGCCTTTAGATCACGGCACTGGAGATGGGCATCCGGTGAGGTCTGGGCGCCGTGCACAAAGTACGGACCGGTCGATAGGGCTCAAGGAATTTGAAGGAGTCACCGACGTGATGCTTGGGTTTTTTTGATCGGTGGATTGACATCGGTCGACAGTCTGTCAAGGGCAAACTACTCGAAAGGGTAGGACGCAAAGCCACTGGCCTAAGTTCCGCCTCGGCGGGATACGGTAGCAGGGTTGCCGGGCTGATACAGCACTGGTGGGACAGCTGCGACTGAGCACTTGAGTCGCGTCTCCAGTGCTCGGTCGGCTTGAGCTGCATTCCGGAACCATGAGGCTGCATCATCCGCGGCTTCACTCCAAGGAGGTTCCGGAATGTACGTGCACAAGTTTCGAAAACGGCCCGAGCGAAGTCAGCTTTTCCTTACCCTGACCCTCATCCTGTGTATCATTTCATCCATCCTTCTTCTGACTCAAGCCAGTCTTCACGCGGCCCAGGTGACCCTGGCCTGGGATGCCAACGCGGAGCCGGTGGCGGGCTACCGGCTCCACTACGGTCATGCCAGCGGAGCGTATCCGAATTCCGTGGACGCCGGAAAGGGGACCACTTACACATGGCCCAACCTGGCGGATGGCAAGACCTATTATTTCGCCGCCACGGCCTATGACGAATCCAACAATCAGAGCGACTACTCCGAAGAGCTGGTCTGCCACACCATCGTCCCGACCGCGGGGACGGGAGGCTCGATTTCGCCAGCGGCCACGGTTTTCGTGAAGTCCGGTGGGAGCCAGACCTTTCAGATCGCGGCCCAGCCGGGCTATCAGATCGCCAACGTGATGGTGGGTAATGTCTCCATGGGGCCCCAGGCGAGTCATACTTTTTCTGCCGTCGAGGCGCCCCAGACCATCACGGCCAGCTTTGTCCCCGTCGTCCCGACGTACACGATCACGGCGAGTGTTTCGGGGAGCGGCGGTAGCATCACGCCCCAGGGGACGACGCAGGTGAGCCACGGGGGATCCCAGACGTACACCATCAGCGCCCAGGAATCACGCCCCAGGGGACGACGCAGGTGAGCCACGGGGGATCCCAGACGTACACCATCAGCGCCCAGGACGGCTATCGGATCCAGGATGTGCTGGTGAACCAGGTTTCCCAGGGACCGGTCTCCAGCTACACGTTCAGCAGCGTGGCGGACAACGGGAGCATCACGGCGAGCTTCGCTCTCAAGAGCTACACGATCACGGCGAGCGTTTCGGGGAGCGGCGGGAGCATCACGCCCCTGGGGACGAAGCAGGTGAGCCATGGGGGCAGCCAGACGTACACCATCAGCGCCCAGGAGGGCTACCGCATCCAGGACGTTCTGGTGAACAAGGTGTCCCAGGGACCGGTCTCCAGCTACACGTTCAGCAGCGTGGCGGACAACGGGAGCATCACGGCGAGCTTCGCACCGAAGACGTACACCATCACGGCGGGCGTTTCGGGGAGCGGCGGCACCATCACGCCCACGGGGACGACGCAGGTGAGCCATGGGGGGAGCCAGACGTACACCATCAGCGCCCAGGAGGGCTACCGCATCCAGGACGTTCTGGTGAACCAGGTGTCCCAGGGACCGGTCTCCAGCTACACGTTCAGCAAAGTGGCAGGCGACGGCAGCATCACGGCGAGCTTCGCTCTCAAGAGCTACACGATCACGGCGAGTGTTTCGGGG
>JALOPI010000077.1 GCA_025453975.1 Syntrophobacteraceae bacterium
GAAGGCCCCATCCAGGACATCCAGGTTTCCCTTCTCGAGGAACAGCACCGAAATCCGGTCCTTGATGGGGATGGGCTTCAACGGTGGAAGAATCGGCTCGCTCATCGTCGCTTCACCATCATGAGGCCGCAGCCGAAGCTCTTGGCCGGGCCGATCCCCCGGCAGAGGGCGTTGAGGAGCAATGATGGCTCCGTAACCCTGAGAACACCATTGAAATCCATGGTGCTGAAGCTGATCTTGATCTTCTTTTTATGCAGAACATGCTGTCGATAACCGTCCACAATGAGCTCGGATTTCCGGAAGCTGAATCCGTGACTGGTGCAGCGCCCTTCCAGCCATGCCTCCCCTTCTTGCCGCACGATCTCATCAAGCCAGTGTGACACACCGGAGCCCCCATCCGCCCTCAGTCGTCTTTTGGCATCCATGACCACATCATGCCGATGATGACCCTTTTGGGGATCGCTCTTGGTTCGGACAGGATTCACTCGCAGTGAGAAGCAAAGCACATCACCGACTTTCAGATTCGGCCGGTAGGGCTTACTGCTGACCCGCCACAGGCCTTCCACCTCGGCGGGAGGGCGCTCGGACACCGTATAGTACACGGGCCAGCCCTGTGAAGTTTCGCGACGATACAGGAAGTCCCGACGGCGCTCTGGCCCGTCGGCAAAAAGGGACCAGACCAGCCGATGATCCTGGTAGCCGTCGCCACGGGTCAGTTGAAGTATCTCCTGCACCTGGGCGGAGGCCCGATCGAGCTCGATCCTGCTGAAGACCATGTTCATTCCTCCTTCCTTCGCGCCAGGCCCGCATAGAGCTCGCTCCGCTCACCGAACTGACGCCGCTTGCAGCTTACAGGATCATCGCGGCGCGTGATCACGTGCTGAGGATCATAGCCGATGTGCTCCGTCCCCTCCCAGTAAACCAGGGACTGTTCTACCGATTGCAAGATGGGAGCGAGAAAAGATTCATCTGGGAAGCGTACGGACTCAAAAGCATCGCGGAGGGTTTGGCACTTCAGCAACTGGGGCTGCAGCGGGAGGGCGGGAGGGCAGGACTTGCGGCCCAGGTAAAGTGTGAACGCGGGCTTCCGAAGTGCTTCCGCGACACCCCGGGGGGAATAGGGACCCGCCTCCCCCGTGGCCCGCAGTGCAACGGTGTAGACCGCGTCCGATCGGTAATCCCGCGAAGAAAGGATCGTGCTGAGAACCGGATAGGACAGCTCGGAGCGACGAGTGGCATGCCGGATTCCCTTTCGAGCAGGCGGCACCTGAGCGGTATGGTAGTCTCTCAGCAGCAGCCCCATGGCATCCACCTTCACCGCGAAGGACCAGCGCTCCGCCAGACTCCGCTGAGCGGCTTCATCCTCCCGGCGGAGCCCCAGTGCCGCGGCGATCATCCCCATGACAGCCGACTTGCTGACATGGGCAAAGCTCGGCCGGTATTCCCCCACCGCAATGTCGCCCCAAGCGGCGAGGGGGCCATACAGGCGAAACAGCAGGTATTCAGGCATGGCTCACTCCTGGACGAACCGGATGATCTCCTCGAGACTTCCCTCCCCCAGCTGTGCGTTCAGGGTCTTGACCGCCTCGGCACAGGACCCGTACACCGCATCCATGTTCCTGCGGGTGGATTCGAAGGACGTGATCGCTTCGGCCAGCAGGTCGTTTCCCCGCACCGGCTTCAGAAAAGCGACGGAAAGGGATCGAGGCTGCTGATCGCCCTTTTCTGCGAGGATGTACGATGCATAGGCACGGGATGCGAAGCTGTTCTGTTTGCCCGTGGGAGCCACTTTGGCCGCGGCTTCCACCATAGCCCCCAGCGCTTTGCTCGCGAGAGGGGTATCTCCGCCCAGGTTTTCCTCGAGAAGCTGGTGGTTGATGCACACATACAGGTAGAAGACCCCGGCGCCGAATTCCGTCTCCCCGATATGCCCTGCCCCCATGTCCTCCTCGCCACGGTTCAGATCGTCCACCGCCGTGAAATAGTCGTCTTCCACGGCCACTTCATGGACGGTGACGGCGTGGGCCACCTGCACGGCAGCCTCCATGCTGTAGGCTGGGGCGTTGGCAAGCATCCGCCCGAACATGGCAATGTCCACGGCGGTGTGTTTTTGCGTCAGGAGATTCAGGTCGTCTTTCGACGGCGCTTCGCCCGTGGCAGCCAGCTTGTCGGCCAAAAGCTCGATCGCCTGGATCTCCGCCGGTGCGAAGTGGACCAACTGCTCGACCTCCAGATCTTGAAGCGGTTTGTCGGTTGAGGCACTCTTGAGGGCGCCGAAGACCGCCGCCACCTGCCGGGCCCATTCCCTGGCCTTCCTTTCCGATACGCCCCTCTCAATAAGCCTTTTGTAGACCTGGATACCCACTTCCTTGGTCCGAGTGCCCACATGGCTCGCGAGAGCCTCCATGAAGAGGTCCGAAGTGCGCCAGGCGCGCTTGAGGCTCTGGGATGAAATGCGCAGGCGGGTTTTGCCGCCCATGACAGCGGTCTTGGGCCGCCCCAGGTCGTCTCTGTTGAGGTTGGAGGGCGGGTACGAAGTCAACAGATGGAGCTGGATGAATCTGCTCATACGGCGGTCTCCTTTTGCGAAGATTCAGGCTTCATTCCTGGGTGCGCGGGTGTAGTAGTCGAAGGCCCATTGCCTGCGTGTCCATTCATTCCAGTCGTAGACGCTTCGGGCAAGGTCCACGAGGTCCAGCCGACCCCCGAGCAGCCGGATGACCCGCACCATGGCCGGGAACAGCTCTTCCCGGCTCTGGATTTTGAGCAGGCGGCGGAAGCGCAGGCCGCACATTAACGCCGTTTGGCCGCCGGGCCGCGCCTGGGCCATCTGGGCCGCAACACTCCCGTCCGAAGAAACGGGAACGTGGGCCTTCACATGGGCAGCCAGTCCCGCCACCAGGGCCAGCTTTTCCGCATCGACCCGGCCATGGGACAGGAGGCTTCCATACAGTCCATGGAACGCCGGTACGAAGACCACTTCCAGGAGACTTCCGCAACGGCGGAGCGCTGCCCGCTGCCCTCGGTCCCCTTCCAGGGCACGCCACCATTGGGTCAGGACCTCGGCGGCATCGGTCCCAGGCTGAAATCTGAGGTATTTCGGCTCACCCATGCCCACTCCTTTTCTTTTGCCCGACATCTCCAGCCGCGAAGGGTCTCGGCCACCCGGGAGTCCAATCGCTGGGGAGTTATCAGGCGTTCACCATCGGTGATAAATCCATGCTTATTGAGAAAAAGCCATGAGAAGGAGATGATTCATGTCCTTACCCGGCATCACAACCGTGGCAAGAATGCTGGAAACACTGCCCGAGCCCGCACAAAACCAGGTGGTGGAGCACCTGCGCGCCTATCTCGATGAGTTGCGGAACGACGCCCGTTGAGAAAGATCTTTGGAGAAGTCCAGGCACATTCTCCACGAGAGGGCCAGGCAAGCCAAAAAAGAGATCGCCGCCGGAAAAAGCGAGCCCCTGGACTTCAACCGCTTATAAAATCTCACGTTCTCCCCTCCTTCCGGGATGCCTACAGCCGGGCTGGATGAGGGTCTCGCATCCCTCGGGCCTGCGCGAGGAACAACACGCTCCGGACAGGATCCCAAGGCTGCCTCAGCGGACGCATCTCTCGGCAGCGTGCAGCCCCAGGAGATCCACGGTGATCTTTTTGTTCTTGTTGAGCCTCTCCAGGTCGCGCCGTGCCAGGACCACCCGCTTGGGGTCGGCATGCTCGACGGGTCCCTCCCATGCCAGGGAATCGAAGAGGGCCTGTGAGGCGCGGCAGAGGGTCATGTGCCAGCTTCGCATCGCCTCCGCCAGTGCATCCTCTTCATTTTTTTCCAGGGCGGCCCTCAGGTGCTCAAGCCCAGCATAGAATTCTCCCTCGGTATCCTGCCAGAACCTGCTGTCGATGAAGCCCGTATCGCCCTTGACATCCCCTGGCCTTTTGAACCAGGCCTTCTTCACGGACCTGCGAAGATTCCCCGCCACCTCATGCGCGGCGCGCACCATCCCGGCGACCTTGGACTCGTAATCTTCCCGGATCCCTGTGGGCAAAGGAATCAGCGGCATGATGGACTCGTACCAGCAGCGGGCCTTCATCTTGTCCATATCATACCCGAAGGCCCACAGTCGGAACGACTGGCCACCGAGCTGGCGGTATTCAATGAAATGGTGGACGATGCGGGCCGGCTCGCGCTGTAGCTTGGCATCTTCCTGCACGAGGCCCAGCCAGTGCCGATAATTGATGCCGCCAGGTTGGGGATGCTGGGGTAAAGGCACCCCATCCTTGCGAGCGTACGGAGAAAGGGGGTGCAGCCATCCCCCCGTATAGTTGACCCCGTAATTCTGAGCGCGGTACGAGCGGATGCCCCCTGGGGTCGCACACCCGCAAACCCCGCATTCTCCTTCGGCACAATCATCGAAATTCAGGCGAACCCTGCGGGGCATTCCCCAGAACATCTGGGCCGGATGAGCATCCTCCGGCGTTGTATCCCTACCGCCATTCCTCTCGCTGGTTCGAGTGGGAGCCAGCCAGGGAAAGATGTCGCTCTCGGTCTCCTTTTTGGGATTTCCCGAGGCTCGCAAGAAAACCTCCTTCTCCAGGACATTCAGCCACAGCATGCGCCACAGCGAATCGTCCGCCCCCCCGTCTCCCAGCAACAATGTGGACAAAGGGCCTCCCCCGCGCAACGAGGTTCGAAAGCCCGCACCGCCCGCGGGGGCATTGGTCTGCAGGGCAAAGAGCGCGGTGGCGCAGCAGGAAGGGCACAACATCGTGACGGTCCCGCGCTTGAGAAAGAGGTCCAGGTTGTTCTGCAGGGCATTCTCGCCCGGTGCATCGATGAGCAGCTTGTCGACCTCCCATTCCTTCCCGTCCAGGGGCTCCATGGCTTGCATGAACCGGGGGCCGTCTCCTCCCAGGCTGAAGGCGTGAGCGGCCGACGAAAAAACTTCTTCCAGCTTCTCGACCGGTGGAGGCTCCAGGAAGGAATTTTCCCACTCCTCTTCGCTGGCTGGTGCAGCCACCGTCTGAATCACGCCGATGAGGAATTGGGCGAGGGCTCCGTTGAAGTCCGGCCGGGGCGCGTCCAGGACAGCCACCGGGTTGGAGGCGCAATCCCCCGTGATTTCCCAGGGAGCGATCTTCGTTCGGGTGCCGTCCCTTCGGCGAATGGGAATCCAGCGACCGTGAATCAGGTTGAATTCCATCTCAGTCTCCTGCTCGGAAAACGTTCAGCCCTGTTTTGCTGTCGTACGTGATCATGACCGGCTCCCCCTTCGGCCCTCGCGCCATACCCCGCCAGCGACCGTCTTCACCGATGCTCAAGGGAACCAGAACACTCCATTTGCCGTGATCCGGCTGAGCGCCCTTGCAGCGCTCCACGGCATTCCTCAGCTCATGGTCTTTCGGCACGTCCTCGCAATGAACGAGCCTCGCGCTGACACTCACCTGGCTCATATCCCAGGGAAAATCACCTTCGGAATGCCACGGAGCGAGCTCACCGCCACTCCACCGGGCCAGCCGCAAAGTGGTCTGGAGCTCACCGAGGCGCGTCGGCGCCTGGGTGTCGTCGACCCACTGGTTGGGAGTCGCGGCGTAGCCGTCTTCGAGCTTGAGCATGTTCAGGTGTGCGAGAGAACGCTCGGCGCTCCGTCTAGCGCTTTCCTGGTCGTCACGCGCCAGCAGTGGCAAGGGAATCCTCTCCTCCATCCCGTCCGAGTAGACAGCCTCCACCAGCCGCCGTGCATCCTCGGGCATCCTCCATCCCTTCATCTCGCCCAGAAGCCTTGCGGTCAGCCAAAGACGCCCGTGACTGGGATAGACGTAGGCCGCACGGGGAAATGCACCTTCGTACCAATCCTCTTCAACATCGTCCGAGGGGACCGGCGCGTGGATGAGAAACGGCTCGGGAGGACGAAGGTCGCGCGCTTCTCCGCCCTTGAGAAGGTTGCCCGCCGCGTCGCGGGGGTGACGGCGGAGTCTGCCCGCCCGCTGGATGAGCAGGTCCATGGGCGCCAGATCCGAGATGAGGACATCGAAGTCCAGATCGAGGGACTGCTCCACCACCTGGGTGGCCACCAGGACCATGCCGGATCGCGTCCCGGCATCGGATCTCCTGCCGAAGCACCCGCAAACCTTCTCTTCCGCCTCCAGGCGATCCCCCATGGCGAACCGGGCGTGGAACAGGATCAATCGTTCGCTAGGGATATGGGCCCGGAGCATCTCGCAGGCTTCCATGGCATCGTGCACCGTGTTTCGGATCCAGCAGACACAGTGGCCTGACGTGGCCACCCGGACCACTCGCTCATGAATCTCTGTCAGATCATGGACGAGCTCGATGGCCTGCTCAATTCGACGGCTCCGCACCGCGCCAAGGGCCACTTCCGCCGACAAGGACGTTGAGACGTGGGTCACGAGAGGGTACTCGCTGCTTTGCAGACCCGGATTGTCGATTCCGAGACCTGCCGCGAAGCTTTGAGCCAGCTGCCGACGCATGCGCGACGGAATCGTGGCCGAAAGCAAAATCGCGCTCCCCCCAAGGGCTGCATGAAACAGGAGCAGATTCCGCAGGAGCTCATGCATGTAAGGGTCATAGGCATGGACTTCATCCACAACGAGAACGCGCCGCGCCAATCCCGCGAGTCGGAGCGACTGATAGCGGGATGGGAGGATCGAGAGGAGCACCTGGTCCAGCGTGCCCACCCCCACGTCAGCCCACAGGGCCTTCTTGCGGTTGTCCGCCAGCCACGCGGCGCATTGGGCCGTAGCGGGCTTCTCCTCTCCGATCTCGTCTCGAGCTCCAGGATAGCTGTCGCCCAGGGATTGGCGGAATGTTCTGGAAAGATGGCGCGCACTGTGAGCCAGAACCAGGGAGGGACGGCTGCCCGGCTCGAAGAGCCGCTCGTAGCAGGCCGCGAGCCGCTCGTACATGGCATTGGATGTGGCCATGGTCGGAAGGGCGACGAAGATGCCATCGCCACGACCCTGCATCATGAGCCTCTGGGCCAGGATGATTGCCGCTTCGGTCTTTCCGGAGCCGGTCACATCCTCGAGGATGAACAGCTGAGGTCCTTCACCAACGGCACAGTGCGCGGCATGATGTTGAAGAGGGGTCAATTCGTCGATCGCCGGAAAAAGTGAAGCTGGAGTTGCGGAAAAAGATGGAGCTGCTGGCAGCACCCCACTTTGCGTCAAGACCTGCTCCGCCCGGGGCAAGGCATGGTCTTGCCAGTATTTTTCCAGGGGCATGGGCTCAGCAACAAACGGGAAATACCCTGAGGCCAGCCAGTCGCAAAGCACCGTCAGGCCAGCGAACAGCCAGGAGACCTTTCTGAGCCCGCTGCCGACGCCCTCGTCCAGAGCCCCAGCAGTCGGTTCGAAGCCGCCGAGGATCACCCTCGCAGCATCACGGGCGAAGGCTTCCGCCGCCTCTCGCTCTTCAAAACCAAAATGGTCGCATGATCGAATGGGCAGGCTGTTCGCTCCACTCGACTTCGGAGGAGTACCGTGATGTCCGGCGGCCGGGCGCATGAGGGCACCCATCAGCCCCTCCCAGTGCCGCTTCCGGCGCTCGTCCCCAGCACAGAACCAGTTCTCTCTCCATGCTGAGTTGGACAGATGGTCTTTCCAGAGAGCAAATCCAAGAGCATCGTGTCGAATCGCATATCCCCTGGAGCTTTTCCTGCCTTTGAGGACCATAAGCAAATCCGGCACAAGGTTCTGAAAGCCCTCACTGAACTTGCCCGTATCGTGCAGTGCAAGACAGAGCACCCACCATCCGAGGAAGGGCTCACCCTGGCTCCCCAAAAGGCGCGCCAGCCCGCAACGCAGGGAGTCATCACGGCAGAGGAGCACCTGCCCAACCGCCGCTGCATCGAGGCCATGGTAGGGCAGCAGATGATAAGATAGACTCCCGCTTGCGTCCCTCTCCGCCTTCCCCCAGTAGCCGTGATAACTTGATTTCATTGGCATTGCTCACCGCACGTCATATCCCGCTTCGGGTTCGCTCGAGGACCCGGCCGCCTTTGTGGCGCTGGAGCAGGCGGCCGGGCGACCGTGAATCCGGATCACCCACGCCAGGATTCAGCTCTCATCGAGGATCTTCTGCCGCATGGACTTGTATTCCTTGTCCGTCAACTTTCCATCCCGTTTCAGCTGGTCGAGCTCGTCGAGTCTTTCAGTCAAGCTCTTCCGTGGCGATTCAGGACCCACGGAAACAGGGGAGGTCATGGTCTGGGCCTGTCTGGGCTTGAGCATCACGTGAGCAGGGTTGGGCGCCAGACTGTAGACGGCTCCGGTCCCGTAGTCGATGACACCGCCGAGGATCACGCCGGAGCCGGCCAGTGTGGGGAAAACGCTGAGGGTTTCCGGCTCGTAGCCATCCTTGCTGTACTTGATGAGCACGCTCTGATTGCGCTTCAGCTTGATCTGGCAGGGGGTCGTTCCCTTCTGTCCATCGGAGACCTCGGCCAGGGCTCCCGAAGGCTCACTCGTTATGCTGAGCACTTCCTCGGTCCCACGAATCATGGTGGCACAACCACTTCCCATGAGCAGGACCGCCATGGCCGCCCCCGCAACAACCCTTCTTCCGCGCGTCGAATTCATGAAAACTCCTTGTTGTCAGCCTTGAGTGAATGAAGACCCCACGGGCTCAGAAAAGCAGCCGCGCCGCGCGGGGTCAGACAGCCCGGCGGGCCCCTGAAGGGCACAGCCCGAGGCTCTCCATCGCCACCTCGCGGTGGTCTGGCCTTTGCGCCGAGGTATCAATTTCAGGCCCTTGAGGGTGGTGCGGGATGAGCTATGGCGGTGAGATTAAAGGCTGCACCCTGACCTGTCAACGACAAAGGCAGGTGGGTCAGCCTACCGCGGAGGGCTGCCACGGGCGAGGCTAGCCTCCCAGCAGCATGGCCACCAGAACCATGGCCAGGCAGACTGACGAGAGCAGCAGACCGATCTTCCACGGATTCGTACCGGTGTGAAGTCCCCAACCGTAACCCGCGGCGAAGATGACCATGAACGACACCACGTTGGAGATGTGAATTGCCAGCACGGTGTTATCAGGCAGCAGCAGCAACGGCAGCAGGGATGGCAGCACGGCCACGACGGATAGCAGCACCGTCGCCACTGCACCAGCCACATCTCTACGCTGTATGCCAACCGCCTGAGGCTCCGCCTGGCTCAGATAGGCACGAATGTCATGATAAAGTGCATGTCGCTGCTCGTCGCTGGTTATGGGCTCAAGGATGAAATCCAGCTCGGAGGCAATGGCCCTGGCGGCCTCTTCTTCACTGTCGCTGGTCTGAACATACTGGAGCAGCCGATAGCGCTCACGCCGCGCGAGTCCCTCCCCCAGAACATACAGAACGCCGTCGATGATTCCCCAGGCTGTGACGGCCCCCAGGATGGTAACGAACAACTCTTGCCCATATCCCCCCGCAAAAGAGGACGGGATGACGCCGTGGTAGATCAGAATGCCATAGGAAAGCGTGAAGAGCAGAGCGAAGAGAATGCTGAAAAAGATGGTGAAGAGTGCATCGATGGGGTCAAGGAACTCGCCCAGGATGCTGCTCAAGATGGTCTCCTTGGGTGGAGTGCCTGGTCTGCGACGTTGCCGATGTCTTTCCCTGAACATTGCTCCAATCTCCTCCGTAAGCTGGTCGTCACCGCCACATAAGATGGTATGGGGAGTGGGGGCCTTTTCCCATTTCCCATGCAATGTTGTTGCCCATGCCGCTTGGCCCGGGCTATGGAGATTCAATCCAACTTTTCGGCGCTGGCGGCAATCTTTATTTCTGAAGGAAGGCAAAAACGGATGCCTGGAATAGGGTTTTGGGCTGGCGGAGGCTGGCGAGGCCGGTCCCGTGCCCACAAGCGGCGACGGGCGCAAGCCCGAGCCGGCGCTGGACCGGCTGAGCAACATCGTCAAGGCGCTCTACGACCAGTCTGGGAACATCGACCGCAAGGACGCCCGACCGCATCCACCAGGTGATCGCCGAGGAAATTCCCGGCAAGGTCGCGGCCCACAAGGCGAACCAGAACGCCATGAAGCACAGCGACAAGGCAGCGGCGAGGCTGGAGCACGACCGGGCACCGCGCTACCCTGTTGCTGCCAGGGGAGGCATTGGAAGGTCTGGCTCCTTCCATGGGCATACGGCACCATTGGCCCGACCCACCATGGTCATGATAGCACGGACTTGATTCAGATGCAGCGGTGGTGAAGGCTTGAATGACACATCAGGGTAGCATGAAAGTCGCGAGGGGATTGAGCGTCACCTTTAGGTACTTGATTTTATGGAGGGCGATCCGGGGATCGAACCCGGGACCTTTGGTTCCGGAGACCAACGCTCTATCCACTGAGCTAATCGCCCTGATGGGTGGGACCTCGAGGCATGCCGGAGTGCCGGGAGGAGTTTTGACTAGCACAGTGGACGGCTGTTGTCAACGCAACAGATCTGTGACTGGGCGTGCACATCGGGCTTTAGCCGAGGCACCCCGGGGAGACTGACGGCCCGAGGACGGATTGCTCAGAGCCTGTTTGGAAATTGCTCATCAGGCCCTGTCGCAGTATCACAGACACGGCATTTTCCAAACAGGCTCTCAGGGAATCCCGAGCACAAACCACGAGTGCGATGCCCTGGAAGACGCATTGGCGAACGTTGCGCGGCAAGTCTTTCCGATGGCAAGTGGCTTCCCGCCCTGCCCCCCGTCGGGATTGCCCGTGCGGTGTCCCGAAGGCACGGGCACGAGACGCGCAACGTCCGATACAGGGCGGCAACGTCGAGAACATCCCCGGGTCAGCAGCACTGGCCGGAGAGATCACTCGGGATGCGGGCGCACGAAGGAAGCATCTCCGACTTGGTGGCCTCTCGGACGTCCTTGATGAGGATGTCGAGCTCCGCCGACGTCCCGGCTCGAGGATCGTTGAAATCCGCCACCACGACCTCGTCGCGCAGCTCCTTCACCATGAACTGCACCAGGCACTTTTTCTTCATCTCCCGGTACATCCGGCCTTCCTGGAGGCGGTTTTCCTTGTAGTCTCCACGGGGCAGCTCCCGAATGAGCGATTCATCCAGCTGGCCGTAAAGCTCCTCGGGGGGGACGGCAACGGTGACCCGGTCACCGGGCTCCAGGTTCTGGATGGCCCTCTCCACCGAGGGGAGCTGGACATCAACGCCATACACAAAGCTGCAGTTCTGATCAGGCAATTCGGACTTCTCCCCGTTGGGACCCGTCGTACGTATGTGGTACTCCATGGTGACCATCATGCACTCTTTGACTTGCGACATATTCACACACTCCCTTGCGGTTCCGGCATCCCGTCCACTGCCGGCCACTCACACCTCTCCACCCGCACGGCCCCCGCACGGCGCTCGAACGGGTCAGCTGACATTTCAGGCAGACCCCCGACCAATGGAGCTCGGACGCTTCCCCCCTGGTCTTCAGCCCACATCTTCAATCGCTCCTTAAGCTAACACTCGGGCAAACGATGTCAATAAAGCTTGCCCAAACGGCCTTTTGACGCTAAGCAAAAACCCGTTGACCGGGCAGCCATCCCACGAAAGGCCAGAGACGCCATGGGCACGCTCATCGCACATCAATTTCACCTTCTGCAGCAGGTTCCCGGGCTGACTCACGGGGTTTTCACCCGCCATGGCGGCGTGAGCCACCCGCCCTACGCGAGTCTCAACGTGGCATGGAACAACGGGGACGATCCCTCGGCCGTTCGGGAGAATCTCTCCCGGGTGAGGGACTTCCTCGGCACCCGCCGCCTGGCATCCTCCCTCCAGGTGCACGGGGAGTCCATCCACGTGCTGGACGGCAGGAAGATTTTGAACGCCGACCCGCCGGACTTCCTCGTGCGAGCCCCCGAAGGCGACGGGCTGGCCACGGACGCCCGGGGCCTGGGGCTCATGATCAAGATCGCCGACTGCCAGGCCTTATTCCTGGTGGACCCCGAGCGCCGGGCCATCGCCAACGTCCACTGCGGCTGGCGCGGCAGCGTCCGGAACATCGCGGGCAAGGCCGTGGCCCTGATGCGGGATCGCTTCGGGACCCGCCCCCAGGAACTGCTGGCGGCCGTCAGCCCCTCCCTCGGCCCCTGCTGCGCGGAATTCCGCAGCTACCGGGACGAGCTTCCCCCGGCATTCTGGGATTACCAGGCGCGACCCAGCTATTTCGACTTCTGGGAGATCACCCGCCGCCAGCTCGTGGAGGCGGGCCTGGAGGAGGACCGCATCGAGATCGCCGGCCGCTGCACCGTCTGCCACCCGGAAGATTACTTCTCGTACCGGGGCGAGAAGATTACGGGTCGCATGGCAGCGGTCATCGGCTGGAAATCCGACTCCACCGTCGGTTGACGTCCCGAGGCTGAAAGTCAACCGCTCCATCCGGGAGCCCAACATGGCCAAGCACCAGGAGACGGCACGGCTCATCGAGCAGGAGGCCGTGGCCCACGAAACCTATCGCATGAGCCTGCACAGCCCCGCCATCGCCCGCGAGGCGAG
>JALOPI010000108.1 GCA_025453975.1 Syntrophobacteraceae bacterium
CAGTTGTTCTATGATACACCAACCGCAGGGAATCCAATAACAATCCGAGGGGCGACGATCACTTTCACTCAGACCGGAGCGGACTTGATCGCTTCGTACAATTCCAGTAATCTGAACCTGGGCCCCTCGGGTCTGTTCGGCTTTTATCTGCTGGACCTGGGACAAGGATCAAATGGCTCCATTGCACCAGAATTTGTGGCTGAAAACATGTGGAAGCTGCAGGACGACCCACCAGGCTGCATCACCGTCACCATCATCGATGCCAACCCCGTCCCCATTCCCGGGGCGGCGTGGCTGCTGGGGTCCGGCCTGCTGGGCCTGCTGGGGGTAAGGAGGCGTTTTCAGGGTTGACCAGCCCGTCGCATCGGGGCTGAAACGATAAGGGGCGGGGTGCGCGGGGCAGCCCTGCCCTAACCCCCCCAAGCTGGGGGCCGGATCAAAAATGCAGGAAGCGCTCATTTGGCAAGGGAAAGGCCAATCGGGAATCCGGAAGGAGAAGCGCGCTCCGGGCACAAGCTTGTCGAAATACGCCCGGCTCCCGCGGGAAACATATACCCGTAGAGGATTGAATCCTACGTTCATGTCCCATGGTGGGGGCGAAAGATCTTTTGCCCCCACAGTTCCTGGAAACGAATCTTTTCACCCTTAACGGGTACAACGCCAAATGAAGGCCGCACGACGTCGCGGCTCGATCGATTTCCCCGAGCCTTTGCGCCCTTCGCGCCTTTGCGGTGCGAAAGGCGGTTCGCGGGGGCGAAAGAATCAGCTGGCCTTCAGGATGCTGCTGTCCTTGTAGGCGATCCAGTCGCCGCAGGCGTAGCCCAGGGTGTATTCCTTGAACTGCGGCTCTCGAGCCGGATCCCGGGATTCGGTGATGCTGCAGATGCCCAGGTCGAACAGCTCATGGGCGACCACCACGGCCCGTTCGGGAGGAAGCGCGAAACAATGCTCTCTTCCGTCCATGAGATTCAGGACGATGGTCTTGACCTTCTCCTCGGATTTCAAGGGACACCCCCGTACTTCAAGGCCCGTGCGGGACACTGGCTGATCCGACCCACACCCCGTCCCATCTCACTGCCTGGGGCGGTTCGAGGTGCTGGTGCAAACAGCTTTGCCCGAACGGAAAAATTCAGCGCAACGAGCGTCATTCGAGACGCATAGCGACAATTTGACTCGGCCTGAGCCCCAATGGTCCGGCTCGTTCATGAAGAGATCGGACCTCGAGGCGTTCCGGCGAGCCGCCATCCATCCGAATAAGCGCAAGGTAATCAAGACCGGACCCGATGGCAAGGAAAAACAGCAAGAAAGGCTCCCAGAGCGGTTCTACAGCCCTTCTCCGCCGCAAGCGGAGCGATTCTCACCACCAAGACACCAGGTACAACTCAAAAAACAATGGAGTGCCCACCTCTCGATTGGCGAAATGGTCATCTCATTCCGCGAAGCTGCACCGAGAGCTCCTTAACCCCACAACGCATGATCTCGATCTCAGCTGTGTCATCCCGAGCGAATGCGAGGGATCTCGAGATTTCTCCCTTCGGTCGAAATGACAGAATAGGCTGAAGTGGCGTTGCAGGGTTAAGGATTCTTGGTGTCTTGGTGGTTCAGGCTTTTTCCCCCGGCGGATCGAGCCCGGCGGCCAGCAGCCGGCTCGAGTTGATCATGATCCCGAGGCTGTGGGCCGCGTGAAGGAGGCCCGCCAGGACCGGCGTGATGAGCCCGAAGGCCCCGAGGCCCGCGCCGGCCACGTTGGTCAGGGTGGCCAGCCGGAAGTTCTGCTCGATGACCCGGAAGGCCGCCCGGCTCAGATTCAAAAGCCGCGGCAGGTCCTCGAGGTTGTTGTTGAGGAGGGCCACATCGGCGGCCTCGATGGCCACTTCAGAGCCTCCGGCCCCCATGGCGACGCCCACGTGAGCCTCGGACAGGGCCAGGGCATCGTTGAGCCCGTCTCCCACCATCATGACCCTGGCCCCCGACGCCTGGAGATCCCTGACGTACTGGGCCTTCTCCTCGGGGAGCAGTTCCGCCCGATGGTCCTCGAAGCCCAGAGCGTGTGCCAGCCGCCGCACGGTGGGGCCACTGTCGCCGCTCACCAGGGCGCAGGACCGGATGCCCTGCTCCCTCAGCCCCGCGACGACGTCGGCGCAGTGGGGGCGCAGCGCGTTCTCGAGGACGATCATTCCCTGGAGCCTGCCGTTTCTGGCCACGTAGACCACGGAGCCCCCGCCCTCCTCGAATCTCAGGGCCCTGGCCCTGAAATAGGAGGGATCCACGCCGCTGTCCGCCATGAAGGCCCCATTGCCCACCAGGACCACATCGTCCCCCAGTCGCGCACGAAGGCCCCGCCCGAGCCGCACCTCGACCTCGACGGGCTTCCCGAGGGGGAGGTCCGCCTTCCGGGCTGCGTTCAGGAGCGCCGCGGCCACCGGGTGGGGGCTCCCCGTTTCGGCACCGGCGGCCATGGCCAGCACCTGGCTTGGGTCCTGCCAGGGGGCCCGGGGGATGACCTCCAGGACCTCCGGGGTCGCCAGGGTGATGGTCCCCGTCTTGTCGAAAACCAGGGTGTCCACCTCCCGCGTCTTTTCGAGAAACAGCCCGCCCTTGATGAGGATGCCTCTTCGGGCTCCGCGGGCCATGGCCGCCGCCAGGGCCGTGGACGTCGCCAGCACCGTGGCGCAGGGGCAGGACATGACGAGGAGCACCGAGAGGGACCGGGTCAGGCTCCCGGTGGCCACCAGGGTCACGGCGGTGGCCAGTCCTCCGAATCGGACCAGGCGGCCCGCCAGCTGGTCCGCCTTCCGCTCGACGTCGGCCCGGTTTCCCAGGGAATCCTCGACGAGCTTCAGGATGCGGCTGAGGTACGTGTCGTCGCCCACCTTCTCGGCGCGAGCCAGAAGGTGCCCCTGGATCACGCGGGTTCCGGCGTAGACCGGGTCGCCAGCCTCCCGAAGCCGAGGGTCCGCCCTGCCCGAGATGTGAGCCTCGTCCACCAGGGCGCTGCCTCCGACCACCCGCCCGTCGACGGCGATCCACTCCCCCTCGTGAATGGCGACCGTGTCCCCGGGCCGGATGCCATGGACCGGCGTCTCGACCTCGGCCCCGTCCACCAGGACATACGCGCGGTCCGGGGCCACGCGGAGCAGGTCGGATATGGCCTTTCGCGACCTCTCGGTGATCAGCCGCTCGACGTAGGCCCCGATGCTCAGCACCCAGAGGATCTCGAGGGCCGTCAAGGCCTCCCCCAGGAGGATGGCGAGTCCGCAGGCGGCGGCCAGAAACGGGTAAAGCCCGAAGGTGGCTCGCCTCCGCATGTCCTCGATGCCCAGCCGGCACAGGGAAAGGGACCCGAGGGCCGCCACGGCGCTGGTGAGGCCGGCCGGGCCTGGGGAAAGGAGCGGGATCGGGACCCATCTCCCGACCAGTCGACCTCCCAGAAAAAGGCTCAAGGTGACGACATTCCGGAGGCGCCCGGGCATGAAGAGCGACAGGACGAATCGCGGCAGGGCGAGGAGCGTCCCCAGGCCGAGCCACCGCGACGGCCCGGAGACGGGGAGCCGGCGGCTGTCGAGGCGCAGGGCCCGCGCGACGGCGTCCATGATCCCGTCGGGGTGCAGCTGGAGCGGGTCGTAGAGCACCACGATGCTTCCCGTCAGGGACCGGACCTCGAGGGCGGTCAGGTGAGGCACCTCCGCGACGAGTCGGCGAAGGGCCTCGCGCATCTCCTCGGACTCCCTCACCAGGGCGGATTTCAGCCTCAAGCGCCCCGGAACCGAGTGACAAACTCGGATCTGCTGGTCCTGGAAAGAGCTCATGACGGCCTCCCTCGGCTGGTGGACTGGAGGGGTGGTTTAAGGTTTCAGGTTTCATCACTATTACGAGATTGGTCCTCCAAAGTCACTCCCAAAGTTTTTACGGTTCATCGAAGATCAGTGTGAAGATTGTTCCCTCTCCCTCAGGGAAGATGCTAGGGTGAGGGGGAGATCTTGATTCTGCCCCCCCTCACCCCAACCCTCTCCCCCCGAAGGGTCTGACAGTTGGACATACTTGCACCCGTGGCAAGCGACTGGGAGACGCGGGGACCCGGAGAAAGG
>JALOPI010000109.1 GCA_025453975.1 Syntrophobacteraceae bacterium
GCCCTGGGAATCCGCACGCACTTCGATGAAGAGATCGACTTGATCGAGAACATCGACGTGAGCCACTTCCGCAAAACCGACGCAGCCCAGTTCCTGAGCAACCGGAGCGCGCTTTCCATCCGGGGATACCTGGTTTCCACCGGCGAGCCGCACCTGGTCATCTTCACCGACATGGGCTTCTCCATTCCAGGGCTCACGGAGCTCATCTTTCCCCAGAGCGCCCGGAGAGGTGCCGGGTCCAACGGCATGGAAAAACGAAGGAGCACCAGCTCCGCCTTCGTCGATTTCATCGGGAGCTATTTCGCCCGGGTCCACGGGAAGCTCTTTCCGGCAGGGATCAACATCAATTTCGTCCGCCATGTCCGGGAAGCCGACGCCCTGGAGTACCGGTGCTTCGAGCGGGGCATCAACCGGGAAACCCTGGCCTGCGGCACGGGGGCTCTGGCGACGGCCATCGTCGCCGAGCGCCTCAACGTTGTCCGCGGACGCACCCTGACGGTCTGGCCCCACCGCTGCCGCTGGCATGACGAGAGCGCCGTGATCCAGGTCCGTAAAACCGCTGAAGGATGGGTCCTCTTTGGCCGACCCATCCGGTTGTGCCAGGGCACCTTCGACTCCGAGCGGTTCTTTCCCGAACAGGCCACGCCCCTTGGTCCATTCAGCGCGGTGGATTCCACGCCTGTCGTGTCATCCGTCGAGATGACGACAGGATAATCGGTAAAATCAGAGAGACCCTATGAGAACCAGACTCATCACGGGGGGAATAATCCTCCTCTGGCTTGCCATGGGCTTCAACCTCATGTTCAGCTGGTCCGCCCTGGATCAGTTTTACACGGGATCGAGCCTGGCAAGGATCAGCCTGACGGGACGCGATCTGCAGACTCGGGTGGGGAAGCTCCTTCCACTGCACATGGAGGTCAAGGATGAGTTCTCCTCTTATTCCTATTCCCAGAGGATCATGGGGTATGGAGGCCCCCTGGGCGAGGACCTGGAAGCGCTCCATCAGATTCGCACCCTGAGCGAAAACACACTCAAGCTGCTTCGTGAGCAATGGACTGAAGCACCGGACCCGGCGGAAGGGGAACCGCGGGAGGGGGCGAATGTCGGTCCTCGCGTCTGCACCGCCTGGGCGGAAGGAAGGCTCATCTTCGCGACGGGTGAGGCTCCCGTTGACGAGGGCGGGACGAGGGAGCGCTGCGACGTTTCCCGGCCTGGCGGAAAGGATGCTAAGGGTGAAGGCGCCCATTTTCTTAAGGACGGGCGGCTGCGCCTTTCTCTTCCCATCGAGGATCGGAGAGGTGCAACGGCTGCCTATGTGCTGATGGACTTTCCGGAGCATCTCGTCTCCAGGCATCTGGAAACGGCCAAGCGTGGGAACCTCATCACCGCCGTCCTCATTTCCCTCGTCGGCAGCGTTCTGCTCGCGATCCTGCTTCGCGGCTCACCCGATGGCAACGACTCGCGGCAGAGGACCCGGAAGAAGCGTTTATCCACGATCATCTTCCTGGTGACCGCCTCGGCCCAGCTGGGCGCTTCGGGGCTGAACATCCTCGCTTTCACCGAATTCGCCTGGGCCAACCTCAAGGCCGAAACCGACATCATGGGCCAGATGCTCAAGACCGACCTGAGTCTTGAGCTCGAGCAGCATGGGCTTCAACGAGCCTATCAGATCGTCGATGAGGCCATGGCTCGGAATCCGCAGTTCGCGCAGCTCCGTCTTTTGGACCCCAACCGACGCCTCATTCATGCGGCTTCCCGAGACGAATCGAAGCCCCTGGGTTACGGCTGGATGGAAGAAGTGAAGAACTTCAGCCGCTCCCTTCTGGACTTGGAAATTCTGTACCAGACGACCCAGGAGATCACTCCGGACGGGAAGCTGGCGGGCTATCTTTCCATAGTGTCCAGGCCTTCCTACATCTATGAGAAGCTCCTCAAGGTCATGGCCGATGCCTTGACCGTCACCATCATCTCTCTTCTCTTTCTCGTGGAGCTGATGGTTCTGTTCTTCCAGCTGCTGGTCAAGGAAGCCTCCATGCCGGACAAGGCTCAATCCGGGCGCCCCGAGATCATGCGTCCGGCGGCCTTCCTCTTTGTCTTCGGCATCGACATCTCCGTATCCTTTCTGCCCCTTCACATGAAAAATCTTTACGAGCCCATGATGGGGCTCTCAAAGGACTTCGTGCTGGGACTGCCCATCTCCGTCGAATTCATCTGCGTCGGACTGGCGATCCTGGCAGCAGGTGCATGGGTGGATCGCCGCGGCTGGCATGAGCCCTTCATCATGGGACTGACCCTGGCCGGCGGAGGGGTCATCTATTCCTGGCTCGCTCCGACCTGCCTGCATTTCATCGTTTCGCGGGCCATCGCCGGAGCCGGATACGGTCTCTCCCTCATGGCGTCCCAGGGCTTCGTCATTCACCACAGCGACCGGAAGTGCAAAGCCCACGGCCTGGCGCAGCTCTTCGCCGGGATCTATGCCGGGAGCATCTGCGGCAGCGCCACGGGCGCGATGCTCGCCGAGCGTTTTGGCTACGGCACCGTGTTTGCCGCGGGCGGATTCATCATCCTGGGGACCCTGCTTTACACCGCATTCTTCATGAGGCGCTACATGAACAAGCCCCTGTCGGTTCCAGCGGTCTCGACACCGCGGGCCACGGGAAGCCGAAGCAGCCTCCTCGCGTTCATGCTCGACCGAACGGTCATCAGCCTCATTTTTTTCAGCAGTCTTCCCGCCGCCATCGGCGTGGTCGGCTTCCTGAACTACTTCAGCCCCATCTACCTGAGCAGTCTCGGAGCGTCGCAGGCCACCATCGGCCGCATCCTCATGATTTACGGGATCAGCCTGATCTATCTCGGCCCGTGCATCAGCCGCTACGTCGACTCCTCCCCCGACAAGCGCGGCTATGTATTCACGGGATGCCTCCTCGGCAGCATGACCTTCCTCGCCTTCTACGTATTCCAAGGCATGTGGGCAGCCGTCCTGGCCGTCCTGCTCCTCGGTCTCTCCAGCAGCTTTGTCCTGGCCTCCCAGAGCGCGTATGTGCTCCAGCTCCCCGTGACCCGCGATCTGGGCGAGGGCACGGCCATCGGCATATTCCGGTCCTCCAGCCGCATCGGGCAGGCTTTGGGCCCCATGGTGTTCGGCGCTGTCATGGCCCGGGGGAATATCAACGACGGCATCACCTTCTTCGGCTTCATGTATCTCATGACCGCCATTCTGTTCATGCTCATGAATCTGAGAACTGCCAGGACCGGGGTTCTCGGAGAGGTCAGAGGAGTTTGAAATGAGGTATTCGGGCAACTCTGCCTGGATCGGCGGCAGCTCCACCACCACGGCCGAACGGATGCTGGATATGGTCTGCGAGAGAACACCCGTTCTGGACCGCATTCTGGCCGAGCTCGGTGAGGTCACCCTCTCCGGCTATCTGAGCAGCCTGCTCACGGAGCCTCGGTCACCCTGGCAGGACAGGGGGGATCTCGTGGATGCCGTGGCCCAGTACGCTTCGCCACTGCTGGGAAGCGATGTGGCCGGCCGAGTGGCGGACGAATTGCGTCGCAGCCCCGTGGCACTGACGGCCAACCACCACGGGGTGGACTACTTCGCCCAGTCCGTCCAGGGAACCCTGCTCTTCGCCCTTTCTAAATGCCAGGGAAGCAACTCCCCTCCGGCGATTCCCATCTTCGCCTGCGGCAACATCCCCATGAACAATCTCACCTACCCGCTGGGGATGCTTTTCTATGCCGCGGGATCGTCCCAGCTCGAGGCCGGCCCCAGGAAGGTCCCCATCTTCCCGGATCGTCACAAGCGGACCATGGTGAGTCGAGCCCCCGGTTACGACGCGGCCATGATCCAACGGGCCATCAAGCGCATCGACGGACTGGCCTGCCAGGGAGAAGTCGGTCCCGAGGTCGCCGACCGCGCCCGCAAGCTGCTGGCCGCGGAATACGCAGCCCCGCCCGTCATGAGCCTTGAAAGCTACTCGGACCAGGCCGTCGTCCTGAGCCACAGGCTCTGGAAGCTCTGCTTCGCCGAGCCCGACGCGGCTCCGGACGTGGTGGTCCTCGAGCTGGAGAGACTCGTCGCGA
>JALOPI010000110.1 GCA_025453975.1 Syntrophobacteraceae bacterium
CCCCCCTCGAGGGGGGGCTTCGTCCATCATGGCGGGAAAAAACCTTCGGTCGCTCGGGGCTGGCTGGCCGCGCCGGCAAGGGAGGGGCTCCGGGCCCTGAAGTCGGCCGGGCACCGTCCGTCAGTCGGCGATGCTGAAGCGCCAGGCGCAGTACCAGTCATCCGGGTGCGCATCGGGCGGGCAGCCCACGCACTCGGTCCTGATCCTCGGGTCGATCAGCTCGGCAAAGGTCGTGTACTCGACCACACCGCCGGATTTACAGGGGTAATCCTCGAGCCCCTTCTGCTTCCGGGCCGATTGAACCCGGCACTCGTTCATCCGGAAAACGAAGCTGTTGGGAGTCTCGTCGGTGATGGACTGCACGTTGATGGTGGCATAGAGCCGGAAGCGCAGGGCCTGCTTCAATCCGTCCAGCCCCGGGTCCGCCGGGAGATTGAGGAACCGCCGGATGGACCACGCCTCGAAGGGGGAGAATTTCACCCAGCAGGAGTCGTTGCAGCGCTTGGCGTCGAACATCCCCCGGGAGAATTCCACGGCCTGGAACCACACGCCGTCGTTGGCGAGCCAGTTGATCGCCACCGCTTCCTTCAGGGCCTTGAGGGCGTCGGGAGCCAGATCCAGCAGGGGCTGGGGAATGTCGTCGCGCATCTCGAACCCCAGGGTCCTGGCGAGCCTCTTCATCTGGATCCCGTAGCTGCGATCGTAGGCCGTCCGGAGGACCTCCCAGGCCTTCTCCCTCCCCAGTTGATGCTGTACCTCGGCAAACCACATGGCATGGTGCATCATGGTGCGATGAAGGAAATCCACAATGAGTCGAGCCGTTTCTTCGTGGCTCAGGTCTTCGGGAGCTTGAGCATTCGACGTCATGGGCAATGATCCTCTCCAGAGCTTTCCAGCGCGGTTGGTCGATGCGGCCGGGCGCGATTCCGGGAGCCCTCCCGGATCCCACGGGCAGCCGGGTTGTTTATTCACAACAAATGATGTTTCAAAATACGATATTCACCGTCCACTGCCAAGGGGCAACAGCGACGACTGGCGGCAGCCTCCCGTCCATCCCACGAAGGCTCACATCCAGTGGCCTTCCACGTCGGGGGCGGCCGCATAGGAGAGATCGCCCCTGACGAAGCCCTGGACGGCCTCGCGCACCGTTCCCTTCACGCCCACCACGACGGGGATGCCGGCAGCCTGCAAGGTCTTGAAGGCCTTGGGGCCGCAGTGGCCGGTGAGGACGGCGTCGGCCTTGGAGCGGGCCACGAGGGCCGCGGCCTGAATCCCGGCGCCCTGGACGGCCTGGTGATTCTGCTTGTTTTCGATGGCGTCGAAGCTGAGCGTCTCGGAATCCACCATCAGGAAAAAGGCCGCCCGGCCGAACCTGGGATCCACTTGAGCATCGATGTCACGGCTGCCGGCGCTGATTGCGAGCTTCATCTCGTCACTCCTTCATGGAAACGTCTCAATATGCGGGCTTCAGGCTTCAGATCGAGCCCGCTCGTGGGTCGGATGCATCCGTCCCCTATGAGAGGGGACCCATGGGTCAATCAACGAATGTACCAGGAGCCGAAATGGAGGCCCGAGATGAGCATGGGACAGGGTTCGGGGAGGGATGGACGGGGGGCATGACTGAGGAGGCCAGATCCATCACGGGGGTTCGGGGAACTGAACGCATCTTTCCATGGGCGTCGTGGGAACAAACTGAATCGTCTTGTCCGGATCCCCATGCGGCTCGGGCTCCCGCTCCGAATGCACGGCCCGGGACAGCCCTGGTGCACGCCCGAGGAGAGAAGCTGGGCCAGGTCCGCAAGGGATTGGCCCGGATTTTGTCTTTCACGAGCTCCTGGAATCCCGGCGTATTGTCCTGAAACGGAGCTCCCATGGACGATTCGAGCCCTCTGCTGGCCATCCCCGTGCTGCGCTCTCGCGTGGCGCCGGTCTTCAACTGGTGCTCCAGGGTCCACCTCTTCGGGGGGGACGGCCCGGGAGCCGTTCAGTATCAGGCGGAGCTTGATCTCGGAAGCCTCTCGGCCCTCGGCCGCCTGGAGACCCTGCGTCGGCTGGGAGTGCAAACCCTCATCTGCGGCGCCCTCAGCCCCGACCTGATGGTCTATGGAGAGCAGCTCGGGCTGAGCATCATTGCCGGCGTGGCGGGTGAGATCGAGGACGTCGTCCAGGCTTTCGTGCGTCGAGAGCTGGACCAGCCGCGGTTCTGGCTGCCAGGCTGCCAGGGACCTCGCCGGTATCGGGGACGATGCTCCATGGCGGGGAGCGCAGCGCGGAGCACCGGCTCGTCCGATGGGCGTCCGGAGCCCTTCATGGGCGGCGGCGACGCCGGCAGCGCCGGATCGGAGAGCCCCTCCTCCCGACGGAGCAGGGGCGGCCCGGGCGGAGTCTGTGTCTGTCCCCGATGTGGCGGCACCATGCCCCATCGGCGCGGCATTCCCTGCACTCAGCAGCATTGCCCGGCCTGCCGGCACTCCATGGTGCGGCGGTCTTGAGCCCTCTGCCTCCAGCGGGCGGGTGGAACATCTTGCACCACCGTCGAGCCCAGAGGGGATGCGTTTGGTTCCCGGTTTACCGTCCCGGGCGCGTCCCCGAGCCCAGGCCGGGGGGAGATCGGCCTCGCGGCTTTGTTCCGATGGAGTGGCACGCTCCTTGCCCATCCCTCTTCCCGCAGTCAGCGGAAAAGCGGACGTTTCATTTTCAATGGGAGAGGAGAGCAGCACCATGGGTTCCTGTCAAAGTGGTTCGTGCGGTCATGGACCGGAGTCGGCGGATGACATCCGGCTTCGGGATCAGCTCAAGCGCATCCGGAACAAGCTGCTGGTCATGAGCGGCAAGGGCGGTGTGGGAAAAAGCAGTGTGGCCACCTACCTGGCCCAGGGTCTCGCCAGGCTGGGCCACCAGGTCGGTCTCCTGGACGTGGACCTCCACGGTCCGAGCATCCCGCGCATGCTGGGGGTGAGCGGCATCTTTCACATCAACGAAGAGAAGCGCATGGTCCCGCACTTCGTCAACGAGCGGCTGCGGGTGATCTCCATCGAGTGCCTTCTGGAGGATCGTGATTCGGCCGTCATCTGGCGAGGCCCCGTGAAGCACGGCGTCATCAAGCAGTTCATGGCCGAAGTGGAATGGGGGGACCTGGATTTTCTCATCATCGATTCGCCCCCCGGAACGGGAGACGAGCCCATCAGCATCGCCCAGACCATTCCCGACGTCCAGGCGGTCATCATCACCACCCCCCAGGAGATCTCCCTGGCCGACGTGAGAAAGTCCATCAATTTCTGCCGCCACGTCCACATGCCCATCCTGGGGCTGGTGGAGAACATGAGCGGATTCATCTGTCCGCACTGCAGCCGGGAAACGCCGATTCTCGGCAAGGGCGGCGGCGCCAGAACCGCCGAGGCCATGAATCTCAGCCTCCTCGGAAGCCTGCCTTTCGATCCACGGGTCGTCCAGGCAGGGGATGTGGGCCGGACCCTTTTCGAAAGCCCCAATGGAAGCGACTTCATGAAGGCCCTCCAGGGGCTCATCGCACAGGTCCTGGAGCGCTGCGCCGCCCTCCCGTCCAAGGCGGCCCGGGAGTCGCGGGCGGTGCCGGCCCCCGAGGGTGATCATACCTTCAAGGTGGCGGTTCCCCTCGCCGACGGGCGTCTCACCAACCACTTCGGCCACTGCGAGCAGTTTGCCATCGTGAATGTTCAAAACGGAAAGATAGACGGCAAGGAGATCATCACACCCCCGCCCCACGAGCCGGGGCTGCTGCCCCGTTGGCTGGGGGAGCGCGGGGTGAGCCTCGTCCTGGCGGGAGGGATGGGCCAGAGGGCGCTCCAGCTCTTTTCCGAGCGGAGCATCCACGTGGTGACGGGAGCCCCCAATCTGGAGCCCGAGGAGCTGATCGGACAGTACCTGGCCGGGGAGCTCATGGCGGGTGCCAACGTCTGCGACCATTGACGGGGGCGCCGCCATGCGGGGATCCATGGAAGACGTCATGCGGGAGATCGCCGGCCGGATCTCCAAGGGGGGCGACCCGCCGGGGGATGTGTCGTCCCCCGCCGGGAAGGGGGGCGACCCGCCGGGGGATGTGTCGTCCCCCGCCGGGCCGGACCCCGTGCCTGGAACCATGAAGCGGCTGAGCAACGCCAGTGCTTCGGCAACGATCACCGGCAGGTGCGGGGAAACCATGGAAATATACCTTCGAGTGCATGGCGACCGGATCACCGAGGCGACCTTCTTCACCGATGGGTGCCGGTTCAGCAGGCTCTGCGGCCACGTCGCCGCCAGGCTCTCCGAGAACCGAGCCCTGGACGAGGCGGCCGGGATCGATGGGGAAGCCATCGTTTCCATGTTGGGACAGGTGCCCCGGGAGGAAGCTCACTGCGCCGACCTGGCGGCCGAGGCCGTGCGCGCGGCCGTTCACGACTGGATGCTCAAGTGGAGGATGCGCCGATGATCGTCGCCATCGCCAGCGGCAAGGGGGGGACGGGCAAGACCACCCTGGCCGTCAACCTGGCCGTTGCCCTGGACGAGCCCGTCCAGCTCCTGGACTGTGACGTGGAGGAGCCCAACGTGGATCTCTTTCTCCATGCCACCGTCATGGAGCGGGAGGAGGTCCAGGCCGAGGTACCCGAGATCGATCTCAACCGCTGCACCTGCTGCGGCCAATGCCAGGACATCTGTCAGTTCAACGCGCTGGCGGTCCTTCCCGAAACCCATGTGGTCCTGACCTTTCCGGAGCTCTGCCACAGCTGCGGGGGGTGCTTCGACGTCTGCCCCGAGGGCGCCGTTCTGCCGGGGAAGCGGCTGCTGGGGACTCTGGAAAGGGGGCATCGGGGGAAGATTCGGCTCATCCAGGGGAGGCTCCGGGTGGGGGAGGCCATGGCGCCGCCTCTCATCCGGCGCGTGCGCGGAGCGTCCTCCCCCGGCGGCATGGTCCTCATCGACGCTCCCCCCGGCACGTCATGCCCGGTCATCACCTCCCTGCGGGATGCGGATTTCGTCTGCCTCGTCACGGAGCCCACCCCCTTCGGCCTGAACGACCTGGAGCTGGCCGTCGGGGCCGCGCGGAAGCTGGGCCTCCCCACGGGAATCGTGGTCAACCGGTCCGACATGGGGGACGATCGCATTCGGAGCTACGCCGAGGGGGAGGGGATTCCGCTGCTCCTGGAGATTCCTTTCGAGCGTGAAGCCGCCGAGGCGTATGCCCGGGGGGAGATTCTGGCCGAGGTCCTGCCCCGCTGGAAGGACCGGATGCTCGACCTGGCCCAATCCATCAGGAACAGGGCGACCAACGACTGAAGTAGGATCCAGGATCGAGAGGATTGGATGCATGTATGAGCTGGTGGTTCTGAGCGGCAAGGGAGGAACGGGCAAGACCAGCCTCGTCGGGGCCTTTTCCGCCCTCGCCCAGGGGAAGGTGCTCTGCGATGCCGACGTGGATGCGGCGGACCTTCACTTGCTCCTGACTCCCCGGAAGATCCTGCGCCACGATTTTCGGGCGGGGCACAAGGCGGTCATCGATTCCCAACGGTGCACCGGCTGCGGCGAGTGCGTCGAGCGCTGCCGTTTCGGGGCCGTTTCCGGGCGGTTCGTGGTGGACGGGCTTCAGTGCGAAGGCTGCGGGGTGTGCGTCCATTTCTGTCCCGCCGGGGCCATCGATTTCCCGGAGAACCTCTGCGGGGAGTGGTACATCTCGGAAACCCGTTTCGGTCCCATGGTCCATGCCCGGCTGGGGATCGCCGAGGAGAATTCGGGAAAGCTGGTCAGCCTGGTTCGCAAGGAGGCACGGCACATGGCGGAGGACATGGGCCTGCAGGGGATCCTCACCGACGGTCCACCGGGAATCGGATGTCCCGTCATCGCTTCCCTGGGCGGTGCCTCGGCGGTGCTCATCGTGGCCGAGCCCACGGTTTCGGGCCTTCACGACCTCGACCGGGTGGCCCGGCTGGCTCGCCACTTTCAGGTGCCCGTCTCCGTCTGCGTCAACAAGGCGGATCTGCACGGAGAGACGGCTCGCGCCATCGAGGGGCTTTGCCGGGAGAGAGGCTACGATTTCGCGGGACACCTGCCCTTTGATCCGGCGTTCACCCGGGCTCAGGTGGAGGGGAAGACCATCATCGAGGATGACGACGGGCCGGGGAGGCGGGCGGTGACCGAGGTCTGGGAGCATCTGAGGAAGTCGCTCCAAGGGGCGTGAGGCGCTCCGCGCCGGTCTTCCCGAGTGTGACAGCCCGGGGCGGGCGAGGCGCGCCCCGGGATTCCCTTCCGAGGGGAGAGTGCCCCCCTCATGACGAGGCGCCTCGGCCCTGTCGGCTCATGGCTCCTCACCCCGCGCATCCTGGCTTCGCCGCACGGCCTCCATCCTTTCCCGGACGGCGCGCAGCTCGGCTTCCAGGCCGTCGGCACAGCTCTTCAGGTCGTTCAGCTCATCCTCCACCGTCCATGGCGGTCCAGCCGCCGCTCCCCACCACCCCCTGCCCCAGCCGGGGGCTCCCGTGGCACGGCGCATGCTCCGGCATCCTCGGCCTCCCAGTCCATAGCCTCCGCCCCCCCAGGCGCCTCCCGGTCCAAAGTGTCGGGTGGAGCCGGGAACGGCACAGAATCCCATTCCCCTGCCCGTCATGGGGCCCAGGCCGCGCGGTCCGCTTCCATCTCTTCCTGGCATGACCCGTCTCCTTTCCTGTCTCGTGAGGGAGCCGTTCCCGCCCCCTCGGTTTCTGGCTCGAGGCTCCCTGTCCTGTCCGGGTCGTCAGCGCCGGCTCGGGTCCGACGCCGGGTGCCCATTCAGGCCGCATGCCCGGGGGAGCCTCCGCATGGATTCGGGGCAAAAGCCATGCCACCAGGAGGACGCCTCCATCCTTCAGCGGCCCTGGACGGCATGCTCCTTGCCCCTGGAGTCAGTCGGGGAGAGGATGCCTCCACCTGGAGCCTTAGACTGAGGCCCGTACCCTGAACCGGGAAGAGCCCACGGGATTGTGGCACCCACTTGCCAT
>JALOPI010000078.1 GCA_025453975.1 Syntrophobacteraceae bacterium
CACCGCCGAGGGAGGCATCGCCATCGGGGTCCCCATGGTCCTCAACAAGGTGGCATTCATCAGGGGGGAGTGAGCCTTGGTCCGGTATCTGTGCAAAAGGCTTGCGGGCTGCGTCGCCGTTTTCCTGGCGGCGCTCTGCCTCAACTTCCTCCTGCCCCGGCTGGTTCCCGGCAACCCCATCCAGGATCTCACCAGCGGCGTCGGCAGCGTGGCCGTGGCCCTGGACCCCGAGGCCATGGCCGTCATCAGCCGGTATTACGGCCTCGACCGTCCCCTCCTGGATCAGTTCCGATCCAGCCTCGCCGGCATGCTGCGAGGGGATCTCGGCTACTCCATCCAGTATCGCGCGGCGGTCTCGGGGCTCCTGCGGGAGCGGTTCCCCTGGACTCTCCTTTTGACCCTGACCAGTCTGGTCCTGAGCTTCACCGTGGCTCTCCTGCTCGGAGCGCGGGGCGGGCTGCGTGACCGGACCCAGTGGTCGGTGCTGGCCCCCGCCGTGGTTCTGGAGAGCATTCCCCCCTTCGTGCTGGGGAGCCTGCTGCTGGTCTTTCTGGGCGTCCATGCCGGGCTCTTTCCCCTGGGCGGCGGGTCCACCCCCTTTTCGGCCTTCACGGGGGCGAGGAAGCTCCTGGACCTTGCGCACCACGCGGCCCTGCCCGTCCTGGTCCTTGCGGCATCGAGCTTCTTTTCCTTCTATCTCGTGGTGCGGAGCTCCACCGCCATGGTCCGTAACGAGCCCTACGTCGTCATGGCCCACGTGAAGGGGCTCCCGGAGCGAACGATCCGCACCCGCTATGTCCTGAGGACGGCTCTCCTCCCTGTGGTCACGTTTTTCGGCATGCGGCTCGCCTATTCCGCGGGAGGGGCCATCCTGGTCGAGGTGGTCTTCGGCTACCCCGGCATCGGGCGGTTGACCTACGAGGCGGTGCTGGGCCACGACTATGCCCTGCTTCAGGGCTGTTTCCTGACTTTCACCCTCTGGGTGCTGATCGTGAATTTCCTCACCGACTGCCTTTACGCGATCCTGGATCCTCGGGTGAAGGAGGTTTGACCTGGTGGGCGCCGCTCAAGGACTTTTGGGGGCCTTGTGGGCCAACCCGCCAGGAAGAATCGGATTGGCGGGACTGGGGATCCTGGTTATTCTGGGCGCGGGGAGCACCTGGCTGGCCCCCCATGCACCCGACACCCTGGCCGGACCGATCCTGGCTCCCCCCGGGCGCCCACACTTGCTGGGCACCAACGGCCTGGGCCAGGACATCCTGAGCCAGGTGCTGGCGGGCTGCCGGGTATCCCTCGTGGTCGCGGTCGCGGTGGGCGTGGCGGGGACGACCCTCGGATTTCTGGCCGGCGCTGCCGCGGGCTTTCATCCCAGGCGCCTGGGGGTCTTCATCATGCGGGTGGTCGACGGGCTCATGGCCATTCCGAGGCTGCCCCTCATCATCCTCCTGGCGGTCTTCCTGAGACCCCGCCTGGTGAACGTGATCGGCGTCCTGGTCTTCCTCTCGTGGCCGGGCGTGGCCCGCACCATCCGCGCCCAGGTGCTCTCCCTGCGGGAGCGGGACTATTTGCGCTTCGTCCGTTTCTCGGGGGGAGGGTTCTTTTACGTGATGCGGCACCACCTGTGGAGAGAGCTGCTGCCGCTGCTGCTGGCCAAGGCCACGGCCACCGCCGGCCATGCACTGCTCGCCGAGGCCGGCCTGAGCTTTCTGGGCCTCGGGGACCCCACGCTCAAGAGCTGGGGGTCCATGATCCGCAGCGGGCTGGATTACCCGGGAATCCTCTGGACCCCGGCCTGGAGCTGGTGGCTGCTCCCGCCGTCCTTCATGGTGAGCCTGGCCCTGCTCTCCTTCACCCTGGTGGGCTACGGGCTGGACGATGCCCTCAAGCGGGAGGCCGGCGGCTGATGCTCCAGGTGTGTCACCTCACCCTTTACGCCCCGAGGCGCCGCATCACGCCGGTCTGGCGGGTCGGTTTGGAGGTTCGGCGGGGGGACCGGACGGCCGTCGTGGGGGAGTCCGGCGGCGGCAAGACGAGCCTTGCCTGGGCCTCCGTGGGATACCCGGTCCCCGGCCAGACGGTGGTGGAAGGAAGCGTCCGGTTCGAGGGAGTCGACCTCCTGGCGCTTTCCCGTGAGCGACGGGCCGATCTCTACTACCGGCGGCTGGCCCTCGTTCCCCAGAACGTGCAGGACACGTTTCACCCGACGCAGCCCCTCTGGAAGTCCGTGGGGGAGGTGCTGCGGAAGGAAGGGGGCCGCAGGCTCGGCCGGCAGGAGATCCTGGAGCATGTCGAGCCCCTCGGCGCGCCGATGGGGCTCCTCGCTTCCCACTGGGATGCGAGGCCCCACGAGCTTTCAGGGGGGCAGAAGCAGCGGATGGGGCTTGTCCAGGCCATGGTGAACGACCCGCACCTGCTGATCCTGGATGAGCCGACCCACGCCCTGGACGAGCTGAACCGCGCCCGGTTCATCCGGTTCCTGGACCGTTGGACCTCGGAGCGAGGCGTCGGGGTTCTCCTCTGCACCCATGACCTGGGTCTCGCCGCGGCCTGGGCTGACCGCATCCTGGTCCTTTACCGGGGATGCAAGGTGGAGGAGCTTCCCGCCGGGCCGATGGTGCGACCGCTGCACCCCTACACCCGGGCTCTCCTGGATTCCGCCGTTCGGCTGGGAGACGCGCCGGGGAGCCGCTCGGCCGTCAGGGGGCACGCCCTTCCGCTGGAAGGCGAGCCCGTCGGCTGCGGCTACGCCGACCGGTGCGCCGAGGCGGTGGACCTCTGCGGGCGGGAGGCGCCTCCACTGGTGGAAGCAGGCCGGCAGAGGGTATGGTGTCATTGCGCCGTGGGCCGGGTGAAACCTTTCAACAACCAAGAGCAAATCGAATCCAAAGGAGAAGAAAGATGTCGGTAGAATTCCCAGAGGACTTGCAGGAAGCCATCCGTTTTCATGGACACGTCTGCCCGGGGCTCATCATGGGCTACCGCGCGGCCAGGGCGGCCCGGGACTACCTCCAGGTGGAGCGGCCCGAGGACGAGGAGCTGGTGGCCATCGCCGAATCGGACGGGTGCGGCGTGGACGCCGTCCAGTCCCTGCTCAGCTGCACCCTGGGCAAGGGAAACCTCATCTACCGGGACCAGGGAAAGCAGGCCTACACGCTGATCTGCCGCAAGAAGGGGCGGGCCGTGCGGGTGGCGGCCAGGCCGGGGCTGTTCGACCGGACGCCCGAGCAGGAAACGGCTTTCCAGAAGGTCATGGGCGGCACGGCCACCGAGGAGGAAACGGTGGTTTTCCGGGCTTTCCAGAGGGAGCGGCTGGAGTGGATGCTGGAGGCCAAAACCGAGGATCTCTTCACCCTGACCGAGGTTTCTCCGGAGGTTCCCGGGAAGGCCCGCATCTTCAAGTCCGTCACCTGCGAATACTGCGGCGAGCCCGTCATGGAGCCCAGGGCCAGGATTCGTGACGGCAAGGTGGCCTGTCTCGACTGCTGTGAGAACTACAGCCGGGGATGGTGATGTCCCGGGGGCAAGAGGCCGGCAACGAGGAGCGGGCCCCCAAGGCTTGTGGCGAGAACCGTCCTGAAGCATCTTTGCTCGAGGTCCGGGGGCTGGTCAAGAACTACGGGCACAGGAGCCGTCTCGGACCGGTCCTCCGGGGAGTGGACCTCACGCTGCGGAAGGGGGAGGTGGTCGCCCTGGTGGGTCCTTCGGGGGCGGGAAAGACGACCCTGCTCCTGGTGCTGGCGGGGCTGCTGGCGGCCGATTCGGGGCGGGCCGTTCTCGGGGGGAGCCCGCTCCCCCTCGGTGAAACCAGCCGGGGGCGGCATCGCATGTCCCTCGTTTTTCAGGACCCCTACGCGGCCCTTTCGCCGCACCGTTCCGTGTACGCGACGGTGGCCGAGCCTCTCAGGATTCGAAGGCGCGGGGCCGTCGACGACGCTGTGGTCCGCAGGGCTCTCTCGGCGGCCCAGCTGGCTCCGCCCGAGGCCTTCCTGCATCGATACCCGGCCCAGCTGTCGGGGGGACAGCGGCAGAGGGTCGCCATCGCCAGGGCCATCGTCACGGAGCCCGAGCTCCTTCTCGCCGACGAGCCCACTTCCATGCTGGACGCCTCGGCGGGGGTCGGCATCCTGAATCTCTTCCGGGAGCTGGCCCAGGGGGGCATGGCCCTCCTCGTGACCCTTCACGACCTGGCCTTTGCCTGCTACGCGGCCGATCGGATCCTGATCCTCTCCCAGGGCGTCGTCGTGGAGGAAGGCCCCCCAGCGGAGCTCCTCGCCGACGCCCGCCACGACCTGACCCGCCGCCTGGTGGCCGCAGCCAGGGTGCGGGATCTCTCCCGTGGGGCAGGAGAGCCCGTGGAGGCTTGAAGCCTGAGCACTCGGGCGCACTGAAGCTCCAGGTGGGAGTCGCGCGGCGCAGGGCTTCCGCGGAATGCAGACGGTTGGTGACCCGGTTGACCGATGGCGGGTTGCCGAGGGGAACGGCGCGGACGTTCCGGAAGAGGCGGAGTGGAGCCTCCCCGGCGGGAGCCCGGAACATCTGTCCCGATGCGGGCTCCCGCCTGGAGGAGGGAGAACGGCACCCCCGGGTCGGAGCCGGAGGTGGTTGGTCAGCTCATTTCATGAGGCCGGCATCCATGCCGCGGGGAGACTAATCGTCCTCCCACGGCGGGTTCTCCATCGCCATGATGTCGATGCCAGGCCTTGCATAGTTCTTGGGATGATCCGTAGCTGGGAGGGTGAAAGACTTCAACTCCTCGACGAATCTCCCGGGGTCGTCCAGCTTGTCCAGGTACCACAAATCGGCACACAGCCTGCTGATGGTGCCGTTGGTGTAGTTGCAGCCGGTTTCGGTGCTCGGGGCCAGTGTGACATTAAGGATCAACCCCTCCCAGGAACCGTCCGGCAGTTGACCGTAGACGATGTTGACGGCGGAGGAGTAATCTCCCCACTCAGCCCGATCCTCGGTGGTGGAGTACGTCACCGTATAGCCGCTCTTGCCCGGCGTGGCGTTGAGCATGACCATGAGGGCGTCTTCCTTGCACCAGGGGTTTAGACCGTGGACGAAGTAGCCCTTGGGGGTCACCCCCTTGTCGGCAAAGTACTCTTTGACATAGTTGGCTATCAAGATTCCCGAGGTCACGCCGGGGCAGTAGTGGTCGTGGAATTCGAACGATCGCGTGACGTAGGCCGGCACGCCGAAGGCCACGCCGTTGGCGATGGTCACGATGCGGAACTCGTTGCCGCCGAAGTCGAAGGGAATATTGTCGCTCGCGTAAAGGGTCGCGGGATCGATCTTTGCCACGGTCCGTTTTTCGAAGAGATCCGAAGCCTTGAGGACTCCCCCGACAGCCGACGACTTCACCTGGAGGTAGGCGCACCAGCCCGAGCGGGAGTCGAACACGGCGAACCAGAGCGGGGCTTCGGGGATCGAATGGACCTCGACAAGCGTGTTGGCGCCGCGGCTCACCCGGAGCATTTCACTCAGGCCGTCCAGGGCGCCCATGGTGCCCTTCCCGCCGATCTCCGCGTAGCCCGCGTTGGAAAGGACGATGACGTCATTTCGGTTCACGACCTTACGGAACTCGGCTCGAAGGAGGTTCCTGGCTTCGACCGCCGCCAGCTTTCCGACGGCTTTCATGGGAGCGTACGCCTCGCTCTTAACCCTCACGGCCAGAACGTCGGTCCCCGTGCAGGCGACCCCCCCGAAGACGATGCCGCACAAAATCAGAATATTCAGCAAAACTCGCAGATTCTTGTTGTTTCTTCTCATTTCACAATCCCTTGCTTGAAGTAGCGGAAGAAGAGCCCACCACGGGCCCTGTCCATATCCTCGAATCCGGTGAAACCTGCACGGTTCCCCTCGACAGCTGTCCGAGAATGTCCCTTGTCATTTCGAACGGAGCGTAGCGAAGAGAGAAATCTCGAAAAGACGAGGTATTACGGTGAGAGAGATTTCTCGCTGTGGCTCGAAATGAGAGTTCTCGGACAGTCTTCCAGACGGCTGCTCCCATGTCCGGCGCAACCTCATCACCACGTTGGACCCTGCCCTTCAATCCCTTCATGGGGTGACCGTTCGGGCTTTCCCCGGCCGACTCGAGCTCCGGCTCCTCGACCGCCACAAAACGTTGGACCCTCTCGTCCACGGGTCCCTTGACCTCCTTCCCGCCTCGCGGTTCAGATCGTTTCCGCCTTTGTCCCTTCAGGAGACATTTCCAAGTCTTTTGGATGAACAGAGCTCACTCCGCCGCGCGAACCGACCGCAGCCCCCGGCCGTCGGCAATGCTGTTGACTTGAGCCCATGATTCGCTCTGGTCGTCATTCCGGCGAAGCTTGTCCCGGCATGCTTCAAGCCGGGAGCCGGAATCCAGCGTTCCGTGCGGGTGTCCTGGACCCCGGGCCTTCGCCGGTGTGACGTGAAGTCAACAGCATTGCCGGCCGTCTGCGGCAGGGGCGGCACAGGGCTATTCCTTTTCCACCCAGGGCTTGATGTCCAGGATGGGGGTGCCGTCGTACGTGTCCAGCCCCTTGACCCGAATGGTCGTCCCCTCGACGCCCAGGACCTGGAAGACCGAGAGTCCGATGGGGTTGGGCCGTCTCGGAGAGCAGATGCTGAAGACGCCCACCCGCTCCCCCTGGCGGTGGGGCGGGGTTTGAACCAGCATCTCCGGGTCGAAGGGCGGAGATTGGTGGAAATGGAAGATCACCACCATCCGCTGACCGGGCTGGATGTCCTTGAGCCCTTCCCTGTACTCCGGGTCGATCTCCAGGGTCCCCTCCACCTCCGAGACCGTCCAGTGACGGGGCACCGATTCCGCCCGGGTGCGAACGACGCCGATGGATTTAACCGTTACCTCCATGTTGCCCTTCCCTCTCGCTCCGAAGCCGTAAGCGCGCGAAAGCATGCGCTCCAATGGGCATCCGCCTTCGGCTGTGAAGACTCCGGCGATTATACCCGTGAAGACTCCAATTCGAAGCTTCCTCCACCGGCGCCGCGCGGTTTCAAAAATCCATGGACAGCTTCACCACGGCGGTGAACGGAGGCCCCACGAAATAGCTGGCCTGGCCCTGCCGAGTGTCGTCGCTGGCATTGATGCCGGCCACGTACTTCCGGTCGAACACGTTGTAGAGGTCCAGCGAGACCTTGACGGCATTGGCCATGGGCAGCTTGTTGTAAGTGTAGCTCAGCCTGAGGTCGGCCAGGAAATGGTCCCCGACCCGCTGGGTGTTCTCGGCGTCCCCGTACCTATCGCCCACGTAGCGCACCATGGGGACCACCTCGAAGTTGCGGTACCTGAAGCTCAAGCCGGCCTTGACAAACCACTCGGGAGTGTCCGTCACCTGCTTGCCCTCCGTGTCCAGGCGGTTGCCCGAGAAGGTCAGGTCGTCATCCAGGGTGAGGCTGACGTAGGTGGGGTTGATGAAGGCGGTGAGATAATCGTTGACGTAGAAGTTGGTCTCCATCTCGAACCCGATCCCCGTGGCGTCCCCGACGTTCTGCTGGTAGTTCAGGTTGACCCGGGGATCGTAGATCGTGATGAGCAGGTTCTTGTTTTTGGAGAAGAAGAACGTCGGCATCACCTCGAACCAGTCCCTGCGATACCGCGCTCCCAGCTCGAAGGCGTCGGTGATCTCCATGTCATAGCCGTCGAAGAGATCGGCCAGGGTGATCCCGGCCGCCAGGAACCGCGCCCGGTTCTGGCTGTAGATGTTGATGATGGGAACATACGAATAGGGCCTGATCTGGTTTCGGCCGTAGCTCGCGTAGGTCTGGAAATTCTCGGACCAGTTGTAGGCCAGCCCGAACGTGGGGAGAAACTCCTCGTAGGTCTTTTCCGCCCGGTCAAGGTCCGGCGCCCGCACCAGCTCGAAAGTACGCGGGGCCGAAGTGTAGCCCCTGGTGGCGGGGTCCCGATAGTAGAAATACTTCACCCCCGCCTGCCAGTCGAAACCGTGAAAGCTCCCCGCCAGCCTCAGGTAGGGACTGTGGAGCCGGCCTTCGTCCTCGTTCTCCGAAAAGATGCCATAGCCCCTGAACGCCAGGGAGCCGGGGAGGAAATTCCGGGTGGTGATGCTCATGTCGACGGATTCGAGCCAGTAGCCGACGCTGGCCTTGATCCAGTCGAAATCCGCCGTGGCATCGGCGATGACCCCGTAGCGCTCGATGTCCCGGAGCCTCTCGGTGACCAGCCCTCCCTGGGACGTGGTCCCGTTGAGTATGGAGGAATCCTCGTTGGCGTAGTAAGGCTTCAGGCTGAACCTGAAACAATCGGAGATCTTCAGCGGAAGCACGGCGAAAAGGTCATAGTTGGAGAGGTCCGCCTGGTTGTACAGGTAATAGTCGATGTCCCGAGCCCGCACACCCGTCAGCCGGTTGTTGAAGTCCTTGGAATAGTTGGCATCGAGCTGCCTGAACTGGGCATAGGAAAGGGATTTGTAGAGGTCCTGCTTCTGGTCGTTGAAGTTGAGCCAGAATTTGATGTCGTCCTGGTCCGGAACCGGCTGGCTCAGCATGAAGTTCAGGTTCTTCCGGGGCCCCAGGTCACCCGGCCCCTTCCACTTGTCCGCCTCGGTGTACGAAGAGGAAAGGGAGAGCTGCGTCCCCAGGAAGGGCAGCTCCCCCGAGTCGAGCCTCAGGAAGGAGCGGCTGTAGTCGAAGGAGCCGAATCCCTGGCTCAGCATGGCCCCGAATTTCTCCCTGGGCCACAGGGGCCTCAGCTCCACGGCGCCTCCACGGGCGCCCACGCCGGTGCCCAGGTCCGCCGGCGTCGCCCCTTTGTAGACGGCAATGCCCTGGAAATTCTCGGTGTCATAGAGGTAATCCCTGGGCCCGATGGGATTTCCGCCCCAGTTGGGAACCCCCTCCACCGTCATGGCCCCCAGGCTGGACCGCACCCCCCGAAACCGGACGCTTTTCTGCTCGGCGGCCAGGCCGAAGGGATCCGGGTTTTCCACGTTGACCCCCGGGAGAATGTTGATGGCCTCGTAGACGCTCATCTCGGCCCGGCTGCCCTGGGCCTCGATCCCCTTCCGGGTGACCTCTTTTCCGGTATAAACGGTTTCATCGGTCTGCTTGGTCGGCGTGACCAGCCTTCTCCCCGTGACCACGAGCTCCTCGAACTGAGCCTCGGGCTGAGCCTCGGGCTCCTGGGCATGGACGCTCAACAGCACCAATGAGATCGAGCCAATCATCCATAGAAAAAGTGCAAGTGCAACGCGCTTCATGTTTATGCCCCCACCTCGAAGAAAAGCCAAAGCAATGACGGAACATGCCGGTATCGGAATGCACCCGGGCCCCTCAAGGGCTCGGGAATCTCTTCCCATGCCTCTCACACCGAATTCGACGGGGGGGATCGTGTCCTGGAATAAAGACAGACCTGCGGCATGACGGTCAGCAACTCCTGCCCTCAGCAATGAAAAAACCGGGTGAAAGGTTTCGCTCTTCGAAGCGGGCGAAGCCTTCACGGCTTCATTGGGCAGGTCGTCACGACCCGGGAATGATGATGACGCTGGAGCTTAAATTCAGAGGATTATTGCGGCTTCATGCCGTTTGGATTTCGGTGGGTACATTACTCGGTATCGAGGATGATTGTCAAGTTTCAAGCTGTCACGCACCGTACGGGAGGCATTCCTCGATGAAGCGGGTCATGTCGTCCGCAATGGCCGGGAGGCTCCGGTGAGAGTGGATAGTCGATTTCCTCGTATTCATGCAACGGAATATTCCGAAGGCCGGCTCCCAGCGCCAGGCTCCGGCTCAATTCACGGCTCAGCAATCCCGACTCGCCGGCCCGCAAGAAGGCCGAACGATACGAGACCGGCGGCGGATCTCCCCGGCAGTCCAGCAGGTGGATCACGATGTCCGATGCCGCCATGACCAAGGAGCTCGATGAGCCTTTCGATTTTGTGGTGATCGACCCAGAAGGTCTCGAATGGGCTCTCCCCATAAGGACGCAGTTCTTCCAAATATTCCGCCATCCTGGCAAGCTTCCTCGTCACGACTTCAGGAGACATGCCGTCGGCTCCTCACATAGCTCTCAAGGGCTCGCTTTTCCAACTGCCTGAGGGGAGCCGTATCCTGGTAGAGCTTCCAGGCCCGAAGCCGAGCCTTGCGAAACTCTTCGGGCGCATCTTCATAGAGGGGGCGGCCTTGGGAGAAGATCTCATGGAGCAGGAGCGGCGGAGTCAGCGGAGTGAGGATCACGAGATCCACCCGGCGCAGGGAGAAAATCTCCTCGAGGTCGAAGATGAGCCGGAGCTTGTCGGCCCGAGATCCGATGGGAAACTGGACAGCCAGGTCCACATCGCTTTGAGGCCCGCCCTGTCGAGGGCCCTCGACCCGAAAAGGACCAGGGGCCGGACCTTCTCCCGCCGTCCTGATTTAAAGAAGTGATTCACGTAACTTCTCCGCCGAGACCCTGCAGCTCCTTGAAGCAAGCTCTTGACGCACACCGGTCAAAAGAAGTATCAAGGAACCGCAGTGACTCACACCCAATGACACCATGAAGGTGTCCCCGTCACGAGAAGCAATCTCCGGTCATCCGGCAATCCTTCGGACTCAAGGCCGCAAGGGTCCGGTAATTCGGAGATCCGGAACCGCCTGTCACGTTTGAATCGACCATACGGGCCACGACCCCTCCCTGAGACCGCCTGGAAGCGGATGTCAACGGGACTCGTGGCTTTTCGCGTTGAACCCTGCACAGGAGCGGCTCACCGATGCAGCTCTGGCTTGGCTTCGCCATTTCCGCCCTTTTACACACGCTGATCTTCTGGATTCCCGTCGATTGGGTCAGCCCCCGCGAGCCCGATCTGCCCGAACTGCAGCTCGTGCTCATCCCGGAAACCTGCGCGACGCCGGAGGCTGCGTCCGTGGAGCCGGCTTCGGCGCCGCAGCCGCCCCCCGAAGAGCCTGCGGAGCCGGAAGAGCCGGAGATTGAGCCCGAGCCCGTCGAGCTCCCCAAGGAGCCCGTTCTGACCCGGAAGCCCCCTCGCCCAAAGCCGCCGAAACCGGCCCCGAGGAAGAAGCCCGTTGCGCCGCCCGAGGAGCTGCCGCAAACGGTGGAGGCGCCCCCTGCGCAGCAGGTTTCCGAGGAGCCCGGAAAACTGGCGGCCGCAACAAACCTGAGCGCGCCGCGCGGCCCCATCGATGCCGCCTTCGGCGCCGGCGACGGCCCCCGCTTCCTCCACAAGGCCATGCCCCGCTATCCGCGGTTGGCCCGCGAGCTGGGCAAGGAGGGCACGGTGCTCCTTCGGCTCACCATCGATGAGCGGGGGAGCCTCACGCACGTGGAGGTGCTCAAGAGAGCGGGGTCGGGATTCGATGAAGAGGCGGTGCGCGCCGCCAGGGACTCCAGGTTCAGTCCGGCGCGGATCAACGGCAAGGCCGTTGCCTGCCGGGCCCAGTTGCCCGTAAGATTCGTCCTGAGGAGCAGTGAAAATGATTGATTTCTTTGTGAAAGGCGGCCCGCTCATGTGGCCCATCCTGACTTGTTCCGTGGTCGCCCTCGCCCTGGCCATCACCAAAGCCCTTCAATACTGGTCCGCCGCCAATCGCCTGTCGGACTCCAACGAGGCCGTGCTGAGGAGGAAACCGCCCGAGGTGGCCCCCATTCTGGAGGGCATCGACAACGGGCTCGACGAAAAGATGATCGCCTTCATCGGCACCAAGCAGGTCCGAAGGCTGGAGAAAGGGCTGGGGATTCTGGCCCTCATTTCGGTCATCGCTCCCCTCCTCGGCTTCACGGGAACCGTCACGGGCATGATCCAGGCCTTCAGGGTCATTGCGAGCCAAACGGTGGGCCGTGTGGAGCCCTCCATGGTGGCCGGCGGGATCTACGAGGCGCTCATCACCACGGCGGCCGGGCTCTTCGTGGCACTCCCCACCCACGTGGCCCTCCATTTCCTGGAGGCTCGACTGGACGCCATCGCCGTACGCATGAAAGATGTTGCCCTTGATTTTTCTGTTTCCGCGGTAAAGCTGGTTCAACATCGTCTTGATCTCTTCTCTCTTTGAAGAACCGGCTGTGGGGCATCCGAGATCGATCTCCTGCCAGCCCATGGAGCGGAAGTACCGCCGGATCAGGTCCGAGTCGATCATGAAAAAGGGCCTTATGACGAAGAGCTTGCCGCCGAAGAACTTTTGCACCGGGTTCATGGTGCTCACAGAGGCTCCATAGAAGAT
>JALOPI010000079.1 GCA_025453975.1 Syntrophobacteraceae bacterium
CAAGCCATTGCTGGTCAAAAAGCGGTCGACGCCCAGAATACGGGCGCTGATCGACAGCACCAGCATCACCGCAATGTTGGTCAACAAGAAAAGAACCACCCGTTTCATCCAAGTCCTCCTGTTCATTATCCTCATTGATCGATCATGATTGCCGGATCCTCGCCGATATCGTCCTGCCATGCCATTCCTCACCGCCATTCACGGGAACCTCGCTTCGCTGCATCATAATATAAAGGTTCCCGAGGACAAACAGCATACCAGACCTCTGTCAAAATCTCGGTTCAATCGTGGAGCACCAGGAGCCTGCCGAGCACGCTGCCGCAAGCTGAATTGTGAGTGTGTCACAGGCTGTGTCGCAAGATTGAGGACTTCCGAGAACTTTTGCGGCAACAGAGGGGGGTTCAGGCTCCTGCTCCCTGCGATCCCTCGTATCAGACCGGTCAATGTGTTGAGACGACTGGCCAGATGCCACGTCGGTTCACCGTGGAATAACGTTCCGAGCGGGTTGCGGACGGCTTGGAATCATTCTATTGTCGCTCATGCGGGCATCCTCACCGTGGGGTTTCAGTCCCATGCGCTATAGAATCAGGCATCGTCCGGCGGAAAATGCCAGGGGATGGCCCCCCATAAGCTCCGAAAACCTGTCCGGTATTGAGCTCAGGGATCCTCCATGATGAAATGTATGACTCGGCGAGTCCCTTGGCCATCATTGGAACTGGAGCCCTGAAGAGCTGCCGTGGGATTGTCCCCGCGCTGCTCATGCAATGATGCATCGAATGGTCCCCGATTCCTGGCCATTTCACCCCCTGGGTCAGTTTCAGGAAGATCGGGAGGGAGGAAAGGAAGAGATGATCCAGATCATTTCCAGGGAAGACCGACATTTCAGCGATTTCGGCTGGCTGAAGACCTACTGGCTGTTTTCCTTTGCCGGCTACTTCGATCCGGGCAACATCCAGTTCGGCGCCCTGCGGGTCTTCAACGACGACGTGGTCGCGCCCGGAACCGGGTTTCCCACGCATCCCCACGACGAGATGGAGATCGTCACCATCGTCCTCGACGGGGAGATGACTCACGAGGACAGCATGGGGAACCGGACGGTCATCAGGGCCAACGACGTTCAGCGGATGTCCGCCGGAACGGGAATCACCCACTCGGAATTCAATCTGGCCTCGGCCCCGGTGCATTTTTACCAGATCTGGATCTTACCGGATCGGCACGGTCTGAAGCCGAGCTACGACCAGAGGTCCTACGACCCCTCGAACTGGCGGAACGCCATCTTCCCGGTGGCTTCGGGACAGGGCATCGCCGGGACGGTCACCTTCCATACGGACGCGACCCTGTACCGGGCGAGCCTGGAGGCGGGCCGGGACCTGTCTTTCCCCACCACCCGGGGACGGCGGGTTTTCGTCTACATGACTGAGGGACGCCTCTCCATCAACGGTCGCGAGGCTTCCGCCGGGGACCAGGCCAGGATCGACATCGACGAGCCCTTGACCTTCCAATGCCATGAGAGGGCGGAGCTGATCCTCATCGACGTTCCCTCCTGCAAGGGCTGGGGCTACAGCGAGAAGACCCTCCGGGGCGCGCGGCGATGATCACCATAGCCCATGGGGGCTGAAGGACCACAACGGGGCGACCAGCGGATGTCCAACTGGAGCTTCGACGGTAAGCATGGTCCCCTCATCGGAGTGCCTGGCGGGATCATGGGTAATGCTGTCCCGTGGGCCGAATCATGATCTCGCTGACATTCACATGAGGAGGCAGGGTGAGCAGCCATCGGATGCCTTCGGCGATGGCCAGGGGCTCGAGGAGCTTCCCGAAATGGGCGATGGCGTTCCCGAAGTTTTCGGCGTTGTAGCCCGCAACGTCCTGGAACTCGCTCAGCACAACCCCCGGCATGACGAGAGCCACACGGACCCCATGCGGGCACACTTCGCGGCGAAGCCCTTCCGCAACGGCTCCGATGGCGAACTTGCTCGACCCGTAGTACCCGCTGAAGGGCGAGACGTTCCTCCCCACCACGGACCCGATGACCACGATGTCGCCGCCCTTCCGCTGCACCATATACCGGGCGGCGCGGCGCAGGAGATGCGTGGTGCCAAGGACATTGATCTCGTAGACTTCCCGCCACCGGGACGCGTCGCTGTCGAGGATTCCCCCGGCCAGCCCGCGGCCCGCGTTGGCGACGAGAATGTCCACCCCGGCCCCGCCGTCGGCCCAGGCAAGGGCGGCATCGAAGAGTCGGTCGATGTCGGCCTCGACGCTGGCATCGCCCGCCACGGCCAGAGCCCTGCCCCCTTGCGCGGCGATCTCCCTGGCCAGATTGTCCAGCCGGTCCCCACGCCGACCGCTGATCACGACGGCGGCACCCCATCGGGCCAGCTCCAACGCCGTGGCGTACCCGATTCCGGAGCTGGCTCCCGTAACGATGGCCTTTTTTCCCGAAAGCCCATTGTCGGTCATATCTTATCCTTCGAGGTAAAATCAGAGAGTGACTTCAGACCAGGTATTGGCCATGAGACCCCATGCACAACGACTGGCTTCCCTGCTGTCCATCCTGGAGCACCCCGAGATCCTTCGGGCATGGCTCGGATCCCAGGCTTTTTCCAGGCGATGCTTCCTCCTGAGCAAGGCTTTGAAATGCCACCAGCCCACTCGCCTCACCAGCCAGGTCACCCCATACCCCATCGCCCTGGGAAACGAGAGCGGCAAGCTCCCCTTTTGCGTCAATCATTATTCGAGGCTCAGCTCCTCGCGCCCCACCGACACCGCCAACGATCATCCGCGATATTCTGAAAGGAGGACTTCCCTGGTGGAGGTTGACGCAGTGCGACTGGACGAGCCCTCCGTCCTCCTCAAGCTGGATGTCCGGGGCATGGAAAAGGGGGTCCTGCTGGGTGCCGGATCCGCCGATCCGGAATCGTCCTGGGAGGGGGTCAATACTCCGACTCCTCCACGTCCAGGGACAACAGGTACACCGCCGCTTCCTCGGGCGTGTCCATGGGGGCGGGGGCGCCCCAGTTCCGGAAGTCCCAGGGAACACCATTCACCTCCCTGCAGAACCAGCCCTCTTCGTTCTGGACGAACTCACCCTCGAGGGTTCCCCAGCCTTCGACCTGAACTTTCTTCCTGATTGTGGCTTCCATCGCGGAATCTCCTCTTCCTGGTGTGATGCTCCATGAGCCCACCCTCGGCTTATCCGGCAGTTGCCGGCGACAACTAAGGGCTTCTTCGCCCGGCGAACGAAGTGCTCATGGAGATGGGACGCGTTGGGGTCCATGGCGCGCGGCCGAGGGTCTTCAAAGGGCCGGTGGCGGTGTGGCCCGTGTCCCCACCCTTCCGGTCCCTCTCGTAGAATTTCCTTTTCAAGTCCGCGTCCTGTCGCTATAGCTTTAGCGTTTCGGGAGAGTAGGCAGTTCGGCCCGAAAGATCAACACCATCTTTCCGGAAGGGAGTGAATCCAGTGGCTCGAGTGGCGATCAATGTGGACCATGTGGCGACGGTGCGGCAGGCGAGGCTGGCCAGCGAGCCGGACCCGGTGACGGCGGCGGCCCTGGCCGAGCTGGCCGGAGCCCAGGGCATTGTCGTGCACCTGCGGGAGGATCGGCGACATATCCAGGATCGTGACGTTGAGATCCTGAGGCGCACGGTCAAGACCAAGCTCAACCTCGAGATGGCGGCCACGGACGAGATGATCCGCATCGCCCTCGCCATCAAGCCCGAGGTGGTCACCCTCGTTCCCGAGAAGCGCCAGGAGCTGACCACCGAAGGCGGCCTGGACGTCATGCTCTACGAGGACTCCCTGAGGGGCCCCATCAAGATGCTTCACGACGGCGGCATCTCGGTGAGCCTGTTCATCAATCCCGACCCCAAGCCCATCAAGTCGGCCCACCGGCTGGAGGCGGATTACGTTGAAATCCACACGGGAAGCTTCGCCGAAGCCCGAACCTTCACCAGGCGCCAGGAGGAATTCGACCGCATCCTCACGTCGGCCCGCCTGGCGAGGAAGCTGGGTCTTGGTGTCCACGCCGGCCATGGCCTCGACTACCAGAACATCTTCTGGCTCAAGGGGCTTTCGGAGATCGAGGAATTCAGCATCGGGCACGCCGTCATCGCCCGCGCCGTCCTGGTGGGCGTCGAGCGGGCCGTTCGGGAGATGATCGAGCTGGTGCAGGGCTGATGGCCATTTACGGCGTCGGCATCGATCTGATCCGCGTGGACCGCCTGGAGTCGAGCCTGGCCCGCTGGGGGGGGCGGTTCGAGAAACGGGTCTTCACCAGGGCCGAGCTGGAGGCCTGCGCGGGGCGGAGGCGGCGGGCGTCGTGCCTGGCCATGCGTTTCGCGGCCAAGGAGGCTTTCGTGAAGGCACTGGGAACGGGAATGCGGGCTCCCGTCACGTGGTGCGACGTGGAGGTGCGCAGCTCCGCCCTGGGAAAGCCGTTCATCGTCCTCTCGGAGCGCGCCGCCGAATACTGCGCGAGGCTGGGCCTGCATGCCTGGCACGTGAGTCTCACGGACGACGGCGATTACGGCGCCGCCGTGGTCATGATCGAGACCAATTGAGGAGGCCCGGGAGGCTTCTTTGAGCGTGGGCGGGGTGGACCGGTCCTCCCTTGGAAACGATGGGGAACGGCGGGGGCTCGTCAGCGTCGGGAAGCGAGGCTGAAGGATTGGCATCAATGACACGGGAAGATCATTTGCTGGTATCCGCGCGGGAGATGGCGGCCCTCGACCGTCAGACCATCGAGGAGATCGGCATCCCCGGCATCGTGCTCATGGAGAATGCGGCTCGCGGGGCCGCCGAATTCTTCCAAAGGGTGGTACCCGACCTCCGGAAGCGCCGCATCACGGTGGTGGCCGGAGCGGGAAACAACGCCGGGGACGGCTTCGTCCTCGCCAGGATCTTCCATGGCTGGGGGGCCGTCGTCCGAGTCGTGTGCCTCCGCTCCCCGGAGGGGCTGCAGGGGGACGCCCTGACCAACTTCCAGATTTTGGCGAAGCTCGACGTGCCGGTCCAGGTCTGGAACGATGCGGGCGATCCCGAAAATCAGTGGCCCTGGATTCGGGAGAGCGACGCCGTCGTCGACGCCATTCTCGGCACCGGACTCAACAGTGAGGTGCGGGGACTCTACCGGGAGATCATCGAGGGCATCAACGGCCTCGAGGGCATACCGGTCCTCGCCGTGGACATCCCCTCGGGGCTGGACGCCACCACGGGCAAGGTCCTGGGCGCGGCGGTCCGAGCCCGGGCCACGGCCACTTTCGGATTCATCAAGACCGGCCTCGTTATCGAGCCCGGTCGGAGTCTCGCCGGCTCCCTCCAGCGCGTGGACATCGGAATCCCCTGGCACCTTGCCGCTCAAAGCGGTGTGCGGCGCTGGCGCCTGAATGCGGATTTCCTGAGCGGCTGGCTCGCGCCGCGCGAGGCGGATGCCCACAAGGGGACCGCCGGCCATGTGGCCGTGCTCGCGGGCTCCCGTGGTAAAACGGGCGCCGCGACGCTCATCTGCCAGGGAGCGGCCCGGGCGGGCGCCGGCCTGGTGACGCTCTTCATACCCGGCAGTCTCAATCCCATCCTCGAGGTGAAGCTCACCGAGGCCATGACCTGGCCCGTGGCGGAGACCGATGCGCAGTCGCCGAGCCTCGATGCCCTCCCCGAAATCCTGGACCTCCTGCAGGGCAAGCAGGCCCTGGCCATGGGACCCGGCACATCCCTCCATCCGTCGACGCGGGACCTGATCCTGGCGCTCATCGGCCGGAGCCCATGCCCCATGGTGCTGGACGCCGACGCCCTCACCGCCGTGGCCCCGGATCTCTCGGTTCTCGGGAAAGCCCCCCAGCCCGTGGTCCTCACACCGCACCCGGGCGAAATGGCCCGCCTGAGCGGCATCTCCACGCGGGAAATTCAGGAGAATCGCATCGAGACCGCCTCGGAATTCAGCCGCCGCCACGGCGTCGTCCTGGTGCTGAAAGGCAGCGGAACCGTGGTGACCTCGCCCGACGGCGAAGTCGCCGTCAACACATCGGGTACGCCGGCCATGGCGAGCGGGGGCATGGGAGACGCCCTGACGGGCATGATCACGGGCTTTCTGGGACAGGGAATCGATGCCTACAGGTCCGCCTGCCTCGGGGTGTTCGTCCACGGGGCCGCGGCCGATCGTCGGTTCAGACACGTGGCCAGCCGGGGTCTCCTCGCCACCGATCTCCTGGAAGAGGCTCCCTTCGTCATCGGGGAGCTGGAAAGGGGGCTGACTCCCCAATGAGCCGGATCGTGTTTCAGTCGGCTTCGGAAGAGCGGACGACGGAGGTGGGACGATGGATCGGGCGGAACCTTGCCGCAAGCGACGTGGTGGCCCTGTGGGGTGACCTCGGGGCGGGAAAGACCTTCCTGACCCGGGCCATCGCTTTGGGGCTCGGGGTGCCCGAGCAGACGCCCGTCACCAGCCCCACCTTCACCCTCATCAACGAATACCTGGGGCGGCTGCACATCTACCACCTGGATCTCTATCGCCTGACCGACCTCACGGAGCTCGACGCGCTCCCCTGGATGGAGGCGCTCTACGGCACGGGCGTCTCCATCATCGAGTGGCCCGAGCAGCTCGGCACCCTGATCCCCGAAGACCGCTGGGACATCCGGATCAAGATCACCGGCGACGAAGCCCGGACCATCACCCTGGAGCCCATCGGCAAAACCAACGAGAAGAAGCTCAAGCGGTGGAGCGATGAGTGGGCCAGGTGGGGCAGGAAGGGCTGAGAGTGGAAGGGGGCGCGGGAGGCGGATCTCATCCACTTCCCGACAGTGTCCTCCAGCGCATTCCCCAGGAGCAACCGGGCGCCTAGCGCCATTCTCAGGCCCCGGGGCATATGCTGCCGCCTCGAGGTCAACCGTTGTCTCCCTCGCCCCCGATGCCGGGTAGAGGGAGACTTCAGTCAGTGCCATTGCCGCCACCCGGGTGTCCGTTGGCGGATCTCAACGGTTATCCATCGTCCACCTCGGCATCAATCGAACGAGGGCTTGTCCACGGCTCGATCCATCTCGGGGGGAAACTCCGTCATGGGAAACGGACGCACGTCCTCGTTGAGGGTGATGTAACGCACAATTTTGTAGGCGTAAGTTGCCGCCTTGTTGGAAAAAGCTCTCAGAGGCTCGCTGTACGTCCGCGTGATCAGCAGGTAGACGAACTGAAACAGCACGGTAACCTGGATGACCAGTTTGAGGATCTCGAAGACGATCAGGAACAGCAGGCTGTAAAGGAAACGGATGCCAATCTGGCCCCTCGACGGTCTCACATCGGAATGCTCGTTCATTTCGGTGCTTCCTCTCTTCATCCAATGCCCAGAATGTGTGTTGGACCTCGCCCGGCACAAGGCCCCGTGATCCTCGACGGAAATAGCCACACCGCTGCCGGGACGCATAGGATAGCAGGCTGTTCACATGGAGAGAAAGAGCAAATCACAGGTCAAGCGTGAAATGAGCGCGCTGCAGTCCCTGGGTGAGCGGCTGGTGGGGCTCGGGCCGGACCAGATCCGCCGTATCGAGATGCCCGAGGACCTGCGCGAAGCCATCCTTTTCGCGGCGAAGCTCAAGAAGGGGGAGGCCCTCCGCCGCCAGCTGCAGTTCATCGGGACCCTCATGCGCGACCTGGACCCGGAGCCCATCCGGAAAGCCCTCGACGATATCGCCCATGGGCGCGGCATGGACGCTCGACTGCTTCGGAAAATCGAAGGCTGGCGGGATGCCCTGCTGGCCGGCGACGACGACCTCCTGAACGAAATCCTCCGGCTCTTTCCCCAGGCCGATTCGAAATGGCTGCGCCGGTGCGTCCTGAACGGGCGCAGGGAGCAGGCCGCCCAGGAGCCGCCCAGATCGTCCCGTGCCCTGTTTCGATACCTTCGGGATCTTTCGGAAGCATGAATGGCACGCGGCTCGAGGCCCTTCCCGCCTGGCCCCATCCCCGGGCTCACCCGGTCTCACTTGGGAGCCTTCATGACAAGCCAGGCCGGTTGCGGAGTCGTGAAGTTGAGATCATGTGAACCGCCGGTTTCACCGACTTCACTGGCTTGAGATGGCGCGTTTCACATCAGTCCCTTCGTCATTGGGGTCCTGTCGGTCATGTTGAAGATTCTTCCGGCCATTTTCCTGGGTGGGATCATCGGGGCCAGCATCGAGCGGTACGAGGGCTTCCTCATGGGAGCGGTCCTGGGCTACCTGCTGGTGGAGATTCTCAGGCTGAAACAGCGGGTGGCGGAGCTGGAGCAGGCTGACCGGGTCAGTCCCCGGCAGCCTGAGGGATCCCCCGCCCGCACGGGGCCGGGGATCGTCCCGGACCTGAGCGGGGCTGCCGCCGGGCCGCCCCTTTCTCCTCAGCCTATTCCAGGCATTCCCACCCCGGGGCTGCCCGGCGGTGTCCTCTCCCAGGAAGCGTCGGAGGCGGTCTCGGGTCCCGCCACGATGCCCTCCGAGCCGGCCGCGCCAACCGCAGATGCCAAAAGTGCCACACCATTGACGGGATCCTGGGGCCGGCTCCGTCGCCATGCCGAGCAGTGGCTCACCGGCGGGAACCTGCTGGTCAAGGTCGGAGTCCTGGTTCTCTTCGTGGGGCTGGCCTTCCTGGTCCGGTATGCCGCCGAGCGGAACATCATCCCCATCGAAGTCCGGCTCTCCGCCGTGGCCCTGGGCGGCGTCGCGCTTCTGGGCATCGGCTGGAGAATCCGTCTCCGCCGCGGAGCCTACGGCCTGGTCCTGCAGGGTGGCGCCGTGGCCGTGCTCTATCTCACGGTCTTTGGGGCCATGCGCCTCTACGGCCTGATCCCTCCCGCCCTGGCCTTCCCCGTCCTGGTCGGAATCGCGGTGCTCTCGGGAATGCTGGCGGTGCCGCAGGATGCCAGAATCCTGGCAACCATTGGAACGGCGGGAGGCTTCGCCGCTCCCATTCTGGCCTCCACGGGCCAGGGCAGCCACGTGGCCCTGTTCTCCTACTATGCCGTCCTCAACCTGGGCATCATCGGCATCGCCTGGTTCAAGGCGTGGCGGGAGCTCAACCTGGCGGGATTCCTCTTCACATTCACCATCGGCACGGTGTGGGGAGTCCTGGCGTTTCGCCCGGAACATTTTGCCACGACGGAGCCCTTCCTGGTCCTTTTCTTCCTGCTCTATGTCGGCGTGGCGGTCCTCTTTGCCCTGAGACAGCCTCCGGATCTCAGGGGTTATGTGGACGGAACCATCGTCCTCGGACTGCCCGTCATCGGGTTCGCCCTCCAGAGCGCCCTGGTGAAGCCGTATCCCCTGGGCCTGGCCTGGAGCGCCTTCGCCCTGGCTGGCTTCTACATCGGGACAGCGTGGATCCTCCACCTCAAGGCCCCCAAGACTTTCCGTCTCATGGTCGAAGCCTTCCTGACCATTGGAGTCGCTTTTGGTACGCTGGCCATTCCCATGGCCCTCGACAACCGATGGACCGCGGCCGCCTGGGCCATGGAAGGCGCGGCTCTCGTCTGGATCGGCCTTCGTCAGGACCGCCTCCTCCCGCGCCTGACAGGCATGGCTCTGCAGCTGGCCTCGGGGGCCGCCTTCCTCTACGATCCGCCCTCCCCGTACGGCACATGGCCTGCTCTGAACGGCTTCTGGCTGGGTGGCGTGCTGATCAGCCTGGCCGGTCTGTTCACCTCGTGGGCCGTCCGCACCTACCGCGACGGGGTGAGAAGATACGAGAGGCACCTGGGGATCCTCCTGGGGATCTGGGGGCTTCTCTGGTGGTACGGAACGGGCATCCGCGAGCTGGATGCCCACGGTCCGGCCGGCCACCGGCTGGGTGCGCTGCTGCTTTTCCTTTCGGCATCCGGACTGGCCTTCGATGCTCTGAGGGCCACCCTGACCTGGCCCTTCCTGGGCTTTCCTTCCTGGGGCCTCATCCCGGCGCTGGCCCTGGTGGCCTTCAGCCTCCCGGCGGGCAGCGGCCATCCCTTTCAGGAGGGAGGGTGGTGGGGCTGGCCCGCAGGGCTGGCGGCGTGCCATGGCATCCTATGGCGGCAGGAGAAGGACTCCGCGTTCCCGGGGCGCGAGGGCTGGCTCCATCCCCCCTGTCTCTGGCTCGCCACGATGGTGCTGACGGGGGAGATGGCGTACCGCACCGCCCGATGGCTCCCCTTCACGGATGGCTGGACCATGGCGGTCACGGGCCTTCCGCCCGCGGTCCTGGTGCTCCTCATCACGCAGTGGGGGGACAGGCTCCCCTGGCCCGTCGGCCCGCACCGCAAGGAGTATCTCCTCTGGGGCTGTCTGGGACTCTGCGGGTTTCTGGTTCCTTGGATGATCCTGACGTGGCTCGGCAGCGGCAGCGCCGCTCCCCTTCCCTACCTGCCTTTCCTGAACCCGCTGGATGTGGCGACGATCCTGGCGCTGCTGTCCATCCTCCTCTGGGTCATGCGCCTCAGGGACGAGATGCCCCTCGTGGGTGATCGGCTGCGGTCCCAGCCCCTGGTGTGGATCTGGCCCTCCATATTTGGCTCCGCCGTGTTCCTCTGGCTCAACGCCGTCCTCGCCCGCACGCTGCATCACTGGACGGGGGTCGCGTATGCATCCGAGGCCCTCATGAGATCCGTTCCATTCCAGGCAAGTCTCTCCATCCTGTGGAGCCTGACGGCGCTCTGCGTCATGGTCCTCGCCACCCGGCGCAGTCTCCGGGCGGTGTGGATGGCCGGTGCGGGACTTCTGGGGGCCACGGTGGTGAAGCTCTTCCTCCTGGACCTCGCCAAGTCCGGAACACTGGGGCGGGTCATCTCCTTCATCACCGTGGGCGTCCTCATCCTGATCGTGGGCTATTTTTCCCCGGTGCCCCCGCGCCGGAAAGAAGAGGTGATTCCATGAGCAAGGCCAAGCCTTTCCCTGGCATCCTCCTGGGGGCCACCCTGTGGCTGGCGCTCTCCGCCGCCGGCGCTTCGGCAGGAGAGCCGGGCGGAGTCTTGGACGGCGGGAGCTTTGCCTACGGCTTTCCCGTGGAAATCCGGAAAGAGGCACCCTTCCAGGAGCTGATCCTGCCCCTCGAGCTTTACCAGACCGTGGTGAGGCCAGATCTGGAGGACTGCGCCGTGCTCCATTCGGGTGGGAAGCCCGTGCCCCATGCCCTGCGAGCTTCCCGGCAGACTCCATCGTCCCAGCTGTCCAAGCCCCTTCCCTTCTTTCCCATCGGCGCATCCAACATGCATGAGGCAGGACGGGTGTCCCTCCATTTCAGGAAGGCGCCCGACGGCACGCTCCTCGACCTGCAATCCGAGGGAGAGCCACGAGCCCGGGGGAGGACCGTGGCGTACCTCCTGGATGCAAGCTCCGTCGAGGACTCCTACTCCGCCATCCAGCTCAAGCTCGACCCCGCTGGCGCGCCCGGCCTGGTGAGAGCGCATCTCGAAGGGAGCCAGGACCTGGATGCCTGGAGCACCCTGGCGCGCGCCTTTTCCCTGGGTCGTCTGGCTCACCAGGGGATGACGCTGGAGCGGGATCAACTGGAGATCAGGCCCGGCCGTTACCGGTACCTTCGGCTCACCTGGGAGGGTGACGGGGAGCCCCTGCCGCTCCTGGAGGCCCGGGTCCTGCTCTCGAAGCACGAGGAACCGGACCTGCACCAGTGGATGAGCCTGCGGACCGAAGTGAGCCAGGACCCTACCCCCCGCTATCTTCTGGACACACGCGGGGTGATGCCCGTCGACCGGCTTCACGTCCGATTCCCCGGCACCAATGTCGTGGTTCCCGTGAAGGTCTACTCCAGGGGAGCCGAGGATCGTCCCTGGCGGTATCGAGCCCAGTCGACGATCTATCGGCTGATGGTGGAGGGCACCGTGCTCTCCGGCGAAACGGTCCCACTGGACGGCATCATCCAGGATCGTTACTGGAAGCTCGAGGCGGACCCGCCCAGCGGAAGATCCATGGCACCGGGGGAAGTGGAGGTGGC
>JALOPI010000111.1 GCA_025453975.1 Syntrophobacteraceae bacterium
GCCGCGCCTGATGGCACCGCGTAGGGCGAAAACCGGCAGGAGCCCGTCATTGGGCTCTTCCAGCTTTCGCCATGGAAATCGATACCGTGCAGGGGGGGGCTCTGTCAGAACGGACGGACCGGGAGCGTGGCGGACCGTGGCGGCACGTCGATCTCGCCAGCCAGGAGGCTGGTGCCGTTGGTGATCACATTGTAGCAGTTATCGACACCCTCGGGATTCTCAAGGATCCGATACACCGTCCTCCCGAAGAACGTGGAGGCAAAACGGTTGTCGTGGATGTAGCAGCCCGACAGGGGCTCATCATTGAGCTGATTGAGCATGATGCCGCAGAAATAGGGGTCCCGGGTCGTTTTGGATTCCGCCGGCCTCGCCGTCACATCGATGGTGTTCGCCGCGCTCAGCGTTTCGGCCACCTCGGGGAGCAGGCGAATTCCAGAAGCCTTGTCGGCACCCACTTCCGCGATGAGGGCCAGACCCGCCCCGATGAAACGGCCGACATCCCGCTTGGCGATGGTGAGCCGGCCATGAACCCGGTTGCCGATGAGCTCGTTCCCGACAGCCCCGGCTTCCCGGCTGCCGATCACAATCCCCAGGCCGCCTCCCCCCTTGGTCACGAGGTCCCGGATGACGTTGCCCTCGACGGTCCATCCGCCGCCATCCCAGACCGTGATCCCCTGCACAGGCTTTGCGATCTCGCAGTTCAGCACCGAGACCTCGCTGGCGCCAGCCCCGTAGATGGGCAGATCCAGGCGCGCAAACTTCAAGTCACGAATGACGGTGCCTTCGGAGCCGGGACGCAGGATGAGACCCGCCGTCAAGGGTCCGACGTCCGTGTGAGCCACGGGCGGGAGCCCGCCACGGCCGGTGCTGATGGAAGCCATTTTTCGCCCGTTCTTCAGGAGGCCCCTGATGGTCAGGCGCTTGACGATCTCGGCCCCCGCGTGAGCCCCGCTGACGATGACGATCTCGTCGCCATCAGCCGCCAGGCTCACGGCGGCCTGAAGGGTGGGAACGGCCGTCCCCACCCATCCTCTTGGCACCTTGGGGACATAAAGGGTTTCCGCGAGCACGATGGAAGCCGAGCCGTAAATCAGCAACAGCGCAGCAGCGAAGACACCGCGGGCCAGCCGCTTCTCCATGGGTTCTTTCCTCCTCTTGTATCCAGTGTGAGTCAATGGGACGAGCGCGGCAGGGTTTCCATGCGATTCCAGTCAACACCCCAGGGCAACGAGGCCTCGGGCTGGAGCGGGATTCGAAGCCCGAATCCCCCCCGACGCGGCCGCCGTGGAAGTGCAATTTGCGAGCCTGCATTTCTCCAGGTCATCCCGGGACCCCGGGGCGGCCCATGAACCGGGAGCCCCATGATGGATGCCCCTCCTCTCCATTCCGCAACCGATGGGTGACACCGTATTGACGATTCTCCCCGTTCCCGTGAGCCTGACGCACCGCCTGGAGCGTCAGGGATCAGACAGGCAGGCACACCCGGCTCTCTCCATACCCCCTTGGGCTATCTCATCCACGGGCAGGCCGGTCGGGGGGTTCCTGCCACCCTCCCACGTCCAGGCCCGCGGTCTTGAGCCCTGTCCCCTGAACCGGGAAGTCCACCCGGAGGGCCCGCCCCCTTGGAAGGCGTCAAGAAACGGACGCGATACCCCATCCGGTGGGGTCCCCAGCCGGCGGCAGCCACGCCATCCTCCTGGCCGGCATGTCCCGGCGGGCCAGGAAACCTGGCCACCACACCGGTGGCAACCCTGGCGTTCCAAAGACCTTTAGACCAGTCCTCACAACATTCCCGGCCCATGATCACATCGGTCGGAGTGCATGAGTCGCACGAATACGAGCCGAAATGATCCCCCCGCAGGGTGGCGTTGGCAGATCTCTTGCTCTGCACCCCAGGCGATTTGCCAGCAACCAGGGTTGCGTAAGGCAGTCCTGTAACCGAGTTGGCGGAGCTCCCTGCCATCCCCGGCCCCTCATTGTGCACTCAATGGAACGGCCCATCAGCAGCCCATCATGAGCCATCCCCGACGATTCACACCCACATCAAGTGGCATGGCCGGCCGGCTCCTGCGCCTCACCGTGATCGTGCTGATTCTGCTTGCCGCAAACCCCTTCACGGCAGCAGCCCAGGACCGGGCGGAGCTGGAGGTTGACCACGCCCTCACCTTCGACTTCCCAACACCGCACACCGACTGGGCTCAGCCCTATGCACTGGGAAAGACACGCGTCTTGTTCTTCGTCGACGGCAGAGGCACTCACCCACGCGAATGCGTCGAGCTCATGCAACGATTCGACCTGGACGCCCAGGCCGTGTTCTGGGCCAGGATCGTGGACACCACCAAGAGCCACTGGCACGGCGGCGAAGTCGGCGAGGCCCGCATGCTCGAGCTGCTCCACCAGAAATGGGATGTCTTCGTGTTCCTGGACCTCCCCATGACCGATGTCCCCTCCCCCCAGAAGCAGATGATCCTGGATGCCGTCGCCGGCGGGGCGGGAATCGTCTTCGTCGGCACAGGCGATCCCGCCCTCTTCGTCGACGAGAACCGGCTTCGTGAGCAGCCACTGTTTCTCGCCTCCCCCGAAACGGCCGAGGCCTTCCGGATCGGCGCCGGCCGGGGTGCCCGCATCGGCGGGCGCGCCGACATCGACTACCGCGAAGGCTGGGAGGTGGACTATGACTACTGGCAGGAGCGGCTCGGCCGGGCGGTGCTGTGGGCCGCCGGCAAGGAGCCCGCCATGCAGGTGAGCCTGGGGGTCTCGTCCCAGAATGTCCCGTCCGACCGTTCCGCGCCACAACCCGTGTCCGACGCTCCGGGCAGGAAGCTCACGGTGCATGTCTCCGGTGCCCCCAGGGACAAAAAGCCGGTGCTGCGCCTTACCCTGCGCAGACCCGCCGACGAGCCCTTCTCCTGGCCTCCCCGGGAGGTGACCGCGGACACACAGATCGAGCTGCCCCTCCCGGACCTCCCCGCGGGACCCTACCACGCCGATGCCATCATCATGGGCTCGACGGGGGTCGAGACCTGGGCCACGGTCCCCTTCGAGGTGGCCGCCAGCCGCAGGGTCGCCGAGGTCCGGCTGGACCGGGAATGGGGCGAAGTGGGCGATGCCATCTCAGGCTCAGTCAGGCTGGAGGGCGATCCCCTCCCCCACGAGCTCCTCCGGCTGGTGGTCCTGGACCGGCGGCGCCGCGAGCTCCTGAGACAGGATATCGCTATCGAGGACAATACGGCCCCATTTCGGTTCGAAGTGCACGAAGGGCTCCCCATGCTTGCCACCGTCGAGGCCCGGGTCCTCTCGGACGGACGGGAAGCTTCACGGGCTTACCGGTACTTCCGTGTCACCACCCGCCGACGGGATCGGTTCAACTTCCTGGTCTGGGACGTCCCCAAAGGCCCCCTGGCCCCCTACGCGGAAGAAAGTCTCGCCAGGCATGGCGCCACCCTGCAGCTCGGCCGGGGAAACCCGCCCCTCTATGTGTCGGCCTTCGACATGGCCTGGGTCCCTTACACCACGCGCATTCTGAACAAGCTGGGCCCCCAGGGGGTCATGGAGCCCTTCTGCTGGAACGACCAGGCCGCCGTCCGCCGGCAGGTGGCCGAGCTGGCCACCGCCCATGGGGACTCGCGCGCTCACGGCACCTTCGCCTACTCTCTCGGGGATGAGAATAAAACCCTCGGCAGCTGCCTCTCCCCCCACTGTGCCGCCGCCTACCGGGAATACCTGGAGGAAGTTTACGGCACCGTCGCGGCCCTCAACAGCTCCTGGGGGACCGCCTTCGAGGCCTGGGAGGATGTGGGGCTCTCCCGGGTCGGGGACAACGACGAGGCAAATTCCCTCAGGGAGAAGAACTACCCGAGATGGTTCGACCGGCAGGCCTTCAAGTCCTGGAACTATGTGCGGTACTGCCGGAAGTACCGGGAGGCCTTCCGGGAGATGGA
>JALOPI010000080.1 GCA_025453975.1 Syntrophobacteraceae bacterium
GAGTCGGGACAAGGCGCAGTCCGATATCGAGGCTTCCCGCGCGGCGCTCACCGAGCTGGTCGAAGCGGTGCGCGGCTCCTCCGCGTGCGAGGCGCTGGACTCCGAAATCGACGAGGTGATTCGAGAGGTCGAAGACCCGCACCTCAGGGAGCTCCTCCGACGTGCCGGCACCTTCATCTACCGGTTCAGAGCCAAGATCGACCTCATGCTCTCCGACCTTGTCGAGCTCATCAGGAATTGCGCGGCCTACCGCGCTCTGGCCTTCTCCGTGACCGCAAGGGATCGCCTCTGCCGGGCACAAGAACAGATACTGGCTTACGCTCTGGAGCATCCGCTCGAAATGCCCCTCCTCACCATGCCGGAAATCCCCGCATGGGGAATGCCTCCCCAACGGCCGATGGAAAAGAAGCCATTGGTTCTGGACCCCGCACGCATCAAAGTCCTGGAGGAGGCTCCCGGGATGGCATCGACCTTCGAAGACCCTTCATGGAAGGAGCGGTTGTTGACCGTTGCGCGGGAGCAGTGGACAACCTTCGATCAAGGAGTGGATCTTGCCGGGTGGCTCCTGGAGCTTTCTAAAACGATCCCGCAGGTGGCCGATCAACCCGACCTCGCCCTCTCGTTTTTGGCTTCGGACTGGCCTGCCTGGGTCCCGCCGGTCATCGTCTCTTCCCGCGACGATGCCTGGCTTGCACTCGGCGAGGAGTGGATGATCGAGCCCATCACTCTGGCCGCCGAGATGGATCTGACGGAGTGTACGAATGGCTGACCAAGCCGGCCAGGACCGCTTCGGAGCTCTCTGGCGGAACCCGCAAAAGATGCAGCAGCTCGTTCAGGCGATGCTGTCGGGAAAACACATCGACTATTATATTCCCGAGCTCTTTGGGTTTCTGGAAGCGCACCAGGAGACTTGGGAGGCTTTTTTCGGATACCTCGGCTACAGGCTGCATCGCAGGGATCTCGGGGGAAGCACCTACTATCATCTCTCAAACCGCTCAGGAGACAGCAAGCCGAAGAAGCTCAGCCAGGCGGCGACGGTGCTTGGTCTTTTTCTCTCGCTCCAGTACGCGATCGAAGGCCCCGGACTCGAGGATTCCTTGCCCGCGGAGACCGTATTCGAGCGGCTGCGTGCCACGCTTCCCTTCGGGCGGGTTCGGCCGATCTTCTTTCAGAGCAGCCCCGGCGTGAGCGCAAAGGAGCTCACGGAAGAGCAGGCGGAACGGTTCAAGGCGAAAATCGCGACCGCCCTGCGTGAGCTCGCGAGCTACCGGTTCATCGAGCTTTCCCCCAGCTCCAGGGCCCCATTCGATGTGCTCGTCGTCACCAAGCTCCCGGCGCTCTACCGATTCCTCGAGCTGGCAAGAGATCTTTCGGCTTCAACGGAGGGTCAGCCCGATCTGGCGGCGATTGTCCTGAAGCACTGGGGGGATGGCGCCAGCGGCCGGGACGGGGAGGAGGAATGATGCAGCCCCTTTTTTCCCGTCCCCGGCGGATCTCCTCGGACAGCCTCCTTCTGGTCGGTTACCGGTTATTCCCGTTGACTTCCGTCACCCTTCACCCGCGCCTCACCGTGATTGCCGGTGGCAACGGCGTCGGAAAGACGACGCTCCTGGATGCGCTGCAGATCATCCTCATTGCCGATCAGAGGCTGCTTCGGCTCAATGTTGCCTCAGGCCAGGATGACCGCGACATCGGAGGCCAGATGATGGGGAGTGTCGCCTGGCTTGTCCTCTCCATCCAGGGGCATTCAAGCATCGACGCCATGGGGGTCCATCTGGAAAGAAAGGTGTCGAGAGAGCAGGTCGAGATTTCCCCCTTCATTCTGAGAGGCATCAGGCCGGAAAAGGACCTCTTCTTGGACAGGAATTCCGGGGAGGTCACCCAGGATCTCACATCCCTTGGAAGACGGGTCACCCTGAAGTCCCTGACCGCGTCACTCAAACCCTTCGATTCCGTAAGTGAGTACCACAACCATCTCTTCGATGAAGGCCTTCTTTCGATGGACCTTGGAAGAGAAAACCGCCGGCGGTTCGCTCACCTCTGGAAGCATGCCACACACCCCCACTCGGGGGAGCTGAGTGGTTTTCTCCAGAGTCTCCTTTGCCACCAGCCTTCGAGAAGGGTCTCGCTGCAGGATGTCGAGGGGCTCATGCAACAACGGATTCGCGTGGAGAGCACCCTCGGCCAGCTCACGAAAATCCGGGAGCTCAACGCCCTGCTGACCGGGCTTGCCGGTGAAATGGACGCCCATCGAAGAGCATTTCTTTCTGGCGATCTCTGGGAACGCCGGGAGAGCGAGGAAAACACCGCTCGCGCGGCGGAAAAGGAGCGGACCGCTCTTCAGTCCATCAAAGAGCGGGCTGCGGCAACCGCCGAAGAAATCCTGAAGAGGCAGGATCACGTCACGGAGCTTGGCCGGAAAAGAGACCAGTATCTCAAGGACCAGGGAGATCTCGACCGGAAGCTCAGGCATTTCAGGACCTACCAGGAAAAGCAGCGTCTCATCCAGGAGACCCTCGCCTCACTTGTCGAGCCCAAAAAAGACTCCGAACGGCTCGAAGAGCGGCTCCGGGAGCTTACCGCGGAAGGAGAAAAGCTTCAGGAAGAGTCAGCGCGGCTTTTGGAAGAGCAGGCCGGCCTCAAGGCCGCCGAGCCTTCTCTCAGGGAGAAGGCGACGAAGTGGAACGAGCTGCAAATCGCCCTCGGCCGTGCCGGTCAGGAGGCAGGGTGCGCGCTTGCCACCCATGCCGACGTTCAGAGCAAAATGAAGGTGGTGAGTGAAGAGCGCCTCCAGCTCGCCAATCTGGCGTCACTCAGGATCGAGCTCGCTCAATGCAGAGCACGCGCGAGAGCTCACGATGAGGCCGTCCAGCTCCATGGCAGGATGGTTGCCTTGTGGTGCGAGGCCTTCGAGGGCAAGCCGCCATTGGAAGCGGACCTCATCGGGGCCCTGGATGAGCTTGAAGCCCGCAAAGCCGAGCTTGCCGTCATGCTCAAGGCATCCGACGCAGAGGCGCTTCAGCTCCAGGAACTGATTTCCGAGCTTTCACGGCGGGGGATTGATCTTCCCGCCGTTGCGGGCAAGCTTGTGGCGGAGGAGCTCGCGAAACCCTTGAGCGCACAGTACGAGGACCTGGATGAAGCGGAGGCAAAATGCGTTCAGGAGCGCATTGGGCCATTCCTTCGCGCCGTCCAGCCGGATTCGCTCGAAGACCTGACTCCGCTTGCTCGCGGAGATGAGCCGTACCTTTTGATGCTTGCGGACGATGGCGGCTTGATGAAAACGATCGTCCAATCCGAGGAAGGAACCATCGCCGGAAGCGGGGCTCTCGCCTGGTACACGCCTCACGGTCCGGCCCTCCTGGGCGCCAAGGCACGAGAGGCCAGAATAGAAGACGCCCAGCAGCGGCTATCCAGAATCACGACGGCGATCGAGACCGCACGGAAGGAGATGGGGACCCTCTCGTTGCGAAGCCGTTCGATCCGGGATTTCCTGCCGAAGCTCCACGCTTTTTCAGACAGGGACGCCCAGCGGGAGGCGGCGGAAATCGCCGAGCGCGTCATGGACCTGGAGGCCAGGAAGCCCAGGATTGAACGGCTGTATCGACTGCTGGATGAGATCGTCGGGATGAAGGACCGGTTTGGCTACACGCGGGCATCGGCGGAACTGGAAAAACTCCAGGAGAGCATGAAGCGGGTCACGGAAAGACTCGATGCCCTGACGGAGGCGAGAATTCGAAACACCGAAGCGCGGAAGGAAACAGCCATCGGTCTTGAGAATTTGAAAGACAAGATTTCCAGGGCGGAACTGGTGATCGAGACGTCACGGGTGGTATGCGAGGAGCTCGAGGCTGAGGAGCCGGAGGAAGTCCTCCAGGGCCGTGTGGATTTCGGCCGTGCGGAAGAGCTCAAGCAACGCATCGATGAGATGGATGCCGAGCTTTCGAAAGAGAGATCTACCCTCAGCCGGCTCGAACGGCGGAAGGGAAGGGAAGAAAACGAAATCGAGCACAAAAGGGAGTCTTTGTTCAGGCTGGAAAGGGCTCTTGAGACGGTGAGATCGGAGCACACGATCGCCAGGTCCCGATGGGTCGAAATCTATCCTGATGAAGAGGTTCAGTACCGGTCCGGGGCTGGCGACCTGGGCCAGTTCCGGATGCTGTGGTCCAAGCGGGAAGATGACCTGAAGCAGCGTCTGCGTGAGACCGCGGATTTGCACGGCCTCTCCTTTGAAGACCAACGCCCTGAACGTGATGCCCTCTCGTTTCTTGAGCGGGTCCTCCCCGGGGTCGATCTCGATGAGCTCGAAAAGCAGTGCGTGAAGCTCGGCCGGGAGCTCCAGCAGGTGGAACAGAAGATTCGGAGCCGGGTCGAAGATTTCCGGAGCCACATCGAATCGGAAATTCGTCATTTGAACGGTCACCTGACCCGAGCGAACCAGATCCTTTCGACACTGAGTTTTGGGCGAATCGGACGAATCGTCCTCGATCTCGAACGATTGCCTTGCTACCATGCCCTGAGAGCGCTCCAATCCGAACAGCTCAATCTCTTCGCGCCGGGGAGCACGATCGGGTTGAGAGAATTCGTGAAGCAGATTCGGGATTACATCTACAAGGAATCGAAGGTCGAGCTCACCGAGGAAAGCCTGACGGACTACCGTTCCTACGTGCGCATCGTCCGGAAGGTCTATGATGAAGAAGGGAGTTACCGGGAGGGAGGGTTTTCGACCGGAGAAAACCTGGGGCTGAACCTCGCTCTGTGCCTCACGATTCTCTATCTCTTTCGAATTCAGGAAAACGGAAAAGTCGCCGCTCCCGGAATGCTGCTGCTGGCGATGGATGAGGCTGAGCGCTTGGACGCAAAGGCTCTCGAGACCGTAAGCCTCCTTCTCGACAAGGTCGGCTGCCAGCTCGTGATTGCCTCCCCTCGCCCCGTGAAGGTGGCGGAGTCCATTTGCCATATTTGCTCGCCACTTCCGCAGGGAGTGACCAGCGTCGCTCTGTATTGCACCGGTGCGGCGGAAAGCGTGGCTTGAATGGGCAGGGTCAACCCGCTGAAAATCTGCAGGGCATACCAGATCCTTCTCCAGGAGGGACGAAGACCGTATTCGGAGCTCTTCGAGCCCCTGGTCCAGGCAGGAATCGCGGAGACCAAGGCGAGGACGGTCTTTCTCCTGGATGACGAGGCGCTTCGCCTGAAATTGGAGGAACAGTGCGGCCGGTACCTCGAAGCGGCCGCAATGGCGGAGGAATTTGCCCACGAGATTGGACTTTCAACCCGAATCGATGAAGCGCCCGAGGATGCGCTCCTGCTCCTTCAGGCGTTGCATGAGACCGAGCAGATTCCCGGGCCAACCTGGCAACAGCAGCTCAGCGCTCAGCTGTATGGCGACTCCAAGCATATAGGCGGGACCCAGACACTCAAAAGGATTTATGAGAAGTGGAGGGCTCGGCTCCCCGGTTTTGGAGAGCTCCGCATCAAAGCCGGGTCTTCCCTGGTGCACCGAAAAACCGGACTCGACCTTTGCTCCGTGACGGCTTCATGTGGACAGGTGGTCCTTCTCCACTCCGTGGCCGCCAGGACGGGAGATTTCGATTTCTCGCACGTCCGGCGAGTCATCACCTGCGAAAACCTCTCTCCGTTCATCGAGCTTTCCTTTGACGGATGCCTCTTCGTCTATACGGGAGGCTATGCGTCCGGTCTGGTGTGTGCGTGGATGCAGGCCTTGCCAGACGATTGCGAGTGGGTGCACTTCGGCGACGTCGATGTGGATGGGCTTCGGATCTTTGAAGATCTCGCCCGGAGAGCGAACAGGAAAGGACGATTTTTTCCGGACGTGACGACCCTCAATCACCCCCGGGTGACGCCGCACCTCCAGGATTATTCCGGCGACTACTCACGACTCCGAGAATCTTTCAGCCCACAGGTGAAGGAGATCGCGGAATGGGGCGAGAGGAGTCGGCGACGCCTGGAGCAGGAGATCCTGCTTTCACACTTCCCGTCCTCTGAGCTGAAGAGCAGGCTCAGTCCATCCCGTCCCTCTTCTTGGTGCCACTCTCAACAATGATACTACGGAAACGAAGGGGGGTATCTCAGTCACACTGGCACAGAGGGGGTGACCGTGTTCAACTGCATTCTGGAGCCTGAGTCTAAACCGGAAACGTTGGTTCAGAGGTTCAAGCGACTTTGGCCGTTCATGCTCATTGCGATCGCGGTGGCTCTGGCCCTGGAATGGATGAAGTACTGAGATTCTAACGGCGATCCACCTTGCATACCCATGTCGGCAGCTAACATCTCAATAGCGGTGGGCACGCGTACGCTCTTTCGCAGGTTGGGCTGAGCCATGGCGAAACCCAACATGGCTCGCGACGGGTGCTGGGTTTCACTTCGGTATCCTTGCGGCTCTCACCACCCCGAGGTCGACGACCTTCTGCCTCCTGGCATGGATCGAATCAGCAATGAGCTGTCCCGCGATGGAGGGAGCGGACGAGACCGGCTTTCTGAGTTTTGCCGCCATGCAACGAGTCCTTCTGGGAGCGAATACCGGTCCATTGCTTGTGCGCCGAGGGGCTCCCCCACGGGACGGGGCCGCGCAGGAAGAGCCGGGAACGGCGATCAGCCCTCCTGGCCCGAATCCCACGGTCCACGGAGGAGGTCGGTCTTGTTTGTGGGGCGCCCTCAGCGGTAGCTGAAGGGGAAGAGCCGCCCACGACCTTCCCGGACCCTCTCCAGAGCCATCCGCCAGTCGGGCTCGTCCAGGATGGACCGGAAATGCTCCCGGCTCAGCGCCGGGCCCTTCAGCATCCCCAATACCCGGACGGCAGCTTTCCCCGTCCAGTCCTCATCACCCAGCCCCGCCGCCCAGAGCTCGCTCAGGGGCAGGAGCGCCATGGCCTGGGCCGTCTCCCCCATCTCCAGGCAGCAGTCCACGGAGCGCATCCACATCCTTTCGCGGACCGCCGGGTCCGGAGCCAGGAGGCCGGCATTGAGGAGCCAGAGCTGCCAGGGGTGGCCGCTCAGCGGCTTTACACAGCACCGGTCCGCCCATCGGAGCCAGGGCTCCCGAGCCGCCGCCGACCCCGTGTCCGACAGAAAGCGGGCCAGCACGGCGTGCTCGTAGGGATTCATCCTTTCGAGCCGCTCCAGGGGCAGGCCCAGGGGCGGCGCTCCCAGGCAGCTCCCCAGGGCCCTTTCCGCCTCGTCATGGAGCCCGGCGTCCAGGAGGGCATACACTTCGTAGCCGAACTGCCGCCGCCAGTCGTCCCGGTGCTCGGGAACGTGGCCACCGCCGAAGGCCTTCCGGGCCCGCTCCGCCGTCTCCCTCGTTGCCACCAGGTGTCCGGGGCCGCAGAAGCCATGGTTCTGAGTGAGGGTCCCGAGGAGCCTCCCCAGGGCCGCGGAAACCGAGCGGGGCTCCCTTCGCCTTCGGGCGTCGTGGCGCTCGGTCAGCTCGGCCAGGATCCGATCGATGTCCGGCGGCAGGTCCGGCCTGAAGTCGTACCGGTTGTGGCGCTCGGAGATGAACCGCCGGTTGGCCGCCACTTCCTCCAGCTGATCCGCTGTCTCGTGGACCCGCAGGGCCGGGGCCAGCTCCTGGCTCAGCGCGATCCACCGCCGGGATCGGCGGGGTCGCCCGCGGTGATTGGCGAAGGCCACCTGAACCTGGGCCAGCCTGAAGGCATGAAGCGGCGCGCGGTGGGCGAGATCCCTCGCCCTGGGAACCGTCACCGGCTCCAGCAGTGCCTCGAGGGCTTCCTGGCACCCGTCGGGCCGGCTCACCAGCAGCTCCAGGCCGCGGATCCACTGGCGGGTGAGGTCCGGCTGCTCCCAGACCGCTTCCAGGGAACGGGCGATGCGATCCGCCAGGGCCGGCCGCCGCGCCACTTCCCGGTGGATGCGGTGGACGTTGGCGGCCAGCCAGACGGGATCGTCGATGCGGCCCAGCTGCTCGAGGAGGGTCCTCCCGCAGCCGGGAGAACAGGCCTCCCACAGGAATTCAGCCTGCTCCAGGTCCGCGACCTCCAGCACCTCGATGCCGGGCTCCGGGGCTGTGCGCAGCCGCGTCGCCGAAGCCGGGCAAAGAAATCCGTGAAAGCCCGCCCCGGCCGCCAGCTCGACCTTGTGATCCCGGTGAGCCACGGGGTGGATCCGACCCATGGCGTCCAGACGCCCCGTGGCCAGGAGCCCCGGCGGAGGGAGCTTCCGGCTGGCTCCCCAAGCGGCCAGGTAGAGGGGCAGCCCCAGGGACGCCCCCGTCAGCCGGATTCCATCCGTATCGGCCACCATGGGCCACGCGACAGCCTGGACGGAAGCCCGGGCTCGCAGAACCGTCAGCGCATTTTCGGCGGCTTCCCGGGCCTCCCGGTCCGCCACGCGATCCCACCAGCGGGGGAAAGGACGGATCGTCATCGTGTGGAGAGCCGCTCCCACCAGGCACCAGGTCAGGCGCGACCTGTCCCCCAGGGCCAGGGCCAGGGGAGCCGCGGTCCAGGAGAGCCGGCCGGCCGTCTCCCAGTCGAAGCCCATGCCGCAATCCCCGAGGTCGATGTGGGCCACGCACCATGCGCGGGCGTGGGGCGGCGTGGCGTCGCCTCCCAGGAGGGCCGCCGCCGCCAGGGCCTGGGACGCGGGCCATGCCCCGTAGTGAGCCGCCACGGCATCCAAGGCCCGCTCCAGGGCCTCGACGGAGGAGGGCCACACGAGACCCTGGGGCCGAAGGATGTCCGGGAAGCGTTCCTCCCTGGCCCCCCACTCGGCCCAGCGTGCCAGCTCCCCAAGGTGCCATCGCGGCAAGGGGCGCGTCATGGATCAGGACCCGCCGCCCGGGAGGCTCTGGGCAGGCCGGGGGAGGCAGAGGAGGAGAAGGGGGCGCCCCCGCCGCGCCGCATCCCCCGTCAGACCCTGGAAGCGGGCGCGGAAAAAACCGTCCCCCGGAGCGAAGCTCACTTCCCCGGCGGGGATGGGAGCCTCGCCCCCCAGGTCCCACCAGACGCGCAGCTCCGACCCCTCGGGCGATTCCCCGTCGAGGACGCCCCCGAAGGTCAGTCCTCCGGGGTCCTCGTTCCGGAAGGTGATCTCCGCCGTCATGGGGCTCAGGTCGAGGCCGTCGACGCCCCAGTGCGCCCGGTTGAGAAGGATTCGGTTTTCGTCCCCCGAAGCGGCCAGGGGAAGCCCGTGCTCCGGGAAGCGGGCCAGGGCGAGGGTCTCCAGAACGCCCGGCGGTTCTTGGGGCAGGGCCACCTCCGGACGGCTGGCACGCAGGTGGGCCTTCAGGGCCGAGATCTCGCCAAGCTCCAGGAGGATGAGGTCCGAAGGGGAAGCCTGGCTCTCCCCCAGAAGAGCGCCGAGGGCCCGCAGGGCGAAAAAAGCCCCGACCTCCATCTCCAGCCTCTGGAATGCCTCGATCCAGGGGGCGTCGGTGGCCGGTACCGGCGAAAAGCCTTGCTGCGTGAGCCCGGTCACTTCCTTCAGGGTTGCGTCGGGAATGGTCTCCCAGAGCTGGTCCAGGTCTTCGGCGCGGAGGGTGTAGGTGTTCCAGGCTTCGGCGAAGAGCCCGTGGCCCAGAGGAACGTCCGCCGGAGAGGCCAGCACCTCCTGGTGATGGACCTGGGCCACCCGGACGGCCTGGGGTGGTCCCTCCGGAATGCCGGTGACCAGCACCATGGGCGGGTTGTAATAACGCCCCCTGGGCCCCCAGCTCCCCAGGGAGCGCCGCAGGGAGCGGAGCTGGCCGGGCCGGGGGGGCGGAGCTTGAGCCCCGGTCCCCGGAGCGCCCGCGTCGTCTTTGGGCGACGCTGCATCATGAGATCTCGAGGCCGAACCGGCGTCCTGGTCTCCGGGAGCCGCCTCCGGCCCGGGAGGGTGTATCAAGGGCTCCGTGAGCGGCGGGCCCCCCGTCGGGAGAAGATCCTCCATCCGCCCGGCGCAGAAGGGGCAAAGATCCAGGTGGCGCTGCAGCTCGGGGTCCGGCGGCGGGCTGCTCAGCAGCTCGTCGGGCGGGCATCCCCGCACTTGCCAGATCTCCTGCCAGGCCAGCTTCAATTCCCAGGGCTCGCGCTTTACCATGTCAGCCCAATACGATAAGAAGTTGTTCAAGCCCCCTCTCCCCCATTCGGGGGAGAGGGCTGGGGTGAGGGGGATTACAGATCCGATCTCACCTTACACGAGCCTCTCCACGATGAGGAATTGTGCTCAAATGACCAGTCCCCGGCTCGCGTCAGGCTCCGCCAGCCGCCACCGTTCATGGCTCACGTCCCTGACTGTCCCTCCGGCAGAGGTCCAGCACGAGGGAAACAAGCTCGTCGAACAGGTTCTCGTCCAGGTCCGGCGGTGATAGTCCCGGCCAGAGGAGGCAGAAATCCCGAAGCCGCTCCAGGGCCGACCGGTAGGCGTAGCTGGCCCCGCTGGGTCCCTTGTAACCCATGCGCCGGGCCGCCTCTTCCAACGTCAGCTCCTCGCCCTGGATGAGGACAAAAGCCGTTCGGAGCCTGTCCGGCCACGACGCCACGAGCTTCCGGGCCAGCTCGGCCAGGCGCGAGCGCACGACGGCCAGCTCCGGCCCGACCTCGCCCCCCGGCTGCGGCACGCCTTCCACGCCGTCCGCCTCGTCCCCTCCACCGGCCTTGCCCGTCACCACCCGCGCGGGAGGGCTCAGGTGCCCGTAATGGCGGCTGAGGTAATGCACCAGCTCCCGGACCGGCAGGGCGCGGGGGACGTCTCCCAGCCGATGGACGGCCTGGTGCCAGAAGATCGTGGCCAGGCGGACGAGGGACTCCCTCCGGTGGAGGTCGGCGGCGGGAACGGCATCGAGGGGAGAGCTCCATGCCTCGTAGGGTGTCGCCCCGAGGCGATGAGGATCCACCCAGTCGGGGCTTCCAGGCTCCAGGCTGTAGAAGACACCCCGGTCCGTGGCCCGGGTGTGGATGGAAGGCTCCTCCCGCAGCACCTGGCGCACCCTCCGGTAGAGGGCCCGCCACGGGTGGGAGCCGTAGGTTCGGGCCTGGTCCTTGAGGTGCTGGAGGTAATCCTGGCCGATCCTCCGAGCCAGGAACGACTCCCCCTGGCCCGCCAGCCAGGCGAGGTCCGACCGCCGGCGCCAGCTCGCGGGCCGGGTGCTCAGGAAAACCCAGAGATCGTGGGCCGTGGCCTGGACGCAATCCACATAGCCGGGTCCCGAGAGGGCCCCAAGCCCCTCGCAGGGCAGGAGGCCTTCGGGGAGGCCGATGTGCCGGGCCTGGCGGAGGACGGCGCGGGCCGCCCGCTCCAGGGGTCCCAGGCATTCGGGGGACGCCAGCCATGCCTCCCAGTCCGGGCCCGTCATGGGCATGCCTCCAGGCACGGGGTCGGGACGAGCCCCATGAACAGGAGCCGCTGGCTGAATTCGGGATCCAGGGGCAGGTTGAAGGCGCAGGATTCCACCAGGTAGGAGTCTCGGTCCGTCACGCGGCCGGTGATCTCCAGGACGCAGCCCTGGCGGATGCGTCGCCGGGCGGCCCAGTTTTGGGACGAGCACGGGCAGACCCGGTGTCCGAGACCTTCGATGGACTCCAGGATGAAGAGGGGATGCGTCTTTCGATCGGGCCGCAGGGTGGCGGG
>JALOPI010000112.1 GCA_025453975.1 Syntrophobacteraceae bacterium
TCCGTTTTACGGTCAGGACTGCTCCAGGCTCCCCCCCGGGGAATCCACCTGGGAAGGCCTGAGCTGCCGGGAGATTCAGGACAAGCAGGCCCAATGGGTGTCCATGGCGCGCCAGGCCGTGGCCGGGGGCAGGAAAGTGGCCATGACGAGCGAGGGCGATCCCACCCTTTACGGACCCGCCTCCTGGACCCTGGATGCCCTCCGGGACCTGAATCCCGTGGTGGTCCCCGGAATGAGCACTTTCAACGCGGCCAACGGCGCCCTCCAGGTGAGCCTGGGGGAGGTCATCCTCACGGCCCCCATCCAGAAGCCCGCCCACCGGGACACCCTCGAGAGCCTGGCCGGCCATGACCGCGCCACCATGGTCATTTTCATGCCCCGCGACCTGAAGGGGCTCATGGCGAGACTCGCCAGGGTCCATCCCGCCGCCACCCCCGTGGCCGTCGTGTCCCATGCGGGTCGGACCGGTCGGGAGAAAGCCGTTTTCGGCACCCTCCAGACCATCAGTGGGAAGCTCCAGGGGATGGATGCCTGGAATTCCCTGGTCTACGTGGGAAAAGCCGTGGGGGAGGCTCCCCTCAAAACGGCGGTGAAGCGGAAGAAGCCATCCAGGGGCCGATACTTTCTGGTGGGCGTTGGGCCCGGCGACCCGGATCTCGCCAGCCTGAGGGCTCTCCAGGTCATTGAGGAGGCGGACCTGGTCTTCGCCCACCCTCGCATCGGCGAGCGCTTCGCCGCCCAGCTCGCGGGCAAGACCGTGATGGAGGGCTACCACCGCCTCTTCCCCTTCCACGGCAGGAAGTGCTCCCAGCTCACCGAGGCTGAAAGGGCCAGGGAGGACATGAGCTGCGAGGAGTACCACCGCAGGCAGGCGGAGCTCGCCGCCATGGTCCGAAAGGCCGTGGCGGAGGGGAAGACCGTGGCCATGCTGGACAACGGGGATCCCATGATCTACGGCCCCTGCTCCTGGACCCTGACGGAGCTGCGGGACCTGGGCCCCCGGGTGGTGCCGGGCCTGAGCTCCTTCAATGCCGCCAACGCGGCACTGGCTAAAAGTGTGACGGACGGGGCGGGCTCCCACTCGGTGCTCCTCGCCTCGGGGTGGTCGGTGGATGAAATGGCCGTCCACCAGTCCACCATGGTGCTTTTCACCATGCGGACGGAATTCAGAAAGTTCATCGACAGCCTCTCCAGGCACTACCCGCCCGAAACGCCCGTGGCCATCGTGTCCAACGCCGGCTACCCGCAAAAGGAGAGCGTCACGCGCGGGGAGCTGGGAACCATCTGGAGCCAGGTCGGCGGCGAGGGGAAGCTCCCCTTCGAGCACCTCCTGTATGTGGGGGATTTCCTGGCTCCCCGCCACTGAGACCATCGCTTTCATCATCGCTTTCACCAGACATCGGGAGGCAGTCCATGAATCGCGGCAAGCTGGCATCGATGGGGATCGCACTGACGCTTTTGCTTACAGTCTCCGGCGCCCAGGCCCACAACCTGTGGCTCAACCCCTCGGATCATTTCCCCCGGGCGGGAGACACGGTGGACATCGGCATCGGCTGGGGCCACGAGTACACGGCGAGCCGCACCCACCAGGAGGTGAAGGACACCACCGTGGAGGAGATCACGGCCCTGGACCCCGACGGCGGGGTGGTCCCCCTGGAGCGGGCCTCGGCGGCCCTGTACAGGCTCAAGGTGGAGAAGCCCGGGGTGTACCTGGTTTCCGCCAGGGTCAAGCCGGGGGTCTTCACCATCACGCCCGAGGGCCGCAAGTGGGCCAATAAGAAGGAAGTGGAAAACCCCGGCAAGTGCACCGCGTTCCACATCAGCGCCAAGACCGTTCTGGTGGTCGGTGGCAGCGACAGGGGCCTGGGCGGCCTCGCCCAGCAGCCCCTGGAAGTGACGCCTCTGGTCAGCCCGGCGACTCTCAAAAAGGGGACGGCTCTCCCCGTGAAAATCTGGTTCGAGGGGAAGCCCATCGCCGGGCTGGCCGTGCGAGCGACCTATGCGGGCCATGAAGCGCCGAAGCCGGCCGAGGAGAAGAAAGACGGCCAGGAGGCGGGGTCACCCGGGGCCGGGGGCGGACACGCGGGAGGGGGCACGCGGTTCCCCGTGGAGACGGTGACGGACGCCCAGGGCCACGCCATCGTTCCGGTGGATCGTGAAGGGTACTGGATGATCAACCTGTCCCACAAGCCGCCCTACCCCGACCCCCAGACGTGCGATGAGCACATGTTCAACCATGCCTTCACCTTCCAGGTCCAATGACCCTGTAGGACAGGAGAGCCGGCAGCATGAAAAGAGCGGGCAATGGACCGAGGAAGACGCTGCGTCCGGTGGACGCCGTCATGATCGTGGTGGGCAGCGTCGGCAGCCTGAATTCCATCCTCATGACGCACCTGGCGCAGGGGAGCCATCGTCTCGGGCGCAAAGCCGCTTCACAGGCTTCGCGCTCCGCCCTGCTCCTCCTGGTGTCAGTCCTGGCCCTCCCCCTCACCGCCTGGAGTCACGGAGCCTTTCACCACGTCACCTGGAAGGAGGCCGTGGTGATCACGGCGGAGTATGACGACGGCGAGCCCATGAGCTATGCCGAGGTCAGGATTCACCCGCCCGCGGAAGCCAAGGCAGCCCACCAGGTCGGACACATGGACAGGAGAGGGCGCTTCGCCTTCGTCCCCGACGCACCGGGCCAGTGGAGGATCACCATCGATGGAGGCATGGGGCACCTGGTGGAGGCTTCCGTCAGCGTGAACGAGGCTCACGGCCTGCAAGGGGACCCTGAAGGGGGCCGGCCATCTTCCCGGTGGCAGGGAATCGCCGCCGGCCTCGGGGTCATCTTCGGCCTCTCGGGGATCCTGTACAGCCTGCGGGCGGGGCGGAGGAACCGGGCTCCGGGGTAGGAAGCTTTTCGAGAATTTCTTTGGGTCATTGTTGTGACGTACTCAGCCCCGCAGCTCCACTTCAGCCTGTTCCGTCATTCGACCGGAGGGAGAATTCTCGAGATCCCTCGCATTCGCTCGGGATGACCGAGCTGAGATCGCGGTCTTGTTTGCCGGGTTGGAGAAGCGAGAAGTCTCCAGGAATCCGGTGATCCCGAAAATCGAGATCTCGCGTTATCGCTCGAAATGGCCGTTCTCGGACAGCCTCCTAGAGCTGAATCCAGCGGTCGGCTTCCCCTGCCGAAGCCGGGGTGAAGAATTCGATTTCAGTGGGTCTCAGGCCCTTCCCCAGGAAGGCAAGGATCTGCTCCTTCCAGCGCTCCTCGCCCACGACGGCGATCTTGGCGACGTCCCGGCCATGAGCCATCAGAAAATCGATGTCACTCCAATCCACCCCTTTCTCCCAGCCCCGAAACCCCTCGAGGGTCACATGAAGCCGGACCTTGCCATGCCGCGAGATCAGCCCCAGGCCGGCCTTCTGCAGGGCCTGCTGGTCGGCGGCCTTCATCTCGCCCGAGATCCTGGCATACAGGGCGGCCCCTTCTATCCGTGTGATTTCGCACGCCACCGAGGAACCTCCTCCCGACTCCATGGAGAGTCATCTCAGACCGTCGCGATGTAAACACCTGTCCCCTTGTTCATGATTCAGCCTGATCCCATGCCCCATGCAGGATCGCTCTCCAAGGATCGGGAGGGAGCCCCGCCTGAAACCCGGGCCCAGGAGCTTGAAACGGATCAGAGCAGCGGCAGGTCGTAGTTGAGAAAGCCGCGCACCTGATGGATGTCGCCTCCCCCGGATTCGTGGACCGTGCCGTAGCGGAACCTGAGGGATAGCCCCTTCATCCATTCATGCTGGAACCG
>JALOPI010000042.1 GCA_025453975.1 Syntrophobacteraceae bacterium
ACTACCACCCCATATTCAGTTTTGGTGGGCGGAACAGGGCTCGAACCTGCGACCCTCGGCTTGTAAGGCCGATGCTCTCCCAGCTGAGCTATCCGCCCCCCTTATGAGCCGCCCGGGGCAGGTGCGCTGCCGTTCAACCCAAGCGAGGATCACTAGGTACATGATGAGCCTGGGGAAGTCAAGAACATTTCCGCCGTTCTCAAACCGAAAAACGCGCAGGGGAGCGAAAAACGCCCGGGCAGGTGAAAAACGTTGACAAGGCCTCGGCCTCTTGCAAGTATTTTTCCGGCGGGCGCCGACCAGGGGGCGATGGGGCGGCGGGAACGAACCAGCACGCGTGGCGACATCAACGAATCCGAACGAGACGAGGAGGATGCATATGGAGCGCCTGTTCCTTTTTGACACCACACTCCGTGACGGCGTGAAGGCTCCAGGGACGGTTCTGACGAGGGAGGAGAAGATACGCATTGCCAAGCAGCTGGCTCATCTGCGGGTGGACGTCATCGAGCCCGGGTTCCCGGCTGCGTCCGAGGAGCAGTTCGCCATCTGCGAGCAGATCGCCCGGGAGGTTCAGGGGCCGGTCATCGCCGTTCTGGCCCGGGCCACCAACCCCAGGGATTTCGAAATCGCGTGGAAGGCTGTCCAGGCGGCCGGGAAAGCTCGTCTCCACACCTTCGTTCCAGTGTCGCGCCAGTACCGCGAGCACTACCTGAAGAAGAGCTTCACCGAGCTCTGCCAGGTGGCGGCATCGGCCGTCAAGACGGCCAGGGGTTTCACGGATCAGGTGGAGTTCTCCCTGGTGGATGCCTTCCGGGCCGATGCGTCCGAGGTGGTGGAGCTGGCTCGCGTGGCCCTGGAGTCCGGGGCGACGACGGTGAACCTGGCGGACACGGTGGGCTGCGCCCTGCCGTCCCACGTGGAGACCCTGGTTTCGACGGTGCTTTCCGGGGTTCCCGGCATTCCCCCGGGTGTGCTGAGCATCCACTGCCACAACGACCTGGGGCTGGCCGTGGCCAATTCCCTCGCGGCGGTCCGGGCGGGAGTGCGACAGATTCACTGCACCGTCAACGGAATCGGCGAAAGGGCGGGCAATGCGCCGCTGGAGGAGCTGGCGGCCCTCTTCAGCCTGGGCTCGGCCGAGCCCAAGGTCCAGTCCGGGCTTCAGCTGGACCAGGTCTATCCCACCAGCAGGCTGGTCAGGCGACTCACGGGCATCGGGGTGCAGCCGCACAAGCCCGTCGTCGGCCCCAACGCGTTCCTCTGCGAGTCGGTGGTCCCTCAGCTCGCCGACGCCACAACCCCTCCGCCCTTCGAGATCATCCAGCCGGAAACCCTCGGCATCCGAACGGGAATGGATGCCCTGCACCCGGACACGACCCTGGAGGCTTTCGGCAACAGGCTGTCCGAGCTGGGCTATGAATTCGGCGAGAGCGAGACGGCCGAGCTTTTCAGCGAATTCCAGGAGCTGGCCCTGCGCAAGGAGAACGTCTTCGATGCCGACCTCGAGCTGCTGGCCGGGGAGCGAGCCGCATCCGAGGGACTGCGATATCGATTGCTGTATCTGAATGTCACGGCAGGGTCCATCTCGGTTCCCAACGCCACGGTGCAGCTCGAGGTGGACGGCCAGATCGTGCAGGATGCCGGTTTCGGGCAGGGGCCCGTGGATGCGGCGTTCAAGACGATCCTCCGCATGGTGAAGCGCTTCCCGAAGCTCGTCCGATACGAAGTGAATGCCGTGACGCCAGGCACCGACGCCCAGGGGGAGATCAGCGTCAGGCTCCAGGAAGACGGGGTCTTCGTGGACGGGAGGGCCGTGGGCACGGACATCGTTCTGGCCAGCGCCAATGCCCTCATCGACGGGCTCAACAAGCTCGAGCACGTCAGCGCGCACACCGGCATCTCGGAGTTTACCGACGAGGAGAGCTGGCTTCCCAAGCTTTAATGGTGAGGCGGGGGGGCATAATGCTGTTGAGGTAAGCGCATTGACCCGGCCCCCCTGGATTCAACAGCACCGGCAGGAGGCGGGTGGGTCAATGGGCCTGCAGGATCCAGCACTTGAGGTAATGGGTTTCGGGCATGGAAAAGAGGACCGGATGGTCCACGGCCTGGCCCCGGGCCTCGAGGAGGCGCAGCCTGCGGCCGCTGGCCTGGGCCGCCTGGAGCAGCACCTTTCGGAACAGCTCCTCCGACAGGTGATAGGAGCACGAGCAGGTCACCAGGATTCCGCCGGGCTGGAGCGCCAGCAGTGCCCGGCGGTTCAGGTCGGTGTATCCCCTGATGGCGTCGGGCAGCGATGCCTTGGTCTTGGCGAAGGCCGGCGGATCCAGCACGATGACGTCGAAAGGGTTGCCGAGGGCGGTCTTCAGGGACTGAAAAACCTCGCCAACCTGGAATCGGCATTGATCCTCGAGGCGGTTTCGGGCCGCGTTCAGACTCGCCTGCTCGATGGCTTCGGAAGAGTCGTCCACTCCCACCACCTCCCTGGCCCCCGCCGCGGCCGCCACCAGGCTCCAGGCACCGCTGTAGCAGAAAAGATCCAGCACCCGGGCCCCGGCGGCCCATCGGCGCAGGGCGTTCCGATTGTCCCTCTGGTCCAGGTAAAACCCCGTTTTCTGCCCTCCGAGCGGATTCAGTTTTTGCCAGATCCCATCGATATGGACCCAGCACTCCTCCGGCAGGTCACCGAAGGCGACGCCCTTGACGAGATCCAGGCCTTCGAGAGCCCTCACGGGTGAGTCATGCCGATAGACCAGGGCCTTCGGGGCAAACAGCTCGACCAGGAGCTCCCGCACCGAGGCCTCGATTCTCGACATTCCCAGGGTGGTGATCTGGTAGACGAAGATGTCGTCGTATCGATCCACAACCAGGCCCGGCAGTCCGTCGGACTCTCCAAAGGCCAGCCGGTAGCAGGTGGAGCCCGGGTACAGCCTGCGGCTTCGAAAGTCGGAGGCCTTCAGGAGCAGACCGCGGAAGAAGTCGACGGAGGGGTTCTCTCCGGGCGCGCAGACGAGGCGCACGGCGATGAGCGAACGGGGGTTGATGTAGCCGCTTCCCAGGAGCGCGCCCTTGCTCGAATGGACTCTAACCCAGCTTCCGGGCTCGATCCCACCCAATGGCTCCGCAATCTCGTTGCTGAAGACCCACCGATGGCCTTGAAGGATGCGTCTTTCCCTGCCCGGGTGCAGGTGGATGGGAATCATCTCGCCCAGATCCATGGTCGATGCCTTTCTTCTCTTTCGTCGAACAAAAAAAGCGCCCGGGCGGGGCGCTTCCCTCAACCTGAATCGAGGAAGATCAGTTTTCGCCGGCGTTGCGTATGGACTCGAGAAGAATCTGGTAATTCTCGTAAATCTCCGCCGAGCTCTCGATCACCTCGTAGAGATCGTCCAGTTCCATGTTGATCACGGCATCCTTGTCAGGAGATTCCTCCTTGAGCTCGATCCAGATCCAGTCGAGGAGCATCTCCTCCCGATCGTCGTAGCCTTCCTCCATGGCGTCCAGAGTGCCATCGTTCACCTTGCGCGCAACCTTCTTCAAGGCTGCCCTGACGAAGTCCTTCATGTCCATATGCGGATGCCTCCGTAAATACCCGGAGCATGCTCGCGCATGCTCCGAAAGTGTTGCCGATTCCGGCCGTTTTCGATACCGTGATGATTCTATGATGCGGCTTCATAGCTCATTTGTCAAAATGATTCAATGGCGGATGCCATGGTTTTGGCACTTCCGGAACCCGGGGATCCGTTTCAGGACGGGGAGGATTCCGCCGAGTCATGGGAAAGCAAAACGCTTGATTTTGGGAGATTCTGGTCTAGACTTGCACCTCTTTCAACCCAATGGACTGCGGTGAGCCGACATGCGAGATCAAATCGACGGAACGGGGAAGGGACGAGGGATGCAAGAGCGGCAATACATCATCGATGCGCTGACCATTCAGGATTCCTGGCGTCTTTTCAAGATCCTGGCGGAGTTCGTGGATGGGTTCGAGACGCTTTCCGAGCTTTATCCGGCCGTATCGATTTTCGGTTCGGCCCGCGTGAAGCCCGGGGACGACGTCTATGAGAAGACCGTCACCATCGCTCGGAAGCTGGCGGAAAACGGCTACCACGTCATCACGGGCGGGGGACCCGGCATCATGGAGGCCGGGAACAAGGGGGCCAGGGAAGGCGGGGCCAAATCCGTGGGCCTCAACATCGAGCTTCCCCTGGAGCAGGAGCCCAATGCCTACTCCAACCTGCGCCTGGACTTCCAGTACTTCTTCGTGCGCAAGGTCATGTTCGTGAAGTACGCTCAGGCCTACATCGGCATGCCGGGCGGCTTCGGGACCCTGGACGAGATCTTCGAGGCCCTCACCCTCATTCAGACCCGCCGAATCAAGCCCTTCCCCGTGGTCCTGGTCGGGAAGGATCACTGGAAGGGCATGCTGGGCTGGATCCGGGACAGGCTGCTGGCCAGCCATTACATATCCCCCCAGGACCTCTCCCTGGTGACCGTCCTGGACGACCCCGACGACGTGGTCCAGACCATCAAACGTTACGTTATCGTCTGATGCCGAAGGTGGAACTGAGGCCCCTGGTCCTGCGGGGCTCAAGTGCTTGACCGCTTGCCGGCTCCCAGGCTCGAGGCCGGGAGCCGGCCGATCCGGTCAGTCATTTCCGATGGAGCGTACTGGTCACCCCTCCCGCGGGACGAACTCGATGTGCCCGGCGTTGGCCGGAACGCCGGGGGCCGCCTCGATGACGACGGGGACCTTGAACCGCTCCTCGAGGCCGACGATGTCGCCACGCTTCTGGTTCAGGAGATAGTTGGCGACCTCGGGGGCCACGGTGGCCTTGACGATGGCGATCTTCCGGTTTGCAAGGGTCGCCCAGATCCTGCGCAGGTATGAGAGGGCGGCCGCCTCGTCGGAGCGCACGATGCCGGCTCCCTGGCAGATGGGGCACTGGCGGAAGGAGCCCCGCAGGATGTTGAGCCCCAGGTGCTGCCGGGAGAGCTCCAGGAGCCCGAATCGCGAAATCTTCCCGAGGGTGATCTTGGCCTTGTCCTTCTTGAACTCCTCCTTGAGCCGCCGCTCCACGTCCCTCATGTGGCGGTTTTCCCTCATGTCGATGAAGTCGATGACCACCAGACCCCCGAGGTCCCTCAGGCGCAGCTGGCGGGGAATCTCCGCCGCGGCCTCCATGTTCACTTTGAAGACCATTTCCTCCAGGTCTCCCTCGCCGTTGGTTCGCCCCGAGTTGACGTCGATGGCCACGAGGGCCTCGGTCTGGTCGATGAGCAGGTGGCCGCCCGATTTGAGGGGGACCTTCTTGCGGAAGATCTGCTCGATCTGTTCCTCGAGGTTGTACTTGCCGCAGATGGGGCCGTCGTCCTTGTGCAGCTTGACGGCGCGCTCGTGGCTGGGGCTGATGATGTTGAGGAAATCCTTGACCTGCCGGTGGACTTCGCGGTCGTCCACCAGGATGGACTTGATGTCGGGGTTGAAGTAGTCGCGAATGACGCGTATGGCGAGATCCTGCTCCTTGTAGATCATCGCGGGCGCCGGGGATTCCTGGACCTTCTTTTTCACCTCCTCCCAGATCCTGAGCAGGTTGTTGAGGTCCTTGCCGATCTCCCGCTTGGTGCGGTTGAGGGCCGCCGTGCGTATGATGATGCCCATCTCTTCGGGGACGCTCAGGCTGCGGACCAGCTCCTTGAGCTGCTCCCTCTGCTCGGCCTCGTCGATCTTTCGCGAGACCCCGCGCTGGGACTGGCCGGGCATCAGCACCACGTCGCGCCCGGCAAGGGAGATGTAGGTGGTGAGCAGCGCCCCCTTGCTCCCGATTTCCTCCTTGACCACCTGGACCAGGACCTCCTGGCCCGTTTCAATGACGTCCTGGATGCGGACGGGCTCCGGCAGGTCCTGGCGGTAATACTCGGGATGAATCTCCGTGAAGGGCAGGAAGCCGTTGCGCTCCATGCCGAAATTGACGAAAGCGGCCTGCAGGCTGGTCTGGACGTGGGTGATGATCCCCTTGTAGATGTTGCCGACGACCTTGCCCCGGCTGGCTGTCTCGATGAAGAAGCCCTCGAGGGTCTGGCCCTCGACCAGGGCCACCCGGAACTCCTCGGGGTGTACAGCGTTGATGATCATGACTTGCTGTGCCATATTCTGGTGTACTTACTCCTTTCCTGTCCCGTTGGAGTCCCTGTGCTGTTTGGCCTGGTACAAGAAAGTGCGCAGGGCCGCCTCGCGGTTGGGCTGGATGGCGCCGTCGTAGGGCGCGTCTAGATACGGGATCTTCATCTCGTGGAGCATCGGTCTCAGCACCGACGAGGCAATGGTGCTCGGCATGCAGGTGAAGGGAAAGACGTTCACCACTCCGTCGAAGCCGTGGTGGACGTACTCCAGGGCTCCGCCGATGCTGAGCACGGCCTCGGTGCCGATGGCGAAGTGGAACAGGCTGTTGCGGTCCAGGCGCCGCTGCACGGTTTCGATGCTGTGATCGGGCTCGATGTCGAGGTGCTCGAGCACGGCCCTGTAAACCTGGCCCTGCCTCCAACGCTGATAGTATTGCTCGATCTTGAGGCCGAGCCATTGTTTGAATACCTGCCGCAGCCCGCCGTGGCTTCTTTCCCTCCAGGCTTTTCTCCACTGGTGCTCCGCCTTGCGAATGGACTCGTAATTCACGAAGTTGATCCATTCGCCCAGCGACGCATTGACCACCTCCCCCCCGTAAGCCTCGAGCTTGCGGATGATGTCCTGATTCGAATGGGGATGGGTCCTCAGATAGATCTCGCCGATGATTCCAATTCTCGGCCGCCTCCGCTCCCCGGGCTTCATGAGGCTCCGGGCATCGACGGCGATATCGGCGAGGCGGCCGAGGAGTCTGCCGAAATCGAGCTCGGGTCCCATGCTCTCGGTGGCCTTGACCATGGAATCCAGCGCGCCGCCCATGAAGGCGTCGGTGGAGCCGGGCTCCCTTTCGTAAGGCCGGACGCGGCACGTCATGCGGTCCAGAACGTCCGCGATGATGACGGCCACGTAGCTCAGCTTCCTGAAGTATGAGGACCTTCCGGGCGGGACGATGTCGGCGGTGGCGTAGTTGTTCTTGGTGGAAATGTAGACGATGGGAACGCCCCTGTATGAGTCGAAACGGTCCAACACCAGCCGCTGGAGCTTGTTGTACATGCCAAATCGGCAGGGACCGTCGGCCTCGGGCAGGAAGTACACGTATCGCTTCGGGTCGAAGTCCTCTCCGAGACGCCGGCGCTCGCCTTCGAGATGATGAAGGATATCGCCCAGGGTCACCTGGCAGGGGAAGCACTCTTTTCCCGAGGTGTACTCCCTCCCCAGGGCCAGTCCCTTGTAGGTCTCCATCACGACGGCGTCGGCGCCGACGGCTCGAAAGCTTGCGGCAATGAGCCTGGATCCGGTCGGCGACATGTCCGGGACGAGGAGCCTGCGACCGGAGACATCGAATTGTTGAACGCTCTCTCCGAGGCGGTTGAACGCCGTTGAATCCATACCCTCCCTTTTCCTGAAATCCGAATCAATCAATGAATGAATCCCGCCGGCGCTGGACCGGCACGTTTCACTGGCACAAGACCTCGAAGGGCTTCCTGCTCTCGAAAGCCGCCTCGCGCTCCCGCCGCTGAAGGTTCCTGACGACATTCCTGTAGGCTTCGATGCGGGTCAGCATTCCCGCCACGGCGCTGTGCTCATCGAGCTCGAGGATGAGAAAAGGCTTTTCGCGCAGCAAATGCCGGTAGAAATGCTCGATGAATGAATCCGCTCCACAGCTGAAATTGGTCAGGTGCACCCCGAACCAGTTGGGGGTCCGGGCCACCTGTTTGGCGGCCCGCAGGATCTTGGCCCCGAGCCCCCAGTACATGCGGGGGAAGTCGGTCAAGTCCTCGCCGTCGAGGTCCAGAAAATCAATGGGCAGCGCCTTGATGCCGAGCTTGGCGAGCTGCCTGCCGAGCTGCAGGTTGAGCCGCTCGTCGTGGAGGTTGTAAGGCCGCCCCGAGACGATCCATACCGCCTGGTCGGCGGGAGTCCGCTCCAGAATCGCCCGCCCGCGCCGGACGAGGTCCCGGCGGAACCGCACCTGCCTCTGCCAGGCCATGTCCACCGCCCGTTCGAGGTCGTGGCGCGAAGGTCTCAATGGTTCCGGGAACGCCTGCAGGATGGGCTCCACGAGGTGCTCGGGGCCATCCTTCATATGCAGAACCGGGCGAATGAGCCGGTCGTCGGGTATCCGGAGGGCTGCCCGCACCATGTACTGCGAGGCCTGGACGAGGGGGCAGAAAAGGCCGTTCTCCCGGGGGTCGGGGACCGGCATGTTGATGACGGTGGGCAGAAAGAGATAGGGGGCATGGTCCAGCAAATGATGGACGTGGCCGTGAAAGACCTTCACGGGAAAACAGGTCTCGGCCGTCATGCTCTCGAGGCCGTGCAGGACCACCTTGCTGTTGGTCCGGGGACTGATGATCACCGGGAAGTCCAGGGAGCCGAGCAGATGGGTCCAGAAGACCCCCCACTCCAGAGTGTGAAGCCCCAGGGGAATTCCCACGGCGGGTCGGCCCGCCCCCTCCTTTCGACTCACTTCCAGCCGCGACGCACCGCTTTCATCCAGCGCCTCGTCGAAAAGCTTCTGTCTGTAAAGGAAATGGTTTTCCTCGACGCTGCCGTCGTAGCGGCTGATCTCATAGCGACCGCAGTCCCCACCCCAGATGCTTTTGGAGCCGCCGAAAGTGTAGATCTTGAGCTTGCATTCATTGTGGCACTTCTTGTCGGCCCGGCACACGGATTCATGGAATTCCACCCGGGTCTCGACCAGGCCCTCGAGGTCCCGAAACCTCGATGGGATCTCCTCCTTGTGCACCAGCTCCCGAACGGCCAGGGCGGCCCCGAAGGCGCCCATGACCTCCCGGTGCCTGGGCACGAGAATCGGCCGCCTGAGCACCTTTTCGAAGGCCGCGACGATTCCCTGATTCAGGGAGGGACCCCCCAGAAACATGATCCGATGTCCGATGAAGCGCTTCTCCACCACGCGATTGAGATAATTGTGGACGATGGCGTAGCAGAGCCCCGCGATGAGATCGGCACGCGAAGCCCCTTTCTGGGCATAGCCCACCAGGTCGGATTCCATGAAGACCGTGCAGCGCTCGGCCAGGTTCACGGGGGAGGGGGCCGAGAGGGCGATGTCCTGGAACTCGCCCACGATGTTGATTCTCATCTTGTTGGCCAGCTCGTGAAGAAAGCTTCCCGTCCCGGCGGCGCACACCTTGTTCATGTCGAAATCAAGGGGATGGGACTTATCGATGTGAATATACTTGGAATCCTGCCCTCCGATCTCGAATATGGTGTCGATGTCCGGGTCGATGGCCACGGCGCCCCGCGCGTGGGCCGTGATCTCGTCGATGACCAGGTCGGCGTCCAGGAAATCCCCCACAACACTGCGTCCCGAGCCCGTCGTGGCGACGGCCTTCAGGCGCACGCGTTTTCCCACCTCGGAGACGAGGGATCGAATCAGCCGCTGAGTCACCTCGATGGGCTTGCCCTGGGTCGGGACGTAGCGCTTGTGGATGATTTGCCCCTCATCGTCGATGAGGGCGTACTTGGTGGAGGTGGACCCGATGTCGACCCCGAGGAAGGCTGAAATCTCGCCCTTCTTTCGGGCCGCCCATGGGGACAGCTCGTTGTCCGCATCGAATTGCGTCATTTCCAGGGAAAGGGGCCTGGCTTCGGGGAACGCATAATGGGTCTTGGAGCCCAGCTTGTCCAGGCTCGATAAATCCACCCGGCAGGTCCAGCCCTGCTCCCGGGCCTGGAGGGCGCATCCGAGGGCGCCAAGGGAAGTGTGGTAGTGCGGGACTTGAAGTTCAGGGAAATAGTGGCGGAAGGCCTGGACCTGCAGTCGATTGGAGGCCAGCCCGCCAACAAGGACGATGGGCTCCGCGACCTCGCGGCTGGCCACGATGGTGCTCACATAGTTGGCGGCGTTCCCATGGTGCAGCCCGGCGATGATGTTGGGCAGCGACTCCCCCTTGTTCTGAAGGTGAATCATGTCGGACTTGGTGAAGACCGTGCAGCGGCAGGCCACTGGAGCCGGGTAGGTGGCCTGGGTCCCCAGGGCGATGAAGTCGTCCAGGGTCTGCTGAAGCTTCTCCTGGTCCATGTGGAATTCGGGGCCGTAGAGGGACTGGGCCAGCCGTTCCGCCTGCTGGTCGATGAACGATCCGGTGCCCGAGGCACAGGGACCGTTCATGTTGAAGGACTCCAGGCGCCATTGACGCCCCTCGTAAGACAGCTGAAAAAGGGCGGCATCCTGGCCGCCAATGCTGATGACGGTCCTCACCCCCGGCACCACGTGGGTCACACCCAGCACCTGGGCGATGGTTTCCACCTCGAACGGGGCGCCGAGGATTTCCGCCAGAAGCTGCCCGTGCACTCCGGTGAAGGTGATGGAACGGATGTCCGGCGCTCCCGGAAAGACGGCCGGGTCCAGAATGCTGCTCAGCAGCCTGTGGGTCTCCTCGTGGAAAAGTCCGAAGTGACGCAGATACGGGGTTTCGAGCACCACCCGGCGATCCTGATCGATCACCATGCAGTTGATGCTCACCGAACCGACGTCGACTCCAAGATCGTAAGCCATGGTCTGTTCCTCTTTCAAGCGGATGGGCCAAGTCTTCATTCGTTCATGCCGGCAGAATTGATGTCATGCTCACGCTTAAATGAATAGTTAAAGATTTCGGTGAATCCGTGCAACAGTTTTCTATATCAGGGCTTTCAGCCGGGCTCGTCAATCCCGCCTCGGAGCGTCACGGTCATTGGCGCCGCGGGGTCCCGTCCGCCGGGGCCGAGCGCGTGATCCTCGACGTGTTGGCGATCACGGTGATGCTGCTCAGGAACATGGCGACGACCGCCATGATGGGGTTCAGGAAGCCCGCCATGGCGACGGGTATGGCCAGGCCGTTGTAGGCGAAGGCGAAAAACAGGTTCTGTGCGGCGATCCTGCCGTGGAGCCTCGAGAGGGACATGGCGTCCAGCACGCCGGAAAGCTCCCCCTTGAGGAGGGTGACGGCGGAAACCTGCCGCGGGAGACTGGCGCCGCTTCCAACGGTGAAGGCGACATCCGCCAGGGAAAGGGCCGGAGCGTCATTGATTCCGTCTCCCACCATGGCGACCCTCAGCCCCTCACGCTGGAGCGATTTCACGAGCCCCGCCTTGTCCGCCGGGCGCATGGCGCCCATGAATTCGCCGATCCGGAGGGCATCGGCGACCGATCGGGTGGTCTCGCTGGAATCGCCCGACACGAGGAGGACTCTTGCTCCCTGCGCCTGAAGGCCCGCGATCGCTTCCAGGCTCCCAGCCCTGACCGCATCTCCGAGCCACAGGAATCCCCGCACTCTCCCGTCCCAGGCGAAGAACGGCGTGGTCATCCCCTGGGATTCCTTCCGCAGGGCATGCTCGTCAAGCTCAGGCGCAATGACATACCCGCCCTCGTTCATGAATCGACGGTTGCCCACCCGGATCTCCCGTCCGTCCACGATGCCGCGGACTCCCATTCCCTGGAAGTCCTGGAATTCCGAGCATTCCCCTGGCTCGATGCCCATCTCCGTGCACTGCCGAGCGATTTCCCGGGCAATGAGATGTCCGGAGCAAGCCTCCACGGCTCCCAATCGGCGCAGTACCTCGGTCTCCCCCGTGAACGGCGCCTCGATGCCTCGCAGGGTGAACACGCCTTCGGTTACCGTTCCCGTCTTGTCGAAGACAAAGGCATTCAGGGAGTCGATGCGCTCGAGGGCATCGAGATCCCGAACGATCAGTCCACGCACCTTCCCCGCGCCGATGGTGGCCACCTTGGCCAGGGGAATGGCGATGCCCAGGGCGCACGGGCAGGTGATCACGAGCACCGAGAGCCCTCGGCGCCAGGCTTCCTCGAAGGGGCCGCCGGCGGCCCAGACCCACGCGCCCGTGATGGAGGCCAGGACCACGACCGAAGGCACGATCCATCGAATGACCCGGTCGGCCATCTCCTCGGCTGGGACCTTGGCGGCCAGAGCCTCCTGGATCACCGATATCATCTGCTGGAGCAGACTGTCCCGGACCGGTCGAAGGACCCGGGCCAGGAGCGCTCCATTCAACACCAGGGAACCGTTCAGGATTTCATCAGGGGGCTGCCTGGATGCGGGTCTGGACTCCCCCGTCAGACACGAATCGTCGACGTCTGCCGCCCCCTCCGCGATCTCCCCGTCGATGGGCACCCGTTCTCCCTCGCGGACCAGGAACACCTCCCCGACCGAAACCCGACCGCCGGGGATCCAGGTTTCCCGGCCGGACCGGATCACCCGAACCTTGCCGCCGGCAGCCCTCAGGAGCTCCGTCACCCCTCGAGAGACATTGTCGCGAGCGCCGGCCTCGATGGATTTTCCGAGCAGCACCAGCGTCACCAGCATGGATGCGGTGTCGAAATAGACGTGAGGACTTCCCGAGATCATCTGGCGGATGCTGAAAAAATAGGCCGAGAGGCACCCGATGGCGATGAGCGTTTCCATGGATACGGCCCCCCAGCGGATTCCCCGGATGGCCTTGCTCAAAATCGGCGCGCCCGCGTAGAAGACGACCGGAGTGGAGAGCAGCCAGAGGGGCCAGGACAGGGTGCGCACATCGTCCTCGCCGAGGTCCTCGAAGAAGCCGAAGTAAAGGCCCCAGGCGATCATCATGATGTTGGCCGTGAGTATCGCCGCAACCCCGAGCCGAATCTGCAGGGATTTCCTCTCGCGGGCGGTCTCCGAGTCGTCCGCGTCGGGAAGCGCCGCATACCCCAGGCGAGAGACGCGATCCAGAATGTCCGGGGGGGAAATGACCCCGGGGAGGTATCGAACCTGGGCCGAATCCGAGAAGAAGGACACCCCGGCGTCCACCACCCCGCGGGTGCGGCGGAGAACGGATTCCACAAGGACGGCGCAGGTCGTGCACCACATGCCGGCGACATGGAAGGTGAATGCGAGGGAGTCCCCTGGAATTCCAGGGGACTCCGCTCCTTCCCCTGCTACGAGAAGTTTCTGGTTACTGGTTTCCGGCTCCTGGTTGAAACCCCCTTTCCTGGGTTCGGGGGGGGCATGCTCCCAGGGGGGCGCCGGCACGATGCCGGCTTCGACACAGGCGCGGTAGAGAGCCGTGGCGCGGTAATCCTCGGGGGGGCCTTCGGGCCGGTTGAACAGGATCTCGAAGACCATCCGACAGCCGTGGCAGCAAAAGGACAGGCGTCGGCCGCCCTGCGGGAGCTCCACCAGGGCTCGGCCGACAGACGCCCCGCAGAGATCGCACTTCCGGGCTCCGGACCCATCAATGACTTCGGCTGTCAAGCTGGAAAAAGTTCCGGCGTCCATGCCCTCACGCGATCGCGGCCCTTCAAATGAGGACCAGATAAAGGCCCATGCCGACCAGGATCAGCCCGGGCAGCTTCTCTCCCAGTCTCCGATAGAGCCTCACCAGGCCGGCTGCCGAAAGCCCCGCCAGGAACAGCGCGGGGAGCGTTCCGGCCCCGAAGGCCACCATCATGAGGCTGCCGTGAAACGGGGTTTGGGCGGAAGCCGCCGTAATGATCATGGACCAGGAGAGGCAGCAGGGGAGAAGTCCGGTGGCGAGTCCGAGAAGCAGCATGGAGCTGGGATTGTGGGTGGATGCGAGGGCTGGGATTTTTTGAAGCACTCCCAGGAGTGGGTTCGAGAAAAGGGCGGCGCACGAAGCCGGCACGGGAATGAGTCGCATCAGGGCGAGCCCGAGGAAAATGAGCATCAGGCCGTAAATGGATGTGAGAACCGACTGCGTGTGGGCCGATGTGAGTACCTCCTCGGCGGTGCGCGTGAAGAGTGCGGCCATTCCGCCCAGGAAAGCGTAGGTCGTCAGGCGTCCCAGGTGAAAGACGCTCTGGAGCAGCAGGAGCCGCAGACGGGACCTGCGCGGCGGACTGCCCACGGAGTCGGGAGCCGGTCCCGACCGCAGGGAGCTGGCCACGACGATGGGCCCGCACATGCCCAGGCAATGCGCACTGCCCAGGAATCCCACAACGGCGGGGAACCACAGCAGAGTCATGGGTCATACCCGAGGGGGGCATCGATTCAGGGCATCAGGTAAAACCCGAGCAGCTTGCGCGCGTGCTCATCCAGTAATGCGAACTCGACGCCCACGTCACGCTCGCCGATGCTCCTCACGATGACGCCGGTTCGAACAATGGACTTTTTCGCATCGTCCAGCTGAAAATCGACCGTCAGCACATCCCCCAGTTCAAATGATGCCTTGCCGATGGGCTCAAACCGCAAACCGCCCAGTGAAAGGTCGTAGACCGCCATCTGCCCAAACTCGTCTCCGTCGGGACGCTTCTTGAAATAATGGCCCTCCAGGGCGGTGTCCTTTCGGTACTTGGCCCGGGCTTCAAACACCACCTGAAAGCTGTGCCCGCAGGTCTTGCAGCGAATCTGGGCCGTCTTGCCCCGAATGGCCGCCGCATCGGCTTCAATGGTCTTCGATTGACCGCACTTCCCGCAGACGATCACAGCCTCGGATTTGCCTGAAATGAATACCTTCTGCACACTCATTCAGTAAAGCCCCCGTAGAACCAACGCCAGTAAGGATTCCGATATGCCTGAATGCAGGTCTGTCACGAAAAGCCTCGAGCTTCGGATTTCAAGCTTCAAGTTGAAAACCAGCCCCCGCTAGCCGCTTTTCATGGTTTCGGGTGCCCCGTGGGGGCATGAGGGACTGTAATCAAAATAAACCAAAAAGACAGCGGGGCGTTAGAGGTTTTTGAACGAGCCCCTCGGTGGACATTCGCCTTTCTTGGCGTTAATGTGAAAAAGCACGCGAGTGGAGAACCGGGGATTCCACCTCATGAAAGCTTTGGGGGGATCCCTTCTGTCACGGACGGTTTTCGATCGAGAGCCTCGCTTTGCAGGGTCTGATGTATTGCCGGCATTGACGTGGAGGACTGGATGCTTCTCATCAGGTTTTTGATCTGCGCCGGGGTCCTGTGTGCCTGGGCGGCAGTTCCGAGGGCTCTGACCCTCGAGGAGGCCATGGACATGGCGGAGGGCAGCCTTCCGGGCCTCAAGGCCGCAGACAACCGGGTGGGATCGACCGATTCCCTGTACAAGGCCTCGCTGTCTCCTTACCTGCCGACCCTGGATGCGGCCGCGAGCCAGGAGAAGCGGAAACAGAATTCCTCGAGCCTCGACCTGAGCACTTACGATGTCACCCTGTCTTATACCCTCTATGACGGGGGGCGCCGGCGGGCCGACCGCAATGTCGCGCGTTTGAACCGTGATTCGGAAAAGGAGGAGCGGGCTCGGACCCTGCTGGATCTCCAGTTCGACGTGAAATCCGCATTTTTCAGCACCATAGCCCGGCGGGACATCCTGCAGCATCGCAAGCTGCAGGTGGAGGATTCCAGGAAGGACCTCGAGGTTGCCCGGGGCCGCTATGAGCTGGGCGTGGCGAAGCTGTCCGATGTTCTGCAGTCCTCGGTGAGGTTCGAGCAGTCCAAGTTCAGCCTGGTCGAGGCCGAGGGGGAGCTCAACAAGTCCATGGCCCAGTTGAATTCCCTCCTGGGAAGATCGCTGGAGTCGGAATATGACCTGGCTGGAGAGCTCGAATCCCGGGTGAGCATGCCTGATTCCGAAAGGCTCGGCCGGGCAGCCCTGCAGCGACCGGAGATCAGGCAGAGCGAATATGCCGTCGAGGCGGCCAGGAACCTGAAGACGCGACAGATCAGCGAATACCTTCCCGTCATCACCGCCGGTGCTTCCTACAATAGATCCGAGGCCACCCGGTTTGTCAGCGACCTCGAGGACAAGGCCATCGGCATCAGGGTCACGTGGAACATTTTCGAGCTGGGGAAGCTCTACCGGACGCGGTCGGCCGAATTCGACCTGCGGGTCACGCGGGACAACCTGGAAGAAACCATACGGCGACTCCTGCTCGAGCTTCGGCTGGCCTACGAGGACTATGTCACCGCCTCCAGAAATGTCGACGTTGCTGAGGAGCAGCTCAAACAGGCCGAGCACAACTATGCGCAGACCTTCGGAGAGTACAGGATCGGCAAGACGGACATTATTGCGCTGGTGGCGGCCGCGATCGCTCTCTCCAACGCCAGGGAGCAGCATACGGTCTCCAGGTTGAGCGTCATTCTGGCCAGGGTGCTCATAGAGCGTGCCACAGGGGTCGAGCGCATCGAGTCCGTGGAATGACGAGAAGGTTTCAGGTTTCACGTTTTAAGTTGTGGACCGGATTTGAGGCGGCGCTCGCCTGACTCATTCCCGGGAAGCATCCGCGGGTTTTGCAATTCCCACTCCTGGAGGTTGCCGTTTGAAAAGAGCTCTGGTTTTCGTGGTTCTGATCGTTCTCGTCGCCGGCGGCGGAATCTTTGCCTATCGAAAGGCGTTCAAGTCCCCCTCCGTCGAAATTCTCGAGTCTGCCCGGGTGGAGCTCGGGAGCATCCGGGGCGTTCTGGTGGAAACCGGCATCCTGAAGCCTCAGGTGGGAGCGGTGGTCAAGATCGGAGCGAGGATCACGGGGACCGTCGTATCCATGAAGGTCAAAATCGGCGACGAGGTCAAGGCCGGGCAGCTCATCGCCCTCATCGACGACCGCGAGCTTCGCAGGAACATCGAGCGCCAGAAGGCCGCCCTGGAATCGGCGCGGTGGACGCTGAACCAGGTGGAGCTCACCTTCCCGCAGCGCATCAAGGAGGCCGAAGCCAACCACAGGTACGCCAGGGTGAGCTACGAGCGCGAGCAGAAGCTGATGGAGCGGGACTTCACCACGGGGGATGCCCTCGATCGGGCGCGCAGCCAGTTCCAGGCGCTGGAGGCCAATGTGAAGCGGCTGCGGGATGAGTACAGGACCCAGCTGCAGATATCCAGTGCCCGGGTGGAAGAGCTCGAAGCGCAGCTCAAGCAGCTGGAGGTGAGCCTCTCCTACACCCAGATCCATGCCCCCATTGACGGGGTGGTCTCCGACGTGACGATCCAGGAGGGCGAGACCATCGTGACGGGGCTTCAGGTGGCCAACCTCGTGACCATTCTCGACACCACCCGACTGGAGATGTGGATCTACGTGGATGAAACGAACATCGGGAGGGTAGAGGTGGACCAGGATGTCGAGTTCTACGTGGACACCTTTCCCGATCGAACGTTCACGGGACGCATACAGAGGGTGCATCCCCAGCCCATCAACCGGGACAACATCGTCTACTACCTGGCCATCGTCCAGCTGACTCCGCGGGACGCCGAGGTCCTGAAGCCCGAAATGACGACCCACGTGCGGATCATTTACGAGCAGAAGGACAATGTGCTCACGGCGCCCAACGCGGCCCTGAAGTTCGAGGAAGGCAGGCAGGTGGCCTACGTGGTGGTCGGCGAAAACAAGGTGGAGAAGGCGGAGATCAGGAGCGGGGTGCGCGGAGAGGAGCGGACGGAGATCAAGGCGGGTTTGAAGGCGGGGGACATGGTGGCAACCAAGATCATTCTCCCCCCTTCCAACAAGCCCTGACCTTCAGATTCGAGCCCGGAGCCCGGAACCAGAAACCAGGAACCAGGAACCAGGAACCAGAAACTTCCCTTTTGGCCCACCGGCGGAATCCCATGCCCCTTTGTGTTTTGGAAGACATCAGGAAGACCTACCGACTGGGAGAGCAGGAGGTCGAGGTGCTCAAGGGGATCGACCTGCTGGTCGAGGAGGGCGAGTTCGTCGCCATCATGGGTCCCTCGGGCTCCGGAAAGACGACGCTGATGAACATCATCGGGTGCCTCGACGTTCCCAGCTCCGGAAGGTATGTGCTGGCGGGGCGCGACGTGACCCTCATGTCCGATGACGACCTTTCGACCTATCGGAACGAGCACATCGGATTCGTCTTTCAGAGCTTTTTCCTGCTGCCCTATGCCACCGTGCTTGAGAATGTGCTGCTCCCAACGCTCTACGTCGAGCGTTCCAAGTGGGCCGACACCCGGAAGCGGGCCATGGAGATTCTGGGTCTGGTGGGCCTGAGAGACCGGGCCAGATTCAAGCCCGGCCAGCTTTCGGGCGGTCAGCAGCAGAGGGTGGCCCTGGCCCGGGCCCTGGTGAACGATCCCGACCTCGTTCTGGCCGATGAGCCCACGGGGCAGCTGGACAGCGTCACGGCGGCGGAGATCATGGCTCTCCTTTCGGAAATGAACGGGCGGGGAAAGACCGTGGCGCTCATCACCCACGATCAGAGTATTGCCGCCCACGCAAGTCGCATCGTCAACATCCAGGATGGCCTCATCGTCCGAGGGGCCGGGCCATAAATCACATGAACCGCTTCATGAACATACTGGGCCAGTCCCTCCAGGCCGTCAGGGCTTTCAAGCTCAGGACCACCTTCTGCCTGGTCAGCGTGGCCCTGGGCATCGGCTCCATCACCATCATCGTGGCGGCCACCGAGGGAGCGTACAAGAAAGCCTTCGATATCGTGGCTCTCTTCGGTCCCGACTCCGTCCTGGTGCTGAGCGGCAGCGATGAGGCGCGCGCCATCGGCCAGCGTGACAAGACCCTCACCCTCGATGACGTCAAAGGGGTGGAAGAGGCCTTCCCGCAGGCGTACATGGTCATTCCCATGCTGGCGGCCCCCAACACCAACATCGTCTACAGGCAGAACAAGCACCAGACCTTCGTGGTGGGATCCACGGCCGACTACAGCCGCGGATGGACCTGGCCCGTGGTTCAGGGCTCCGACCTCACCGAGGAAGACGTGCGTGGCGGGCGCAACGTGGCGCTCCTGGGCGTGCAGGTGGTGAGGAACCTTTTCGTGGACGAGGATCCTGTTGGAAAGTACATCCTGGTCAAGGGGATCCCGGTGCAGGTGGTCGGGGTGCTCACGGAGCGAGGCATGACGCCCACGGGAGCCAACATGGACGACCGCATCGTCATGCCCATCACGACGGTGATGCGAAAGCTCCTGAATGAAAGGCGTTATGTTTCCGTTTTTCGGGTTCGCTTCACGGATCAGTCGAGGGTGGGCGAGTACCAGGAGGCGCTCAGGTTGTTCCTCCGGCAGAGGCACAACATTCCCGACGGAGCCCCGGACGACTTCAGGATCATCTCTCCCAAGGAGGTCATCCTGTTTCTGGTGGCTCTCACGGGCTCCCTGGTGCTCTTCCTGGGGCTTGTGGGGTGCATCTCTCTCGTGGTGGCGGGGTTTGTGCTCGCCAACCTTTTCCTCCTTTCGGTCAAGGAGCGGACCCGGGAGATCGGGGTCCGGCGGGCGGTGGGGGCGAGTCGGGGGGACATCCGGTTTCAGTTTCTCGGAGAGGCCGTGGTCATCACAACCCTGGGAGGTCTGGCCGGGTTTCTCATTGGAGTCCTGGGCTCCAGAGTCCTGACTTACGTGGCTGAGCTCCCCATTCATTTCTCGTGGAAGGCCTTCGCGGCGGGAGTGGTCCTGTCCTGGCTGGTGGGAATCGGGTTCGGCCTGAAGCCTGCCACCACGGCTTCGAACTTGAACCCCATCGAGGCCATTCGGGGATGAAACGGATCGCCATCAACCTCAGCATCGCCCTTCGATCCCTGTACAGCTTCAAGCTGCGGACGGCCCTCGCCGTCCTGGGTGTTTTCCTGGGCACCTTCTCGCTCATCGTGGTGACCAACTTGTCCAGCTCCCTCGCCAAGAAGGCGGAACAGGAGGTGGCCCGGCTGGGGAAGAATGTCCTGGTCGTGAGGAGCGGGACGATCCTCAGGCATGGTGGACAGGCTCGACTGCTGAGCGAGGCCAGGACGCTGACGAGGGACGATGCCGTGGCCATCCTCAACGAGACCACGATGGTTTCAGCCGTTTCCCCCTCGAGCCACAAGACCTTTCCTATCCGCTTCGAGCATGTGAAGCTCAACGCGATCCTGGTGACGGGCGTGACCTCGAATTTCACTGAGGTGAGGAATTTTCGGGTCAAGGAAGGCGTTTTCTTCAGCGATGAAGAGGACGAGCGTCTGGAAAGGGTGGCGGTGCTCGGGAAGAAGGTCGCGGACAAGCTTTTTGGGGACAGGAGCCCCCTGGGGTGGCACATTCTGGTTTTCAGGGTTCCGTGCCGGGTCATCGGGGTCATGGAGGAAAAGGGGGTCGATGCCTCCAACGTGGACCAGGACAACCAGGTGTTTGTTCCCCTCGACACTTTCCTGCGCCGCCTGGTCAATCAGGACTTCATCAACACCATCTATGTCCAGACGGTGGGCGACGAGGTGATGGCCCGTTCGCGGCTCGAGATCGAGGAGCTCCTTCGCCGTCGACACAAGATACGCCCCGGCCAGAAAGATGATTTCGCGGTCATCGATATGAAGGATGTCGTTGCCCTCAAGACACAGGCCATCTCGATGATCAGTGTCCTCGGGAGGATAGCGGCGGGGGTCTCGTTCACCATCGGGGCCTTGGGAATCCTCTCCATCATGATTCTCATCGTGAGCGAGCGGCGCATGGAAATCGGGATCCGCCGGGCTGTCGGTTCCAGAAAGCGCGACATCGTGCTGCAGTTTCTCATTGAATCCTCCTTCATCTCGCTGCTCGGGGGGGTGGCCGGCGTCCTGTTCGGGTTCATTGTGAGTGTCGTGATCTACAGGGTCTCGGGCTTGCCCTTTGCCATGTCGCCCTTGGGGCTCGAGGTGTCCTTTGCCGCATCCGTCGGGGTGGGTATTCTGGCGGGCATTTACCCCTCGAAACGAGCGACGGCGATTCAGCCCGTTGACGTGATCCGGAGTTGAAGCCTTTTCATGGCGGGAGGCGGGATGGGGGATGGTCGGTTGATAAGCTTTCAGGATGATTGATGAATATCTCTGACCAAACCGTTCTTCTCCCGTTGGGCCTTCTGTTGACTTCAAATACCCCTTGTGCTAAGAGACGGCGGGACTTGAGGCGGGAAACCCGGCGGCGACAAAACATCAGCTTTGTTGAAAGACGGTTGTATTGGAGCAGGAATTCATCGTAGCGAACCAGTTGGGAATCCATGCGCGGGTGGCCGCGCAGATCGTGAAAATCGCAGCTCAGTATGATGCGGACGTGAGCATTTCCAAAAGCGGCAACACGGTGAACGGCAAGAACCTGTTGGATCTGCTGACACTGGTCTGCCCGAAGGGCAGCAAGGTCCTGGTATCGGCCCGGGGTCCGGACGCCGCGGAGGCCCTGGCGGCATTGGCGGCTCTCTTCCAGACCAAATTCGGAGAAAGCTGAACCGTTTTCGATTCCTTCCAGGGCTGGATCGGGTCCGACTCGACCTGCGGATGCGCAGCCGATCCCGCCGCCAATATGTCCCGCCAACTCCTGCCGGATTGGCTCGATCAAACCTGAGCACCAGGCCCATGCCAGGTTGAAAGCCCCAAAAAACTCCTTCCGTCGATGGCTTCGCACATTTGGATTATGATTGATGGATCGTGACGCGAGAATCATAAACGGTATCGGCGTATCGCCGGGCATTGCCATTGGGAAGGCCCATGTCCTGGAACGGGGCAGTGTGACGGTTCCCTACTACGTTCTGACGGAAGACGAAAGCATCGAAGGGGAATGCGCTCGTTTTGACGCGGCCATCGGCAGGGCGGAAAGAGACCTGCAGGAGATCAAGGAGAAGATTCGGCCGGAGCTGCGGGAGCACGCCCATGTCATCGAATTCCACCAGATGATTCTGAGGGACCGGTTGATCTACGACGAGACCCTGAGACTCATCAGGGAAGAGCGGTTCAACGCCCAGTGGGCCCTGGTGCGGGCTCTCCGGAAGGCTCACGAGGTTTTCGGGGCCCTGGGAGACGAGTACATCCGCAGCCGGGTCGCCGATGTGGACGCCGTGGGCCAGCAGGTGCTTCGCAACCTTTCGGGCCGAACGGATGACTGGCTCGACGGCATCCGGGAGCGAGTCATCGTGGTCGCGCGGGATCTTTCCCCCGCCGATGTCGGCCAGCTGCGCCTGGAGCGAACCCTGGGGCTGGTCACCGACATGGGCGGGCGCACGTCGCACACCTCCATTATTGCCAGGTCCCTGAACATTCCGGCGGTTGTCGGCGCCGAGCGCGCCACCGAGCTGATTTCGACGGGCAGCGTCATCATCGTTGACGGGGCCGCCGGGAAGCTCATCACGAATCCGACCGAAAGGGAGATCAGTCACTATTACGAGCGCCAGGACGAGATCGAGACCTATGTCAAGGAGATCAACCGCAAGGCTCACCTGCCGGCCCAGACGAGGGACGGTCATCACGTGGGGGTGGAAGCCAACATAGAGCTCCTGGAAGAGGTCGTGGCGGCCAAGGACAATGGCGCCGAGGGGGTGGGCCTCTACAGGACCGAGTTCTTCTTCATGAACCGCAAGGAGCTGCCGGACGAGGAGACGCTCTACCACGAATACCGGGAGCTTGCGGAGCTCATGGCCCCGCAGCCGGTGACCATGCGAACCCTCGATCTGGGGGCGGACAAGCTGACCAGCTGGTACCCCCGCCTCGAGGAGGCGAACCCGGCCCTGGGTTTGCGCTCGATTCGGCTGTGCCTGCATTACCTGGAAGTATTCAAATCGCAGCTGAGGGCCATATTGCGCGCAAGCGCCCTGGCCCGAAACATTCGTCTCATGTTTCCCCTCGTCTCGGGCATCGGCGAGCTCATGGAGGCCAAGCGGGTTCTGAACGAGGTGCGGGAAGAGCTGACGGCCGCCAGGGTCCCCTTCGACGAGGGGATGCAGGTGGGAGTGATGATCGAGGTGCCGTCGGCCGTTGCCATAGCGGATCTGTTGGCCCGGGAAGTGGCTTTCTTCAGCGTCGGCACCAATGATCTCATCCAGTACAGCCTGGCCATCGATCGCGGCAACGAGCACGTGGCCTATCTGTATGAACCGCTGCACCCCGGTGTGCTGCGTTTCATCAAGCAGGCCGTGGATGCCGGCCACAAAGCCGGAATCGAGGTGAGCATCTGTGGAGAGATGGCCGCGGAGCCCGTCTACACGCCCGTCATCCTCGGACTCGAGTTCGACAGGCTCAGCATGAATCCCCAGGCGGTGCCCCGCGTGAAGAACCTGATCAGCAGGTCCGTCATGAAGGACTGCCGCAAGTTCGTGAGGAGAGCTTTGCAGATCAGTACGGCGGGGGAGATTGGCGACCAGCTCCACGACATGATGATAAAGAAGTTCCCGGAGGAATTCCGGGTATTCGATCCGAGTGCACTCATGGCTCGGCCGGCCCTGCCCCGGTTCAGGCGCGATCATTGAGGGTGGGCATTATGACTGTGAAGACTCAGAAGAGCGGCAAGGGCTCCCCTCGCGAAGGGTCTCGCCTCGTTTGTCAAAACAAAAAAGCATACCACGATTATGAAATCCTGGAGACTTTCGAGGCTGGAATGGTGCTCCTCGGGACCGAAGTGAAGTCCCTGCGCGACGGACGGGCCAATCTCAAGGACAGTTACGCCAAGGTCAGAAAAGGCGAGGTATTCCTTTACGGAATGCATATCAGCCCGTACACCCATGCCACTTATGACAACCACGATCCCGAGCGTGTGCGCAAGCTGCTGCTCCATAATCACGAGATCAAGCGGGTCCTGGGGAAGACTCAGGAGAAGGGCTTTGCCCTGATACCCCTCAAGATCTATTTCAGCAAGGGATTGGCCAAGGTCGAGCTGGCCCTGGCGCGTGGCAAGAAGGATTACGACAAGCGGGAAAGCATCAAGAAGAAGGATGAGAGGCGTGAGATGGAGCGCATGCGCAAGGAGCGCTGATCCGAAGGAGCCCGCGGCCCGGGTGCGGGACTTCATGCCGGGAGCCCACATGCCGCCGGTTACGGAACGGGAGAAGACGGCATGGCCATCTCTACCCTTCATGGGTGCCACGCATTGACCATCAAACATCATCACCATCGGTGAAGACTGCCCGACCTTGCCCACTGCGAAAATGAAAGCCCTGCTTCTCCGCCGGGCGGGTGATCTGCGGCTGGTTGAAACAGCCGTTCCAGAGCCCCGGGAGGGCGAAGTCCTTGTCAGGGTCGCCCAGTGCGCCCTGTGTCGGACCGACGCGAAAATGTGGCGTCGGGGACACCGCGATCTGCGGCTGCCGCGCGTCCTCGGGCATGAGGTCTGCGGGATTCCGGAGGGGGAGAGCGGCAGGTGCGTCGTCTGGCCCGGAACCGCTTGTGGTCAATGTGACGCATGTGCTTCGGGAAGAGAGAATCTCTGCGGCGCCATGCGCATCATGGGGTTTCACCGGGATGGCGGACTGGCTGAATTTGCAGCAGTGCCCGAGAGCAGCCTGGTGCCGGTTCCGGCCACACTGGACGGGCGCATTGCCGCGCTGGCGGAGCCCCTGGCGTGCACGCTCAACGCCATGGACCGCGTTGCGCTGGCGCCTGGCGAGCGGGTGCTGATCATGGGTGGAGGTCCGGTGGGGCTGCTGATGGGTCTGGCGGTGCTGGCCCTCGAGTCGCATCCCTTCGTGGTGGAGCCCGATCCCTCGAAGCTCCAGAAGAGCAGGATGTTTCGGGACCATACCGGAATGGATGCCTCCGAGTCTCCGATGGGAGCCCCATGGGACGTGGTGGTGAACGCCGCCCCGCAGGCGGCCACGCTGCTGGAGGGTGTCCCTCGAATCCGGACCGGCGGCCGCTTCTGTCTTTTCAGCGGTTTCACGGGCTCCGAGATGATCCCCGTGTCGTGGCTGAACGAGCTCCACTATCGGGAGATCCAGGTTTCGGGGGCCTATGGGTGCACTCGTCAGCAGATGCGGCGGGCCTTGAGCATCCTGGACGCTCATCGGGAGGACGTCGAGTGGCTCATCGAGGACACGGTGACCCTCGACAAGGTGCCGGATGCGCTTTCAAGGATGTGGGAGGGGGGGGTCCTGAAGGTGGTCGTCCAGTTTTAGCGGACCGGCCGGCGGGGCTCCTCGATGGAGAGTTTGCGGGGAAGGATGGGTGCCCCTGGAGAAATCAAGAGGGCCAGAGATGACGGATGAAATGCGGTTGCGCGAATTCGGTCGGCTGATCTGTGCCGTGGCGGCCGGGAAGCCGATGACCCGGGCGGAGTCTTGCGAGGCCTACAGGCAGGTCATCCTGAATGAACAGCCTGAGCTGCAGCAGGGGGCGTTCCTCATGGCGCACATCACCCGGGGACCAACCACCGAGGAGCTCTCGGGTGCCTGGGACGCGCTGGACCGCCATGACACCGCCAAGATCCGGGCGCGGCTCCAGGGAACCGTGTGTGACATCGTGGGTACGGGGTCCGATCCCTTGAAGACCGTCAACTGCTCGACGCCGGCGTCCCTCATCGCGGCCGGCTGCGGGCTGTCCGTGGCCAAGAAGGGAGCACGCCTGGTGACCGGGGTTTCGGGAGCTTCTGACATTTTCGAGATTTTCGGCGTGGACCTCGGGTCGCCTCTTTCAAACGCCGAAGCCTGCCTCCAGAAGCACGGCTTCTGCTATCTCCCCGGTGAAGCCTTCCTCCAGTCCGGATGGGCCCGGCTCATCCAGTCCATGCGGTTCACCTCGGCCTTCAACATCATCGGCCCTCTCACCCGCCCCTGCGAGGAGACGAACCGCATCGTCATCGGGGCCTACTCGCCCCAGGTCTGCGACCAGCTCATCGCCGTCCTTGCCGAGATCGGCATGGAGGGGGCCCTGGCCCCTTTCGGCATGGCCGACGGCATGGACCGGGAGCTTGGGATGGACGAGTTTTCGCTGGCAGGTCCAACCCGTGTGACGGAGCTTCGACATGGCAAGGTCGAGACCTACGAGGTGGCGCCCGAGGACTTCGGGGTGAAGCGCGTGGCCTTCGAGCAGATCGCCAGCCGCGGTACGGCGCGGGAGAACGCGGAGGCCATCATGGAAGTGCTCCGGGGACGCTGCGAGACTCCCCTGGCGGATTTCTTCTGCATCAACGCCGCCGCGGCCCTCTGGATTGCGGATCATTCGAGGGACCTGGCCCAGGGCATGGATCTGGCCCGTTCGGCCCTGGCGTCGGGAAAGGCTCTCGGGAAGCTGGAGCAACTGCTCGAGCTTCAGGGGAAGCCGCCGGCCTGAGGGGATGATGATTTCCCTCGGAGACGCGGAAGCGCGGAACGGACTCTCCAGTGATCATCACGGGAGCCGGTGTGTGCTCTTGGCCTCAACGCAGCGGGGCTGAATCCGATGGGACGCGTGAAGGTTTATCCGATTTTTCTTCCCCAGTGGGGCTGCCCCCATCGTTGTGTTTACTGTAACCAACGGGCGAGCACTTCCGGGGCTGTGGACCTTTGGGCCCGGGAGGGTGGACTGGCCTGCGTCGAAGACCGGATCGACGGCCTGGCCCGTGAGGCGGGGACTCGGGAAGCCCCCGGTGAGCTGGCCTTCTACGGGGGGACGTTCACGGCCTTGCCCGTGCAATGGATCGAGAAGCTGCTCCATCGAGCCGGCGGGTATGTGGACGGCGGCCTGTTTTCGGGAATCCGATTCTCGACGCGGCCCGACGCCCTCCCGAAGCACATCTGCGATCTGCTTCCCCGTTATCCGATCCGTACCGTCGAGCTCGGCGTGCAGAGTCTCTCAAACGAGGTGCTCCGCAGGAGTCGGCGGGGGTATGGGGCCGGCGATGTGGCGGGCGCCGTCCTGCGAGTCCGCGAGAGGGGATGGAAATTGGGGCTGCAGCTCATGTCGGGGCTGCCGGGGGATAGCAGGGAACGATTTCTGGGCTCGGTGCGGGATGCCATCGGCCTGGCCCCCGATTTCGTCAGGATTTATCCGACCCTGGTGCTCAGGGATACCAGGCTCGCCCATTGGCAGTCCTCGGGGAGTTATGCTCCGTTGACCCTGGAGGAAGCCGTGGAATGGTCCGCTGCCGCCCTGGAGATGTTTCAATCCAGCGGAATTCCCATCGTCCGGATGGGTCTCCACCCGGACCCCGAGCTGCTGAAGCCGGGAGTGATTCTGGGAGGCCCTTTTCACCCGGCCTTTGGATACCTGGTGAAGGTCCGCTGGTGGCGGGATCGGGTTGACCGCTGGTGTGCGGAGCGGGACGGGGTCCACCATGGGAGGCACGTGATCCTGAAGGCGGCGCGCGAGGTGGTGAGCGAATTGCTGGGACCGTCTCGTGAGAATCTGTCCCACTGGCGGGCTCGATGGGGGTGGGCTCATGTGCTGGTCGAGCCAATGGCCGACTGGCCGTCGAGCCGGTTCGAGGTGTGCATGTTAACGCGGGATGCCGGGGCGGCTCACATTGGAATCCCGCAGGCCGGTGAAGCGAGGTGACTCCATGAAGACCGCTGATGGGCAAACACCATTCAAATCGGGATACGTGGCCCTGGTTGGGGCTCCCAATGTGGGGAAGTCCACCCTTCTCAATCAGCTCCTCAAGGAAAAGATCTCCATCACGGCGCCCAAACCGCAGACCACTCGAAACCGGATTTCGGGTATCCTCAATCGGCCCGACTGCCAGATCATCCTCATGGACACTCCCGGGATACACAAAGCTCGGGACCCGTTCAACAAGATCATGGTCGACACGGCCCTGGGGACCTTGGGCGAGGTGGACATCATCTGCGTGATCATCGACGCCGCGTCGGGGAGCCGCGAGATCGACGAGATGATCCGTGAAAGGCTGGCAGGGCTCAACACTCCACTGGTGCTTCTCCTCAACAAGGTGGACCTGGTCCGGAACAAGGGCGATCTGCTTCCAATGCTCCAGGAGCTTGGAGAGAAGTGGGACTGTCACGCCATCATCCCCATTTGTGCCCTGAGTGGAGACGGGGTCGACCTGCTGCTGGACGAGCTCATGGCTCTGCTGCCCGAGGGGCCGCGGTATTTTCCCGAGGATTATCTCACGGATCAGCCTGAACGCTTTCTGGTGGCCGAGCTGGTGCGGGAGAAGATCTTTCGCCTGGTGCACCAGGAAATCCCTTATGCCGTGGCTGTCACCGTGGATCGGTTCAGCGAGGACGCAGAGCGGCGCCGCATCGAGATCGAGGCAACGATTCACGTGGAGCGGGATTCTCAGAAGGGGATCATCATCGGGAAGAACGGGCAGATGCTCAAGGAGATCGGAAAGCAGGCCCGCCTCGACATCGAGGCGCTCCTGGGCTGCCATGTTTTCCTGGGCCTTTACGTCCGCGTCCAGAAGAACTGGAGGAAGGATCCCAGGGCGAGGGCGGATTTCGGGTATCGGCCTCAGGGGTGAGCCAGGAACGAAATGACAACGGACGTCATCATCGTCGGCGCGGGGGCATCGGGCCTCCTGTGCGCCATGGAGGCCGGGCGCCGGGGGCGGTCGGTGCTGGTCCTCGACCACTCGATGGAGATCGGAAGAAAGATCCTGGTTTCCGGGGGCGGGCGCTGCAACTTCACCAACCGAAGCGTCTCCAGGGACCACTACATCTGCGGGATTCCTGATTTCCCGGTATCCGCGCTTTCGCGCTACACTTCGGAAGACTTCACGGCTCTCCTGGACCAGCACGGCATCGGCTACCACGAGAAGGAGGCCGGGCAGCTCTTCTGTGACGACAGCTCCCGCCGGATCGTCGACATGCTGAAGCTCGAGTGTGACAGGGCTTCCGTCAGATTCCTCCTGGACTGCAAGATTCTGGAGGTTCGCAGGCTGGATGGCGTCAGGGGCCCGAGGTTCTCCGTCGCCGCCGATCTCGGCTCCTTCGAATCCTCGTCTCTGGTCATCGCCACGGGAGGTCTGTCCTGGCCGGGACTGGGAGCGACGAGCTTCGGCCAGAAGCTCGCCAGAGGTTTTGGAATTCGGGTTACCCCCCTGCGTCCGGGACTGACCCCGCTGAAGTTCAGCCGGGAGGACGCCGAGCATTATTCCCAGCTCAGCGGCATCTCCGTCCCGGCTGCGGTGAGCTGCGGCGGGACCCGCTTCGAGGGGTTCATCCTCTTCACCCACAGGGGCCTCAGCGGGCCGGCGGTGCTCCAGCTCTCCTCCTATTGGGACGGGAAATCGCCCATTGAGGTCGATCTTCTGCCCCGGATCGACGTCCTCTCGATCCTTTCGTCAAAACGCGGCAGCAGGATGCATCTCCACACCCTGCTCGGCCGCCTCCTGCCGGACCGGCTGGCCAAGCTCTGGTGCCGCCTCTCGTGCCACTCCCGGCCTCTCAACCAGTGCTCCGCCCGCGATCTCGAGGAGGCGTCCCATCGCCTGCATCACTGGGAGATCCGGCCCGGCGGCACCGAAGGATTCAACAAGGCGGAAGTGACGCGGGGAGGGGTCGACACGAGGGAATTGTCGTCCAGGACCATGGAATGCAATAAGGTTCCAGGGCTATACTTCACGGGCGAGGTTACCGACGTCACGGGGCAGCTGGGCGGGTACAATCTCCATTGGGCGTGGGCTTCGGGCCATGCCGCCGGGGAGGTCGCCTGACGGGGTCGGCCGTCACTTCCGGTACAGCTGGTCCATGGTGAGATAGGTGCCGGCCATGCGCTGGGTGATCTCGTAGCCATAGCCGACGGACATGGGATTGAATTCGGTATCCACCAGGATGGCTTGAATTCCCTGTCGCCTGACTTCCTCGGCAGCCCGGAGGGCTTCCTCGAGGGGGTCCCCGCCATAGCAGCTGACGTTGGGGCGCCCATCGGAGAAGATGAGCATGACCGGCAGGGTCTCCGGGTTCTTGCGCTTCTCCTGGGTCAGCAGTCGGATTCCCAGGTCCAGCCCGGCCGCAAGGGGCGTTCTCCCGCCGACGGGAAGCCGTTCGATGCCTTGCACGGCGTCGCGTATGTTCTGACTCAGGGGCAGGATCAGCTCGGCGCCGGTGTGCCGGAACGTGATGATCCCCAGTTTGTCCCGCCGAATGTACAGGTCCTGAAACAGAGCTTCGATGATCCCCTTGGTCACGGACATGCGATCATTGGTGCGCATGGAAGCGCTCGAGTCCACGATCATCATGAGGGAAAGCCCCGTTTTGCGGGAGCGCTTCCGAAGCCGGAGATCCTCGGCCAGGATGCGCAGAGTGACGCGCCGATCCGCATCTGGCTGGCGGGGTGCCGCGGCGCGCAGGGTCGCGATGATGGAGAGGTCCTGGATGGGGTCTCCAGCCCTGGGAAGGCGGCTTCCGTGGACGGCGCCGCCCCGCTGAGGGTCTGGAACCACGAACCTTTTCCCGGGGTGTGATCCGGCCATGATCCTGTACCATGGCATGTCCGGGCGCACCATCCGGCTTCCGGCGCAAAGGTGAGTGACCGCATCCACGGGGGACTGGTAGACTCTTGCCGTGGCGGAGATCCTGGGCGGGTTCTGATGAATGGGAGACCATTCCTCCTGGGCGCCTTCAATGGAGGAAGACTGGCTCAGAATTTCCTGAAGCTTGTCCTCGTTCAGCTCGGCTTTTCGCAGCGGGGATTTCCTGATCCGGTGGGGAAGGGCCAGCCGCGCAGCCAGCTGAAGGTCCTCCGAAGTCACACGGAGCCGTCCCTCGAGGGCTGTGTTGGCCCGGGCCGTCTTCATCATCACGATGTCCGCCCGGTGACCGTCGGTTTCCATGGCCATGGCCAGCTTGGCCGCCGTCTCCAGAATGGCTTCGCTGAAGGTCACCCGCGCCAGGGAGCCCTTGGCCGTCACCAGGCCCCGCGCCAGCTCGGCGTCCCTGGACGCCCAGGAAGCCCGGAACCCGTTGGGGTCCTGCTCGAAGCTCAGGCGCCGCTTGATGATTTCCACCCGCTCGGGAATCGAATGGATCCCCTCGATATTCACCGAGAGGCCGAAGCGGTCCAGCAGCTGGGGGCGCAGGTCCCCCTCCTCCGGGTTCATGGTGCCCACCAGCACGAAACGGCTGGCATGGGAGAAGCTGATGCCTTCCCGCTCCACCAGGTTGCGGCCCGAGGCCGCCGCGTCGAGAAAGAGGTCCACGATCTGATCGTTGAGCAGGTTCACTTCGTCGACGTACAGGATGCCCCTGTGGGCTTCGGCCAGCAGACCGGGCTCGAAGGCTTTCTGACCGCTCTTGAGCGCCTTTTCGATGTCGATGGTTCCCAGGAGCCGATCCTCGGTGGTGCCGATGGGAAGATTGACCAGCCGAATGCTGCGCTCCATCACCTGGAGGGGCTGGGCGCTTCGGCGTCGTTCTTCGCAGTAGGGGCAGAAGCCGTCGACGTTATCGGGGTCGCACTGGAAGGGGCAGCCCGAAACGACCCGTATGGTGGGCAGGAGATCGATGAGGGCGCGGACCCCCGTGGACTTGGCCGTGCCACGCTCGCCCTTGATGAGGACGCCGCCGATGGATGGATCGATCACGTTGAGAAGCAGGGCGCGTTTCATCAGATCCTGGCCGACGAGGGCTGAGAAGGGAAAGTGCTCGATCATGTTCGTGGACGTGCTCCTGTGTGAGTGAAGGTTTCTGGTTTCTGGTTTCGGGTTTCTGGTTGTCCCTTTACGCTTTGGGATCATAATGAGCTTGGAGCGGGGAGGCAAGCGTGTTGAAATGTAGGAGTCAAACGTGATGGAAATGGAGGATTTGGATGCATCGCCAATTCACCAGGGGTAGGCTGTTCATGGGGCGGCTGAGCAGGGGGGACGACCTGCTGGGCGCTCTCCAGGGGAAATGCAGGGAGCTGAGCGTCATGCAGGGTGAGGTTCGGGCCATCGGTGCGGTTGCCTGTGCGCGGATTGCCTATTACAACCAGTCGGAGCGGAAGTATGAGCTCGTTCACTTGAGTCGTCACCTGGAGATCTTATCTTTGACAGGAAATGTGTCCCTGAAGGGGGAAGAAATTTTCCTGCATGCGCACGTGGTTCTGGGGGACGAGGAGGGTCGGGCGTTTGGCGGGCACCTCGTCGAGGGGACCGAGGTGTTTGCCTGCGAGCTCACGATTCAGGAATTGTTGACGGAAGCACCGCTCAGCCGCGGGATGGACGATGAAACGGGTTTGTTCCTGTGGGCATAGGGCGGCGGGCAGGTTCGGGGGATTCTGCAGCGGATGGGGTCTGAAATGATTGAGCACTTTCGTTTTGGCAGCATGACCATTGACGGTCGTCAGTACCAGAGCGATCTGAAGATCGTCGAGGGGAAGGTGGTTCCCAACTGGTGGCGCCGGGAAGGGCACTGGGCCGATGTCATGGACATGCAGGACATTCTCGACGCGCGCCCGGACATACTGGTGGTGGGTATGGGCTCGCCCGGCCGGTTGAATGTCGCCGAAGAGCTGAGGCAGGTCCTTGCCGAGCGGAGCATCCGG
>JALOPI010000043.1 GCA_025453975.1 Syntrophobacteraceae bacterium
GCTGGTGATCGCCCGCCAGTCATACAATTCAAGGCGAAGTGAGGTGAGATTATGAAATGCCCGGCTTGCGGCCACGCTGAAATGATATCCATAATTCAAGATGAAACGCTGTCCTACGGCAGCCAATCCCTTACGCTTCACGACATGCATGGCGAATTCTGTCCCGCATGCGGTGAGGGCGTGTGGGATACAGAGAGCTATCGCCGCTATACTGAAGCTCAGGCAGCAATCTTGCGAGCGTTGAACGAAGATGTAAGCGGTGAAATCCGGCGCATCCGAAAGAGCTTGAAGCTCACTCAGGCCCAATTGGCTGAAGCCTTCGGCGTAGGCAAGGTGGCCTTCTCCCGTTACGAAAGAGGAGAGACACGTCCACCCGCGCCATTAGTCAAGCTCCTCAGGTTACTGGAACGTCACCCAGACTTGCTGAAAGAAATGCGCTCAGCGTGATGCCTCAGAACTTGCATCCCTCTAACACCATGGCAAACATCAAGACCGCAATCTCCATTGAAAAGACATTATTCGATCAGGCGGAGGGCATCGCCCGCGAACTGAAGATGTCGCGCAGCAGTCTCCATGCGGAGCACCATGCCCCCTGCTTCGGTTCTTCAGGACATCATCATGGCAGCTTGAGCCCTCCGTGCCACTTGTTAAGTCGGAACCATTGCGTCCCGACGGTGTGGAGTCAGCGTTTCTGGCTGCAGGGGTGGCAGAGGAGGCGGATCTCGGAGTCGCGGCCCGTTGGGTGGATGCGGGTGGTGGTCTGCCCGCACTGCTCGCAACGGAGCGGGTCGAGGCGCCGGGTGACCGGATTCCAGATGAGGCTGAGGGAGCGGGCTGCCCTGCGATACCGAAGGTCGACCATGACCTGGACCACGTCCACCAGCAGCCTCACGGCGGCGCCGGCGGAGATGGTCACCCGGACCTGGTACTTCTGCTCGAGGTCCTCGATCTTGCGCTCCATCTCGAGGGGCAGGTCGCGGATCTTGGCGACCCGGTCCTCACGCTGGGATTCGGTGAGGTTGGGATGGCCGAGGCTCGCCTCCATCTCGGCCCGCAGAGCTTCATAATACTCCCGGGTGTTCCGCACATCCCGCCGCAACCGCCGCCGCATGCTGGCCAGAAAGTCCTCGAGCTCTCCGCGCAGCAGGTTCCTGGACCCCCACCTGCACCAGCCCCTCCCTCCGCTCGTCGCTGAGGGCCGTGGTGCGGCACATGAGGATCAGGTAACAGGAGCGAGTCTCCGCCCGTCCCACGAGCCGGACCTGGCCGTCGGCGAAGGCCACGTCGCGCCCGATGAGCTGCTCGAATCCCGCTTTCTTCAGGTAGGGAACCGTGATGTGGCCGTAGGCCACGGGGACGCTTCGCGTCGCCAGCCCGATGAGCCGATCCAGGAGCGGACTTCCGTAGAGGAGCGGAGCCTCCGGCGTACCCAGCTCGGCCTCTTCCCCCAGGTCCAGCGTCCCGGCGAGTTCCCCCGACAGCAGGGCGTGCAGCCGGTCCTCCCGGCGCTCCACCAGGCCGCCCCACTTTTCGATGACCTCCGCCGAAAAATCCAGGACCTCGGGATCCGACTGCATGCTCATACGCCGAAGTCCTCCTGGAAGAGCTTCTCATCCAGCTCACGGCTCTTCTCGTAGGACGAGCGGGCCCGCTGGAGCTTCGTTGCCAGGGCCCCGAAAGCCCTGTCGCGCTCGGCCTCGTCCCGGTGCGTCACCCAGATGTCGTAGACCAGGTCGCCGAACTCCTCCTCCCCCTGGAGCCTGCCCAGGATCATGTCCACCTCCCCCACCACCAGCTCGAACATGTTGATCTTACGGTCCAGGATTTCAAGAATCCGGTCCTCGATGCTGCCCGCCGCGCAGAAGTTGTACACCTGGACTTCCCGCTCCTGCCCGATGCGATGGATGCGGCCGATGCGCTGCTCGATCTCCATGGGATTCCACGGCAGATCGTAGTTGAGCATGACATGGCAGAACTGGAGGTTGTGGCCTTCGCCGCCGGTGCCCGTGGCCAGCAGCACGGAGCTTCCGCCGCGGAAGGCCTCGATGGCGGCCTGCTTGCGGTCCCTGTCCATGCCACCGTGGTACACTTGATGAGGGATCCGGTGCCGGTGCAAGAGATCCCGGATGTACTCCATTGTAGCGAGATAATTGACGAATATGATCTTCTGATCGGGCGAGGCCCTGACCAGATCGAGGATCTGCGCCGCCTTCCCGCTGATCTCGATTCCCCGCCCCAGCTCGATGATTTCGGCCAGCCCCCGGAGCACGTCGTCCTGGCTCCCCTCGCTCATGCGCTCGATCATGCGGAGGGCCGCGGCATGCGAGGAGCCCACCGCCTCCAGGAGCCGCTTCAGGGCCAGCTTCGAGAAGGCCGATTTCCCCTGGGAGGCCTGGGCGGCGACGAAGTCGCTCACGGCATCGTAAAACGCCGCTTCCACTCCCGCGGGCGTGGTCCGGACGGTGGTCGCAAACCGGGGCGGCAGCTGAAGCTGGGTGACGGATCGGGTGTTGCGGACCATGACCTCCTTCAGGAGCTGGCGGAGCATTTCGCGGTTCCTCGGGTCCGTCGGGCTGCCCCGGGCCACGAACTGCTCCTTGAAGGCCTTCTGGGTCTTGAGGTGCCCCGGCCTGAGCAGGGTCACCAGGTTGTAGAGCTCCTCCAGGCTGTTCTGGACGGGGGTCGCCGTGAGCATCAGGAGAAAGGTCTTGCGGATGGTGTTGACGAGCTTCCAGTTCAGGGTGGCGCGGTTCTTGAGATGATGGGCCTCATCCACGATGACGATGTCGTGGGAGCGAGCCGTCACCGCATCGAAGTGGTTCTTGCCGCGGGCCGTCTGCAGGGACGCTATGATGAAGGGCTGGCTCCAGAACTGCCCGGGGTTTTCCCTCAGGAGCGGATCGTTGGTGGTGGCGAAAGCCAGGTTGAACTTGCCGGACAGTTCCTCGCGCCACTGGTGCACCAGGGAGCTCGGAGTCAGCACCAAGGCTGAGGCCGCCAGGCCGCGCATGAGGTATTCCTTGAGGATGAGCCCAGCCTCCACGGTCTTTCCCAGGCCCACCTCGTCGGCCAGGATCGCGCGCCCACGGAAGGACTTCATGACCTTGCGGGCCGTCTCCTCCTGGTGCCAGAGGGAGCGCACATCCCGAAGGGTCGACAGGCAGATGAGCTGATCGTAGGACGTTCTGAAGGAAAGCCTGTAGGCGCGGATGGCCAGGTCGACATCGACGCTCCCGTCGACGCGGTGGGATTCGACCGATTGGATCACCGAAGCGGGATCGATCTCGAAGGCCACCTTGAGCTCGGGAAGCTCCTCTTCGGGGGGTTGAGCCGGCGGCGGCTGCACCGGCGTCCCGGCAGGCTCGGGCCCTGCGGATTGAACGACGGGTGTCTGAACCATTCGCCGGAGGTTTTCCGAGGGACTCCGACCGGCCTGGGGAGCTCTCCCCTGCGCGGCCTTGAGCTCCTCCATTCGCTGACAGTAGCGCAGGCATTCCTGGACCTGCGCCGTCAAGGTCTTGGTGGGCCGACCCGTATACCTGGACGATCTGGACTCGATGCATTGGTGCAAATCCTCGAGGACCTCCCTGGCCAGGGTGTACCGGTGCCGCCCCATGGCCAGGTTAACCAGCCGGATGCACTCGTTTTTCGTTTCAACCAAACCGGCATGGTAGAGCTGGGCCAGGATTTGGAGCTCCACTTCCTCATCCCGCAGGCGCTAGGCACAGTCCAGTGCGAAATTGAGGCCTTTCACATCGGCAGGGAGTATCTTTAAATACTTGAGGATGTGATCGAGGGCTATCCGGTAATCGTCTCTCCGGAAAGCATTGACGGCCAGATAAAGGTACTCCTGGGACTTTTCGAGGCGCAGCTGTCGATGCTCTTCCTCTCGCCGCTCTTTGATCTTCCTTTCGCGTTTGGCCTTCCGCTTGCGATCCTTGTCTGATGCTTTCATTCAGATGCCGCGTCGGTAGCCCACGAAATTGTAAACGTCGCTCATGACGCTCTCGTAATCCTTCTTGATGCGCTCATACATCCGGGCATTCTCGATGGCGATGGCGCCCATTTCGGCGAGAGCCCCGGCGAAGTCCAGCTCATCCTCGTCGAAGTCGCGCGGCGCCGCCGTGTAGAGCCGCATGACTCCAATGACCTTGCCCTTGATGGAGAGCGGGACCGAGAGCATGCTGGCGATCCCCTCGGCGGCGGCGCTTTCCGGATACTGGGCCCTGGGATCGTCGGCAACGTTTCTGATGCTCACGGTCCTGCCCTCCATGACTTCGGCGATGCTCCGGTCGGCGTCCACCGGCCCCTTGTGGATGTAAGCCTCGCTCAGTCCATACGAAGCCACCAGCTCCAAGGTCCGCTTCTTGGGGTGGAGGAGACGAATGGCACAGGCCTTCAAGTTCATGGCCTGGGTTACGTGGGTTGCCATCATGTCCAGGACCTCCTGGACGTCCAGGCTCGAGCTGATGGCCTTGGCGACCGTCCTGAAGGATTTGAAGTATGTCCTGTCCTTGCTGGTCATTTCCGTCTCCTCGGTCAAATCGGGAGGTTGCTCGATTGGGGGGCCAGTTTCTGGTTTCTGGTTCCTGATTGGCGGTGCCGGTTCGTGGCTCCTTGCGCCAGGGAGCCGGGTGTTCCGGTGGAAGCCCGTGGAAGAGCCCCCCACCCGTCCAGCGGACTCTAGCAGAAAACGGAAGCCAAAAGCCAGACCTTTGAAAGCAGGAACCGCAACCTCCCAACCAGAAACCAGGAACCAGAAACCAGGAGCTAAACCACCGCCGCCTTCGGCCGGCGCATGCCGTCCTCACCGGCCTCGACGGTGACATCCCAGCGACCGACCTCGTGGGGCTCCAGTTGGAGGAGCTCCATGAAGCGGGCCGTCCGCCGCGCGTGAACCGGACGATACTGGTCCAGCCGCTGGATCTCCTGCACCACATGCTTGAGCAGATGCCGCTTGAGCGTCAGGCTGAATCCCACCACCTGGCGCCTGCGCGCGACGATCCTCTCGACGGGCTCCCGTGTGAGCAGCCGGAGGGCCTCGAGCCCCTTGAAAAGCTCGACCCGGTCCACCCTCGGATTGGCCAGAAGATAGTGCAGAAACGCATGGGGAAAGAAGCGGAGGGCGCTGGTCACCGGGTTGGAGGCCGTCATGCCCAGTCCGCACTGGCTCCCCGCCTTGATGGTATCGCTCTTGGCCCAGAGCGCGTGAATGTGCCCGCTCAGGGCCTCCCCGTTCAGAACGGCGTCCAGGGTCCTTCCCAGGGACATGGTCCCCTGGAGGCAGGGCGGGCACTGGCCGCACGATTCCTCGGCCAGCCAGTCGGTGAAATGGCGGGCCAGCCGCACCACGTCATCATCCTCCCCGAGGAAGACGAGGCCTCCGGACCCCAGCATGGCGCCGACACGGTCGAAGGTGTCGAAATCCAGCGGCGTATGGAGCAGGTAGGCGCGCACCCCCGTCAGGGACAGGATGGCGCCGGAGGGCCCCCCGATCTGCACTCCCGCCAGGATCTTCCCCTGCTGGATGCCTCCGCAGATGGAAATGATGTCCCGCAGCGTGCGGCCGAATCGCACTTCCACCAGGCCCGTCTGGCTCACGATGCCCGCCACCGAGAAGATCTTGCTCCCGCCGCTCCGCTCGGTCCCCTGGCGGGCGTACCACTCTCCGCCCCTCTGGAGGATGAGGGGTACGTTGGCGAAGGTTTCCACGTTGTTGAGGAGCGTCGGCTTGCCCCACAATCCCCTCAGGGTGTTGGAAATGGCGTTGAGCGTGGGCTCGGCGGGCTCCCCTTCGATGGCGCGCATGATGGCTCGCTTCTCTCCGGCCACGAAGGCTCCGGCGCCCAGCCGGATGTCCAGGTCGAAATGCAGGCCGGGAACACCGAAGATGTCCCTTCCCAGAAACCCCTTGCGCCGCGCCTGGAAGAGGGCATGCTCGAGGCGGCGAACGGCGTCCTCGTATTCCTTGCGCACATAGATCACGCCGTAGCGGGCCCCCACCGCGATGGCCGAAAGAATCATCCCCTCGATGACCTGGTGCGGTCTTTCCTGGATCAGGGTGCGATCCATGAAGGCGCCGGGATCCCCCTCGTCGCCGTTGGCCACGACCACTTTGATGGGATCCTTGTTCTCGTCCTCTTCATGGACGATGCAGCGGGCCAGCCGGACGCCGTCCCACTTGCGGTCGGCGGGAAACCCCGCGCCCCCGCGCCCCCGCAGTCGAGCCCCGGCCAGCTCGATGATGATGTCCCGGGGCTCCCACGCCGGCTCATCCCGCCGACCCAGCACTCGATGGACGGCCTCGTAGCCTCCCCTGGCCATGTAAGACGTGATCTCATCCGGGTCCACATCGCCGGCAAAACCGAGGACCAAACGATCCTGAAAGCGAAGGAATTCGGGACGCTCCACGCCATCGACACCCGATGCCCCCGCTGCGATGCCCCGCTCCTTTTCCGGCATGGCCTTGTTGGGAGGGCCGCTCAGCCGCACCAGGCTCATGGCTCCGTCCGGCGCTTCAACCATGATGGCGTTGGCCGTGAAGCTGCCGAGCCTCACGGGCCCCGCTTCGCGCTCGACCCAGACGTCACCGTCGGCCACCGTGGCGCGCGGCTTGATCGAGCCGGCCAGATCGTCTCGAAGGAGGGGGCGGTGAAATCCCATGACAGCGCTCACCTGTCCCACCTCATCGAGGATAACCCCTCCCCAGTCCCTTCCGCCTCCCGGTGACGGGCAGCTGTACGGCAGGGCGTCCGTCAGGAGGCGTCCGAGGGGATGCCGCAGACCGTTGCCGCATGCGAAGACCTCTCCCCTCGAATCGATGAGGAGATTGCCTCCCGCCGCCACGGCCCGAGGCGGCCCACTGTCGGGGGCGGCGTCGGGACCTGCGGGCCCGGCTGCCGGATCTTCAATGACTTCGAGGATCTTCAGCTCCTCAAGCCGGTTGCTCTCCCACCCGGGCGCCAACATCCGGCGGATCCTGTCCAGAAACAGGGCCCGGTTTTCATAGGATGGCCCTTTAAGGAGCTGCTCCACCAAGACCGGGACGTCATCCGGGAGGCGATTGCCCAGGAAGACGTCCCGCGTCTTCACCACCGGGGCCAGATGGCAGACGCCGAAGCAGTCCATCTCGATGAACTGGATGCCGTGGCGTCCCACCTCGCCCTCCTCGGCCTGGATTTCCGCCGCCAGCCGCCTGGAGAGGTCGGGCTGACCCCGGAGGAAACATGCCGTTCCCTTGCACACGTAGATGAGGATGTCTCCGCCGGGGTCCGCGCTGTACTGCTTGAAGCCGGCGATGACCCGGATGACATCCACCGGATCCAGACCCAGGTTCCGCACGACCTGGTCGAATGCCTCGGGAGTCACGTACCCGAAGATATTCTGAACTTCATGCAGAGTCCTGGGGAGGTACGCCTTGGAGCCCAGCCCGGAAAGAACCCAGTAGATGTCCTTGTGCCTCTCACGGTCGGCAATGGCCGCCACCACGTCGGGGCGGAGCAGGATCGCGAACATGAGCCAGCGCCATTCAGACTCCTCGTAGGCGACGTTCCGGCCGGCATGCTCGGGAAGCCGGTTGTAGCGCGCCACCTCTTCCTCGAGCTTTCGCCGCTGCTCCTCCCACGGCGCATAGCAGGAGGCCAGGATGCGGCGGTAGCCATCCTCCCGCTCCACCAGGTAGCGCACGAAGCCTGCATGACCCGTCTTGTTCAGGGGCAGGGCTTCCAGGAGAAAAAGCGAGGCCTTCTCGAAGGGCTTGAGCGGCACCGTGAGCCCCATCCGCCTCCACCGCTCCTGGGCCTTCCCATGGATCCTCTCCCAGGTTTCCACCCAGTCATCGCGCTCCGAGGAGCCGACTTCAACGGTCGGGTCGTCCTCCAATCCGAGAAGCAGGTGCAGAACCTTCAGCAGCTCCAGCACACCTTCCTCATCGAGGAGTGTTCGGCGGGGAGCCGCCTGACTCAGATGCGCGCATCCCCACTTGAGCCCCATGAAGCTCGAACGGGCCTCGGATATGAACCCCTGAACCCCCCGATCGAAGCTCTTGCGCTCCGACAGGCGAAGCTCCTCCAAAAAGCGGAGCTCCTCCGCCAGGGCCGGATCGCCGAGGGCCCCGCCCCCGCCGCCGAAATAGTCCAGCATCATCTCGAAGAAGTCCTGCTCACGCCAGTCGATGCGCTCGAGGCCGTTCCTCACCAACCGAGCCAGGCCGTTTCGGCTCTTCTCATTCCCAGGTCCGACATCGGTGCCGCGCAGTTCCTCGCAGAATCGGTGCATGCCTTCGGAATGAGGTGGATAGACCCACCGGAGCATTTCCAGGCTCGAGCGGAGACTGCAAAGCTCCTTCGCCAGACGTGCCAGGGAGACCGGAATACGGGTATCGCGCACCATCCACTCCAGGCGCCGAGACTCCTCGTGCCGCTCCAGCCATCCGGACGGAGCCATGTCGGCCTCGGGCAACCAGAAAGGTCGGACTGCTTCCATCTTGAGCTCCCTTCATTCAGAAAAGGCTTAAGCCAGGGTCCGCTGCCGCTCCTCCATCCAGGCCTGGAGATCCTGCCGGGCCGCAGCCGCCACCTCTTCCTTCCACTGCAGCAGGGAAATGCCGAGAAGCGCCCGGAATCGGTCATCCAGCTCCCTCAGCCGCTGCTCCCGGTCGGGTCGCCTGGAGGTCATGAGCTCGTCCAATGGATTCAGCCCATGATCCACCACGAACTGCCAGAAATCATCCCAGCCTGGCTCCTCCTCACCCTTCTGGTGCTGCCTGAGCAGGTAGAAGACGGCCCGGGAGTCGATCCTCCCTCGATACCATTCTTCCTGAATCTCGATCCGCTTTCGATCCAGCTCCTCGATGATCTGGCGAATCCTCTTGTGAAAGGTGGCCATGCGCTCCGCCTCCAGAAGGTCCGAGAGCCGACGGTACATCTCTTCCTTGATCTGGCCCAGGGCCACCCCCCGGCGGCTCACCACGTCAGCCAGGTCGATCCCGGAAGGGGTTTTCCCGGCTCCCGGGGCTTCCGCTCCGGGGAGTGCGCGGGATGCGCCATCCGGCGGGACAGGCGGTCGCATCCCCTCGTCCTTGAGAAGGTCCATCCGCACCTTGTGAAAAGCCCGGTCCACCTCCTGCAGCTCGGCGTGCTGTGCCGCGAACAGACGGGCCGTCACGCTGGCGTAGATCCAGATGCGCTGCTCCCGAAGGCTTTCACGGCGATTCCACTCGCGCTCCGCCGCGGCGGCCAGGGCGCCCTCGTCGATGCCGCCGAGGTCATAGCCGGCCCGGCGGATATCGTCGAGCACCTCCTCGAGACTCCCACGCTCCTGATCCTGAAGGAGGACATGGTACCTCACCACCTCGAGCAGCTCGCGATAGGCAGCCGCCACCTGCCGCTTTTCGCCGCGTCCCATGCCGTCACGGAGCCCTCGATTCACGGGCTCCCGGTCCTTGAGGCCCGAGACCAGCAGCGGGATGCCGAGGGAGGAGCCGGGAACCGGTCTCGGCAACGGTCCCTCCTGTAGCCGCTGCTCCGTGAACCGCAGCCACGCGGCCTCGATGACATCGGAGGTCTCCCGGATCTCGCGGAGAAGTGCAGTCAAGGCGTCCAGGTTCCCCTCCATCTTGGCCACCAGGAAGAGGTAATGGAGCAGTCGATCCCGATCCACGGGCTGGAAGCGATCCAGCAGCCGGTCCAGGAAGGCGGTGAAGACCGGAAACCGATGGAGCACCGAATCCATGTCATCTGCTTCCACCTCTCCGGAACCGAGGGCCGGAATCCCCAGGGAGACCTGATACTGCCGCTTGCAGGCGAGGTGATGCAGCAGGTCGCCGCACCACGCATCGATGAGCCCCGGATAGGCCGCGGCGCCGCCCAGGTGGGCCTTGAGCTCCTGCTGGATGCCGGATCGGTCGATTCCCCTTCTCACCCGCTCCCTGACCAGCAGCCGGATGATGCCGAGGGGGGGACGCCCCGGGGAACGCTCCCTGAGCTTGGTCTCCAGCCAATCCGATTCCATCCGCTCCTGCTGGCGGCGCATCAGGGCGGCGCTCAACAATGACCGCAGGAATGTCGACCTCTCCCGGAGGGATTGATCCCGGGAGCCCATGACCAGGGCGCCGGGACCCGATCTTGAAATCGCCGCTGCCACCCGGGCGAATTCCTCCTCAACGATGTCCTGCTCATCGGGCAGCAGTTCTTCCCAGGTGCAGGAGAGCCCGGGAGAAATGGAGAAGCCCTCCGTCTGGAAGCGCCTCCAGACCTGCTCCAGCCAGAGTTTTCTCTCATCCTCGGGACTCCCGGAGGATTCCCCCGGCCCCACCTCGTCGATGCAGGCCTCGAGCAACTGCCTCAGCTGCGTGAAATCGCGGACCGGGAGCCCTTGCCGATGGTCGGCACGGACCTTTCGCCTGTGCTCAAAATCGGCCTGCTCCTGCCTGATGAGGCGCTCCAGATAGGCTTCGAGCATCTGGACCGGGGCCACATCCGGAGGCAGCAGGGCCGTCCCCCGCTCCGCCGCTTCCTGCAGCATGCCCGGGACCCGCCCCGCCGCGAGGGATGCCTCCTGGTGCCAGTAAGCGTTCTTGATGATCTTGGAGAAATCCGCCCAGTCGCGGATGGAAAAATCAGGGAGGTTCATGTCCAGCAGATCCTCGTTCCACCAGTGACTGAACCCGTCCTGAAAACGCTCGAAGCGATGCCGAAGGACCAGATCCCGATCGCGCGGCGACAACTGATGGAGAAAAAGCACTTTCCGATAGGCCTCACGCGCTTTCCACGTCGGCTCCTGACTTTGAGCCAGGGGTTGGCTCTGGCGACGGCGGCGAGCCAGCACCAGCCAGTCACGGCTCTGGACAACCCGCTCCCAATCGGCATCCAGCCGGAAGTCTCCATGATCCACCAAAAGCTGCCGCTCATCACGCTGCAGCCTCTCGGCCGCTTCATATCCAAGGTAGAGGCAGAGCCCCCGGTAAAGCTCTTCACCGCTTGGAGCCTTGAAGATGCGGGGCTTGGGACTCTGTCTCTCCCAGAGTGACTTCATTCGCTCGCGGATGAACTGGCGACCCTTCTGCTCGGTAACGGAAAGCACTTTCTCGAAGCTTCTCCTCTCGGGCGAAGCGCGCCATTTCGCCCGGTCTCGAAGCACATCCAGAGGGTTTCCGCCGCCCCCCGGCACCGTCACCCGCTGGATCTCGCTCAGCTGAAGCTTCAGCCCCTCCACCTGGTGAGCGGCCAGGTGGACGCAACCGCCGGGGTCCAGCCGGCCAGCGGCCAGGGACATGGCGAAGGCCCGACAACTGCTCCTTCCACAGGCTCCGCAGTCGATTCGGGGAAGGAGGGAGACAATGGCTTCCAGGTGCTCGCGGGGAATCTCCGCGAAGCGTCCGTTGGAGCTGATGAGCTCGATGAGGGAGCCCGGCACCGACTCCGAAAAAAGGGTTCTCGGCGGCGTGTCCACGGAAGCGGCCGAAGATTCCAGATGCGTCCTCAGGCGGTCGAGGCCACCAGGCTCATCCAGGACGCCGCCGTGCTCCTCGACCCATCGGTGGACCTCCCATGCCAGGAAGGCCTTCCACTCCGAAGCACTCCGAAGGCACAATCGAAGGTCGCTCCGGTAAAGGGGACCGGCGAAATCGGCCAGGAACCTCTCCACCCTGCGGCCCGCGCCATCCCGGAGGCTGTGGACCGTGGGAGCCAGCAGTCCGACCACGGGCTCCAATTCCTGGCGCCACCCCGGGGACAAGGCGATCCGGTCCATCCCCGCCCATGAACGGCCATAGGCCACCAGGAGCCTGTGGCAGACCGGGGTGATCTCGTCGATGAGCGACCGATAAATCCTTCCCTTTTCGCCCTGGGAGAGAACAAAACCATCCGTGACTCGGTCGATGACGACAGAGCGTGGACAGATCTCCTCGAGATGGTCCTGCACCGCTTCCAGACTGTGCGGAACGGCCCGATGCAGGTCCAGGGACCACCTGGCGGCGGCCTCCGCAACCCAGTCCATGGTCCGACTTTCCCGGTCGGCCAGCTCCCCCCTGCCCAGCGGAGCCACCCAGGCGGCGGGATCGGGACCGAAACGCTCGATCCAGCCCTGGAACAGCAGGTACCGAATGAAATGCCGAAAATCGTGAAGCCCCTGAATGGAATGATCGGCGGCGATGCGCTGCAGGGCCTCCCGCTGCCGGCTGCTTTCGCCGGCAATGAGACTGCCCAGGTCGGCCCTGGACTTGAGCTCATAGCCCTTGCGGGGCCTGATGAGATGCTTGACGGCCCCCTCGGGCAGGGCCTTCCTCACCTCCCCCTCCAGGCCATCGCCTTCGGTCTGCGGCGGCCAGGCTCTTCGGGCGAGAACGAGGGTCGCCGCCGTCCTGACGATGCGGTGCATCAGGCCGGTCTGAGGCAGGGGCTGCCTTTCAGACAGCACGAAGCTGGCCACGTCCTGCACCGCCTCGCGTATCAGTCTGTGGTACCATCCCTCGACCTGATCGAGGCCGATCAGCCGGTCCCGCTCCCAATCGCCCGTCAATTGATCGAGAGAGACCAGGAGCCTGAGGGTGGCCTCCTCAAACCGTTGGGACTCTTCAATGGGAACCAGCAGCGCCTCGTAGGGATCGCGGAAACGCTGATGCTCGATGTTAAAACCTTCAGACTGAAGCTCATCGAGCAGCGCCGACGGATCAGGGAGCCGGGCCTCGCCGACGGTCTTGTGAAGGACCAGCCTCATGAGGTCCAGCAGGCTGTCGATCTGACGGTTTGCCTGGATCTGGAGAAGCCGCTTCTGCTCTCTCATGTCCAGGGTCTCCATGAGACACAATTGATGACACCGCAGCAGCACGTAAAGCGCCGGCTGAACGGGCGAGTCCGGGAGGAGGGCGTCCCATGGGGCGCCTTCGAGCTCCATCGCGATCTCGCGGCTGAGACGCCCGATGTCTCCCTCGCCTCCATCCGTTTGTCCCATCAGCCGCAGATCCAGCCAGATGAGGACATCCTCGAAATGAGTGATCGCGGGCCGGTCGCCCCCGGTTCGCAGCACGCGATACCGGTCGAGCCGCTCTTCGTTGTGGACGGGATCCAGGCGATGGTAGCCCTCCACTTCGAGGAAGCATCTTGTCCATCCCAGGATTTCCCGGGGTGACTTGCGAAAGAACCCGGCTCCCCGAATATGGCTCAATCCCTTGATCCAGGCCGACGGCTGCTCCCCATCCCCGCTGATTTCACCAGCCGTCCGGTTCCAGCGATCGAAGAAGAGGCAGCGGGCGTAGACTCCGGCATCATAGGCGCCGCTTGTCCCGCACGCCAGCTCCGCGGCAAACCGGTCATCGAGGATCTGCCTCACCGCTTCTTCCACCCGGGCGGATTCGGCCGGTATCTCGAATACCGAATACAGCTCGAAGAGAATCCGCTCCAGGACGCCGTCGCGCAACCGCTGAAACTCCAATTCCTTGAGGGCCGTGATGTTGTCGGTCAATCCCGGCTCCATGAGTCTGGGCCGACGGGACAACCCCTTTATCGGGCCGTCCTCAGCCAGGGGAGGTCTCCAGATGGGAGCCCGGCTCTCAACCTCCCGGTAAATGCGTTCGCGCTGGCTTTCGGTGATCATGGGCGTCGCTCGCTTTCTGCTGCGGGAAAAGTTTCTGGTTTTTAGTTAAAAGCCCGCCTCGCGCAGCAGCTCCGGAATCAGCCAGTTTCTGAAAAACTCCAGGATGATCACGGGGTGCCTGGCTCCGTCGGTCAGGCATCGGCTCACGAGATACCGCTCGAGCTCCTCCATGACGGCAGTTTGCATCTGATCAGGCGGCAGATCCGCCAGGGCCGGTTTCAACTCGCGGACAAGGGTCGTCAAGAGGCTCCGCCGGGGACCCGTGAAGAGGCTTCTGAGCTCCGGCACATGGTGCTGACCGAGCACCTCCCACTGGAGGCTGCGATCGATGGCATCGCGGTAACAACACTGGTAGTCCCACAACACCCGCTCGGCTTCATCGGGAGGCATGCGCTCCTCCAGCCCGAAAAGCCTGGACCCCCGATCCTGCCGCAGTCTCTCGAGCAGCACCTTTTCATAGTCCTCGGGATTGAAGCAGAGGGGCTTCTCTCCCTGGAGGCGAACGAGGTCGGCGAGAATCGACTCGATGCGCTCCACTTCGGCAGGATCGAATGGTACGGGCTCCGTCAACGGTGGCTCCTGAATTTCGACGGCTGGAGACAAATCCTTTCCAGGTCCGCAAGCCGACTCGGGATCCATCGGTGCCGCGCCTGGAGCCGGGGCGGACGTCTGAACCGACACACCCCACTGCTCCAGCAGGCGGGGCGTCAAAGGCAGCGGACTCCTCAGCCCCTTGAGCCCCTGCTTCGCGAGCTCGCGGTCCCCGGGGTCCTGGCTGTAAACCATCAGCAAGGCGGCATGGCGCCAGCTCGCATGCGATGTCTTCAACGCCTCGCGGGCCAGCCCCAGCTCCACGTGGATCACGATCTGCTGCAGGAGCGAGGTCTCGCGAAGCACTTCCCTTGGAGCCACAAACTCCACACGGTGGAAGTGGCTGAGAACAGACGAATAATCCCGGACCAGCAGCCGGCGAGCCAGGGAATCCAACCGCTGAGCATACTCGACGCCTTCGGCCTCGAGGGGTCGCAGACGGCGCGGGACGCGCGTATGACGGTTCGTGCCGCGCAGGTCGAGGGCTGCGGCCTCCTCCAGGAGAGCCTTGAGCACGGGGTCGTCCACGAGCCATCCGGCCACCAATGGCCCCTCCCATTCCTCCAGGGGCGAAAAGAGCAGGTGCGTCGAGAGCAGGATCTCCTTCATTTCGCGCACCGTGATCTCCCGTCCTCCCAGTCCCCCCACCAGCGTCCGGAGGGACCTGGAGCTCCGATCGCCGTCGCGGAGCAGAAAACGCCCCAGGGTGGCCATGACCCGGCTGGCCAGGGGAGGGACCGACCCGAAGCTGTTGGAGCGATCCAGCACGACGATGCGGCGGGCCTGCTCCAGCCAGGGAGCCAGGTGCTCCTCGGGGAACGGGTTGAAGAGCCGCACCGAAAGGCACGCCATGCCGCTCCACCCCGTCTCCTCCAGCTCCCGCAAAGCTTCGACGGCATTGGGAACCAGTGAGCCCTGCAGGATCATGACGGTCTCGAAAAAGGGATTCCGACCCCTGGACTCCACTGCCGGGCAGGTCCCGGGGACGGCGGATTCCCCGACCGCGACGGGTACGGCGGCGAGACCTGTCGACGCACCCTGGCATGCGGCCTCGAGGGGCTCGATCCTCAGGCCCGTCAGCTCCTCGACCGCCCGGACAGCGTAAGGGTAGACCCGCACCGCGGCTTCGTGGGCCTTCTCGAGCTCCGACTGCGTCTCCTGGTAGACCGCGGAGGTCCCGCTCGGTCCGTGGACGATGATGTCTCCCTGCCGGTTGATCAACTTGTGCTCGAGAAAGTCAAATCCTTCCAGGGTCTTCCGCAGCCAGCCCCTCACGCGGTCATCGGACGGGACCTTCACGAGACCGATCTTGTGGGTGTCCGTGATGCCCCCGATGCCGACCACCACGGGCAGCCTGGCGAAGTGAGTCAGCAGCCGCGCCAGGTAGAGGGTCGCCACGTATTCCTGGATGGATTTGGGAGCCAGCATGATGCCGCCGTCGTCCCGGAAGCTCATGAAGTCCGTGTGGCTTTCCTCGATATTGAGATTTGGAGCGGCCAGGGCGCGCTTGGTGATGAGAAAGAGCCCCTCCAGCCTGGCCCCCACGAACTGGGGAATGATTTCGGTGAACAGGCGCCATCCCTGGGAAGCGGTGAAGGTCACCGGCAGAAAGCCCCCGGCCCGGGCCACTCCGATGAGCTTCTCGGCGGCGACCTTCTCGGAGGGATTGACCTCGTCCACCACGATGTAAGGATGCCCGTTGGCGTAGGCGTCAGCCATGGCATAAAACGGATTGCCCGCGGGGGTGATGGGGAAGCCGATGTAGAAAAGCGGGTGCTCGGGAATGGCCACCTGGCTGAGGACCATGCCGGCGATGGTACCGCCCATGATCATGAGCGAGTCTCCAGGATCCTCTCCCGCCCCCTCCACTGCAGCCGGATTGGCGCGGACGGCGTCATCGGTCTCGGAAGCCGGCTCTTCCCGAAGGACACGGCAGGATTCCTCGATGGGCGGCCCGCAGAGATCGCGGGCGCGCTCCATGGCCCGGTAGTAATGCTGGAGCAGCCTGGGATTCCGGAGCACCGCCTCGGGAAAGCCCTGGCTGAGGATCTTCAGGTCGGCTTCCCAGTCGAAGGGGAAGCCCAGCGCCACGAGGGCCTGAAACATGGGCCCCACAGCCACCAGGTTCGAGACGACGTTGGTGGCTCCGGTCACCTCCTGCATGATGCCGTCCATGTCGACGTTGATGACCCGCGCGGTCACCATGGCAGCCATCTTATCGACCTGGCGGACCTGGTCCGGATTCAGCTGGGGCAATGGCCTGGACCAGACGCTGCTCGCGATGCGCTCCCTGAGGCCCCTCAGGGTGGCGACGCTCCGGGATGCATCCGACAGGTCCGCCGCCTCCCCGGCATCGAAACGGTCAAGGGGGCTGCCGCAGGCCTTTCGCGCCTCCCGCAGGGGCACGACGAGCCGGCGGATGTCTTCCGGCACCTGGGCCATGAGCTCCCGCCAGAGGGCCTCACCCGAAGCCGCGTGGTTGATGATGAGGAAACCGCCCGGCCGCAGCTGACCGAAAAAGAGGTCCGGCTGGCGCTTCATTTCCTCGAAGTTGGTCACGGCCAGGATCGCAACGGGGAGGCTGAACATGGCGTCCTTGCGCTGCAGGGGCCGGGAATCCACGAAAGTGGCCGAAAGAACCGGAGTCCCCCGCTTGGAGGAGCCGAACTGCCAGGCCATTCCGGCCCAGGCTCCCCTGGCGGTGAAGAAATTGGCAAAGATGCGGTTGATGGCAATGCCCCGATCTCCCGCAAGGCTCGCCACCCCGACGGTGAAAGGCCCGAAGGCCGCAACGCGGGCCCGCAGGTCCGCCCGCTCCCGGGCTGCCGCCACCGCATGCCTCACCCTGATGACGCCGCCCGTCTCCAGGAACTCCTTGCGAAGCTGCAGTGAGAGCCTGTGCTGCTGAAGCTCGGTGAGCTCCCCGAGCACCCGCTCCTCCAGGATGCGGTCCAGAAGCTCCGTGAGCTGCCGCCTTCCGGATTCACCCGTACCTGGGCCGTCCATCCCTCCTCGAGGAAAGAGCTCGGCCTCGACGGGATCCGCGGCCATCAGCGGCTCGGCTATCGCCTGGAGCCTGCGCACCTGCTGCCCAAGCTCCTTCTGAAGGTCCCCGATCCTGGCCAGAAGCTCCTGAACGTTCCCATCCAGGGACTCCAGCTCCCCGGTGACCGGATGGAGCAGAGACTCCAAACGCTCGGCGGCCTGGGCGAACCGGGACAGGTGGCCGCTCTCATCCCCCGTCACCTGGTCGCGGGCTCCGGCGTAACGCTCGAGCTCCTCGGACCCCACCAGGCGTCGCACCATTTCATGCTCGAGAGTCACCGCCAACTGGGGCTTCCATTCGCCTTCGGCATTGAAGAGCATGGCATGGGGGAACTGCTCGAGCCGATGGCGATAGTGCAACCGTGAGGCCTGGAGCTCCTCCAGGAACGCTTGCACCTTCTTCTCGGCCCGCCGGACCAGTTGATCCTCGAGATCGATCTGCCAGTTCATCTGGTCCCGAAAGCTCTCGAGCTGCGTGATCAGGAAGCGAGCGACCAGATTCCGGGGCTCCCATCCGCCGGTCTGAGGGTTCCGCCGGAGAAGAGCCTTGTATCGTGGATCGCGCTCCAGCCAGGTGATGATGGGCCTCGGCGTGCGCCGCCACTCTTCCCAGGGCTTATCCCGGTCATCGGGATGATACGGTCCGATCCGTTTGCGGAAGCGCCCGACAAACACCAGCTCGGGAAGCATCCCGGCGTGAGCCATGATCTCGGCCAGGTCGTCGGGGTCGTCCCCGAAGAATTTCCCCGTCTCCGGGCACGGCGTCACATCCCATCGTATGGCCGACTGTCCCAGCTGGTCCGCCCGATGCCAGAGCTCCTGCATGGCCACCCGGTTGGCGCTGTGGCCGCAGCCCACCAGGATGTTCGGGAGCTCCGCGGCGAGATTGATGAGGGTCCACTGGACATTCTGGTTCCCCATGAGAAACTTGCCGATGGGCGTGGTGAGGGTTCCCATGCCGAGCATCGACGTGGCCGAGCTCTCCCCGCCCGTGTTGGAATAGACCTGGGTGTCGGTGATGACGATGAAGTGGAGCACGTTGGGATGTCGGCGCCGGATCAGGGTGGACTGCTGCCGAAGCGCGTTCAGCCACGCCGGAAGCCCGATGACCGCCCCCCCGTCGCCGCCCTGGCTCACCACGTAGCGTCGGGATTTGGGCAGATGCCCCCGGCGCACGGAATGGTCCTGGGACATGGCGATGGCCTCGCCGAAGGCAAAGCCGCCGCCGAACACGGTTCTGCCTCCGGGAACCTTCTGGGCCACCTCTCCAACCTTGTTCAGGGTCTCCGACATGCACCCGGTTTCCAGGGTGAAGGACACCTGGGGCACTTCTCCCCGGGCCAGGCTCATGGCGATGGCCATGGTGACCGGGATCGCCATGACCTGGAGCTCCGCGCAGGTGGGACAGGCCGTATGACCGCTCGCCAGGGCCATGCCCCGATAGCGGGCGTGGATCAGCCGATGATTCCGCGGTATGTCCTCGAGGAGGGTCCTGGCAAATCGGGCCTCGGCTTCCATGAGCCCGGGATGATCGAGGAACACCCCCTCCAGGTCCTCGTTGAGATCGGCCAGGAGAGGGCTCCGTCCCATGGGCAGCGCCTGCTTCACGTGGGGGACGAGAATATGGGCGTGCCGTCCCGTTTCATCCAGGATGCGCTGCTGCAGGCCGGTGGGCAGCCCCTCCTCGCGGGGGGCCAGGAAAAGATCCACTTCCCGCCGGTCCCAAAGCTCCAAAAGAGAGTCCCTCCGGTACCTCCCCAGGGATTCGAAGAGGCGAGCCACCTCGCTCGATGCCGTTCTCTCCGAGGAAGCGGCGAGACTCTGCCAGTCGAGGACCATCGAAACCTCCAGGCCGTGCCTCAGGGCCGCGGCCGCCAGGTCCATTTCGACTTCCCCAGTCTCTGTCTGAAGGACCACCGCGGCCCGAACCCGCTCCCGGATGATCACCCGCGCTCCGTTCCCGGCTGCATCATCAAGCACGCTCACCGTCAGCGCCCGTCTGCCGGCCTCTCCATCCCACCCCTGAAATGTGAGGCCGATCTGCCGGCTGATGCCCCCGGGAAGCCCCAGCCCCTCCGGCTGCGGCATGACTTCTCGCTGACTGTAGCAGAAACCGTTGTCAGGATTCTGTCGCGCCCGCTCCAGAAATGCCAGGAAGCTCCCGGCCGTCTCACCATGGAGGGCTACGCTGCTCCCGGCTTCCTGGATCCGGACCGGGGGATCATGACCTTCCTCGACCGCTCGCTTGGGATGGGCCTGCAGGAGAGCGCAGCGCTTCAGGCAAAGACCGCAAGTGGTGCAGTAGTCTTCCGCGGGTCCGAGCAGCCGCGCCCCCTCCTGGCTCACCATGGCCACCATCTCACTGCAGCTGGTGACGCATCGGAGGCAGTGATTGCACAGCCGATGATCCACCTGAACACGGCGGGACAGGTATTTCTGCAGACGCTCCGTGGTGTGTCTCTGGACGACGGAAGGCGCCCCGAGGATCTGAAAATCAGCCGTGTCGTCCAGTCGCGCCGGATCCCGGGCCTGCTCGATCACATTGTGGATGCCCATGGTGAAAAGCGCCCACACATCATCCGAGGCGCCGTCGTAAAGATCGAGGACGTGGAGATTGCCACGTCGATCGAAGAGAACGGTGCAGATCGGAACATGGGAGCGACGGCCCGTTGCCGGGCGGCACGTCAGCAGACAGGTCCGGCCGGTGGACTTCTCCCGATCGAGAAGCGTCCTCCATGGATTCGATGTCAGGCGAAGGCGGCAGTCCTGGCTGTATTGGGCGCCCAGCAGCCCCAGCGCGAAGCCCGCGCCCGCCGGCTCGAAATCGACAACCCGATAGAGTCGGCCGTGGAGATGCGCCAGCATACAGGCGGTGGAGAGCTCCTCACGGATGTGCCAGGCATCGGCGGTGCCGGCCTGCCGCGAGCCGACCCTTTCGAGCATCTCCTCGGGGGGACCGGCCTTTGAGCATTGGGATAGCGTCGCCATCATGAATTCCTTTTCTTGATCGGGGCGTGATCTCAGGGATAGTGGAAATGCATGGGCGTGCGCCGGGATGAGTGCTCACCAGAACTTGACAGTTTCAGGTCGATGGGCGCGGGAGTGAGAACCGTGGGAATCGGAAAGCAGCAGTCCACTGATCCAATCTAGTGTGATATCTAAAAGAATGGATTAGCCGACTTCGCGTCAAGAAAATTAATTTCACAAACTGACCACGCTGTATGCCTCATCAGGAAATGCATTTATGAAGTGAGTCACGATGCCCTCAAGACATCACTTCAAATGCCGATAAAGAAAGCATCTTGCGTTATCGAGACAGAAGCTGAGGAATGCACGCGGTCAAAATGAGGAAACCGGATCAGGAGAGGACGATGAAACTCGAACAGCTTTACCACAAGTGCGGCCATTCCATACTCTACGTCAAGAAGACCGTCGGCCCGGCGGTGGAGGCCTTTTTCATAGACGGCGCCAATCCTTTCCTCGAAGGCAAGGGAGGAGCCAGAAGCCCCAATGTCGTCAGCAAATGCCCCGGATGCAGCGGATTCCTGAAGCTGGAGCGCCTGCTTTCCACCAGGCCCGAAGTCCATGACGAGAAGGCTCCCTCCGGCTACATCGCCGCCAAGTTCTCGGCGGAGGCCTGATCACAAGTCCTTCCACGCGCTTCTCCTTTTCCCGCGGGTTGTGTTAGTGTTTCATTCCCTGATGACAAGAAGAGTGGAAAGAGGGGGTCTTAAGGATCCACACTGAAGCCGCCCCCTTTTTTCGACAGGGTTGGCCACGGGTCGGTTTGGGGGCCGGATCGGTCAAGGGTGGCTCCGTGATCATCGGCCCGGCGGCTCCGCGCCATCGTCCGGACCTTTCATGGCGCGCCCGGGCGGGGACTGAGCGGGTTAATCAGCAGGCAACGGTTGTCGCCGAACAAGGAAATCCATGCGGCTGCTCGTCATCGAGGATGAAAGGAAGCTGGCCGGGTTCATTCGAAAAGGTCTGCAGGAGGAAGGCTATGCCGTGGACGTGGCCTCGGATGGGGTGGCGGGGCTGAGCATGGCCCTCGACGGGGTCCATGACCTCATTCTCCTTGACCTCCAGCTCCCTCGAAAAGACGGTTTGACCGTCCTGCGCGAACTGCGCGCGAAGAAGGTCTCGACGCCCGTCCTGCTCCTCACGGTGCGCTCCACCATCGAGGACAAGGTGGAGGGGCTGGATTCCGGCGCCGACGATTACCTGACCAAGCCCTTCGCCTTCGAGGAGCTGGTGGCCCGGGTGCGCGCCCTGCTCCGAAGGCGAGGCGAGGCCCGGGAGCCAATCCTGCGCATCGGCGATCTCTTTCTGGATCCCGCACGGCGCACCGTCCACCGGGGAGGGGTCAGGATCGACCTCACGGCGCGGGAATTCGCGCTCCTGGATTACTTCATGAGGAACCCCGGGCGCGTCCTCACCCGCACCATGATCTCCGAGCATGTCTGGGACTACAACTTCGACCCCATGACCAACGTCGTGGATGTCTATGTCAACTATCTCCGCAAGAAGCTGGATCTCGAGGACAAGCCCAGGCTCATTCACACCGTGCGGGGCGCCGGGTATGTGTTGAAGGTGGAGTGAGCCATGATGCCGAGCTCCATTCGCGCCCGCCTCACGCTCTGGTACGTGAGCCTTCTCACCGTGACACTCCTGCTGCTGGGCGGAGCCGGCTACGGCGTCCTATCCTACAGCCTGTCGCACCAGGTGGACCAGGCCCTGAGCGGAGTGGCCCGCGTGCTGGCCGAACATGGGGGATCGGATCAGAACCCCGGCTTCCCCCTGGATGTGGACGAGGTGTTCAGACGCTTTTTCGGTTTTTCGCCCTGGGAGCGGTATTTTCGTATGCTGGATCCCCTGGGCCGGCGCGACCCGAGGCACGGGGCGGAAAGATCCGAGAAGCTCCCCGTGAGCCCCATTGCCATCGAGAATGCTTCCCGGGGTCTGCCCACCTTCGAGACCGTCGAGCTCGGGGAGCCCCATCCGGTGCGCATCCTCACGTTTCCCGTGGTGCAGGGGGGAAGGCTGGCGCGAGTGGTCCAGGTGGGGACATCGCTCCAGAGCATCATCGAGACCAGGAATCGATTCCTGCTGATCATGGCTGGTCTCCTGCCCCTGGGACTCCTCCTGGCGGGAGCGGGAGGTTGGATGCTGGCGCGCCGGGCCCTGCTGCCGGTGGACCGCATGACGGAGGCCGCCAATCGCATCGGCGCCGAGCACCTTGCGGAGCGCCTGGAGGAAACCGGGGCCGACGATGAACTGGACCGCCTGGCCCGCACGCTCAACGGGATGCTGGCCAGGCTGGACGCGGCTTTCAGCCAGGTGCGCCGCTTCACGGCCAACGCATCCCACGAGCTTCAGACGCCGCTCACCATCCTCAAGGGAGAGCTGGAAGTGGCCCTGAGGTCCCGCAGATCTCCGGAGGAATACCGGGAGACCCTCCAAAGCGAGCTCGACGAGGTGAACCGAATGATTCAGCTGGTGGACGGCCTGCTGCTCCTGGCACGATCCGAGGCGGGAGTTCTCGGGCGCGGGAGCCAGCTTCTGGATTTGGCTGAGCTGGTCCACCAGGTGGGCTCCCGCCTGAAGGTTCTCGCCGACGCGCACTCGGTCGAGCTGACCATCGAGACCCTGGAGCCTGTCCTCGTCCTGGGTGATGCTGAGCATTTGAGCCGCCTGCTTTCCAATCTCGTGGAAAACGGCATCAAGTACAGCGGTCCCGGCGGAAGGGTCGCCATCTCCCTGGAACGGCTCGGAGACCGCGCCTCGGTCAGGGTGTCCGACACGGGACCGGGCATTCCCGAGGAACTGCGCGAACAGATCTTTCAGCCCTTTTTCCGGAGCCCCGATGCCATCTCCCATCGCGGGGTCGGTCTTGGCCTCTCCATCGCCCGAGCCATCGCCGCTGCCCACGAGGGCAGCCTTGAAGTCGAAAGCAGCCCCGAGCAGGGCAGCACCTTCAGACTGATTCTCCCCATGAGAAGATTCTAATCCTCCCTTAATCCTTCTTTCATCTTCGCTCCATATATTCATGGACGTCCAGCCGGTTCTCGGGACGGACAGCCCATGGATTCAAGAGATTTTGACACTTCAAGGGAGGACTGAACATGATCGGCAAGATTCGCAATGGGTTGTATCTCAAGAGGGTAGCGCTCCGAAAGGCGAGGATCGCCATCCTTGCATCCCTGCTGGCAGGGGTGGTAATGGCTTACGGCGTGGACTGGAGGGGCCATCTTCGCATGCGGGATGCCCGGGCCTCGGCCACGGCGGAGATCACCGCAACTCCGTTCCATGGCTCCTTTGCCGCCATTGCCGAGAAGCTCTCGCCCTCGGTGGTGAACATCAGGGTCACCAGGGTCCAGAAAACTGAGCTCCCCTCGGATCTCCTTCCCGGGGGCCCCTTCCGGGACCGATTCCACCATTTCTTCGATGACAGGGAGCTCACGCCGCGGCGGCAGCCAGCCACGGGTGCGGGGTCCGGGGTGATCGTGAGCGGCGACGGGCTCATCCTGACCAACAACCACGTGGTGGAGGAATCCAGGGAAGTGACGGTGACCCTGGCCGATCAGCGGGAGCTCAAGGCCGAGATCGTCGGGCGTGACCCGGGAACGGACCTTGCCGTCTTGCGCGTGCGGGACGCAGGTGGGCTCCCGGCCGCGCAGCTGGGGGACTCCGACGCTCTCCAGGTGGGCGACTGGGTCCTTGCCCTCGGCAATCCCTTCGGTCTCAGCCACACGCTCACCTCGGGCATCGTGAGCGCCAAGGGGCGCGTCATCGGGGCCGGACCCTACGACGACTTCATCCAGACCGATGCCTCCATCAATCCGGGCAACTCGGGCGGTCCCCTCTTCAACATGCGGGGTGAAGTCGTGGGCATCAACACCGCCATCATCCCTCACGGACAGGGAATCGGCTTCGCGGTGCCCGTGAACCTGGCCAAGCAGCTGGTGCCGCAGCTGGTCGAGCATGGCGAGGTGACCCGGGGCTATATCGGGGTCAATATCCAGGCGGTCACCGGGGACCTCGCCCGGGCGCTGAAGCTCCAGAAACCCGAGGGCGCCCTGGTTTCGGATGTCGTCTCCGGCGGCCCCGCGGACAAGGCCGGCGTCGAGCAGGGTGACGTCATCATCTCCCTGAACGGCAAGGCCGTCCAGAGCAGCCAGCAGCTGCCTTCCATCGTCGCGTCCACTCCCGTGGGGGATGATGTGTCCATGAAGATTATCCGGTCTGGGAAGGAGCGCGAACTGCAGGTGAAAGTGGGCAAGCTCCCCTCTCGAAATCAGGGAGCCGATCCAACCGATGACAGTGCTCCGTCTCGATGGGGAATGGAGCTTCAGGATCTCACGCCTGAAATGGCTCGGCGGCGAGGGACCGAGCAGCGCGGAGTCCTGGTGGTCAATGTCGAGCCGGGGAGTCCCGCCGACCAGGCTTCGGTCCGACGTGGAGACATCATCGTGGAAGTGAACCGTCAAGCTGTCCATTCCGTTGAATCCCTGAAGGGCGTCATGACCGACGCGGCCGCCCAGGACACCCTGCTTCTCCTGGTGGAACGGGATCGGGCCAGGCTCTTTGTCGCCCTGTCGAGCTGATTGCTGATGAAAAAACCGGATAATGCTGTTGACTTCGACCAGTGGGGAGGAGATAAACTTCCTCCCCTACACTGAATGGTCACTTCATTCCGCGGGGCCCCATCGATGGGGCCTTGTTCTAAAACCTTGAACCTGAAACCTAGGCCTATGTCAGACGAGCTCAAATCACCGGGAAGCACAGACGACCCCGCCCACGGCAAGACCATCCCGCCACCGCCCATGAAGCGGCGAGCCGGGGCACTGACCTCCTGGATGCGCATCACCTACATGCCGCCGCTCATGGTTTACGTTGCGGCGGGGATTTCGGGGCTCACGGGCATCGTGGGAACGTTCTTCGTCAAGGAATACCTGGGGCTTTCGGCTGAATTCCTGGCGGCCCTGGGCTTCTGGGCCGGGATTCCCTGGACCCTCAAGATGCCCATGGGCCACATCGTCGACATCCTGTGGCGATGGAAGTCCTTCATGGTCTTTGTGGGAGCGGGACTCATCGGGCTGAGTCTCGCCATCATGGTGGGTCTCCTGGAATCCGTTCCCTGGATGCGGGAGGTCATGAGCGTCGAAGCCTGGTTCGTGCTGAGCACCCTGCTGGCGCCGGTGGGCTACGTGGTTCAGGACGTGGTGGCAGACGCCATGACCGTCGAGGCCATTCCCACCGTGGACGACTCCGGCCGGCCCCTGGAGAAACAGACCATCAAGCTCATGCACACCACCATGCAGACGCTGGGGCGCGTGGCCATCGTGGGGGGAGGAATCCTCGTCTCGCTGGTGAACGTGCTCATGTTCAGCGGCGTGGAGCTCATGACCGAAGGCGACAAGGTGGCCGTCTACATTTTGATTTACAAGATGGCCATGATCATCCCCGTCGTTTCGGTGCTGGGGGTGGGGCTGGCCGCGGTGCTCCGCCGGGTGCGCATCCGGAGGTTCCGGCGCGGCGGGCTCACGCCGGCCCAGATAGCAGCCATACTGGACCCGCGGACGGAGCCGGTGAAGCCCAGCGCATGGATCCTCGGCGGCAGCATTGCTTTCGTGGCCTTCACCCTCGGTGTCGGCCTGGGAAATGTGCCCTTCGACCAGGAAATCGTCTTTGCGGGCTCCATGGCCATCGTCGTTCTTCTCATGGCCCGGCTCCTCAGAGAGCTCGAGCCCAGCCAGCGATTGACCCTGGTGGGAACGGCCATCATCATCTATGTCTACCGGGCCCTGCCCGGACCCGGCGCGGGCTCGACCTGGTGGCAGATCGACCAGCTCGGCTTCGATCAGCAGTTCATCTCCAAGCTTTCCCTCATCAGCAGCTGTTTCGCCCTTTTCGGCATGTTCATCTTCCGGCGCTTCATGGCCGAGCGGCCCATTCCCTACATCGTGGGGTTCCTCACCATCGTGACCACGTTCCTGAGCTTTCCCATCATCGGCATGTACTACGGCCTGCACGAATGGACCGCATCCCTCACCAACGGCGTTGTGGATGCCCGTTTCATCGCCCTGGTGGACACCGCCCTGGAATCCCCCCTGGGCCAGGTGTCCATGATTCCCATGCTGGCCTGGATCGCCCAGAACGCCCCGCCTCACCTCAAAGCCACGTTTTTCGCCGTCATGGCGTCCTTCACCAACCTGGCCCTCTCCCTGGCCAGCCTGGGCACCAAGTACCTGAACCGGATCTACATCGTAACGCGTGAAGTGAAGGACCCCGCCACCGGAGCCGTCACTGTCCCCGCGGACTACACCGAGCTGGGAATCCTGCTCATCACCGTGACCTTCATCGGCATCCTCCTCCCCCTGCTCACCATCCTCATCGTGCAGAAATCCCCCCTGCGCAGCGTGTAATATCGGGAGGCCCCATCAAAACGGCTTGCTCAGCCTGCCGGCAGCTGCCATGGCAATTGAACTTAGTTGAGCCAACCCACCAGTATTCCTCATCATGATCCACTGATTGCTCTGAATTCAGTGCGACTGGAAAGCTTCTCATCACCATCAAGGACTGCATGGCGGTCCGCGGATTCATGCCGGATTCCGCCCACTGGCTGAAAGATCCTGCGGAGTCTTACCGCGGTGAATGGCATGTGACAGACCGGGCCTCCGGTGGCTCCGGTCCCTGGCCTGGCGAATCATGGCGGTTCCCAGGGGAGCAACCCAGCCCGGGGGCGTCAAAATGAACCCTTTCAAAATGGAAGGGGGAAGTCATAACTCTAGGATATTCAAACATTTTTTGTGAATGTACCCTTCCATTTTGAAAGGATTTCCCATCCACACCGGTACCCAGGGAGTGCATCAGCGTTAAGGACCGAGCTCGTGAAGCGTGCCGGAATTCAACGTGTCAGCGCTTCAAGCCCCCGCGAGCATCCCGGTGGTACGGCAAATGCTCTAACCAAGACGAGACCCACGGATGCACGCAAGAGAATATGGCTCACGGTCCGTGGTTCCCCGATTTTTGCCGGCCGGGGTCCAAACGACAAGGACTGTGGAGCCTCGGAAAATCGGTCACGGGTAGGACCGCTCCGAGGTTGGCCATTGAGATATTGGCGAAGGGACCATTTTCACTTGGAGACACATCGAGGATCGACATGGATCACCAGGGGGAGGTGACAGGGCGCAAGGAGAGAGGACTACCCACCGTTGCCGGTCTTGTCGATGCACGGACCGCCGGCAAGGGCTGCAGCACATTGACGCCCCGACGGCACGGTCTGTCCAGGAGCAAGGCTCCGAGGGACACCGGGCAGACGGCAGATCAGAGTGGTGGCGTCACGAAAAGGCAAACGCAATGCTGTCAGGCAAGACATGGGGAACCTCATACGAGGAGTCGGGCCAACGCGATTATTTCGCTTCCGTGGACCTCATCCCGCTTCAGGATTCAACGACACCCTCATGAGATGTCTTCCCGCGGTTTTTCCAACCATTCCCTGGGGAACTGGGCAGCAATGAGCTTCGATGGTGGTCTCATCGCTCGTTCAAAGGGCTTCAGGGAGACTCAGGCAAGGAGGCATGTATGAACAGGCAAAAGATCATTTTACCGGTGATCCTGGTGTTGCTGGTGGCGGCCTTTTCATGGGGACTTGAACAGGGCATGGCGCAAAAGGGCAGCCCCAATGCTCCAGGACAAAAGAAGAAAATTACCCAGGCGGACCGGCAGGCCGCGGCAGATCGCGCCGCAGCAGCCGGTTTCACAATGGATGGGGTCGGCGCGGCAGACATGGCCATGCCGGGCGCCGCCCCACGCTACTTCAGCCACCCCAACTATGCCAACAGCCCGTTGCCGGGCAACGCCGTTTCCGAATGGAACGCCATCGCCCAGGACATCCTCCAGCCGACGCCCATGCCGGGCATGCCCATGCCCATGGGTGGAGTGTCCATGTCGGCGGCGTTCGTCTACCTGTCCTACATGCAGGCCGCGGTCTACAACTCGCTGGTGGCCATCGAGGGAGGTTATACGCCATATAACTCGACGCTCACCGCCGACCCCAACGCCTCGCGAGACGCTGCGGTCGCAGCCGCCGCGTATGGTGTGCTGAAGAACTTTTTCCCCGAGGATCCCACGCTTGACGGAAAGTATGCCGCTTCACTCGCCGTGATTCCCGATAGCCCAGCCAAGACAGAGGGCATCGCAGTGGGAGCTGCAGCTGCGGCAGAGATCATCACCCTGCGTGCTGGCGACACTCTCAGCGGTGATGACGGGTACATCGTACCGCCTCCCGGTCCGGGCGTGTGGGAGCCGAACAAGCTGCCCGATGGCACGGTTGTTCCCCCCATGGATCCCTGGATGCGCAATCTGCAGCCGTTCATGCGTGCCACAGCAGCCGGTCTGCGTCCCCCACCCCCGCCAGCCCTGGATGACCCTCAATACCAGGCGGATCTAGCGGAAGTCCGGGACATCGGCAGCGCCATGAGCGCGACCCGCACGCCGGAGCAGACGGAAGTGGCCCAGTTCTGGGCGACCAACATGGTCATCCAGACCAACGCCTCCTACCGGAATCTCGCTGCCACCCAAGGCCTGAACCTGCTCGAAACGGCCCGCCTCATGGCCCTGGGTAACATGGCGGCCTCCGACAGCCTGATCGCCACCTTCGACGCCAAATACGCATACAACTTTTGGCGACCCCACACCGCGATCCGGCACACCAACCCGGACGGCACTTATTCTGCGGCGGAGGTCAACACCTGGATGCCGCTGCTGATGGTGCCGAACTTCCCCGAGTACGTGGCGGGGCACGGCTCCTTTGTCTCGGCCCAGGCGCAAGTCTATGCGAATTTTAACTTTTTCGCCTCAGGCGGAGTCGACCTGGACAGCGGTGTCACGAACACCACGCGGCATTATGCCACCGCAGCTCAAATGCGGGATGAGATCGTGAACGCCAGGACCTGGGGCGGGCTGCACTTCCGTAACTCGAGTGCGCTCGCGGTACGCCTGGGCCAGGCAATCGTGACCAACGCCTTGAGGACCTACTTCACCCCGGCGGCGGACAAGAGCGCACACGCCACCGTCTCCGGCGGCATTCGCAAGTTTGTGGACGGTCTGCCGGGACTCGGCGCTGGCGCTGCCAACAACTTGGGCCAGTACATCCCGGTGGCGGTGCCCGACACGACCACCTACCCCGGATCGGACTACTACATCATCGAGCTGGGTGAGTACACCGAGCAGATGCACTCGGACCTGCCGCCCACCACGCTGCGCGGTTACCGGCAGGCCGGAGGTGAGTTCCGCTACCTGGGCCCGGCCATCGTGGCGCAAAAGGACCGACCCGTTCGTATCCTCTTCCGCAACCTGCTCCCGACCGGAGCGGGTGGCAACCTGTTCATCCCGACCGACACCACGGTGATGGGATCGGGCATGACGGCCGACGGCCATGAGCTCATGGAGGCCAACCCGGGCATGGTCGACCCGCAGAACCCGATGTGCACCACCACCGACCCGGTGATGAAGGCTCAGATGGTCGCAGACGGTCTCTGCTACGCCGAGAACCGGGCGACCCTGCACCTGCACGGCGGCATCTCGCCATGGATTTCGGACGGCACACCCCACCAGTGGATCACGCCAGCTGGCGAAAACACGCCGTACCCGGAAGGGGTCAGTGTGAGGGACGTCCCCGATATGGGAGCTCCCTTGCCTGGTGAGATGACCTTCTACTACACCAACCAGCAGAGCGCCCGGCTGATGTTCTACCACGACCACGCCTGGGGCATCACCCGCCTGAACGTCTACGCCGGCGAAGCAGCACCCTACATCATCCAGGATGCGACCGAGGCGACCCTAATCAGCGCAGGTACCATCCCCGGACCGGACGCCACCATCCCGTTGGTCGTCCAGGACAAGACCTTCGTACCGAGCGAAGCGCAGCTGGCCGTGTCCGACGAGACCTGGGACATGGACCTTTGGGGTGGCCCCGGGAGCCTGTGGCTGCCGCATGTCTACTCACCGGCCCAAAACCCGGGCGACGCCTCGGGCGTCAACCAGTTTGGCCGCTGGGCTTACGGTCCCTGGTTCTGGCCCCCCACGAGCAACATCGAATACGGGCCCGTCGACAATCCCTATTTCGACCCGGCCTGCAATCCCGACACGCAGTGGTGCGAACCGCCGCTGATCCCGGGCACGCCTTACAACTCCATGGGCATGGAAGCTTTCATGGACACGCCGGTCGTCAACGGAACGGTTTACCCGACACTCACCGTCGATCCGAAGGCGTATCGATTCCGCGTCCTGAATGCGGCCAATGACCGCTTCTTCAACCTGTCCATCTACCAGGCGGTCGATGCCAATGGCGTCCTTTGCGATGCGAATAATCCCAACCCGGCTCCGGAGAGCACCGGCGTGGCCTGCACCGAGGTGGCTCTGAACCCCGCCGAGGTGGCGGCTGCCCTGGAAGATCCGACGATCTTCCCCACGCCGCTTGCGGGAACCGAAGGCCCCGCCTGGATCTCTATCGGCACCGAGGGCGGCTTCCTGCCAGCCCCCGTGGTGATACCGGCCCATCCCACCACATGGGTTAACGACCCGACGGTGTTCAATGCCGGCAATGTGGACCTGCACTCGCTGTTGACGGCTCCGGCTGAACGGCATGATGTCATCGTGGACTTCTCGCAGTATGCCGGCCAGACGCTGATCCTCTACAACGACGCGCCAGCGGCGTTCCCGGCGCGTGATCCGCGCTACGACTATTACACCGGCAACGGGGACTACCGGGATACCGGCGGCGCGCCTTCGACGCTCCCCGGCTACGGGCCGAACACCCGCACCATCATGCAGATCAAGGTGACCGCCATGGCCCCCGCCTCCCCCTTCAGTGTGCCTGCGCTCGAGGCGGCATTCAAGGCGACGAGCCTGGATGGTCGGGGAGTATTTCAGAATGGTCAGCACCCGATCATCGTCGGGCAGGGCGAATACAACTCGGCCTACGGCACCTCGTTCCAGACCAATGGACCGAGGAACGGAACCGTGCAGATCTTTGACACCTCCCTGACTTTCGACACTCTGGCGGGTGTCCCGTTGACCATGAACCTCAAGCCGAAGATGATCCAGGACGAGATGGGGGAAGCCTTTGAAATGTCTTATGGACGCATGAGCGGGTTTCTGGGGGTGGAGACGGCCAACGCTCAGGCGGGTTTGCAGAACATGATCCTTCACCCGTACACGTATCCGCCGACCGAGGTCCTTGACGGTGTGGAGCTGCCGCCGGGAACGGCGCTCGAACCCATTGCCACAACCGACGACGGCACGCAGATCTGGAAGATCACCCACAACGGAGTGGACACGCACCCGATCCACTGGCACCTGTATGACGTGCAGCTCCTCAACCGGGTCGGCTGGGACGGGATCGTCCGCAAGCCTCACCCAAGCGAGCTGGGCTGGAAGGACACGGTCCGCGTCAGCCCGCTGGAAGACACCATCGTCGCCCTGAGGCCGCTGATTCCCCAGCTCCCGGCTGGATGGGGCGGCCTGCCCAACAGCATCCGGCTGCTCGACCCGTCCATGCCCGAAGGCGCTTACCTGGAAGGCGCCAACACGACTCAGCGCGAGGCGATGGGACTGCCCATCATGGCATTCAGCCCCGACGGGGAGCCGGTCGACATTATCAACCACTATGTCAACTACGGCTGGGAGTACGTGTACCACTGCCACATCCTCAGCCACGAAGAGATGGACATGATGCACGCCCAGGCGGTGGGTGTGGCGCCTCCAGCCCCGACGCTCGTGAGCGCCATTGCCTCTGGAAACGGCAACAACCGGCAATACACTGTGACCTGGATCGACAACTCCAAGAACGAGACCGCTTTCGTCATCGAGCGTTCCACGAGTCCCACGGGCCCCTGGAGCATCCTGGCGACCATCCCGTCCGACCGGCTGGTTGTTGGACCGGGGACCGGCCAAAGAACCTATGTGGACAGGACCCGGAGCACCTACTACTACCAGGTCTACGCCGTCAACGTGGTTGGCGACACGTGGGACTACTCCAATCCGGCTCTCAACGAGATCCCGCCGGGAGGAGGATGGCCGACTCTGACGCTCACCTCGGGGGGAGGGGCTGTAACCCCACCCGTCATAGCCGCTCCCACCAACCTGGCGGGAAGCGCCGTTGTGAAGAACAAGAACTCGGCGACGGTCACCCTCGGCTGGGTGGACAATTCCAGCAACGAAACGGGCTTCCTGGTTCAGCGGGCCTATGACGCCGCATTCTCGAGCGGCGTGGTGAACGCGACCGTGGGAAGCAATGTCAAGACCTTCACCCAGACGGTGGCGCGAGGCACGACCTTCTACTACAGGGTACACGCCTTCAACGACACAACCCAGTCCGGGTGGTCCAACACTGTCACCATTCCCACACCATAACGCTCGACCTGATGAGACCCAACCGGGGGAGGGACTCCACCCTCCCCCTCGAACTGAC
>JALOPI010000044.1 GCA_025453975.1 Syntrophobacteraceae bacterium
GGCCCTCGGGGTCATGAGATCGCCGTCCCCCGGTCCGATGCCCACCAGGTGGTAACTGCCCACGCTCGGCGTGGACTTGTCCGCTTCCCGGGGCACGGGGGCCGAGGCGCAGGCGGCCAGAAGCAGGGTGAGCGCCACCGCGGGGACCGGGAATCCGGCCCATGATTTCAGCATGCCTTTCTCCTTCCTTTTCATTCTCCTGGGTCTCCTTCCGGGCGGACGGCCCCTCCATGCGGGTGGAGCCGCGATTCAGTGACGGAAGTCCGTTGGGCGCGCGATGCGGATGGGCGACGCAAGGCCATGAAAAAGGCCACGAAGGCTCATCCGCGCGGCGGCGGGCAGACCTTCGTGGCCTCGATGTTCGATCCTGGGTGTGTGGCTCGGAGAGGCGAGTCGCGGAGGCGACGTCACCCGGCCCGGCTTCAGCCGGACGATTGGCTCTCCTAATTAGCGCTTCCGCCGGGTGCTGTCAACACGCATGCACGCCTTCAGACTTGAGGGCATCCGCTTTCCCGCCTCAGCATCACCTTGACCGTGGCTCGTTGTGTATAATATATTTAAATTACAAGTTAGATCATCGAATATCAGGACGTACCCTCCGGATGGCTGGGCCGCGCCGCGGCAATCACGGCAGGCCGGTTTCCATCATGGGGTCCCCGCCGACACCGGAATCGGCTTCCACCCGGAAAAGGGCACCGATTTTGCCGCTCTCCTGGAGCAAAATCCAGGTCCGGTGGCTTTTGAGCACTCGTTATCCAAGACGAACCCGGGAAGGGGCCGGGCATGCCCCAAGACCGCGTGAGTGGTTCGATACGGTTTTCATCAGCGTCATCCGGCCCCTGGGGGTGCCGGATGCGGGTCACGGCGGCCACGTGGGGCTGTGAATCGGTTGCGACTCCGGGAGGTGAGCCCGGAGTCCACCTTCCCGGCGCGTCTCGTTTCAGGAGGATGGCCTCACCCATATGGTCGGAGGGACGGAATGACCGGGAAAAAGAAGCGGAAAGCAGCAGAGGCAGACCCATCGCTTCCCCGTGAAGGCGCCGAGGAGGCACGGATGGGATCGGAGGGCGCCGCCTCTGACGTCGACGTGAGGGAGGGAGCCCCTGGGAAATCCGCGGCGCCGGAGCCCGAGGCAGGCCCCGAGCCTTTGGCCGATGCGGCGGTGGAGCCTCGTCCCGAGCACGGCTTCCCCATCGTGGGTGTGGGGGCCTCGGCCGGAGGGCTTTCAGCCCTGGAGGCTTTCTTCGCCGGCATGCCGACGGACACCGAGTGCGGCATGGCGTTCGTCCTGGTGCAGCACCTGTCTCCGGACCACAAGAGCATCCTCAGCGACCTGGTCAAGCGCTACACCCGCATGAAGGTCTACGAGGTCGAGGACGGGATGAAGGTGGAGCCCAACTGCGCCTACATCATCCCTCCCAACCGGGACATGGCTTTTCTGAACGGGAGCCTGCAGCTTCTCGAGCCGACGGCGCCCCGGGGCCTGAGGCTTCCCATCGACTTCCTTTTCCGCTCCCTGGCCCAGGACCAGCGGGAGCGGGCCATCTGCATCGTTCTTTCGGGCACGGGCACCGACGGTACCCTGGGGGTGCGGGCCGTCAAGGGGGAGGGAGGGATGGCCATGGTGCAGGACCCGGAGACCACTCCCTACGACGGGATGCCCCGGAGCGCCATCGCCACCGGCCTGGTGGACTACGTGCTGGCCCCGGGCGACATGGGAGCCCAGCTCATCGCCTACTCGACCCACATCTTCGGGAGGAAGCCCAGCCCCGTTTCGAAGCCCACCCCCAAGGCCGAGGACACCCTGAAGAAGATCTGCGTTCTGCTGCGCGGCCACACGGGCCATGACTTCTCCCAGTACAAGCAGAACACCATCGTGCGTCGCATCGAGCGGCGCATGGCCATTCACCAGATCGAGCGGCTGGAGGACTACCTGCGCTATGCCCAGAAGAACCCCAACGAAATGGGGGCCCTCTTCCGGGACCTCCTCATCGGCGTCACCAGCTTCTTCCGGGACCCCGAGGCCTTCGCCGCCCTGGAGTCGCAGGTCGTTCCGCGTCTCTTCGCCGGCAAGTCCAGGACGGGGGCGGTCCGCGTGTGGGTGTGCGGCTGCTCCACCGGGGAGGAGGCCTACTCCATCGCCATTCTGCTGCATGAATATATCGAAAAGATGAAGCTGACCTGCAGGGTGCAGATCTTTGCCACGGACATCGACCGGCAGGCCATCGACCAGGCCCGGGCGGGGATATTCCCCGCCAGCGTCGCCGCGGACATTCCCCTCGAGCGGCTTTCGCGGTTTTTCTCCCACGATCACCACGGCGGAACCTACCGGGCCCACAAGAGCATCCGGGACCTTCTGGTCTTCTCGGAGCAGGACGTCATCAAGGACCCGCCGTTCTCCAAGCTGGATCTCATCAGCTGCCGCAACCTCCTCATCTACATGGATTCGGAGCTGCAGAAGCGGCTCATCCCCCTGTTCCACTACGCCCTGATCCCCCAGGGCTTCCTCTTCCTGGGACCGTCGGAGACCGTGGGCGAGTTCCCGACCCTGTTCTCCAATTTGGACCGCAAATGGAAGCTTTACCAGCGTAATGAGGACATGGCCGGAGCCACGCGGCCCGTTCTCACCGCCCTGGTGCCGCCCCCGCCCGACGGGACGCCGCGCGCTCGCACTCCCATGGAGTATGGTCCAGGCGAGCTCCGGGTGGATTACCGCAAGCTGGTGGAGCAGTCCCTCCTGGAGCATTACGCCCAGGCGGCGGTGCTCATCAACGGCCGCGGCAAGATTCTGCACATTTACGGGCGCACGGGCAAGTTCCTGGAGCCCGCGGCGGGGGATTTCGGAGACGACATCCTTCCCATGGCCCGGGAGGGGCTGCGCCGGGAGCTGACCACCGCCCTCCACAAGGTGGTGAGCCATGGGGGTGTCTTCCGGTTTCCGGGACTGAGGGTGCGGACCAATGGAGAGACCGCCAGCGTCGACCTGACGGTGCGACCCGTTTCGGATAAGCCTGGCGGGGTCCCCCTGAAGGACGTCTGTCTCGTGGTCCTGGAGGATTCCTCGCCTCCGCCGCCCGCCCCGGGGGAAAAGATCGTGCTGGAGGAGGAGGCCAGCGATGTGGATGAGCGCATCGCCCGCCTGGAGCAGGAGCTTCGCGCCAAGGAAGAGTACCTCCAGACCACCATCGAGGAGATGGAAACGTCCAACGAGGAGCTCAAGTCCACCAACGAGGAGATGCAGTCCGTCAACGAGGAGCTCCAGTCCACCAACGAGGAGCTGGAGACGTCCAAGGAGGAGCTGCAGTCGGTGAACGAGGAGCTCTCGACGGTCAACGCCGAGCTTCAGACCAAGGTGATTGATCTCTCCCGGGCCAACAACGACATGAACAACCTCCTGGCCGGGACGGGAGTGGGCACCATCTTCGTGGACATGCAGATGCGCATTTCCCGGTTCACCCCCCTGGCCACTCAGCTCATCAACCTGATCCTGACCGACATCGGGCGCCCGGTGGGGCACATCGTCTCCAACCTGGTGGGATACGACCGCCTCTCCGAGGACGTGGAGGAGGTCCTGAGGAATTTGGTCCCCAGCGAGACGGAGGTGCGGACACGGTCGGACGACTGGTTCCTCATGCGCATCCGGCCCTACCGCACCCTGGAGAACTCCATCGAGGGTGCCGTCATCACCTTCGTGGACATCACCGAGCGCAAGCGTGCGGAGGACGCCCTGCGGGAGACCAAGGAGCGGCTGGCCGCGGACCTCGAGGCCATGACCCGGCTGCACAAGATCGGCTCCCTTTCGGTGAGCGACGGCGGGATGCATGATGTTCTCGAAGCGGTGCTGGACGCGGCCATCTTCATCACCAGCGCCGACATGGGGGGCATCCAGCTTTGGGATTCCACCTCGGGCCACCTCAGGATCATGGCTCACCGGGGCTTCGAGAAGCCCTGGCTGGAGTTCTGGGGCAGCACCGGAGAGGGTCTCGGGTCCTGCGGCAGGGCCCTGGAGCGTGGAGAGCGGGTCGTGGTGGAGGACATTTCCCAAAGCCCCCTCTTCGTGGGAACCCCGGCCTTGGACGTCGCCCAGGGCGCGGGGGTTCGGGCGGTCCAATCGACACCCCTGCGGGGGCGCTCCGGCCGGGTGCTCGGCATTCTCTCCACTCACTTCAAGGAGCCTGGCAGGCCGGACGACCGTGCTCTCCGCATGCTGGATCTCCTGGCCCGCCAGACCACCGACATCATCGAGAGGGCCCAGGCCGAGGAGGGGCTGCGGCGCGTGGCCGTGGCCATGAGGGATTCCAGCGTGGCCATGACGGTCTATGACCTGACGGGGCGCATCCAGGCCTGGAACCGTGGCGCGGAGCGGATGTACGGCTGGAGCGAGTCGGAGGCCCTGGGCATGAGCATTCAGGAGATGGTGCCGGAGGAGATGCGGGACGAGCTGGAGTCCCTTTCCAACCGTCTGAGGTCGATGCACATGATCGAGAATGTCAAAACCCGGCGCCGAGCCAAGGACGGCCGATCCCTGGAGGTGAGGATGACCCTCGCGGCCCTGCGGAGCGAGGCCGGAGAGGTCCTGTCCATCGCGACGATGGAGCGGGACATCTTGGAGCAGGGGCCCCGGCGTGGGGCGTGAGCCGGGAGGGGGCGCGCCGGTGTCCCCGGCAGGGAGGATCGGGCATGGCTGAATCCAAAGGGGAGCGGAAAGACCGGGAGGGGGCCGCGGCGCCGTCGGGGCTTCCGCTGGGGGGGGAACGGCGCCGGGATGCCTGGGGCGCCGATCCCTCGGAAGAGCCGGAGCACACCCTCCGGGGGCAGGCGGAGAACAGGCTCGGAGTGGAAGGGGATGATCGGCGGGAGGGACTCTCTCCCGGCGAGGCCGAGCGGCTGATCCAAGAGCTGCGGGTTCACCAGATCGAGCTGGAGCTGCAAAACGAGGAGCTCCAGCGGACCCGGGACGCCCTGGAGGTCTCGCGGGCCCGCTATTTCGACCTCTACGACCTGGCTCCCGTGGGGTACGTGACCCTCAGTGAGAAGGGTCTGATCCTGGAAGCCAATCTCCGGGCCGCCACCCTCCTGGGGACGACGAGGGACGTGCTGGTGAAGCTGCCCCTCGCCCGGTTCATCGCCCCCGAGGACCATGACTTGTATTACGCCTATCGACGGAGCCTCGCCGCCGTTGATGGCTCCGGTGCTTGCGAGGTGCGGCTGGCCAGTCGCAACGGCGCCCCCTGCTGGATTCGGCTGGAAACTTCCCAGGGCCGGGATGAGGAGACGGGGGAGCTGGTCTGGCGCAGCACCATGAGCGACATCAGCGAGGCGCGGCGGGCTTCGGAGGAGAAGGAGAAGCTGCAGGTCAGTCTCGGCGAAGCTCAGCGGCTGGATTCCGTGGGGAGGCTGGCGGGCGGCGTGGCCCACGACTTCAACAACATGCTCGGGGTCATTCTGGGGTACGTGGAGATGGCTCTGGAGGACGTTGCCCCCGAGGGCTCCCTCCACGCCAGTCTCCTGGAGATCCGCAAGGCGGCGCGCCGGTCCGCCGATCTGACGGCCCAGCTCCTCACCTTCGCCCGCAGGCAGATGATCAGGCCCAGGGCGCTGGATCTCAACGACACCGTGACGGACGTGGTCAAGATGCTCCGCCGGGTCATCCGCGAGGACATCGTCCTGGCCTGGCTGCCGGGGGAAGATCTCTGGCGCGTGAGGATGGATCCCGCCCAGATCGACCAGCTGGTGGCCAATCTCGTCATCAATGCCCGGGACTCCATCGTCGGCGTCGGGACCGTCACCATCGAGACGGCCAACGCGAGCCTGGACGCGGAGTATTGCGCCGCCCATTCCGGGGCTCGCCCCGGGGAGTATGTCAGGCTGGCGGTGACCGACACGGGAGGCGGGATGAGTCAGGAAATCCTCCGGCACGTTTTCGAGCCGTTCTTCACCACCAAGGACGTGGGAAAGGGGACCGGCCTCGGTCTCGCCAGCGTGTACGGCATCGTCAAGCAGAACGACGGGATGGTCGACGCGCGGAGCGAGCCGGGCCGGGGGACCACGTTCGCCGTCTACTTTCCCCGGTTCACGGCCGAAAACGCGGAGCAGCCCGGTGCCGAGGAAATGGAGGCGGTGCCGGGCGGGACGGAAACGGTCATCCTCGTGGAGGACGAGGTGGCGATGCTGGGCTTCGCAAAGGCGATGCTGGAGCGGCTGGGTTACACGGTGCTGGCGGCGGGGTCTCCCGTCGAGGCGATGCGGCTGGTCGAGGAGTGCCCCGATGACATCCAGCTCCTCGTCACCGACGTGGTGATGCCCAGGATGTCGGGCCGCGAGCTGGCCGAGCGGCTGACCCGAATCCGGCCCCACCTGAAGGTGCTGTTCATGTCGGGCTACGGTGAAGCCGTCATCGCCCAGCACGGCGTGCTTCTGGAAGGGGCTCGGTTCATTCGGAAGCCGTTTTCCTTGAAGGAGATGGCCGGGGAGATCCGCAAGGCCCTGGAAGCCTGAGGCACCGGTCTTTCCCCCGTGACGATGGGGCGTGCCCCCGCGGCGGTGGGTTAGCGCTTCCGGTACCAGTACCAGGCCGTCGGATGTCCCTTCTCCGTGCCCACGACCAGGCGAATCCTCGAGAAGTGACCGCCCAGAAGGGCCTCCACCTCCTCCGGCGCCATGCCCCAGACGCCTCCCTGCCAGGGGCGGGGAAGCCAGGCGTAGAGCATGTACCAGCCGCCTGGTGCCGCGAGCCGGGCGAGCCCTTCGGCGTACCGCCGCCTTTCCTCGCGTCCCAGAACGAAGAGACATCCGATATCCAGAACGTAGTCGTAAGGACCCTTCAGGACGGAAAGGCTGCTGACGTCCGCGGTGTGAAACTCAATCTCGAGGCCTGCCGCCGCGGCCTTTCGGCGTGCCATCCGGATGGCCCGGGGGGCAAAGTCCACGCCGGTGACCTTCCATCCATGGCGGGCGAGGGCCATGGCATTCGTTCCCGTGCCGCAGCCCAGGTCCAGCGCCGTCCCGGGGGAATGCTCCGCCAAGAATGCCATGACTTCGGGCGGGGTGATCTGAGTGTCCCAGGGGGCTCGCCCGCGCCAGTAGCGCCATTCGAATACCCAGCGGCTCCGTTTGAGCCGGTCTTTCCATTGTTGCCACACGGGGGGCCTCCACGGATTCCCACGCGCCGGTCCCAAGACCCCGCGCGGGAAGGCTCGAAAATCCGATGTCCATTGGGCAGCCCGCCGTCAGGCCCGCTCCTGGGCCGAACCTGACGCGAGTCGGAGCATCTCCTTCCCGGGACCGCCTCAAAGCCGGTCGACGCGGCAGGCCATGAGCTGTTCCTCCATCTCGGGAGTCAGGCTGTCCCGGAGCTCCGTCACGGGGTAGTGAGCGCCGCATCCACGGCAGCGCAGGTAGACCTGCCGTCAGTTGCGCACCAGGGCGATTTCCTTGTCACATTTTGGGCATTTCAACGGGGAGGCTCCTTGGTCAAAAGTCCTTTTGGCGGTGGCATGGATGGGAAGCTGAATCTATAATGGCTTTTCAAAAGGGAGGCAACCGAGAACTTGCAGGAGGAGCCCCGAGCATGCCGGCCAATCTTCCACCGACCTACCACGAAGCGGAAAAGCGTCTGCGCGAGGCCAGAACCGTCCAGGAGAAGACGGAGATCCTCGAGGAGATGCTCACGATCATGCCCAAGCACAAGGGCACGGACAAGCTGAGGGCCGATCTCCGCAAGCGCATCGGCAGACTCAGGGACGAGGCCCGGCAGAAGAAGGGCGGGACCCGGCGGGAGTCCTACACCGTTGAGAAGGAAGGAGCCGCCCAGGTTGTGGTGATCGGACCGCCCAACGCCGGAAAATCCTCCCTGGTGGCATCCCTCACCAATGCCCGCCCCGAGGTGGGCGACTTCCCGCATACGACCTGGAAGCCCACCGCCGGCATGGCTCCCTACGAGAATATCCAGTTTCAGCTCGTCGACACCCCGCCCATCTCCCGGGAATTCATGGATCCCTGGATGTCGGATCTCATGCGGCGGGCCGACCTGCTGCTCATCCTCCTGGATGTCCACGCGGACCCGCTCACCGGCCTGGAGGAGACCTTGTCCCTCCTTGCGGAGCTGCGGATTTTCCCGGCGGGCTTCCCCGTCCCCCCGGACTTGAAGAAGGCTCCCATCCACAAGACCATGCTGCTGGGCGTGAACAAGGTGGACAGCGTGAAGGAAGAGGAGGACTACCGGGCGTTTCTGGAATTGACCGAATTTTCCCTCCCGGATCTTCCCTTGTCGGTCAAGGCAGGTTACAAACTTGACCTTCTTTTGAAGGAGGTGTTTCGCCTTTCCGATATGATCCGTGTTTATACCCGTGCACCGGGCAAGGAGCCCAATCGCCAGGCTCCCTTCGTTCTCCCCCGGAACAGCACGCTGGAGGACCTGGCCGCGAAGGTGCACAAGGATTTCGTGAGCAGGCTCAAGTTTGCGAAAATATGGGGGAAAACTGTTTACGACGGGCAAATGGTCCAGAGAGACCATATTTTAGTGGATGGAGACGTTGTGGAGCTGCACCTCTGAGGCAAGCGGGCCGTCAGGCCCGGGGCGATGTGAAGGAGGGGGTTTCATCCGGGGGGAAAGGCCGACTCATGGGGCGGATGAGGCCTGGGGGTCCCGGCGGTCATGGGCTGGTGGAGCACTGGAATGGTTCATGGCGGATAAATGCTGCCATATCAAGGGGTTAAAAAAATTGACTTAGTAAAATCGGGTGCTTAGGTTGCAAATGAATCGATGGTACCGGGCGAGCTGTGTTGAGCTCCTCTCACCCTGTTGTGTACGGCAACCGTCTCCGCGGCGTTTGGGGATGAGTGAACAGGCGATGATAACTCGCCGTGTCCCCTGACCAGGAGGTAAAGAATGAAACCCTATTCGGTGGAAGATTGCATCCCCCTCGATGTTCTCCTGGGCAGCAAGGAGATTCAGGAGGATATGGAGACGATGGTGGACAAGGGGATGCTTCAGTCGGAATTCGAGGCTTCGGAGCTCGCCCTGGATGACGAGGCGATGGCGGAGTCCGAGGGGGGCGGAGCGGAGGATCTCCTCGACGCCGACCGGTGCGCGGGGGAGGAGGATGACGACTCCTCCGGGTCCTGCGCCGGGCCGGTGGATGAATTCGAGGACGACCCCGTCACCTGCTACCTGAAGGAAGTGTCCAGTTACCCGCTTCTGTCTCAGGAGAGGGAAGTGGAGCTGGCTTTGATCATACGAAAGGGACAGGACCGGCTGGTGGAGCTGGTGGTGCTCCACAGCTCGCACACGCGATGGCTCCAGGACCTGGACCAGAAGGTCAAGAAGCTGCTCTGCCACGAAAAGACCTTCCCCGGGGTGCGGGACAAGATACTCAAGGTGATCCTGCGCTCGCTGGAGCGGGCCGTCCAGGATGATCCGGATGACGGGCTGGTGGCGGACATGCTTCGGGAGGTCCGCGCCATCATGTCGGCCGTCGACCTGGCCAAGCAGGAGATGGTCAAGGCCAATCTGCGGCTGGTGCTGAGCATCGCCAAGCGTTATCGTGGCCGAGGCATGAGCTTCGACGACCTCATCCAGGAGGGGAACCTGGGGCTCCTCAAGGCGGTGGGCCGGTTCGACCATACCAAGGGAAACCGTTTCAGCACCTATGCCACCTGGTGGGTGCGGCAGAGCATCATTCGGGGGATCTACGACAAGACGCGCACCATCCGTCTGCCGGTGCATTTCATCGAGCTGAAGAACCTGTTTTTCAAGGTCTTCTACGAGCTGCTCAAGGAGCTGGGGCGCGAGCCCTCGCCGCAGGAGATCGCCGACAGGGCCAGTCTGCCGCTGGAAAAAGTGCAGATGGTCCTGACCCTGGCCGCTCAGCCCGTTTCCCTCGAGACGCCCATCGGAGACGACGAGCAGCGCCTGGGGGATTTCATCGAGGACGAGCGGGCGGTCTCTCCCATGGAAGAGTGCTCCGACCGGGAGCTGGCGGAGGTCACCCGGAATCTGCTCTCCACCCTTCAGCCCCGTGAGGAGAAAATCCTGCGACTCCGATTTGGCATCGATGGTCAGCCGGCCGAGACGCTGGAGAAAATTGGAAAGACATTCAAGGTTTCCAAGGAGCGCATCCGGCAGATCGAGAAGAAGGCGCTCCGGAAGCTGAGAAGCCCCATCCGTCAGGCATCGCTCAAAACATTCGTTGAATGATCCACACAAACCGCGCCAACCGGCGAAGAAAGGGGAAGGGTCCAGGCCTTTCCCCTTTCGTGTTCTTCAGGGGGGAAGCCCCTGGCAAGACCTCGCTCGGGAGGAAGTGAGCTTCCGTGACTCGGCCCTTGCCAGCGCCCATGGTCCCAGGCGCCCGCCGGTCCCCGCGCCGGGCTTTCGAAACGATTTGTGCCGGGTGGCATACTCCGTGTATAAGCCTGATGCATCTCCGGGTGTCCCTCCTCAATGGAGCCGCGCCGGGATCGCTGGGCTCGGGCCCTGGTTCCCTTACCCATGGGAGCGGTTTGATGCGGGGCATTTCTCATCCCGAAGGAATGCCGAGGGGTCTCACGACCCGGAGATTCTGGATCCGGCCCGCCACCCGCGGCCCATGGGACCGAAAGGTAGATCATGCTCCTCTTCCTGAAGCTGCTCCTGCTGCTCTGGCTCATCAATTTCGCTCCGCCTTTCCTGGCTCACATCCTGGGTGACCGCTGGAAGACGCCTGTGGATGGGGGAAGGCTCTGGAAGGACGGGCGGCCCATTCTGGGTCCCCACAAGACCTGGCGCGGGATCGTGGGGGCGGTGGCTGCCGGATGCGTCGGCGGGTGGCTCACGGGCGTTGGTGCCGGCCTCGGAGTTTGGTCAGCCATCCTCAGCATGGCGGGCGATCTCATCTCGAGCTTCATCAAGCGCCGTCGGCGGCTGCCCAGTGGAAGTGTGTCCGCGGGACTGGACCAGGTCTTCGAGGGGGTCCTGCCCCTGGCGCTGCTGGCATGGATCCATGCCCTGGGCCTTGGGGAGACGCTGCTGCTGCTCCTGGCGTTCGGCCTGGGGGCCTATGTCGGGTCGATGTTCTTCAAGGAGATCCTGCTGGGGAAGCCTTTCGAGGATTATCCGAGGCCGGTGGCCAGCTGGGTGCGGCTGAGGGAGCTGAGATCCTGCCAGATCACCTCCAATCCCCTCCATCACCTGGTGAATTTCGAGGACGCCTTCTATTACCACGTCTTCATGAAGTCGGTGTTCCGGTGGCTGGGCCTCTACGAGAAGGGGATGCGGAACGCCCTGGATTTCGAGATCCGCGAAGTCACCTTCACCTTCCCCGATCTGCCCCCTTCCTTCGATGGTTACAGCGTCCTCTTTCTGACGGATCTTCACCTCGACGGACTGGATGGTCTGACCGGCAGGCTGTGCGAGCTCATTGGGACGATGCCCGTGGATCTGTGTCTCATCGGTGGCGATCTGCGCATGAAGACCCACGGCCCCTTCGATCGGGCCCTGGCTCAATTCAGTCGGCTGGCTCCGTCCATTCGGGCCAGGGACGGCATCATCGGGGTCCTCGGCAACCATGACTGCACCGAGATCATCGAGCCCATGAAGGATCTGGGGGTTCAGTATCTCGTCAATGACAGCCGCGTCATCGAGCGCGACGGGGATCGCATCTGGATCGTCGGTGCCGACGACCCGCACTACTACAAATGCCATGACCTGGAGGACGCGTTCTCCAGCTCGTCAACAGGGGACTTCCGGGTGCTGGTGGTCCACTCCAACGAAGTGTACCGGGAGGCCAGCCATTTCGCCCCCCATCTGTACCTTTGCGGCCATACCCATGCCGGGCAGATCTGTTTGCCCCGGATCGGTCCGGTGTTCACCCACAGCCGCGCGCCGCGGAAGCTCTGCAGCGGGGCCTGGCAGTATGGTCCCATGGTCGGATACACCAGCAGCGGGGTCGGGGTATCGGGCATTCCGGTGAGGTTCGCCTCCAGGGGCGAGGTGACCCGGATCGTGCTCAGGAGAGGGCCTGAGCGATCCGTGGCCATCTCGACCCAGGATGGAAGGCCGGCCTTCCCGACGACCCCGTGAGGGCAGGCTCCACGTAAGCGGTCCCAGATGTGCGGTGTTATTCCTTGGGAGCTTCCGTTGGCTCCTTGACGGTGAGAAGCTCCACATCGAAAATCAAGGTCTGGCCGGGACCGATCAGCTTGCCCGCCCCGCGCTCGCCGTAGGCCAGGTCCGAGGGGACGAACAGGGTCCACTGGGAGCCCTCCTTCATGAGCTGCAGCGCCTCGGTCCAGCCCTTGATCACCTTGTCCACTCCAAACTCGGCGGGCTGCCCCCGTTTGTACGAGCTGTCGAACTCCGTGCCGTCGATGAGGGTGCCGCGATAATTCACCGCCACCGTGTCGGTTTTCTGCGGGGTTTTCCCGGCTCCTTCCTTGACGACCTTGTAAAGCAGTCCGCTCGGCAGGGTCACGACGCCTTCCTTTTTGGCCGTCTCGGCCAGGAAGGTCGCTCCAGCGGCCTTGTTCTTCTCACTCAGCTCCTTATTCTGCTCGGCCTTCTTCTTGGCGTCCTCGACGCGCCTGGTTTTCATCTCCTCCTGGAGCGGCACCAGGGCGGCCTTCATCTCCTCTTCGGATAGAACGCCTTCGCGGCCGGACATTCCATCCCTGAAAGCCTTGACGAATACCTCCATATCCAGCTCCACCGCGTTCTGCTTGATCCGCCTGCCCACATCATAACCCAGGGTGTAGCTGAGCTTTTCCTTGTTCGTCTTGAGCTCAGCCTTTGCCTTGGAAGGCTCGGCGGCGGTCTTCTCCCCGGACGCCTTGGGCTTCGCCGCCGCTTTCCGTTCTTCGGCGGCCGCGGTCTGCCCCAGGAGGAGGAAGGTGCTCAGGACGATCGACACGAGGATTTTCATTCAAGGTCTCCTTTCAGCTGAAGTGTTGTGCCCTTTCAAACAGCCATGCCCAAGGTTCGTGGAGAGGGTCGAGCCGGTGCCACGATGGTGCGGACCCATGGCTCGATCCCCGTCCTTTCATTGCGTGACCACGATGGATGGATCGTAAAGGTCGGGCGGCTCCAGGCCCAGGAGGGTGAAGCAAGTGGCCGCCACGTTGACGAGGCCCGGCTCCTGGAGCCCCGGGTTGATCTTGAAAGGGGAACGGGGCCGGGAATCGTAGACAATGAACCAGACGGGATTGAGCGTGTGGGCCGTCTTGCCCTTGGGACGCCCGTTCTCGTCCACCTTCACCTGCCCGGTCTTCCTGTCGATCTCGAGCATCTCCTCGGCGTTGCCGTGGTCCGCGGTGACGATGAGGACGCCATGGGTCTCCCTCACCACGGGAAGGATGCGGCCCAGGCTGAGGTCCACGCATTCAACGCCGATCCGGGCCGCGGGGTAAACGCCCGTGTGGCCGACCATGTCGCCGTTGGGATAGTTCAGCCGTATGAAGTCGAATCTTCCCGAGCGCATGGCCTCGATGACCCGGTCCGTGATCTCGGCGGATTTCATCCATGGCCGCTCTTCGAAAGGCACCCGGTCCGAAGGGATCTCCATGTACTCCTCCAGCGCATCGCTGAATTTTCCCGATCGGTTGCCATTCCAGAAATAGGTGACGTGCCCGAACTTCTGGGTCTCGCTGATGGCGGCCTGTCGAATGCCCCGCTGGCAGAGGATCTCGCCCATGGTGTGCTCGATGCTCGGGGGCTCCACCAGGTAGCTGGAGGGGATGTGCGCCTCGGTGTCATATTCCATCATGCCGGCGAAGGCCACTTTGGGCCGGGGGATGCGCTCGAACTTGTCGAAGGGATCCTCCTCGAACGCTCGGCAGATCTCCATGGCGCGGTCTCCACGGAAGTTGAAGTAAATGACCGAATCGCCGTCCCGAATGGGGCCCACGGGTCCGTTTCCATCGGCGACGACGAAAGGGGGAAGGTCCTGGTCGATGACGCCCGGCTTCTCCAACCGCCAGGTGCGGATGGCCTCCTCGGCGGAGGCGAAGGTCCGCCCTTCTCCGGCGACATGGGTCTTCCATCCCAGGGCCACCATGCCCCAGTCGGCCTCGTAGCGGTCCATGGTCACCTTCATGCGTCCGCCGCCGCTGGCGATGCGGCAGTCCACGCCGGCCTGGTCGCTCACCTCCTTGAGGAAGGCTTCGAAGGGGATCACATAGTCCAGGGCGGAGGTTTCCCCCACGTCCCGACCATCGAGGAGGATGTGGGCCCGCAGCCTCGGCAGCTTCTCCTGGAATGCGGCCTGTCGGATCATGAGCTTCAGATGGTCGATGTGGCTGTGCACGTTGCCGTCCGAGAGGAGGCCGATGAAGTGCAGGGTACCGCGATGCTCGCCGCAGAATCGAGCCAGATGCCGCCACGCACGGCTCTGGAAGATGCGGCCCGACTCCATGGCTTCGTTGACGAGGCGCGCCCCCTGGGGGTAGCACCGGCCCGCGCCGAAGGCGTTGTGGCCCACCTCGGAATTGCCCATGTCCTCGTCCGAGGGCAGTCCGACGGCCGTGCCGTGAGCCCTGAGAAGAGTCCAGGGACAATGGGCGAGGAGCCAGTCCAGGTTCGGCGTGTGGGCATGGGCCACGGCGTTTCCCTCGGTCTCCTTCCGAAACCCGATGCCGTCCATGACAACCATGGTGACGGGGCCTGACGGTTTGAGATCTGGATGCTTTGGACTGATCACTGTTTCTTCACCTTTCCGCGCCGGTCAGCGCGACCGTGCCCTCTGGGGCTTCTCCGTGAGCGCCACCGTGTAGGTCTTCCGTTCCCCGCTCCACTGCACCGCTTCCACGCGAATACGGTCCCCGGGTCGGTACCTCCTCACCTTGCGGATGGCCGAATCCGCGTCCTGTATCGGCTCGCCCTCGATGCGCACGATGGTGTCACCGCCGACGATGACGATCTTGTTGCCGATCTGGGCCCGCTCCTTGCCCCCTCGCAGTCCCGCCCGCGCCGCCGGACCGTTGGGCACCACCTCCACCAGCATGGCTCCCGACTCGACGGGAAGCTTCAGATCCTCGGCCAGGTCGGGCGTCAGAGTCATGAGGGACGCCCCAATCCAGGGATACGCGTAGTAGCCTTTCTCTATGAGATCGTCCAGCACCATTTTGGCCGTGTCGATGGGAATGGCGAACCCGATGCCCACGTTGGAGCCCGTGGGACTGAAGATGGCCGTGTTGATGCCGATCATCCTGCCTGAGGAGTCGATGAGGGGCCCGCCCGAGTTGCCGGGGTTGATGGATGCGTCCGTCTGGATGATATCCTCCACGGGCAGTCCGCTGGAGGCCCGCAGCATGCGGCCGACGGAGCTGATGACCCCCGTCGTCAGGGTCTGCCCCAGTCCGAAGGGGTTGCCGATGGCCAGGACCTTCTGACCCACCTTGAGGGCGCTCGACGTGCCCATGGGGATGACGGCGAGGTCTTCGCGCTTCACTTCGATCTTCACGACGGCCAGGTCGCTGTCGGGGTCGGAGCCCACCAGCCTGGCCGTGAGCTTCTTGCCGTTGGCCAGGGTGACCTCCAGCTTGCGGGCGTCCTCGATGACGTGATGGTTGGTGAGGATGTAGCCCCTGGGATCGATGACGGCGCCCGATCCCGCGCCCTGCCGGGGGACCACGTTGAAGAAAAAGTCCTGCTCGAGGACCGTGCTCGTGATGTTGACCACGCCAGGGGCCAGCCTCTGGTAAAGCTCGATGTTGTTCCTCTCATCCTCGGTCAGGGCGAGCGCCGCCCGGGTCGGCGCCGCCAGCGGCATTCCCAGCAGCACGATCATGAGCCATGCGGGAGTGGATCGGATCATTCTCATGTCTTTTTTTGTCCTTTGTGCTTCGGGTTGAGTTGAAAACGAATGGGGGCAAGGGGCTGGGTCGGCCCGCGGAGGGCATCACCGTCCGGTGCGACCGCGACGTCCCGACTGGGACGCGCCGCGGACGAAAGGCCTCGAGATCAGCCCACGGGACTTGCCCGGCTTCGCAGGCGTGACGAGTAGATCCTCCCGAGCATCCAGGCGACGATGAGGATCGCCAGGGCCCAGCCCACCCAGCGTCCCCAGGAATGAACGATCCCGGGTGTGATCTTCTTGAGCTGGTTCACGGGAATGGCGAAGCCTATCCCGATATTCGACCCCGTTGGGCTCAGGATCAGGGTGTTCATGCCGATCACCTCACCCCGGGAGTTGAGCAGAGCGCCACCCGAGCTGCCGGGATTGATGGGGGCGTCCGTCTGGATCAGGCCGCGAAGCACGGCATCCCCGTTGCGCACATCGCGCCCCGTCATGCTGACGACCCCCACCGTGAGGGTCTGGCCCAGGCCGAAAGGGTTCCCTATGGCCAGCACTTTTTCTCCCACCTGAACCGCATCGGAATCCCCCAGCACCGCCGGCGGAAGGGGGGTATCCCCCGGCTGGATGCGCAGCACGGAGACATCGTGACGGGACGACGAGCCAATCACTTCCGCCTGGAACTGTCTCCCGTCCCCCAGGGACACGTGAATGGCTTCAGCACCGGAAATGACGTGGTGGTTGGTGACTATGGTGCCATCCGCGCTCAGAATGATCCCCGAGCCGGATCCCCCTTCGGGAACGGCGCACATGAAGTAATCCGGCTCACAGGCCTCGGTGGTGATGTTGACGATGGAGAGTGCCGTGCGCTGGAACACTTCCATGGTGACCATCTCCTCCTCCCCGAAAGGACCGGAGGCTGCCGCGGTGGCGGCAAAACCCAGGGCAGCGAGGAGAGCCAGGACGATTCGCCTGGTTGATGCATGCTTTGTCAGGCCTCGATTTGACATATCCCCTCGCCTCTGGTCATAATGGGTCCCCGGCCGATCGGGCTTCATTCCTCCGGGTGCCGACCCCGGAACGGGGCACTGGCTCCAGGATGCCCTGCTCCCCGGACCGAAATGCCGCGGCCGCGCCGTGTAAAGTCCAGCTCTGGAGATCTGCGAGCCGGGCACGGCACAAAAGATATTAATAAACAACTTGACGGGGCTCTGCAAAGGGAATGGTTGACACGATCCGCGCGATGCCGGCGAGGACGCTCCGTTCCATTCGCGTCCTGAGACGCCTGGTGGAAATGAGCCCATGGTTCTGGGTTTCCGCCATTTTCGGCGCTCAGACCTTCGGGGCGATACTCGTCACCTTGTGCTTCAAGGTCAAGGCCGGGGAAACCTGGCTCTCCATCGCCATTCTGGCCTTTGGAGCGGCGGTCTCGGCCGCGCTGGGGTACAAGGACCGGCGGAGAGGCATGGCCCGGTCCCTCTGCTGGCTCCCGCTTCTGGTCTATTCGCTCTTCATCACCTCTCTTTCCAAACAAACCTTCAGCGGAGCGGAGCTTGCCTTCAAGGCCGACTATTTCCACCTGGTGGAGTTCTTCACGCTGGCGCTGTTCTTGTCCTGCCTCTGGGAGCCGGTGCTCGGCCGCGGGAGAACGATGCTCTTTTTCATCGGTGTGGTCCTCTCGGGGGTCTTGTGGGGGGTGGCGGATGAACTGCACCAGTCCTACGTGCCGGGTCGGGATTCGAGCCCCTGGGATGTCCTCTACGACGCCGCTGGACTGAGCCTCGGCTGCGGCTTCTACCTGGTGGCCCGGCGCTGCCACGCTGTCCTGGCGGCGTGGCTGCGGGATCGCGACTCCCGGGATGCCGTCCCCGTGGATGGGGTGTCGGAGGGGGAGCCCGTGCCCTCGCCCCCCAACGCCTGAAGCCGCGGAGGCGGGGAGCCCTAACCCGTGGCGGCGGAAAGGAGCCGCAAAATGGCGTGGGCCATTGCACCCGCCAGGAGGTCGTCGAGCATGGCACCCCAGCCTCCCTTGACCGTGGCGTCCACCCAACGGATGGGCCAGGGCTTCCAGATGTCGAGGAGCCGAAAGAGCACGAATCCCGCCGCGAGGTTGGTCCATGTGGCGGGCAGCCAGAACATGGTCAGAAGGTAGCCGGCCAGCTCGTCCACCACCACCTCGCCGGGATCCTCCCGCCCCATCTCGACAATGACGCGATCCGCTCCCAGGGCTCCCAGCACGCAGACGATCCCGAGGACGGCCAGGGAAAGGGCTCCGTGCAGGTGGGACACCAGCAGGGCCATGGGAACGCCGGCGACCAGCGTGGCCACCGTGCCGCCGGCCAGGGGAGCCCTTCCCATGCCACCCAGGGTCGCCAGTCCCATGAGTAAATGGCTTCCGGTCAAGATTCTTCTCTCCCCGGCCCCAAGGCTTCCATGAGCAGGTTTGCTTTCATCCTGGGGACGTGATATTCGTAAGTCTTCAAAGGTGTGTTCTTTTCGCCTTTCGTCGCTCTCCGTTGTCTCGCTCCAGTGGACAATCCCAATGGGGTCCAACGATTACAGGCTCTCAGTGGACGGCATGGATTCTCAGGGCAGCTTTTTTCGACTCATCAGCCCGGAAGACTACCCGCACTTCGGCATCGATCCCCAGGATGTGCCCATGGGGACCTTCGCATCCGAGGACCACCCCAGCTACCTTCCCAGCCGGTTCGGGGGCAACGCCTACGGCCTGGGACTCATCGAGCAGAGTGTCCTCACCGATGCGGACACCGATTTCCTCGAGAGCATCGATTTCGAGGACCCGCGTGAAATCGCCCGGCACGCCCGCAGCCTCAATGCCATCTATCAGAAGCTCGGCCTGCTCATCCGTTTCAGTGCGTCCGGCAAGCGCTATTTTCTCATTCCCATCAATCTGGTGGCCCATTCCCTGCGCGAGATCAACGGCAAGGCCGACGAAATCGAGGAGCAGCTCATCCGCCACATCTGGGAGACCCGCTCCGAACAGCTCGAGATCGGCCTCTTCACCACCGATCGCGATCTCATCGTGCACGAGCTGGCGGCGCGCCTGTCCAGCCACCGCATCGTGCTTTTCGACTCGCTGGACAAGCTGAGCTCCTGGCGCATCCCCCTGGATATCGCCATCATCCCCAACGATGTGTTCGAGTACCTGCTGGGGCAGAAGCTGCCGCGCGTGTCGAAGCGGTCGCTGAGCCGCCAGCGTCTGCTGCAGTACGCCATGTACCTGGCGGGCAAGATCTTCGACCTGCTGGATCGAAACGGGCGCTTCCTGGTCCTGGCCCATGCGCCGGCGCCCCGGGAAGACCACGTGTGCCGGGTCCGTTTCCGAAGCGAGGAAGAGCTGAAATCGTTCCTCGTTTTCTCCCACATTTTCAGCACGCGCCGGGACTATACAAGGTCCGCGGCGCAAACCGAAATGGATATTCACCTGGCGGACCTCCACTACTACCTGGGGCGGTTTGCCTACTCCGAGCCGCACATCCGGCAGCTCTTCAACGATCAGCGACCCGAGGACCTCGGCATCGAGGAGATCAACGATCTGCCGAGGCTCAACCTCAAGCTTCCCGATTCCTACATGAAAAACCCCGAGAAGTCGTGGAAGGTCGCCTTCGAGCCCTATTTCGCGACGGTGCAGCTGCGGCGGAAATCGCCCAAGCACCAGAGCCAGTACTGGGAGGAGAGGCTGGAAGTGGGCTGCGAGCTTCCCGAGAACCTGCTCGTCTATGTGGGGCGTCCCAAGCAGCCGGAGATCAGCCTGGCGGACCTCGAGGACGAGGTGAAGCGTTCGGGCACCCAAGGCTGCAGTCTGCCCCTGGTGGCCCATTATCGCAACTCCTTTCGCTATGTGCTGGATGTCCTCGACATCGTCACCCAGATCCGCGACCAGGAGTTCCACAAGCTTTCGGAGCTGGAGCGGTCGCGCCTCAGCAATCCGTTCCGGAGCCACACCGAGAGCTTCACGGCGATCCACCGCCTGCTGTCCCAGAGATCGCGCCTCGAGAAAATCCGGGAGGTGCTCAACCCCGACCGCATCGAAGGCCCGGCGACGCCGATCCTGGAGAATATCCCCAAGCTTTCCCTCCATGGTCTCACGCCCGCCCAGCTTCGCGAAATCCTGCTCATCGTGGTGGGCCACAGCACCATGGGACGCATCGTGTTTGGAAAGCTTCCCGCCAAAACCCTCAAGCCCGTCACCGACCGGGGCGCCGACGGCCATTACACCGAAATCCTGGAGCTGCTGCGAGTCTGCCGGCTCATGAGCATCGCCGAGATCGCCGCCGCCCTGGGAGACGACTTCACCGGGGAGCAGGCCAGGGAGCTTTACCGCATCTACGACGACGCCATCGATGTGGCCACCAACCCCAACATCGACTGGGAGAAGCTCCATGATCTCAAGGTGAGCGCCCTGGGGGGAGTGCGGAACAAGGCCATTCGCGAGATCCTGAAGCTCTTCAACCTCTTTGAGCTCCTGGACGACTGGCAGGAGTTTCTGGACAAGGGGGCTTTTGAAAAGGAGGTCATCTGCGACCACCAGCCCGACAAGCTCCAGCGGCTGGAGGAGGCGCTGGAGCTGGCGCGGACGGCCGAGCGCTTCAAGGAGCAGTTCCTGGGCGACGTCCTCTTCGGTGAGTCCTACCTTTTCCGGCAGTTTCTGGAGACCGAGTTCCACGGCACCGGACACCTGCTTCCCCGGCTGGGGGCCCGGGCGGGGTTCGTTCTCCTCTGGATCGCCGTGCACTCCTCGGAGAAGCGCATCGTCAACTTCAATCCCATGCTGGCGGGTGTTCCCGAGGGGCGCATCGAGGAGCGCGCGGCCCAGATCCGGGAAACGCTCCTGAGGATCGAGATCGAGCGGCTCCATACGGCATTCTTCCAGGAGGTGCGCCAGACCCTGGCCACCGGGCACTCGGCCTTTGTGTTCGACAGCGGTCTGCGCATGGTGCTGAACGCCGACACCCGCGCCCTGGACTTTTCGTACGTCGATGTGGACGAGAACATCGAGCAGATCGAGGCTCTGCTCACCCACTTCGAGTCCCAGAGGCTCCGGGGGATTTCGCTCAAGAGCTTTCAGGACATGGAACGGCTCTTTTCGGAGCTGGCCAGCTACCGGGACTATCTGGCCCAGGAGCAGTGCTATCTCAGGTGCGACCCCTTTGAACGGTCCGAGATTCTCGAGGCCAAGGGGAAGACCATCGGTGCCATGGAAAAGTGGCTCAAAGGGATCTTCCGAAGCCAGATCTTCATCCCCGAGGAGATCTACGAGACCATCAGCGTGCTGGCGCGTCACTGTCCCCAGGTCCTGAGGGTGGTCCTGCCGGAGTTCCATGTGTTCGGGAGCCTGGTGGAGCATTGGCCGACGCGCCGGAAACAGCCCCTCGGCCACTACATCATGCGCTGCCTCGAGAAGTTTCAGGCTCTCATCACCCGGGACCGCGGTGCGTTCCAGGACCCCAACACGTTTTATCAGCTGGCCAAGCATGAATTCGGGCCCCTGGCCGAGGCGGGCATCGGAGCCAGCCATGCTCAGCTGGACATCCTCGAATATCTGGTGGATCGGATTCAGCAGCGCCCCCATTACTACCAGGCCTTGACCCTGGCGCTTCTCTTTCAGGACATCGGGAAGATCGAGTCCTACGGGGAGGTGCACCCCGAGGTGGATCTCTGCTGGACCCATGCGGATCGAGGGGCGCAGGTCCTTCGCCGGGCGGGGATTCTCAAGAGCTACGACCTGGACCCCCACGTGGAGGAGCTGGTCACGCTCCTGGTCCGCTACCATGGGCTGAGCGGGCACATTCTCCTGGGAGAGGAGCCCTTCACCGCCCTCGAGTGCTACACGCGGCGCAGGGACGACCGTCTCATCGATGTTTTCATTCTGCACGGCATCCTGGCGGCGGCGGCCGTGGAAGAGGGGCTCATGGTGACGGACCTGCTGGACCAGTTTCTGGCCCACCGGGCCCTGGCGCTGCAGATGCTGTCGTACTCGTCGGACTGGAGTCAGAAGCTGAGGGACATTCTGCGGGATAAGGGCGAGGCCGTGCTGACCGATTTCCGCCTGGACGGTGACGGCGCCCAGATGCTGCCCGACCGGGGAAAGCACTACTGCGGGTTCACGGACGAGGACTTCGAGGATGAATCCCTGTGGCATGGCAGGCAGTGCGCGGCTCTCGAGCGACTGCTCAAGCTCATGTCGCTCCCCTGGGTGGATTACCAGGATCTGCAGATGCACCTGCTCAAGATGCCCGTGAACTTCATCTACCACAAAAAGAAGCTCAAAAGCGTCGGGCTGGAGACCTTCGAGCGTCAGCTCAGGGCGGCGGAGCAGCTCCTGGAGATCCTTTCCCGGCTTGAGGTCGAGATCCGGTACTATCTGCTCTATTGCCTGGATCATCTGGGGGCCGGCATGAGGGTTTACCATTTCGCCCCCCTCAGCCGGTTTCTGGAGCCCGAAAACTGCCTGAAGCTCCTGCTCATGGCTTTCCAGACCTTTCACCGGGAGTACGGGCCCCGAACCCGGGGCGGTCTCATCAGCTTCAGGAAGCTGGGGCAGGTGGTGGACCGGAGGCACCAGGTGGTGAGCAGCATTTTGACGGACATGCCCTTTCCGTCGCGATGCTTCGATCCGGTGCCCCTCAGCTCCGTCTCCGAGAACCTCGGCGAGCTCTGCTTCGAGCTGAGTCCTCGGGAGCCAGCTATCCAGGTGGTTTACAAGGATGCCCGCGAGTATCACCAAATGGCGGAAAATCTGGGAGATTGCTGGAGCTACGAGGAGCTCTCCCTCCGGTTCCAGGAGCTGATCGAGGAGCTCAAGGTCAAGCTTCCCTACGATACGCGCCATCTGGAGGAGGAGCTTCAGCAGGTGGTTGAGCACCAGCTGCTCCGCATCAACGAGCATGTCCTCAAGTCCATCCAGGCGAGCCTCGATGAGGTGGACCACTTCTCGGAGCTCCAGGAGATCCAGGAGGGGGTGTCGGCGCAGCTGGCCTCCGTGAATCTGTCCGACGACCAGCGGATGCTGTTGAAGGAAATGTTCGAGTACCATCGCTCCCGGCTGCGCGAGACTTACCTCGACGCCATTCACCGTGAGATCAGCAGCCTGGAGTCCGAGGACGAGCTGGTGGCCTTCTGGAACCGGATCAAGCTCGAGCTGTTCTCTTACCGGGAGTATGTGGGCAAGGAATTTGAAACACTCGTGGCCAGGTTCATCGACAGGAAGCTGCCAAGATGACGGACTCGCGCGGGGGCGCCCATGGGAGACACGATGACCATCGATGCACTGCTCTCACTCGTCGAGAGCTACATCACGCTGAAAATGGAGCCGATGCGCGGGGATCCTCCACAAGTGTCGGACTGGGATTGCGGGCTGGCGGCGGAGCTCGAGGGCTCCTACGCGGACGACGATCGAAGGGAGCGCTTGACCAGGCTGAGAGGCGCCCTGGAAAAGGCTCTCAATGACTATATCGACCGGAGGGTTCAGATGGCCCTGGCCGATCGGATGGAGATTGCCGGAGGTTCCGCCCCCATGTCGTAGTCGGACTGCGTGGGGCTGCATGCTCCCGGGAGGCGGTGGCTGCGATCATGGACTCCTGGAGGGTGCGCCCTCCGGGTCCGCGGTGGAGGCGGGTGCGGCCTTGGGTGAGGCCGCCTTGGTCGGAGCCGCCTGTGGCGGAGCGGTCTTCGCGGGAGCCACCTGTCCCTTGGCCGGTTTCCCCGGGGCCGGCTTGATGGCCGGTGTCTTGCCGGGTGGCGGGGACTTTGCCGGTGCCGACTTGACCGGTTTTCTGGGGAGGCTCTTGTCGAGGTCTCTCATGGATTCCAGCACCAGGACGGTGGCCCCGGCGTCGGCCCATGAGAAAAGGCGGGCCGCTGGTGCCAGCGGCAGGTTGATGCATCCGTGGGAGCAATTGGGCCCTTCGATATCCCCGGCATGGATCCACACGTGCCCATAAATGCGCAGCGCCCAGGGCATGAGGGCGGGCTGGCCGTAGGCATTGCGGTAGCTGGCTGAAACGTGGTCCTCGTCCTTCTTGAGGATCTTGTACAGCCCGGCTTTGGTCCATTCCCCCTTCTTCCCGATGCAGATGTAGGAGTCCTCCACGAGCTTGCCCTTTTCATACCACCCGGCGAAGTAGATGGATTTCACGACGAGGACGAACTTGGGGATGTGACTCACTTCGTTGATGGTCCTGGGAAGCGGCGTCCAGTTTTTGTAATATCTGAAATCCTTGGGGACTTTGAGCTTCCTGCCCTTCTTGATGTCTTCCTCGATGTAGTCCCGGTCTCGGATGTTCAGGCGGGCGAGGATCTCGAGAAGAGTGCGCCGGTCGAGCTCGGGGCTCTGGGAGGTGATCCGGTTGAGGTCGGCCAGGGTGATTTTGCGCTCCGACCAGCCGGCCTCGGGACCCGGTTTTTCGGGAGGGATGATGTATTTCCTGGGCATGCATCCCGAAAGCACCGCACAGGAGAGGACGATGAGGATCCAACAGCGACGGGGGGTCATGGCCGGTTTGCTCGCTCCTTGCGCAGGCTCGATGTTGTGCTTCCATGCACGAGAGAAGGTCGGACATTAGTATACATTGTGTCGGACCTCCAGAAGATTCGTTCCTCCCGGCGGTCCGGCAGGATCCCGAGAGGGCCTCAGCACGGTTATTCCTCATGATGAAAGGTCGGGTGCGGCTATGAAAAGAGGGTGCTTGGTCACGGGCGTTGCGGGCTTTGTGGGCAGTCATCTGGCCGAGGCGCTCCTTGCCCTCGACCACAGGGTCGTAGGGGTGGATAATTTCTTTTCAGGTCATCGCGAGAACATGGCGTCATTTGCGGACCACCCCGATTTCCGCTTTCATGAATCCTCCGTGGAGGAGCCCGGCCTCCTGAGCCGCCTCGGGAGGGAGTACGGTGGGCTCGAAGTCTGCTTCCACCTGGCGGCCATCGTGAGCGTGCCCTATTCCGTGGATCACGAGGAAGAAACCCTGAGGGTGAACTGGGACGCCACGGAAGCGCTGCTGGGGGAGGCCGAGGCCATGGGGCTGAGCCGATTCGTTTTCGCGGGATCCGCCGCGGAATATGGGGAGGATGAGAGGCTTCCGCTTCTCGAAGGCTATGTCACGCCGGAGACCAGGCACCTGAGTCCATACGGGCGGGCCAAGCACCTGAGCACCCAGCGCGTCGCCGCCAGTCCCATCGGGGTGGCGCTGCGCTGCTTCAACATCTACGGGCCCAGGCAGGATCCCCGAAGTCCTTACAGCGGCGTCATCTCCAGGTTCATCGATTTTGCCGTTGCGGGTCAGTCGATGGTCATCTTCGGGGACGGTCTGCAGACGCGCGATTTCATCTACGTGGGCGATGTGGTTTCGGCGTACCTGGCCGCGGCGGGCCTGGGTGCATTCCCCAGCCCCCTGGAGCCCGGGGTTTACAACGCCGGAACCGGAGTCGGGATCTCCATCCTCGAGCTCGCCGATACCATCCGGGATTTGACGGGGAACCCTTCGTCCCATCGATTCATGCCGGAGCGGCCGGGAGACATCCGGCATTCCCTGGCATCCATCGCCGCGCTTCGGGATCGATCCGCCTGGAGGCCCGGGGTAGCTCTCCGGGAAGGTCTCGGACGAACCATCGCCCACACCCTGAGCACCCGTCGGACGGCCGGCTCTTGACGCTGGAGCGGGAGTCCGGACTGCCGTGCCGGCCAGGGACGGCCATTCAGACCCGGCGGCGGGTGGTTTGAAAGACTCCATGTCCCACCACGAGCATGGCGCATCCATGGTCATTCAGCCTCCAGCGGATCCGGATCCGCCCTTCAGGGCCCAGATTCCCCAGCTTCTGCTCCTTGCCGGCATCTTTCTGTCGAGCTTTCTCCCCAGGGTGATCCTGGCCCCTTTCCTTCTGGCCATTGAGGAATCGCTCCACATCGGGCACGCCGAAGCCGGCCGGCTGTTCCTCCTCATTTCCGCCGGTGTGTCCATGGGACTCCTCTGCTCGGGCCTCGTCAGCTCGAAAATCGCTCACCGGCAGGTCATCATCTGGTCCTGCATCCTGGTGGGAACGGCTTCGCTGCTGCTCTCCCAGACCCGGTCCCCTCTGCTCCTCAAGTCCTGTCTCTTTGTGGCCGGGCTGGGCGGCGGGCTGTATTTCCCGTCGGGTATCGCCTGCATCACCTCACTGGTCAATGCCGAGCGCTGGGGCAAGGCCCTGGCCATCCATGAGCTGGCCCCCAACGTCGCTTTCGTGGCGGCCCCATTCCTGGCGGACCTGTTGGGGACGGGCTCCTCGTGGAGGGTCCTTTTCGCGCTCATCGGGGTGCTCAGCTTCGCCATGGCCGGCGTAACGGGGTGGAAAGGGCAGGGGGGGGACTCCCACGGCGAGCCCCCTGGACTTCACGCGCTGCGGGAGATCGCTTCTCTTCCCGCCTTCTGGATGATGGTCGTTCTGTTCGGACTGGCCGTTGGGGGAAGCATCGGGGTGTACACCATGCTGCCGCTCTACCTGGTGACGGCCAGGGGCTTCGATCCCGAGGCGGCCAACGGGCTGCTGACGATGGCTCGCCTGCCCGGCGTGGCCATGGCCCTGGTTTCAGGGGTGGTGGCCGACCGTCTGGGGGCACGCAGGGCCGCCTTCCTTTTTTCCCTGCTGACAGGAGTCTTTACAGGCCTTCTCGGCGGTGTGGAAGGACGCTGGATGGCGGGGGCGGTGGTCCTGCAGTCGGTGCTCTCGGTCTGCTATTTCCCGGCTGGATTCGCCCTCCTGTCCCGGATCTTCGAGCCCAGCCGACGCTCCGTGGCGGTTTCCCTCTGCATCCCCGCGGCTGTTCTCGTCGGCGCGGGAGCCGTTCCCAGCCTGCTGGGGATTCTGGCCGAGCAGGAGCGTTTTTCCCAGGGGTTTCTTCTCCTCGGGGGGCTCATGGTCGCGGCCTCGGCCGTCAGCCTCCTCCTGGGCTTCGAGCCGCCCCAGGGTCCCAAGAGCACCGGGTAGACCTCCCTCCGACGGCCGCCAGGTCATCAGTTGCTGGAGATCTGACACGTCTTCAGGACGGTCTTCAGGCAGTCCCTGCCAAAGTGCTGGGCCATCTCCTCGAGGAAGGCGCTGGTGGGGCTGACCTGGAGCTTGGGGCTGAGGGCGATGACGGCCTCGGCCTTCCCGTCCACGTTGAGGTGCAGGATGGTCCTGCACTCGCCCGGGTGGGTCATGAGCAGGTGTCGAAGGCGCGTCAGGGCGTCGTGGTCCGCCGTGTCCGACCGCAGGTGGATGTGGACCGAATCCACGGTCTGGACCTGGGCGTCCTCCAGGCTCAGGACCTTGCCCGCAATGATCTTGGTGCCCTTCTCGTCGTGCTGCACCCTGCCGATGACCACCACGGGAGCATCCGCATCCACGAGATCCTTCGCCTGCAGGTACGTGTCAGAGAAGGACACCACCTCGATGCTCCCCTCCTTGTCCTCGAGGGACAGGAAGGCCATTCGGTCGCCCTTCTTGGTGGTGAGCTCCTTGATGACGGTGAGAACGCCGCATAGAATGATCTCGGCGCCCTCCCGGTGCTCCTGGGCACTGCTGGTCCGGGTCGCGCACAGCTGGGCGATCTGGTCCGCATGGAGATCGAGAGGATGCCCGGAGATGTAGAACCCCAGGGATTCCTTTTCGTACTGGAGCTTGGTGCCGGAATCCCACTCGGGCACATCGGGGAGCCGGGCCGGCGCGGGGGCCGCGTTCTTCCTGGCTTTCAGGAGATCGAAGATGTTCATCTGCCCCGAGGCCCGGTCCCTCTGGTAGACCTGCGCCCGGTCCATGGCGTCGTCCAGGGCGGCGAAGACCCGGGCGCGGCTGGAGTGCAGGGAGTCGAAAGCGCCGCAGCGGATGAGCTGCTCGATGACGCGGCGGTTGACCTTCTGGCTGTCCACACGCTGGCAGAAGTCGTGGATCGACCGAAAGGGGCCTTCGGCGTCCCGGCTCTGGAGGATCATCTCCACGGCCGTTTCACCGACATTTTTCACGGCGCCCAGTCCGAAACGGATCCTGCCTTCCACAACGGAGAAATCCTTCTGGCTCGCGTTGACGTCGGGCGGCAGGATCTCGATCTTCTTTTCCCCGCACTCGTTGATGAGCCTGACCACCTGGTCCCCGCTGCTGAGGAAGCTGTTGAGAAGGGCGGCCATGAGCTCCACGGTGTAGTGAGCCTTGAGGTAGGCCGTCTGGTAGGCGATGAGGGCGTAGGCGGCGCTGTGGGACTTGTTGAAGCCGTATCCCGCGAATTTCTCCATGAGGTCGAAAATGTGATTGGCCTTGGCCCGGTCGATGTGCTTCCCGTCGGTCCCCGAGAGGAAACGGTCGCGCTGGGCCATCATCTCCTCGGGCTTCTTCTTGCCCATGGCGCGGCGCAAAATGTCGGCCTCTCCCAGGCTGTAGCTCGCCAGGGTGCTGGCGATGTTCATGACCTGCTCCTGGTAGAGGATGACGCCGTAGGTGGGCTCGAGAATGGGCCGCAGCTCCTCGAGATCGTAGGTCACCTCGATCTGGCCGTGCTTCCCCTGGATGTAGGTTTCGACCATGCCGCTCTCCAGTGGCCCGGGACGGTAAAGGGCCACCAGAGCCACGATGTCGGCGAAGTCTTCGGGGCGCAGCCGAACCAGGATGTCGCGCATGCCCGAGCTTTCCAGCTGAAAAACCCCCGTCGTGTCCGCCCGGCTGAGGAGGGCGTAGGTGTCGGGGTCGTCCAGGGCGAGCCCGTCCATGTCCAGCTCGATGCCGTGGTTGTCGCGGATGAGCCGCACGGCGTTGTTGATGACGGTGAGGTTCCGAAGGCCCAGGAAGTCGAACTTGATGAGACCGGCCTTCTCCACGTACTTCATGGCGAACTGGGTGACGATTTCCTCGTCCTGCCCGCGGTAGAGCGGCATGTACTCCACGATGGGCTTGTCGGCCATGACGACGCCCGCCGCGTGGGTGGATGCGTGCCGGGTGAGCCCCTCAAGGGCGAAGGCGATCTCGAACAGCTCGCGGATCTGGGGATCGTCGCGCTGGATCTCCGAGAGGCGCGGCTCGATCTGGAAAGCCTTCTCCAGGGTCATGCCGAGGGTCGTGGGGATCATCTTGGCGATGCGGTCCACCTCGTTGTATGGCATGGCCAGGGCCCGCCCCACGTCGCGGATGACGGCCTTGGCCTGCATGGTGCCGAAGGTCGCGATCTGGGCCACCCGGTCCTTGCCGTATTTTTCGGCCACGTACTTGAGCACCTCCTCGCGGCCGTGGACGCAGAAATCCACGTCGATGTCCGGCATGCTGATGCGCTCCCGGTTGAGGAACCGCTCGAAGATGAGGCCGTGCTCGATGGGATCGAGGTCGGTGATCTTCATGACGTAGGCCACCAGGCTTCCGGCGGCGGACCCGCGGCCCGGGCCCACGGGGATCTTCCGGTTCTTGGCGTGGTTGATGAAATCGGCCACGATGAGAAAATAAGCGGCGAAGCCCATCTCCTTGATGACGTCCAGCTCGTAGCGCAGCCGCTCCTGGTAGCCTTTTTCATCCCGGTCCGTGAAATCGGGACGTCGCTTCCGAATGAGCACCAGGCGCTCTGCGAGGCCTTCCCAGACGGATTTTTCAAAACGCTCCTCGACGGTCTCTCCCGGATCCAGGGGAAAGACCGGGAAGTGATATTGACCCAGCTCCAGCTTGAGATGGCACTGCTCGGCGATGCGAAGGGTGTTTTGAAGCGCCTCCGGCACGTGGGCGAATTCGCGGGCCATCTCCTCCGGGGATTTGAAGTAGAGGTGGTCTGTCTGGAACTTCATGCGCTTTTCGTCCAGAATGGTCTTGCCCGTCTGGATGCAGAGCAAAATCTCGTGGGCCCGGGCGTCGCCGCGGCGGAGGTAGTGGCAGTCATTGGTCGCGACGAGGGGGAGGTCCATCTCGCGACCGAGGGCGATGAGAGCGTCATTGACCACGGCCTGCTCGGGTATGCCGTTGGCCTGGAGCTCGAGGTAGAATCCCTCCGGACCGAAGATTTCGGAATACTCGCGGGCGGCCCGGCGGGCATGCTCCCCCTGACTCCTCAGGAGATGGTAGGCCACTTCCCCCTTGAGGCAGGCCGAAAGGCCGATGAGCCCCTCGGCGTGCTGACGCAGGATTTCCTTGTCGATGCGCGGTTTGTAGTAAAAACCCTCGATGTAGGCGGCGGACACCAGCTTGAGCAGGTTTTGATAGCCTGTCCGGTCCCTGGCCAGGAGAAGCAGGTGGTAGCTCCGGTCCTCCTCGGTGCTGCCTCCCGTGTCCCCCCTCGTCTGCCGGTCGAACCGGCTGCGTGGGGCCAGGTAGACCTCGCACCCGATGATGGGCTTGATGCCGGCGTTCTTGGCCATCTCGTAGAATTCCAGGGCTCCGAACATGTTGCCGTGATCGGTGACGGTGACGGCGGGCATGTCGTGGCTCCGGGCCGTCTGGATGAGATCCTTCAGCCGGATGGCGCCGTCCAGGAGACTGTACTGGGTGTGGACGTGGAGATGAACGAATGCGCTCATGATCGATACCTTCGGGCTCTACCGGGCTGGATGGCGTTTTCGGAAAGAGGGTCTGCGCCTGCACCTGGGAATGCGTGCGTCGCCCCGTGGATCTTGTGTGCTGGGTCGTTTGGGCTTAAGCTGCGGAGCAAGGGATTCCAGACGGTTCATGCATACACGGGGGAGTCGCGGAAGCCCGGGCCGTGAACGAACGCTCGTATGGAGCCTGTCCGCCACCCTCGTGAGAAACTGGAGCTGAATCGAGGTCTCTGAGCTCCCTCGCGCCCCAGCGGTGGCGAGGGTCGGGGTGAGAGGGGACAGAGAAGCTCTCGTCTCACCTCAATCCTGTTTCCAAACCTGCGCACGGGTGACTCCTTACTAACAGAGAATTCGGGACGAAGCAACGATGGTCAGAGGAAAGCGATCATGGGTTTGGAGGGGCCGCATCCTGATGATGGCCGTTCTGATGGGAGCTGCGTGCGCGCCGTTGGGACCGTGGGAGTCGAACCGGGGATGGGGGCCGCCACCGCCGCAGCCCCCTCCTCCGGCCCGCGGACTGGAGCGGGCCGAGCCTGTCCGGGGGGATCGGGCGTGGGAGCTCTACCAGTGGGTGCGGCGCGAGAATCGAACGCTGCAATGGGATGAATGCCTGGCTCGAGTGGCTCATCGGCGAGCCAGGGACATGGCGCTCACCGGCCGCTTCGCCCACAAGGACCCCAGGTCGGGGAAAAACCCCGTCTGGAGCCTGGTCTGGGAGTGCAGCCGATACCAGCTGGCGGGGGAAAACCTGGTGCGGGGAGGGGTAACGCCCCGCGAAATGCACCGGGCGCTCATGGACAGCCGGACCCACCGCGAGAACCTTCTCAACCCGGACTTCCAGGTGGTGGGCGTCGGCTGCTACGGCAACGTGTGCGTTCAGCTATTCGCCGGGTACTGACCCGGTGGGAGCCCCGCCGCCAAGGAAGCATTCTGGTCTTGCACCCACGCGTTGCCTCGCCGCTCCCGGCTGCCCCGCGCGCGACTCCGGATGGCTCGTGAAATGCGAAATCTGCTTGATTCCGCAACGAAGGTCTGATATCAGAACAACTTCTTGATTCCATTATGGTGGGTGTAGCTCAACGGTTAGAGCACTGGGTTGTGGCCCCAGAGGCTGTGGGTTCGAGTCCCATCACTCACCCCA
>JALOPI010000008.1 GCA_025453975.1 Syntrophobacteraceae bacterium
CGACAATCACCTCATGCTGGTGGATCTCACCCCGAGGGGGCTCACGGGCAAAGTCGCCGAAGAGGCGCTGGATGAGGCCGGGATTACCGCCAACAAGAACTCCATTCCTTTCGACCCTCAGAAGCCCCAGATCACGAGCGGTATCCGCATCGGCACGCCGGCCCTCACCACCCGGGGCATGGAGCCGGATGACATGAAGGAGGTGGCTGGGTTCATCCACCGGGCTCTGCGGAGCGTGGGGGATGTACAAAGCCTGAAGAAGCTGCGGGGCGAGGTGGCCGATTTCTGCCGTGCCTTTCCCAGCTATCGATAGGGGCTGGGCTCGAGGACGGGGCGATCGGGGGGGGGACCCAGATTCTCCCTAACCTTCTTCATGAGGGAGAGGGAGCAACCGCGGATGGGCGCGCCGACGGGAAGTCTCGTTGTTGTGCCAGGATGTGCGGAAACGAAGGTTTTGACCCTCAACGAGCATGTCCGTTGGGGTCAATGGTCTTGATCCCATTGCGTGGGCGGGAGGTCCCCGGAGGCTGGCCAGGCAATCATGAGGCATGGCGGGGCGGGCTCGACCGCTCGATGTTTTTGGGGCCATCATCCAGTCAGTGACAAATCTCTCGCTGTCCGCGTGTGAAGCCCGCAGGGTACGGAAGTGTCCTTTCAAGATGCTCCAGGAAGTTCAGAAACCGACAGAGCCTTCATGAAGAAGGCTCTCGCCCTGGCGGCCCGGGGGCGGGGCTGGACGAGCCCCAACCCCATGGTGGGCGCCGTGGTCGTCCGCCAGGGCGAGGTTGTTGGGGAGGGTTATCATCGCCGGGTGGGGGAAGCCCACGCCGAGGTGAACGCCCTTCTGGCCGCCGGGGAGCGTGCCCGCGGAGCCGATCTTTACGTGACCCTCGAGCCGTGCAATCACCACGGGAGGACTCCGCCCTGCAGCCGGGCGGTGCTCGAATCCGGGATCATGCGCGTTGTCGTGGGGATGAAGGACCCGAATCCCCAGGTGCGGGGGGGCGGGAGCGAGTTTCTGAGAAGCCACGGGGCTCAGGTGATGGAGGGGGTTCTGGAGGAAGCTTGCCGACGGCTGAACCAGCCGTTCATCAAGCACGCCATCGTGGGGCGCCCCTATGTGGTCCTCAAGGCCGCTGCAACCCTGGATGGGCGCATGGCGACTCGAAGCGGTGATTCCCGCTGGGTCAGCAACGAGCAATCCCGGCGGTTCGTGCACCGGCTGCGCTGCGATCTGGACGCGATCCTGGTGGGGTCAGGAACTGCGCGGGCCGATGACCCGCGCCTCACTGCCCGGCCGACCGGGAAGAGGCGCTGCCGGCAGCCCGTCCGCATCGTTCTGGACAGCCAGTTGAACCTCCCTTTGGAGAGCGAGCTGGTGAGATCCATCGGGAAGGCGCCTCTCTGGCTGGCCTGTGGGGAAACGGCTCCGGGAGAGAGGGAGGAGGCACTGGTCCGGGCTGGAGCGACGGTGATTCGACTCCCTGGGGATCGACGGGGACTGGATCTCGGCGCTCTCATGGATGAGCTGGGGAAGCGTCAGATCGGCAGTCTCCTGGTGGAGGGGGGGGGCAGGACGCTGGGAAGCTTCATCGATGGCGGTCTGGCTGACGCCTTTTACTTTTTTTATGCCCCGAGGATTCTGGCCGATGACGCCGCGGTGCCGATGGCCGCCGGCGTCACCGTGGACCGCATGGCCGGGGCGACGCCCGTTTACGATGTCCAGCTGAAGCGCTTCCAGGGGGACATCCTGATCCACGGTCGTTTTCGTGAGCACCTTTACTGAGATGATCGAGCCATGTTCACGGGATTGATTGAAGGAATCGGCCTCCTGGTCCGCATGGACCGGCAGGGACTGGATGCGCGCATGGTGATCCATGCCCAGTATTCGGTCGACAGACTGGTGCTGGGCGAGAGTGTGGCGGTGGACGGCGCCTGTCTGACGGTGGTCTCATTCCAGGGGGATCAGTTCACCGTGGATGTCTCGGCCGAAACCCTGAGCCGCACCACCCTGGGAGCGATGCGGCCTGGCGCGCGCCTCAATCTCGAGCGAGCCCTGCGCCTGGGAGATCGCCTGGGGGGGCACCTGGTGAGCGGCCACGTGGATGCCCTGGGAAGACTCGTGGAGCGCAGGAGCGAGGGCCGGTCCCTCAGGCTCCATTTCGAGATGCCGAGGGAGCTCAGCCGTTACACGATCGAGAAGGGCTCCATCGCCGTCAATGGAATCAGCCTCACCATCAATGGGTGCGGCGATGGCCGATTCGACGTCAATATCGTTCCGCACACGTCGCGTGCCACGACCCTCGACGATCTTCGGATCGGTCAGTCGGTCAATATCGAGACGGATCTCATCGGCAAGTATGTCGAGAAAATGACCCATCCCTGGACCGGCCCTTCGGAGGGGGGGGGAGCCGAGGGCAGGGGGATCGACGCCGCCTTTCTCCAGAAGCACGGATTCTTTCCCTAGAAGGGCGGGCCGGATAACTCCATTCGGGATCCGGCCATCGGGTCCGACCCGCCTTGAGGCCCGGGCGGCTTCATGTTATAGACAGCGGGCAATCAGCTCGGGCGCAATCTCTCGCGCCTGTAAACTGTGATCATGGAAGGAGCACGGGGACATGCCTTTGGCCAGTATTTCCGAGGCACTTGAAGACATCCGCCAGGGCAGGATGATCATTTTGGTGGACGATGAAGATCGCGAGAATGAAGGGGACCTCTGCATGGCGGCGGAGAAGGTCACGCCCGAGGCCGTCAACTTCATGGCCAGGTATGGACGGGGGCTCATCTGCCTTTCTCTCACACCGGACTGGGTGGAGCGGCTGCGGCTTCAGATGATGGCCTCCAACAACCTGTCGCGTTTTCAGACGGCTTTCACGGTGTCCGTCGAGGCCCGCAAGGGAGTGACGACGGGCATCAGCGCGGCGGACCGGGCCCACACGATCCTCACGGCCGTGGCGGATCAGGCACGGGCCGAGGATCTCGTGAGCCCGGGCCACATCTTTCCGCTGAGAGCCCGCAAGGGCGGCGTGCTGGTTCGCACCGGACAGACGGAGGGCTCCGTGGACCTCGCCCGCCTGGCGGGTCTCAAGCCCGCGGGCGTCATTTGCGAGATCATGAAAGACGACGGCACCATGGCGCGCATGCCGGATCTGGAGGTCTTTGCCCGGGAGCATGGCATCAAGATCGTCGCCATCGCCGACCTCATCCACTACCGAATGGAGAACGAGATCTTCGTGCACCGGGCCTCGGAAGCGAACCTGCCCACCTCCTTCGGCGGGGAGTTCCGGGTCATCGTCTACAACAACGACATCGATGACTACAGCCATCTGGCCCTGGTCAGAGGCGAAATCGGCCCCGAGGATGATGTCCTGGTGCGTGTGCATTCCGAATGTCTCACGGGTGACGTTTTCGGATCGCTGCGATGCGACTGCGGAGGGCAGCTGCGCGCGGCCATGATTCAGATCGCCAAGGAGGGAAAAGGGGTGCTCCTCTACATGCGCAACCACGAGGGGCGCGGCATCGGCATCGAGAACAAGATCAAGGCCTATGCGCTTCAGGAGCAGGGCTACGATACCGTCGAGGCCAACGAGGCCCTGGGCTTCCGGGCGGATCTCCGCGATTACGGCATCGGGGCTCAGATGCTGGTGGAGCTGGGGGTGCGCCGCATGAGGCTCATGACGAACAATCCCACCAAGATCGTCGGGCTTCAGGGCTATGGCATCACCGTGACCGAGCGTGTTCCGCTGGAGATCCCGCCGAACGAGTGCAACATCGAGTATCTCAGCGCCAAGTGCACCAAGATGGGGCACATTCTGAGCTGCGTGCAGGGAAAGGAATCGTGATATGAAGGTCTACGAGGGAAAGCTGCTGGCCCAGGGGCTGCGGGTTGGAATCGTCATCAGCCGGTTCAACGACTTCATCTGCGACCGCCTCCTGGGGGGAGCCCTGGATGCCCTCAAGCGCAGCGGGGGGAGCGAGGAGCAGATCGACGTCTTCAAGGTTCCGGGCGCCTTCGAGATCCCCTTGATTGCCAAGCAGGTTGCGGTCACCGGGCGTTACGACGCGGTCGTCTGCCTGGGTGCCGTCATTCGTGGCGCGACTCCTCATTTCGACTATGTTGCCAGCGAGGTCTCCAAGGGCATTGCGTCGGTGAGTCTGGAGACGGGTGTCCCCATAGCCTTCGGTGTCCTGACCACGGACACCCTGGAGCAGGCCATCGAGCGGGCGGGATCCAAGGCGGGAAACAAGGGCTGGGATGCGGCCATGGCCGCCGTCGAGATGGTGAACCTGATCAAGCAGGTGAAATAGCGGTTATTTGGGGCTGCCCATGCGGGTGGAGGCAGGACGGACCTTGACAGCCGCTTCCTTTCGGGAGCGGCGGGCTTCCGTGGCCGGGCATGGGGAATTCACGTCGGAAGAGTGATGCAATGGGGCGCCGAAGGCTTTCTCGGGAAGTGGCTTTGAAGATACTCTACCAGATTGACATGACGGGTGCTGCGCCAGCCGACGTTCTGCCCGTCTACTACGAACATTTCGATGCCCCTCCGGCCGTGCGTCCATTTGCCGAGCATCTCGTCCTCGGGGTGTGCTCGCACCGGGGGGAGATCGACGAGCGGATTGTGTCCGCCTCGGAGCACTGGCGGCTCGAGCGCATGCCGGTTGTGGACCGCAATGTGCTTCGCATAGCGGTCTTCGAGATGCTGTACTGCCCCGATATCCCTCCCAAGGTCTCCATCAACGAGGCCATTGATCTGGCAAAGTCCTATGGGTCGGAGGATTCAGGCGCCTTCATCAATGGGATTCTGGACAAAGTTCTGCCCCGGGTCGATTCGGATGGCTCCTCCGAAATTGCCGGTCACGGCCTGGAATAGGCCCGTCCCCGGCACCCCCGCGTCTTGCCTCTCGTGGTGCCCGCTTTTACGGCTTCTGGACGGGACCTGGAAGGATCACCCGGCCTCCTGGCGCGTGGGGTGCCTTCGAGCCCATGGCCTCCACATCGGCTCATTCGGAATCCGAAGGCGAGCCGTCTTTCTTCTCCCAGCGGTCGATGGCGCACTTGATGGGCCAGGTTCGAGTGTTGTCGATGAGGTAGGCGTCGAGCCTGGGCAGGAGGCAGCATCCGCAAAGGGCGGTCATCTGTCCGGTTTTCGCGTTGCGGACGAGGAAGAGCTCTTCGCCTTCGCCGTGGCAGATGTAGCATCCGCCTGAGTCGGATCGGATCACATCGTATTTTGATTCCATTCCATTCACACTCGTGGGGCAGGTTCTCGGAGAGACTGGAATTGGGAGCATCCCTGTCGCCATCGCAAGGCATTTCTCAAGCCAAAACTTTCCCCCTTCTTTCATGACGATACCACAATCCTGTTTTCGGTCAATATGGAAAGCCTGTTGCGGGCTACCCGGCCAGGGTGCCAAGGCCCGACCTGCAAGGCCTTCGCGGAGGCAAGAAGAGAATACCCACGGATTCTCGCGGCTGGAGCATGTCCGGGGGCCCACGGGGGCTCTGTGGGGCTCCGAGCCTTCCCATCCCGAGGGAAGCCCCGTGTCGGAGCCTCGAATCCTGGCCTGTGGATCAGACGCTGCCTCCTGACTCCCCATGTTAGGACCTGGAGGCGCGATTCTTGCTATCATCTGGGCGAGCACGAACCCCATGTCGTCGAAGGGATCGCTTCATGACCATTTACACACCCGGCTCCAAGAGAAATCCAGGGTCCGCTCTTGAGGTCCAGACCACGAAGGGCGGGCGCCCCGCGTCGGGAGGCACCCGGCAGGGGGAGTTCAGACAGATCCTCGAGGCCCAGCAGGCCGTGGGCAGGAATGTTCAGGGGAAGGAAAAATGTGCCACCCGCCTGGAGGGAGCTCCTCCGGCAGCTCAGGCGAAAGCCGGAAAGAATGCCGACACGGGTTTTGCGGTCAGCGCGGCCCGGAACGACCAGGCGGGCGTTTTGAGGGCGGCGGTGACCTCGACCCTGCTTCGGCTCAATGCCCTCACCGCTCCCAGGTCCGGAGCCCTCCTTTCCGGGGTCTCGGAAGGCCTGTCAACGAACCGGGCACTGGCTCCCCTGGCTCGAATGGCTGCGCTGCGGGCCGCTTCCGCCACAACCATCCCGAGTCGACCCTCCAACGCTCTGGGCAGCCTTTCCGCCAGGTTCGAATCGGGGGAGGCCGGTGTGGATGCCATCGGCTATGATCGCCAGGGCGGAACTTCCTACGGTCAGTACCAGATATCGTCCAGGGCCGGGACCATGGATGCTTTCCTGGATTATTTGGATGAGCATGCTCCGGGGTGGGCGCGGGATCTTCGCACGGCGGGTCCGGCCAACACCGGGGGAAGGGGAGGGGCCATGCCCCGCGAGTGGAAGCGCATCGCTTCGGAAGCTCCCCAGCGATTTGCCGACCTGCAGCGGGATTTCATCGAGCGGACCCACTATGTCCCGGCATTGGAGGAGATCCGTGACAAAACCGGGGTGGATGTGAAGGGGCAGTCCAGGGCGCTTCAGGAGGTCTTGTGGAGCACCGCTGTTCAGCACGGTGCCAGGGGTGCGGCCAGGCTCTTCACCAGAGCCATCGAGCAGAGTGGCGCGGAAGGGGGGGGCGGTCCGGCGGCCCGCCGGGTGATCGACGGGCTCTATGCGGAGCGGGCGGAGCAGTTCGGAAGCTCCAGCTCCGATGTGAGGTCCGCCGTCCAGAGAAGGTTCCAGGAGGAGCGGAAGCTCGCCGTGGGAATGCTGGAGAGCGAATCCCGCCGTGGCAGGGGCACCGCATAGGCCTGGGGCTGGGAGCGAAACTTATCCCAGGCTGGAGTGCGGACACCCCTGACGGCAAGGAGTGACCGCACGCAAGCGCAGGAAACGTTATTTGTTATTCACGGCCTGATTGAGGTATTCAAAGATATCCTTGACCGTTCGAATCTTCTCGGCATCCTCGTCGGGAATCTCCACGTCGAAGGACTCTTCCAGGGCCATGACGAGCTCGACCACGTCCAGGGAATCGGCCCCCAGGTCATCGATCACGTGGGCCTCGGCGGTGACGGCTTCCTTCTCGACGCCCAGCTGGTTGGTGATGATGTCAATGATCTTGCTCTCGAGTGCATTTCTCTCCATCTAACGCCTCCTGTCTCATCTCGATTGGATTTCCGTTTCGGACAAAGCCATAAAAGAGAACTTCCACGACCAGGGGCAGGTCGTCCACCAGTGAGTAGGAACAGTCACTGGCCAGCCATTTTTCAATCACACCGTGCACGAACCCCATGACGCCATAGAACACCGTTGGAAAATCAACATCCTTGAGCCGGCCCTGCTGGCTGGCGGCGTAAATCTTACGCTTGAGCACCGGGATGCGCCGCATCACGGTCTTGACGTAGAGATCCTGCACCTGCCGGCCCACATCCAGGCCTTCCTGGACCACCAGCCGGTAGAGTCGCTGGTTCCGATCGAAGAAGGCAAAGTAGATGCGCAGATACTTGGTGATCATGGTGAGCACGTCATCCTGGCCATCCAGAACAGTGCTGGCATCCCGTTCCAGCTCTCCGAGCCGCAGCTGCACCAGCTCATTGAAGAGCGCTTCCTTGTTGGCGAAGTGCCGATAGACGGTGCCTTTGCCCAGCCCCGCCCGTTCGGCGATCTCGTCCACGGTGGCAACATGGAATCCCTTTTCCGAGAAGACGTCCAATGCGGCCTCCAGGATTCGCTCCCGTGTGGATCGTCGCGCCGCCGCGGATGATGCGTCTTCCGCCTCGGACCCCAAAACCAGACTCTCCAGGACGCGGGCATAGAAAGCTGCGGGGTCGATGCCTCTGGACTGGATCACCCGTTGAAATACTTCCATGAGGCGCGAAAAGCTGGCGGTACTCTGGGATGTGCCGCGGGAAAATGGTTCCTTGAGAAAGGTGAACCACTGGGCGAGGGCTTCCAGATCCCCCTCCGTGGAGGTGGACTCGGGAAGGTGGCTCACCAGAAGCTGAGCCAGGGTCTCGGGGTCATCCTTTCCGTGGCCCAGCCTGCGGAGCAGGGTTCGGACCGCCGGTTTGTGACGCTCTGATTTCAATGGGCTTTCCTCGCCATAGGGATCCTCGTTCATGACGGACTGGTCAGTCATAAACCACAGGCAGGCAGCGAAGTCAAGCCATGATGCAGGGGGACGCCGGAGCCCGGTGCCGCCAGGGCCAAACAAGGAAGGGAATCAATGGCGCATCAGAGGTTGGGGTCGTAGACGGGACGGAGCGGCGCTTCCTTGAGGGAGAATGCCCGCAGGAGGACTTTTTCGGTTCCCTCGGTGAGATCATGAGCGGGGAGGGCGTCCAGAGGCACGAAACGGCATGCCGTCACGTCGCTCCCCGCCCTGGGCTCTCCCGGTCCGCAGTGACAGAGAAAATCCAGGAGCACATAATGGTATGGAATGCCGTGATCCTCATCACGAATGACGCGGTCCAGGGCGGCAACTAGGTCGGCGACCCGGACGTGCAGTCCCGTCTCCTCCCACACTTCCCGGATCACCGCTTCCTCGAGAGTCTCTCCCAGCTCCACGAGACCACCCGGAATCGACCATTTGCCCAGGGCCGGCTCCCGCCCCCTCTGGATGAGCAGCACTCTGTCGGCGCGGAAGACGATGGCGCCGACCCCGACCATGGGATGCCGGGGATAGCGACGATCCATGAGGTCCCTCACGAGCTCTACGGTTTGCAGCGCCGGCAGGGGCTGAGCCCGGCTTCGAAGGCCGCCGTCCGGGAATCGATGCGAGTCCGGTTGCTGGATCCGGTCTGTCGTCCGTAGGAGCAGCCGGGTCGATGGAAGATGTAGCTCCTGCGGTTGCCCAGGTAGTATTCCGAGGGCTTCACCCGACACTGTCCCCACAGTCCCCGCTGGCTTCGCATGGCGTCTTTCTGAAGGGAAAGGAGCTCATCGAGCTTGCTGAAGCCTTGGGCGGAGCGGAAGACCAGGGCGCACCCCTGGGCCACCAGCTCGGCGTTGACGCAGCGACCGTCGGGAAGGAAAACGTAAGCGAGCCAGCGGCCATGAACATCGATGGCTGTTCGGTCGTAGCGGAGGGTGACCCGCTGGCGGCGAACCAGCTTCTCGTTCAATGCCTTGGCTTCATGACCATAGCAGTCCGCCGTCGATCCCGAATGCGCCACCTCCGGAGCATCGATCCCGAGGTAGCGGATCTTTTCACCCGAATCGAGCAGGACGGTGTCCCCATCGAATACGGCCACCACCACTCCGCCCGCGGGTGCCGCAACAGCTCCGCGGCAGGACCCGAGGCTCAGGATCGCGGCGAGCCCAACGACCCACCAGTGACGGCGCATCCGGCCCAGAAAGGATTTGGTGTCTTCCACCTCACTGCTGCGGCGTGTCTCAGGCGGCATGTGTTTCGAGCTTCCCTCCATGTCAAGGCAAAATGCGCTCTGGGCTCGTTCCATCGGAATTGCATCGGATTACCATGGTCCATACGCTTTGGGAAGCCCTTACGACGGCGGCGGACCACAATGACGCGCGCGTCGGTCCGCGATGAGGCCGCGACGGAAGGACAAAAGGCTTGACGATCCTGGGTGTCGTGGTATTTTGACAACGGGCGGACCCGCTGCCACCATCCGGCCAGCCAACTTCATTGCCCCGTTTATCCTGGGCGAGCATCCCCATGTCTGTTGCGTTCTTTTGAGATGCGGTGATTGCCGGGCAGTGGAGTGCCTCTTCGCGATCTGGCGGCCTCGAAGCGGGGGTGGGGGGAAGCGAGGGCTTGGCGCGGTCACCTCTCCGATGCACCGGGGATCGGGATACCACCTTGAAATGCGGCCCTGGCTGCACCGACTGGCGCTTGAGACCCCGAGCAGCAGCCCGCGATCCTTCGGTGCCGATCAGCCCTCGCCTGTGCAGTCGCCTCATGAAGCCGTCCCATCAACACGACTCTCAGCATCATGCATTCGTGCGGAGGTAGGGTTCGTGAACCTGAAAGCCAGGAGTATGCTGGTCGCTTTTTGTGTCGTTTGGATACTTCTCTCGGATTGCTGGAATCTCGAGGCTCAAGAGGGATCCATCCCTCAAGAGCAGTCGGCGCCAGCAACAGCTTCATCGGCCGAGGACCAGGCGATGAAGCTGTTGCGCGCCGTCATGGCCGAGAAGGTCGAGAACCTCGTCCCCGTTCGCTCGGCCATCGCTTTTTCGGTGGTCATCGGTCAGGTTTACTGCTTCACGTCCTTCGATCCGGTTCCGCAGCCGGCCGTGATCTACCATCGCTGGTATCATCGTGAGAACCTCAGTACCCAGACACGTCTGCGTGTCTATCCGCCCCGGTGGTCCACCTACAGCGTGATCCAGCTGCGGGAGACGGACAAGGGGCCCTGGCGCGTCGAGATCACGGATCACAACGGTCGAATCCTGGATGTCCTGCGCTTCAGCATTACCGACTGACGGGGCAGACATTACCCGGCAGCTCCCCGCACCCACGGAGCTACAAAGAATGACCTTCCATGAGTGAGATCCTCGCCGTATTTTCAACGGTGCGCTGGCAGGATGTCGTCGACATCCTGATCAACAGCTACATCCTGTTTCGCGTTTACGTGGTGTTTCAGGGCACGAACGCCTTCCGTGTCCTGGTGGGGATCACCTCGCTCTGGATCTTCAGGGAGGTTGCCGCATCCATTGGTCTCATCCTCACCAGCTGGGCGGTGACCGGCATCACGACGGCGGCGGCCATCATCATCATCGTGGTGTTCCGTAACGAGATCCGCACGGCCCTCCAGGCGAGGAATCTCCGGGCTTTCCTGTGGGGGGCTCCAGCTCAGGAGCAGACGGCACCCATCGAAAGCATCACGGAGACCATCTACCAGATGGGCAAAAAGCGCATCGGCGCCCTGGTGGTCTTCCCCGGTAAAGAGGACATCTCCGAGGTCGTTCATGGCGGCATCGCCTGGAATGGCACGGTCTCCCAGGAGATGCTCCTCAGCATTTTCTGGCCCAAGAATCCCGTGCACGATGGGGCCATCATCGTGACCGGGAACCGGGTGGCCGAGGTAGGAGTCCTCCTGCCGCTCTCCCAGAGGCAGGATCTGCCGAGCTTCTATGGAACCCGGCATCGAGCGGCGGCGGGGCTTGCCGAGCGCACCGATGCCCTGGTGGTGGCCGTCTCGGAGGAGCGCGGTCGCGTGACCGTGGCCAAGGACAGCTGGATCAAGCCCATCGGCCAGGCCGAGGAGCTCCAGCAGATTCTCAAGAAGCATTACAACCTGATGGATGGGGCTCCGCTGCACCAGAGGAGGCGGGAGCGCCTCAAGCATTCCATCGCCGCCGTCCTGTCGCTCCTGATCATGACGGGCATCTGGCTCGGCTTCACACGGGGGCAGGACAAGATCGTGGCTCTGAACATTCCCATCGAGTATGTCAACCGTCCCGGCAACTTCGAGATCCTGGAAGCCTCGGTGGATGAGGTGCGCGTTCAGCTTTTTGGGTCCAGCGCCCTCATCAACTCCCTCAAGCCAGGCCAGGTCCAGGTGCGCGTGGATCTCAAAAAATCCGTCGAAGGCTCCAACGTCTTCCCCATCAGCCAGGAGAACATCAATGTGCCTCCGGGTGTCTTCCTCAACAAGGTTCAGCCCAGCACCATCGAGGTGACCCTCGATGTGCCCGCCACCAAGGAGCTTCCCATTCAGATCGACTGGGTCGGACGCCTTCCCGAGAATCTGGTCCTCACCAGGTCCGAGGTCACTCCCGCAACGGTGAAGGTCATCGGGGGCAGGAAGATCCTGGACCGGGTGAGCACCCTCTACACCACCCCGATCCGGCTGGACTCCCTGACCCGGTCAGGTACCCTGTCCACGGGAATGGTCCTGACGCCACCCTCCCTCAAGCTGGCTTCGGGATCCCCCGATCGCGTCACCATCGTCTACACCCTGGAGGATCGCATGAACGACCAATCCTCTCCGTAATGGGATCCATCTGGGCAGGCTTCCGTGGAGGGGGGCGGCATGAGCCTCTGGTGAATCCCAAAGCGGGATGGTCAGGTTCTGAATGCGGCGGAAGACGAGTGCCGGTGGGGGACTCGGGAAGGGCTCTTCTGAAGATGAGGCTATGATTCCGGGAGGTTTCGCCGAAGTCCTCAGAGGTTTTCGAGGGCGTCCCCATTCTTCAGGGAGCAGATGATGCGGTTGGCTCGCTCCTCCACATCGGGGATCATCTCGGCCAGCACCTTGAGGGATGTCAGGATCTTTTTGGTCTGCAGCTTGTGCGGGATTCGGAGGGCGGGGTGATCCAGGAGACCGATGATCTCGTCCAGCATGGGTACCTTCTCCACCGTGAAATCGACGTAGGCCAGCTTACGCCAACGCTCACGCAGATCCTCGGGAATGTGGCTCACCTTTTCAGCCAGCGCATCGGCGGTTCCCACCCAGATGGCATCCTGGAGCCGGTTCAAGAGGTTGAGGATCTCACCCTCCGTGGACTGCCAGACGGTGCTTTCACCCAGCAGCTCCATCCATCTCGGCCGGATTTTGTGATAGAGCCATCGTTCCGCCACATGGGGCATGAGGCTCAGGGTGGCCATCTCGACCTGATCGGCGAAAAGATCCTGGCTCACCCGGGTCAGATGCTGCTGGCCGTTCAGGAGATGGCCATGGGATTCGAGGAGATCGTTCAACCGTGACAGGATGGTTCGCTTGGTCTCCAGGTCCGGGCAGGCCTTTTCGACCTGAGCTTCCCATTGCTCCCTGAGGTAGCCTATCTCGGTGTTGATGGCTGACGTGGTGAAGCCGAGCTTGATCAGGGTGTTCCGGAGCTCATGGGCCAGCACGTTGCAGCTCTGGAGCCGCTGGCGAGTCAGGTTCTTCTGCGCGTCGGCGAGAGTCCCCCGGATGTGGAGGGAAATGAGCTCGGTGCCCAGGGTGCGGGACAGTTTTTTGATGATTTTCGTCGACCGGTCCCCGATTTTGATCTTGCAGGGATTGAAGTGGATCTTGACGACGGCGGCCACCACGTATTCCGTGCTCTGCCAGATGGGGCGCCCCATGTGATCGAGAGGGTAGTCGAGGCGGTCCAGCTCGTTGCCGTAGAGGTCGCACTTGCGGACGAGAACCGGCTCCATGTGGTGGAAGTCTTCGATTTCGCCGCTGAGCTGTTTTCGGACACTGCGGACATCCTCATAGGGGTCGTCCGCCGTCCAGCTCTTCTGCCGCTCCACGCACCAGCCCATGGCTTCCAGAACCGAGCCCGGACGGTCCCTGTACTGCTCCCAGCTCTTGCCGGGGAAGTTGTAGTCCGAAACCTCGGGGAGTCCCCATTCGATCTGACCGGAGCTTCGATCTCGATATCCCGATGTGACCCGAACAGCCTGCAGCTCGGGCATGGGCCCCACACGGTAGATGGTGCCCTTGGTGGCGTCTTCGAGGGTGAGCAGAATGGTTTCGATCATATCCTTGCACGTTCGGGCAAGGATATCGTCTCCGATGATCATGTTCGAAAGCCCCGCAAGAAACTCGCTCCCCTGCGCACAGGGATCGTATTGTGATTATCCCGAATTCCAGACACCGTCAACAGCCTTTTGAACCGCCCCTTCTCGCCATGGCTCCGCGGGCCCGGCGGTTCTGGAAAGGTGGAAAAGCTCCCCATCGCTTCAGAACATTCCGATGCAGGCAGCTCTTGGTGAAAGCTATCGGCATTGGAGCCTGGGACCATTACTGCATCGCCTCCGAGGGGGACAGGGCGATGCGCTGGCTGACGGTAGACCACTTTCGCCATCCCTTCCGGGAAAAACGGGGAGTCAGGCTCTCCCAAAGAGGATCGTCAGCTCCCGAAGGCCTTGGATCAGCTCCTTGGTGATGTGCTGCCCCTTCAGTCGGTACCGCCAGTTGCCCATGGATATGGACGGAGTGTTCATGCGCGCTTCCTCATTCAAGCCCAGCAGGTCCTGCATGGGGATGATGGCCAGGTTCGCCACGGACATGAGAGCCATGCGCACTAAGCCGCTGGTCACCGTGCTCTCCTGGACGGGGTATCCCAGGTATCGAGCCAGATTCTCTTTTTCATGCGGTTGAGCTTCCCGGCGAAGCCATCCCCTCACCGTGTTGTTGTCGTGGGTTCCCGTGTACGTGACGCTGTGGCGGATGTAGTTGTGCGGCGCGTGAGGACTGGTGGCCACGTCCCCCATGAACGCGAAGAGCAGCACGTTCATGCCCGGATAGCCCTGTCGCGTCATGAATTCCCGCACGTCGGCCGTGATGGTGCCCAAGTCCTCGGCGATGATGGGCAGGTGAGGAAATCTTCCGTGGAGAGTGGCGAAAAAATCCCCTCCGGGGGCCGTTCGCCAGCAGCCGTTGACGGCCGCTTTCTCGCCGAAAGGGATTTCCCAGTAACCGAGAAAACCCCGAAAATGGTCCAGACGGACCATGTCGAACAGGCCCAGGTAGTGGCCGATCCGCTGCACCCACCAGTCGAATCCGCGCTGGGCGAGAGCTTCCCAGTCGTACAAGGGGTTCCCCCAGAGCTGGCCGGTGCTGCTGAAGTAGTCGGGGGGGACTCCGGCCACATGGGTGGGGAGCCTGGCTCCATCGAGTCGGAAGATGTCAGGATGGGCCCAGACATCGGAGCTTTCGAGACTGACGTATATGGGGGCGTCACCCAGGATCTGAATGCCGCGCTGGTTGCAGTAAGCTTTGAGGGCATGCCATTGGTCGAAAAAGATGAACTGCGTGAGCATTTCCTTTTCGATGTGGGTCTGAAGCTGCACTCTCCAATCTCGAAGGGCCTCGTGGTGGCGATCCCGCAGCTCCACGGGCCACTCGCTCCAGTTCTGGTCCTCGAATCGCTCCTTGAGGGCGGTATAGAGCGCATGATCTTCCAGCCAGAAGGCATGGGCCTGACAGAACCGCTGGAATTCCTCCCGCCGAATCCCCTGCTCCCTGAAGCGTTCATGGGCCCGGTCCAGAAGGCGGGATTTTGCTTGAGTGGCCGAGACATAGTCGGTCACGTCCTGCGTCCCCATGCCCTGATCCAGGCCATCGAGGTCGGAGGGCGCAAGGAAGCCATCCCGCGCCATGTGCTCGGGGCTGATGAGGAGGGGATTGCCGGCAAAGGCCGACGGACTGGTGTAGGGCGAGCTCCCGCACTTGAGAGTGGTCGGTGTCAGGGGGAGGACCTGCCAGAGCCTCTGGCCGGCCGCCACCAGGAAGTCGGCGAACCCGTAGGCCGTGGGGCCCAGGTCCCCAATGCCGCAGGGCCCGGGCAGCGACGTGAGATGCAGGAAAATGCCACCGCGGCGGTCTTTCATAGGCCGTGATCCTGGATTCTTGCAGTCTTGAGCTGATGAAGCTCCGCAGTCACGGGTCCGTAAAGCCGGGCTGGAAAACCTCGATGATAAAGGAAGGTAACCAGGTCCGAAGCCCCTCAATCAAACGGGTTTCGGAGGACGATCGTCTCTTCGCGTCCCGGGCCCACGGAGATGAGGTCCAGGGGGATCGAGGTCAGCTCCTCGATAGCCTTCAAATAGCGGCGCGCATTCGCCGGAAGGTCCTCAAGGCGCCTCACCCGTCGAATGTCCTGGTCCCAGCCGGGTAGCTCCTCGTAGACGGGCTCGCAGGCCTCCAGGGCCTTGAGCTCCGGGGGTACCGAGCTCAGCTCCTGGGAGCCGCAGCGATACTTCACCGCGATCTTGAGGGTCGGTATGCCCGTCAGCACGTCCAGCTTGGTGATGACCAGGCCCGAAAGACCGTTCAGGCGGATGGAGCTGTTGACCACCACCGTGTCCAGCCAGCCGCAGCGCCGGGGGCGTCCGGTCGTGGCCCCGAACTCCCCGCCCACCTTCTGAATGCGGGTGCCGGTCTCGTCCAGAAGCTCGCAGGGAAAGGGGCCCCCTCCGACTCGGGTCGTGTAGGCCTTGACGATGCCGAGGACCTTGTGGATGCGCGTGGGGCCAATGCCCGAGCCGCAGCAGGCGTTGCCGGCCACGGTGTTGGACGACGTGACGAAGGGATAAGTGCCGTGGTCGATATCCAGGTGCGTGCCCTGGGCGCCCTCGAAAAGGAGGTTGCGTCCATCGCGGTCCGCCGCCTGAAGGATTTCGGAAACGTTGGCGGCAAAGGGAGCCAGCCGCTCGCCGTAAGCCAGGTATTCATCGGCAATCCTGGCCGATTCCAGGGGCTCGGCACCGAAGTATTGCTTCAGCATGAAGTTCTTTTCTTCGAGATTCGCCTCCAGCTTCTCCTGAAACCGTGCCGGGTCCAGGAGGTCGTGGATGCGGATCCCGCTGCGACACACCTTGTCCTCGTAGCAGGGGCCGATCCCCCGGCCCGTCGTTCCGATCCGGGTGCTTCCCTTTCGCAGTTCCCTCGCCTCGTCCAGGGCGCGGTGGTACGGCATGATCACGTGGGTGTAGCGGCTGATGGCGAGGCGTTCTGGAGTCACCCGCAGGCCGGCCGCTCCCAGCTTGTCCATCTCCTGAATGAGCACGCCGGGGTCGAGGACAACTCCGTTCCCGATCAGGCAAACGGTACCCGTATGCAGAATGCCGGAGGGAATCAGATGGAAAATGAACTGCCTTCCCTCGACGACCAGGGTGTGGCCGGCGTTGTTCCCTCCCTGAAACCGGACGACATAGTCCGCGCGCTCCGTGAGCAGGTCCACGACCTTGCCCTTGCCCTCATCACCCCACTGGGTGCCGATCACGACCACGTTTGCCATGCAAATCTCCTGACCGCCTTGATGATCCAGGGCTCGCGGCGAGCCTCTTTCCCACCGCGGTTCACCATGAAGAACAACGGAGCCTGTCGTGCTTCCGTAACGATTCGATTTCCCCATCGGCAGGGGAGAGGTCTCCGGGTGCCGCGAAGGTCCCCAGGGTCTCGAGGCTATCTTCTCAGCACGGCAGCATGCGGAAGCGCGCCAAATGATGTGAAAACCAGCACATACATACCTCTAAACAAAAGCCCACCTTCTGTCAAAGGCAAACTGTGCGGCCCATCGGGGTGGACCGGCCCATCGTTCCACTCAGGCGCAGGGCGCTGGGCGCTGATTTCATGGCATTGAGGGGGGCTGCCCGCTGGATTGGCCTCGGATGGCCAGCCAGTTGTCCAGGGAGGCGCGATCCGGAATGGGCGACCTGGCTCCCAGCCCGGTGCAGCTCAGGGCCGCCGCGGCCCGAGCCATGCGAAAAGCCCCCTCCACGGAGCCGCCTCGGGCGATCTCCAGGGCGTAGGCGCCGTGAAAGACATCGCCGGCTCCCGTGGTGTCCACGACCTCCACGGGGAGCGCCGGCCAATGCTCCTCCCGGTCTTCGTTTCTCCAGAGGAAGCCTTCCTCGCCCAGGGTGACCGCCACCACGGGAGCCTGGGTGCTCAGGCTCCGGAGGGCCCGCCGCGCGTCGATCTCCCCGGTCAGCTCCCGGGCAAACCGGCTGGAGGCGATGAGATGATCCACGTGTCCCGCCAGTCTTCCGGCCCCAGACTGGACGGAGCCCGCGTCCAGCACGGTGGGTACGCCCCTCCGGCGTGCCTCTCGAATCAGGGTCAGCGAAAGCTCGGGCTCGTGTCCGTCCATGAGCAGCACTCCTGGAGCGAGCCGGGAGAGGTCGACCTGGCCGGGCTCGAGCGGCGGGGTCTCCTCCTTGAAGTTGACCACCGTCCGCTTGCCGTCGGGCTTCACCAGGATCATGGAGAGGGGCGTGGGATGCGGCCCGCGAACGACCCAGTCCGTCAGAACGCCCTCGGCCCGAAGCTCCGCCAGATGCAGATCGCCGAAGAGATCGCGGCCGAGATAGCCGCAGAACGCTGCGAGCCCCCCCAGCCTCGCCACCGTCACCGAGGCATTGGCGGCCGGGCCTCCGCCAGCCATGGTCCGTCGAGAGGCGGGGCATTTTTCGTCCTCTCCCGGGTGGTGATCCACCACCAAGGCTACGTCATAGGCAGCGTGTCCGACACACAAGACGTCCACGGGCTTTATCATCCGGCGTCATGCCTTTCCAATCGCATCCGAGGGCGGCCCCGGCGGGAGAGCCGCGCACCCTTCACGCCAGCCTCCGCCCCGAGGGCTCGGGATTCCACTGCACTATGCCTGAGAAGCGCAGCAGGACGCAAGCCCGGCTTCAACCGCGGCAGCGGGATCGCTTGACAGGATGAGGGGATCGCAATAGAGAGCGTCCAGGCTGGTCGCAGTCTTTCCCGCCGGATGATCCCGATGCGATGTACCGGCTCTCAAGGGAGGAGAGAATACATGGTCGATCTCACCCCTTTCTGGGTGCCCTGGCTGACAGGCGCCGCCGGGCTTCTCCTTGGCCTTCTGATGGCGGCGATCTTCGTGCAGTTGCGGGCGGAGCAGTGGAAGGAGCGGATACGCCACGAGGCGGAGCTTGAAAAGACATCCCTCCTTTCCAGGCTGGATTCCCAGGATCAACAGAGGGCCCTGATGGATGCCACGATTTCGGAGCTTCGAGCCGAGTCGGCTCGGCTGGATTCGGAGGTGCGGTCCCTCCTGAGCCGAGGCGCCGCCGCCGAGGAGAAGAATTCGAGGATCCCGGAGCTTCTGGCGCGGCTCGGGGACAAGGATGCGCAGTGGCGGAGCCTGCACGACGAGAACATGGACCTGCAAAGGAAGCTTGCCGAAATGGAGACTCGCCTCGTGGAGGAGCGCAAGGCGTGGGAGGACAAGCTGAAGAGTCTTGGCGACGTCCAGGCCCGCCTGAGTGATACCTTCAAGGCCATTTCCTCCGAAGCCCTGCGTGACAGCGGGCAGAGCTTTCTTCACCTCGCCAGCGGAGTCATGGAGCGGATTCAGGAAGGCTCCAAGGGGGATCTCGAGGCCCGGCGCCTCGCCATCGATCAGCTCGTCAAGCCCCTCACGGAGATCCTGTCCCAGCTGGACCAGCGTGTCCGGGAAGTCGAGCAGGCCCGAACCCTGGCTTATGCGACCCTCACCGAGCAGGTTCAGTCCCTGGGCAGGACCCAGAGCCGGCTCCACCAGGAAACCTCCAACCTGGTCCAGGCCCTGAGGACTCCCTCGGTGCGGGGGCGCTGGGGGGAGATGCAGCTGAAGCGCGTGGCCGAGATCGCCGGCATGGCGGAGCACTGTGATTTCTTCCTGCAGGCCTCCACCGCTGCCGGCGGCGATCCCCAGCTGCGGCCGGACATGATCGTCAAGCTGCCCAGCGGGCGCCACGTGGTGGTGGATGCCAAGGCACCGCTTCAAGCCTACCTGGAGGCCATCGAATCGAGCGACCAGGCTGCGCGGGCCGCGAAGATGAAGGATCATGCCCGGCAGATCCGGTCGCACGTGACCCTGCTCGGCGGCAAGTCTTACTGGGATCGGTTCAAGCCCGCTCCGGAGTTCGTGGTCCTTTTCCTTCCCGGGGAGTCGTTCTTCAGCGCCGCCCTGGAGCAGGACCGGGATCTCATCGAATATGGCATCGAGCGTCGGGTGATCCTGGCCACGCCCACGACCCTCATCGCTCTCCTGCGATCCGTTGCCTACGGCTGGAGGCAGGAGCAGCTGGCGGCCAACGCGGCAGCCATCAGCGATCTGGGGAAATCCCTTCATGACCGCATGCACACCCTGGCGACCCACTTCGCGGACATCCGGCGGGGACTCGACCGGTCCGTCGAGGCGTACAACCGGGCCGTCGGGACGCTGGAGGGGCGGATCCTTCCCGCGGCCCGCCGACTGAAGGAAATGGGCATCTCGAGCTCCGTGGAGATCCAGGCCCTCCACCCCGTGGAAAGGGTGGCGCGGCCGCTCTCCACGCTGGGTGACGGCGACTCCGGATCGGAGGATGACGCGGATGAGTGAGGAGAAGGGCGAGGGATGTTGAGGCACTGAAATAGGAGCTGCAGGAGCTTCATGGTGAATCCCTGTTACAGTGGATCACGCGATTGGCCGAAAGAATAGGCGCCGGTTTTGAATCATGGGCACGAATCATGCTTTCATCGTCTGGCGCGGGTTGCCTTCACTCCATCGAGCACCCGATCGTGTGTTTACCGATCCACTGTGACGCGGTCTGTGACTTCCTGCTCGAATTCCTCGAGCGTCCTGCCTCTCCGGAGTCTTTCGGCGCGGCCCGGATGATGGCCTGAAGGGTGAGAAGAGCATGCGGGTTCTGGTGGTTGAAGATCATCCTTCCATGAGGAGCATCCTGAAGAAGATGCTTTACCGGATGCAGCGCTTCGAATCCATTGAAGAGGCGGTCGATGGAGAGGAGGGCTGGCACAAGCTCCGAACCCAGATTTTTCACCTGGTCATTGCCGACATCAACATGCCGCGGCTCAACGGCATCGATCTGCTCAAGCGGTGCCGCGGCGAGCTTGACCTCAGAAACGTACCCTTTCTCATCGTGTCCGGTGAATCCCTCCAGGAGGTGATTGCCCTGGTGGGGGAATGGGGCGTCTTCGACTATGTGGTGAAGCCCTTTTCCTACAGCATTCTCAAGGAACGGATCGAAGCCATGCTCGACCGGCTTCGAAGCCCCGAGGAGCTGCTCTACCGGGAAGTCGAGCGATTGAAGGAGATGGGCTACCATCGGGAAGCCCTGCGGAGAGTCGAGGAGGCGGAGGCCAGTCTGAAGGCGTTGAAGGTGAAGTGGCTGACCCTCAAGGGCGAATGCCTGATGGAGCTCGGTGAGCTGGAGACCGCCGGGGAGTGTCTCAGCAAAGCCCTGCAGCTCTCCGAATCATACCTGCCGGCCCACAAAACGTCGGCCGAGCTTCATCTCAAGCAGGGAAACGTGGAGCGTGCCATCGATTTTCTGACGCGGGCCGACGAGATCAGCCCCATGGACACGGACCGCAAGGTCAAGCTGGGGAAGCTGCTCCTCACTCAGGGGCGGGAAGAAGAGGGCCGCGTCTATCTCGATAAGGCAGTGAAGCAGTCGAGCCAGGCTGATCGGGAGGGTACACTCCGCAGGGCTGCCGAGGCCTTCATGGAGGCCGGCCGTTTTGCCGACGCCGAAGAGCTTTTCGTGAAGCTTCTGAAGCTGAACCCGGAAGAGGCTGAAACCTACAACAGGCTGGGCATCGCCCTGAGGAGGCAGGGTAAGTACGATGAGGCGGAGGCCTATTACCGCATGGCCCTGGAGAGCCATCCCCAGAACCCGGTGATCCATTACAATCTCGGTGTGCTGCAGTTCAGCCGCCAGGAAAAAGGAAGCGCCCGTCAGTCGCTCCTGGAAGCCATCCGCCTGGACCCCGGTTTCAGCAAGGCCCGGGAGATCCTCAAGCAGTTGGATGCCTCGCGGTAACGGGGGCGCCCATCAAAGCTCGGGAGCGTCCCCCGGAATCACGCACACGAAAACCATCACCGATTTCCCGGTATTCCTGATCTGGTGCTCTTCCTCGGCGGGCACGAAAATCACGCTCCCAGCCTGGACCGGTACCCATTCCCCTTCCTGGAAGACCGCGCCCTCCCCCCCATGGACAAAGATTTCATGCTCCCATGCATGGCGGTGACGTGGCGTGTGCCCCTCCGGAGCCAGCTCGAACACGCGCATGCAGAAACGGGTGGCACCGTCGCCTCGACCGATGACCACTCGGCCGGTGACTCCCCTGGCGGGCGGCTGATCGAAAACTCGCTTCTCTGCCTCGGAATAGCGAATGATTTTCATCGATGGTGCTCCTGGGGCGAACGACCGTGGAGCGTCTCGCGCGAGACGGCGAATCGTCTGCCTCCCTGGGGGGGAGACAGACGCTCACGATCCGCCCGGCTTTTCAGGCGACTGGCGCCGAGGGATAGGGCTTGTTCGAGATCGGAAGGGGACCGGTTCGGCGAACCGGCTGGTGAAGGGCCTGAAGCGCTCTTCCATGTCTCCGGGCCGGCACGATGGCCGGCGGAAGCTGGCTCTCAGGACAGGAACTTCTTCTTGAGATCGTCCCACGGGGCGAAGGCTGCAAGCAGGATGGCTGAAATGAGGTAAATCGCCACGAGGGACGCCGGAAAGGTCACATAGAACAGTGCATAGACCGGAAAAAGGGCGGCAAAGGCCAGTGCGAGCTTAACGGCCATTGCAATCCATTTGCTCTTGGAACCATTGTCATCCATGCTCATACTCCATCTCTCGAGGTTCTTCGGGTTCGCTCTGTTCTAAAGCAGAGACAAGGATTTGGAGGCAGTCTGCTTGCCCTCGCATTGTGCATAGATCAAACGCTGTCGGACTTCGTCCCCTTTGAGCTGACGGGCTCACCTTAAGCGAGGTGGGAAGAATTTGCAAGGGAGAAGGGGGGAGAGTCGTGACCTTTTTTTCACAAAACCACCCATCCTTCCTTCGGATGGGACCGAGGGTCCGGCGGCGTGGGGAGGGCCGAAGCTGACGCGGTCTGGGTCTTCTGATCTTTTTGTTGCAAGGCTGGATCGCTTTGTGTATATAAGCACATGGATTTATGGGGACTTCTCTGGCAAGCTCCATGCCTCACAGCCCTATGGTCATTCCTGGAGATTGCGCCCGATCGCTGGCGGGGTTCTCGATATTTCACACAGCCTTAGGAGGATAAGCATGGCAAACGCAGTAACGCAAAGCATTCTGGTGGTCGGAGGCGGTATGAGCGGGCTCACTGCCGCCATCGAAGCAGCCGACCGAAGCGGGCCACGAGGTCTATCTCGTGGAAAGGCAGCCGTACCTCGGAGGTCGGGTAGCCCAGCTTCATCAGTATTTCCCCAAATTGTGTCCCCCTTATTGCGGACTGGAGATCAACTTTCGCCGCATGAAGATCAGCCCGAAGCTGCACGTGCTCACCCAGGCGGAAGTGGAGTCGGTGTCGGGGGAAGAGGGCAACTTCGACGTGGCCATCAAACTGAGCCCCCGTTACGTCAACGAGAAGTGCACCGCCTGCGGTAAATGCGCCGAAGCCTGCTCCATGGAGATCGATAACCCCTTCAACTACAACATGGACAAGGTCAAGGCCGCCTATCTCCCCCACGACATGGCTTTCCCTCTGAGGTTCATCCTCGACCCCGCCCTGGTGAAGAGCGGCGAGGCACAGAAAGTCAAGGAGGCCTGTCCTTACGACGCCATCGATCTGGACATGAGCACGAAGACCCTGGATCTGAAGGTGGGCACCATCGTCTGGGCCACCGGCTGGAAGCCCTACGACGTCACCAGGCTTGACTCCTACGGTTCCGGCAAGTATCCCAACGTCATCACCAACGTGATGATGGAGAGACTGGCGGCGCCCAACGGCCCCACCCAGGGCAAGATCCTGCGCCCCTCGGACGGCAAGGCCCCTGAAACCGTCGCCTTCGTTCAGTGCGCGGGGTCCCGCGACGAGAACCATCTCCCGTTCTGCTCCACCATCTGCTGCCTGGCATCCATGAAGCAGTCGACCTACGTGCGCGAGCAGTATCCCGATGCCAAGGTTTACATCTTCTACATCGACATTCGCGCGATGGACCGGCTGGAGGATTTCTACCGCATGGTCAAGGAAGATCCCGGCACGATCTTCTTCAAGGGTAAGGTGGCCAAGATCGAGCAGGACAACGCCACGAAGAACCTGATGGTCCGCGTCGAGGATACGAACACGGCCTCGCTCCACGAGATGAGCTTCGATCTGGTGGTGCTGGCCACGGGAATGCAGCCCGCGACTTCCGATGAGCCGGTCCCCATCAGCGTGCCTTATGACGACTACGGGTTCGTGGCTTCAATGCACGCCGCCCCCGGAATCTGCGCCGCCGGTTGCACGAGGACTCCCGCAGGAGTATCCGAATCGGTTCAAGATGGCACGGCAGCGGCTCTCAAAGCCATCCAATCCGTTGCGAGGAGGTAGACATCCATGGAACAGAAGATTGCAGCATATATTTGTACCGGGTGCGGTATCGGGGACGCCCTCGACATCGAGCAGCTGAGCAAGGTGGCCACGGGCGAGTGCAAGGTCGCCATCTGTCAGACCCACCCCACGCTCTGCAGCGAGGCCGGCGCGGCGCTCATCAAGAACGACATCGCCAAGGAAGGGGCCAACACGCTGATCATCGCGGCCTGCTCGCCCCGTGTCATGTATGACGTGTTCAGTTTCGACGGGTGCATCGTCGACCGCGTGAACCTGCGCGAGCAGGTGGTCTGGTGCCAGCCGCCCAATGCCGAAGACACCCAGATGATGGCGGAGGATTATCTCCGGATCAGCGGGGCCAAGGTGAAGAAGATGGAGCTGCCCGAGGCCTACAAGCCCGAGCGTGAGCTGTCCAAGGACATTCTCGTGGTGGGCGGCGGCGTCACGGGGCTCACCGCGGCCCTGGAGGTGGCCAAGGCGGGCTACAAGGCGGTCCTGGTGGAAAAAGAGGGTCAGCTCGGCGGTTTCCAGAGCAAGGTGACCGACAAGGCGACTTTCCCTTACAAGGATGTCAAGCCCAACGACCTGGGCGACCTCGTCGAATCCGTGAAGCAGAATGCCAACATTAAAGTGTACACCGGCGCCAAGGTCGAGTCCATCGAGGGCGGGCCGTGTGTCTTCGATGTGAAGATCAAGCAGAACGGATCCACGGCGGATCACCCCATCGGGGCCGTTGTCATGGCGGCCGGCTGGCAGCCCTACGATCCCGCCAAGCTCGACGCCAGGCTGGGATACGGTCAGTCTCCCAACATCATCACCAATGTGCAGTTTGAGGAGATGAAGCTGGCGGGCGATGTGGCCCGGCCCAGCGACGGCAAGGCCCTCAAGAACGTGGCGTTCCTCCAGTGCGCGGGCTCGCGGGATCCCGAGCACCTGCCGTACTGCTCGACGGCCTGCTGCCTCACTTCCTTGAAGCAGGCCATCCTCATCAAGCAGGAAAGCCCCGAGACCAACGTTTTCATCATCTACAAGGAAATGCGCACGCCGGGCCAGTCCGAGGATTTCTACCGCAAGGCTCAGCAGTCCGGAGTCATCTTCGCCCGGTCCCAGGATCCCGAGGTGAAGGTGAGCGGCAGTGCCATCACGATCGAATTCGTGGACGAGCTCCTGGGGGAATCGGTGGCCCTGGGCGATCTGGACATGGTCGTGCTCGCCACCGGCATGGTGCCTGTATCGGCGCTCGGGGACGATCCCCGGGCCAAGGAGCCCAAGGAAGGCGAGGAGGCATCCGAAGTCCCGGCCGACACCATCCTGGCTTCCGATATCCTCAACCTGCAGTATCGTCAGGGGCCGGAGCTTCCCGGGCTCAAATACGGGTTCCCCGATTCCCATTTCATCTGCTTCCCGTATGAGAGCCGCAGGACCGGCATCTATCCCGCGGGCTGCGTGCGCCGCCCCATGGGTGTGGCCAGTGCCCAGGAAGACGCCGCGGGCGCGGCCATGAAGGCCATCCAGTGCGTGGAGCTCACCAGCCGTGGCTTGGCGGTTCATCCTCGTGCCGGCGACATGACGTATCCCGAGTTCTTCATGCAGCGCTGTACCCAGTGCAAGCGGTGCACGGAAGAATGTCCCTTCGGGGCCATCAACGAGGACGAGAAGGGCAATCCGCTGCCGCAGCCCACGCGCTGCCGCCGATGCGGCGTGTGCATGGGTGCCTGCCCCGAGCGCATCATTTCTTTCAAGAACTACTCCGTCGGCATGATCGGCGATGCCATCAAGGCCATCAACGTGCCCGACGAATACGATGAGAAGCCCCGCATCCTGGTTCTGGCGTGCGAGAATGACGCCTACCCCGCCCTCGACATGATGGGGCTTCGGCGCATCGGCTACAATCCATGGGTCCGCATCATGCCCATGCGCTGCCTGGGGTCCCTGAACCTCATCTTCGTGGCGGATTCGCTCTCCAAGGGCATCGACGGCGTGCTGCTCCTGGGGTGTGCCCACGGGGACAACTACCAGTGCCACTTCATCAAGGGCAGCGAGCTGGCCAGCATCCGTCTGAGCAAGGTCAAGGAAACCCTCGACCGTCTGCAGCTCGAGTCGGACCGCGTCCGATTCGAGTCGGTTTCCATCACGGATTACAACACCCTCGCCAAAGTCCTGGATGAGTTCTCTGACAGGCTTGTGGAAATTGGGCCGAACCCGTACAAGGGTTTCTAGGAGGAGCCCCCGGGTCTGTGATCGGCCGGCGGGGACTTCTGGCGGCTCGGGGCTCGGGCCTCGATCTGCCGCCTGCCCGTCGGATTCATGGGCCCGGGGCTCAGGCAGGATCCTATGGACTGATTTGATCCCCCTCAGGAGGAGGCATTGGGATGAGCAATAAAGTCGATCCTAACCTAATTCACGATTTGAAGCATTTCGGGCTCTCCGAAGCGCAGAAGTGCTATAACTGCGGAAACTGTACCGCCATCTGTCCGCTCTCCACCCCGGAAAACCCTTTTCCCAGAAAGTTCGTGCGCTACATTCAGATGGGCCAGACGGAAAAGATTCTCAAATCGCCCGAGCCCTGGCTTTGCTATTACTGCGGCGACTGTTCCACCCAGTGTCCCCGGGGTGCCGAGCCGGGTGAGACGATGATGGCGCTGCGGCGTTACCTGACGGCGGCTTACGACTGGACGGGGTTCGCCCGGAAGTTCTACACCTCGGAGCGCTTCGAGATCATCGCCATCAGCATCGTGGCCCTTCTGGTCGGTATGGGACTGCTTCTCTTCCACGGCGACAACATCGACTGGCAGAATGCCCACATCAACTCCGTGTGGCCTTCGGACAAGATCGAGCTGGCCGATTTGGGCATGGCGGCGATCCTCTCCTTCCTGCTTCTGAGCAATGTGTTCCACTGCTTCAAGTACACCATGGGGGACCTGGCCTTCAAAATCCCGGTCAAGTACTACGCGAGCCAGGCCAAGGAGCTGCTCATCCACGTTCTCACCCAGAAGCGCTTCGGGCAGTGCACGGACAAGATGCAGTGGTTCGTTCACCTCATGATCATGACGGGCTACGCCTCCGTGTTCCTCCTGGTGGTGGTTTTCATCAACGGCTTGGGATTCGAGAACCTCAAGTTTCAGAGAGATCTGCCTGAATACCCCCTGTGGCATCCCATTCGCCTCGTTGGCTACTATGCTACTTTCGCCATCATGTACGGGACCACCTACGCCATCATCGGTCGGCTGAAGAAGAGCAAACCGGTCTATCGGTATTCCCATCCCACGGACTGGATGTTCCTCATCCTTCTGCAGCTCACCACCATGACCGGTATCTTCATCCACTTCACGCGCCTGCTGAACTGGCCGATTCCCACCTACGGACTCTACATCGTCCACATGATGGTGGCCGTGCCCATGCTCGTGCTGGAGGTTCCCTTCGCCAAGTGGGCTCACCTGGCCTATCGCCCCCTGGTGATCTACCTTGTCAGGGTTAAGCAGCTCTATCTCCAGGATCAGCCGGCCCCCGTGGTCGAAACCGAGGCTCAGCCCGCCGTGGCTCCCGCCGAATAAGGCAGGTTGTCGGCCGCGGTGTGAGCATCGATGCCGTACCGCCATTTGCAGGGCCCACGAGGAGGATGTTTCCTCGTGGGCCTTTTTGCGTAAAATGGACAGATCGAAGGTGCCGGCAGCTCACCCGGACAGACGGGATGGAACGAGAAACGGTCGGAAGTGGTTTTCCATCACCCGGGTGTCATTATTCGGAGAATCGGAAGCCCTGATATCGCAGGGCTCGGTGGCCCTCGTCTCCCGGGGGGCTCACGCCCTGTCACGGCATGGAGCGGCTTGTATCCTGCCAACGTTGGGAGCGCCTGTTGAGTGAGCCCAGAATCGCCTACGTGCTGCACTGGTTTCCCGAGCCATCCGAGACCTTCATCTTCAATGAGGTCCGTCACCTTCACGGTCGGGGCCTGGACCTGAGGGTGCTGACGCTCTATGGCGAGATCAGGGGAAATCCGTCGACGGAAATGACTTCCGCCGGGCTTGAGGTGGAAAGGCTCGGCTTGGGGCTCATTCCCAAGGCTCCCGAGGCGCTTGGCTTCTGGCGGCGCCGGAACCCCGCCATGTTTCGCGACCTGGCCCGCACCGTGCCGCTCCGGCGCTGGAGCGACCTGGAGATGGCGGGAGAGAATCTCTGGGCTTTTCTATGCGGCTTCGAGGTGGCTCGGCGCTGTGAGGAGGAGGGGATCGAGCACATCCACGCCCCGTGGGCCAACGGTCCGGCGACGGCGGCCTGGGTGGCGTCTCGCCTGACGGGGATTCCCTTCAGCTTCGCGGCCCACGCCACGGACATTTATCCACCGGACGGGGCTCTGGCCGAAAAGATATCAGCGGCTTCCTTCGTGCGTACCGAGAACCGGGCCAATGTGGAGCATCTCCGGGCTCATGCGGCGACGGATCGGGACCGGCAAAAGATCCGTCTGGTCTACAGCGGCCATCCCATTCGGGCGAGGGCTCCGGCGGCGGTGCCCATGAAGCCTCCCTTCCGGCTGATGGCGCTGGGGCGGTTCGTCCGCAAAAAGGGGTTCGACGTTCTCCTCGAGGCCTGCCATCTTCTGGAGAGTCGGGGCATTGCCTGGGAGCTGACCCTGGGGGGCGAGGGTCCCCTGGGGCATCGTTTGCGGACCCTTGCCCGCAGGCTCGATCTGGACCACCGCGTTCACTTCCCGGGCTTCGTGCCCTACGAAGGCGTCCCCGGGCTCCTGAGCGGTGCGGATGTCTTCATCATGCCGAGCGTCGTCGATCCCTCGGGGGATCGGGACGGTCTTCCCAACGTCATCGTGGAGGCACTCATGCAGAGGATTCCCGTGGTGGCCTCCGACGTCTGCGGGATATCCGAGGTGATCCGCCATGGCATCACGGGAGTGCTGGTACCCCCGGGGGATTCCGCGGCCCTGGCCGACGGGGTGGCGTCCCTGATTGGGGACCGGGGGGGGGCGATCGGCATGGCCGAGGCGGGACGCAGCCTGGCGACGGAGCTGTTCCACCCGGAGCGATGCTTTGGGGCGGTGCGGGAGCTTCTGCTGGGGGCCCTTCCGGCTTCGGGGTCTCGGGACATGACCGGGGGGCGAGAAGCGCCGCCGGCGACGCCCTGGTTGGCGGGCTCCCATGAGTGAAGCTTCCCATGGCATTCTCCGCAGGTTTGCCTACCTTCTGGGGGCCCAGTGGCTGCGGGAGGTCCTGCAGAGCGCTTTTTTCATCCTCCTGGCCAGAACCAGCACGACGACCTACGGGGAATTCATGCTGGCCTTCAGCATTGCCCAGGTGGTCGTCTTCGTGGCGGAGTTTGGACTGAACCAGCACCTGGTGACGCTTCTGGCGGGGCACCAGGACGAAAAGGCCGACCTGCTGGCGGAGGTGTCCATCCTCAAGGGAGGCCTGCTCCTGCTGGGGCTGGCCGCGGCCCAGGGGTTCGCGCACTGGCAGGACTACGCACCTTCCCTCAGGGTGCTCATCCTCGTGGTGGTGGCGGGCGTCGGGTTCCAGGCGCTGACGACGTCGTTTTACGTGGCCTGCCAGGTGGAGGGTCGACAGCACGTGGAGGCCAGGATCCGCTCGCTGTCGGCCTCCCTCGGGCTCGGCTGGGGCCTCGCCTCCCTCCTTGCGGGGCTGGCGCCGGTCTGGGTGGCCTGCTATCTGGCCATTGAAACCTTCACGGGGCTGAGCATCGCCGTGGTCGAGACCCTGGCCCGGGCCCCGTCGGCCTGGAAGCGCCCGAGGATGGGGCGCCTGCTGAGCCGGGGACGGGGAGGCATCGTTTTTGTCCTCATGGCGCTGGCGGCCATCCTGTACAACAAGAGCAACATCTTCTTCCTCCAGCGCTTTGGCGGACCCGATGGAGTGGCGCAGTACAGCGTGACCTGGCAGATGGTGGACGGGATCTCGGTCCTCACCTCCAATCTCCTGCTGAAGAACGTTCTCTTTCCGCTCTTCGTGAATCTGAGCCGCGACGACTCCCGCGAGCTGGCCACCGTGGCGCGGAATTGCGGCCGCTGGCTCCTCCTCGCCTCCCTCCCCATCATGTTCGTGCTCCACGTGGAGGCTGACCGGCTCATCGGGATCATCTACGGCGGCGACTACGCACCGGCGATCCAGCTCCAGAAGCTCCTGGTGGCCACGGTGCTCTTCTCCTTTCTTCACAACCTGGCGGCCTACCTGATGATGGCCATGGGGCTGGAGCGGCTGCTCCTCAAATTCTACCTGGCTGGATTGGCATTCAATCTGGTGGTGTGCACGGCTCTCATCCCGAGATTTCCGCTGGAAGGTGCGGCCGTCGCCATCGTGGCCACCAAGGGGCTCATGGCCCTCCTCACGACGGGCTACTGCCATCGCCACTTGGGCCTGATCACGGGGGAGACGTGGGCTCAGGCCCTCCTCGCGGTGGCGGCTGGCGCGGCGCTGTACGCTCTGGGAGCCTCCGCGCTTTTCCGAGAAGCGGGGGAGATCCTGGCACTGATCCCCGTGGCCGTCCTGGCGCTCCTGTGGTATCGCGCGCCGAGGCCAAGGGCTGTTGAAATGGAATTCCGGCGAGATCCAGCTGAATGAAGTCTGGAAGTGGAAGCTTCGTTCGCATGGACCTGGCGGGACAGGACTGGGCATGTTCGAGGTTCTAGTGGTCAGCGGAGCGCTGTACGTCCTTCTGGTTGGCGGCCTGTACCTCCTGGCCGCCGATCACGTGCGCCGGGGCATCGCCGCCCAGGCATCGGAAGCGGCTGAGCAGGGACGGGGGGCGGGGAGGGGGCGGACCCGGGCCCGGGCCCGGGCTCGGGTCGTCGTACCGGTGACGGGATCGGCCCAGGATCTCCCGTTCACTCTGGGATCACTCCTCACCCAGAGCCATCCGGCCTACGAGGTGGTGATGGTGACCCGGGACGAGGATGACCCCGCCACCCCCCTGGCGCGCAGGCTCTGCGGTGAGGCTCCACATGCGCGTCATGTGCTGAGCGGCCGTGCCGAGGGGTGCGGGCAGAAGAATCACAATCTACTGAAAGGCCTCGATGCGGCGGGAGCCAGGCCTGACATCCTGGTCTTCTGCGACGCCAACCATTGGGCGCCGCCGCATTTTCTCGAGAATCTGGTGCGGCCGATGGAAGAGCGGGGGGTGGTTCTGGCGAGCGGCTACCACAGGGTCCGTGCGGGGGATGCGGCCATGGGAACCCTGGGCATGCTGCTTTCGGTCATGGCCATCCACATGCTTCAGGGGATTCCATTCGTCACCCAGCCCTGGGGGGGCGCCACGGCGGTCTCGGCCCAGGTCTTCGAGTCCCTGAAGGTTCCCCGGGTCTGGGCCGAAACCGTCGTGGACGACTATGCCCTGGGATGCCTTTTTCTCAAGGCGGGAATTCGATGCCGCCCGGTCTCCGAAGCCTGTCTCCTCACTGAGATCTCGGGTCAGTCGCTGGCCGGGTGGGCCGCCTGGCTGACGCGGCAGCTCATGTACTTCAAGTGCTTTCAGCCCGTCCTGTGGGTCCTGGCCGTCCCGGTGGCCCTGCTCCTCGTTCTCCCGCTGCTGCTTTCGATGGTCGGGATCGCGGGAGCCGCGGCGGGCTGGGTCGATCCGAGGGTCGCATTGACCGCGGCCTCGTTTCTCGCGGCGTTCGCCGGTCTGGCGTCGCTTTTCAGGCGGCTGGTTCCCGAATCGGTCCCCCTCATCAGGTGGACGGCCGCCTTCGCCCTGATGCACTTCATCACCGCCTGGTGCTATGCGGCGACATGGCTGACCCAACGCATTTCCTGGCGTGGGATCACCTATGAGGTGGGCCGGGGGGGCAGGGTCGAGAAGATTCTTTACGAGGAAGATCCTCGGGACGGCTGAGGCACGGTGCCTGACCGGGGATGCTCAGTTTTGCCGGTTCCGCTGGTCCCGGTGGAGCCGGACTGGGCTTGAGCTCGAATCTGGAAGTTTTAAACTGGAAACCTTCCACGACAGGATGCCATGGCCAGGATTCTATACGGAGTGCAGGGCAACGGAAGAGGCCACGGTGTGCGATCGCTGGCTGTGGCGAGGCACTACCCGGAGCATGAATTCCTCTTCGTCAGCCATTCCCAGGGGGCCGAGTTCCTGCGGCGGTCCTACAGGGTTCTCCAGCTCATCAGCCCCGAGACCGTGGTGAGCCGGCACCGGGTGGAGACCCTCCCCATGCTGTACCGGAACCTCCGTTTCTGGGTGCGGCGAAACGCCATGAAGGACTCCCTCCTGGAGGAGGTGATGCGGTTCGATCCGGAATTCGGCATCACAGACTGGGAGTTCTTTGTCCCCCATCTATGCAGGCAGCTGGGAATTCCCTGCCTTTCCCTGGACCACCAGCACATCGTCACCTCCGCCATTCCAGGCATCCCCGTGAGACAATGGGCCAGCTACGTGGGCCTGTATCTCTCGGCCAGGCACGTATTCAGCGCGGCCCGGGAATACCTGGTCGTATCGTTCTTCTTGAACGGCCTGACCAAGAATGGCGGTGCCTACAAGATCGTGCCCCCCATCCTCCGGAAGCCGGTGCTGGGCCTGGAGTCCGAGGACCGAGGTCATGTGCTCTCCTACCAGAGCACTTCGACCTTCAGGGGATACTTGCCGTTACTCCGGGCGATTCGCCGCCCCGTCATCGTTTATGGGCAGCACGCCGAGGGAGCTCAGGGCAATCTCCGCTTCAAGGCGCCGTCCGAGGAGGGCTTCCTCGACGACCTGCGAGGTTGCAGCTATGTCATCTGCGGCGGCAGCCACAATCTGATCTCCGAGGCGCTTCACCTGGGCAAGCCCGTGCTCGCCTTTCCCATCGCGGGGCTGTTCGAGCAATACCTGAATGTCCACTACCTGAAGCGGCTCGGGTACGGAAGCTTCTCGACGGATTACGGGGCCAGCCCCCGCCTGCTGGCCGCCTTCGAAGGCGATCTGGACCGATTCCGGGAGAACATCCGGGGAGGCCGCTTCTGCGGCAATGATGAGGTCTTTGCCGCCGTGGACCGTTTCCTGGCTCGCGGGACCATGACGGATGCCCCCTGAAGTCAGGCAGTTCAGCACAGGACGGTCTGCCTCCGCCGATGAATGCCTGCATGGTCCGGAGATCGCCGCGGAGAGCCCCTCTCGTCCGGTGTTTCCAACGATGACGAGCGGGTCGGAGGGCCGCCCTTCAGGCCTGGCCTGGAGATGGAGGAGGCAGGCTGCCGCTGTGCAGGAGCCGCAGGAAGAGCTGTTCGTGTGAGCGCACCGCGGCGTCGATGCTGAAGAGATCCTCGGCCCGCCGCCGTCCGGCCGCTCCGTGGATGATCCGTTTTTCCTCGTCCCTCAGCAGCTCCACCATGGGCCCGGCCAGGGCCTCGGGGCTTCCGGGGCTGGCGAGCAGGCCCGTCCGGCCGTGATCCACCACTTCCGCGAGGCCGCCCACGCGCGTGGCCACCACGGGAAGCCCGCACGCCATGGCCTCGATGACCACGTTGGGGAATCCCTCCCGGATGGAGCTGAGGACCAGCAGGCTGGCCTGGTGGTACAAGGGCAGCAGATCCCTGGTGCCGTCCAGGAACTGGAACCGGCCATGGGGCAGCGTGCGGCGGGCCTCGGCAATGATCTCCCCCTTCAGGGGGCCGTCGCCCACGAGCTGAAGCCTGGCGGCGGGGAATCGATCCAGAACGATCTTGAAGGCGGAAACGAGCGTTCTCGGATCCTTGTCGGGCACCATCCGGGCCACGCACAGGACGATAGGCTCCGCCGCGGCGCGGGTGCCGGCGGGCGGCGGGTGGAATCGCTGGCAGTCGATGCCGTTCCAAATAACGCTGACCCGCGAATCGGGAATCGCGTGCTTGTCCACCAGAATGGCCTTGAGAGCCGTGCTGTTGCAGAGATGATGATCCGCCAGCCGCCACAGCAGCATTTCATGCTGTCGAAACAGGCCGCCTTCCCCCCGAATGGTGGCCAGGATGCGGGGGATGCGCAGGACTCGGCCCAGGAGACGCCCCCAGATGTTGGGGATGGCGGTGAGGAGGACCAGCAGGTCGACGGGACGGGAGCGAAGGTGCCGAGCGGTCCCCAGGATGCCGGGGAGCACCGACGTCCTGGACCGGGCGAGCCATCGGAGGGTTGGGCCGGCGCCGAGGGAGGGGAGCCGGAAGTCGCTGCCCGAGCGCATCATCCAGAGCTCCACGTCCAGGAGCCCGGGATCCAGGCGCATGGTCAGCTCCAGGGCCTGGCGCTGGGTGCCCCCGAACTCCAGGTCCTCCAGCAGCATGACGACTCTGGGCCCGTCCTTCATACGGCTCCCTCAATAGCCCATGAGCCCGCAGCAGCGCGAGCAGACGGGCATGAGCCCCTCCGTGGACAGGCTTTTCCGGAAGCGGCGGTAGGCCGGAGCGTTCCAGAGCTCGGTGATGGTCGCTTCCTTGACGTTGCCCACCACGTAGTCGTGGTAGTCGCGGCAGGGGGACAGGTCGCCGTTGCTGTCCACCTCCACGGCCTGATAAATGGAAATGCACTGGCCGAAACCGAACCGGTTCCGGTGATCCGTGTAGTAGGATTCGAGAGCCCTGGCGCCGCGGATGTGGGGAATGAAGATGACGGGAGGGCTGCCCCGGGAGGCGGACCGGCGTTGAAGCTCCTGGATCTGCCCGTCCAGCGCATGGTAGTCGTCGGGCTTCCAGCTGCCCACCCACCCCCGGTGCAGGCGGGGCTGGAACCCGAAGCGGCGCCTGAAGTCGGTTTCGTGGGCCGACGCGCCGGCGGCGTCGATCCACCAGGAGAGATAGAAGACGAAGAGATCCACCCGGTCCCGAAACGTTTCGTGGATGTCCACCAGGTGATGGTGATTGAGCTGTGAGATCACGGTGAGGGAAGCGATGAGGGGAAGTCTTCGGCCGCGCGCCGCGCGCTCGCCGTTCACGGCCTCGAGGGCGGATTCGATGCTCGAGAAGTTGTCGCCGTCCCTCCCGGCGCTGGGGCGCGCCGCATTGTGAGACTCGGGACTGTGCCCGTCGATGGAAAGCTGCAGCAGAAAAAGAGGCGCCTCCACCAGGCGGCCCGCCTCGGCGGCCAGGAAGGATCCGTTGCTGACGATGGAGGTTCCGAGCCCCAGGGATGTCGCTTTTTCGATGAGATCCACCGTACCGGGGTAGAGCATCGGCTCGCCCCCCCAGATGTAGACCAGCGGCGCATGCCCGTGGGCGACCAGGTCTTCGAGAAGCTCGGCGTACCTGGCGGGAGGCACCTCCTGGGCCTTCAGCTCCTTCATGCTCCTGCCGTGAAGGTAGCCCCCTTCACCCCATTGGCCGCAGGTCGCGCAGCGGAGATTGCATAGATCCGTGATGCGGATACTGAGCTGACGGATGCCGTGAGCCCGACCCTCCGCGTGGTCGGGGTAGAGGTGGTTGAAGAGCCACTTCTCCAGCTGAAGCCGGGCCAGCTTCAAGCCGGTGCCCGGCTGATCCAGCAAGCGCGGGAGAAGCCTGAGGATCGCCTGGTGAGCGATCATGACCCTTTTGGACATGCGGATGGTCCTTCTCGGTGCGGCTTGACAGCCAAAGCCCTTGTGTGAAAGAGTCTCGATCCCCCGGCTGACGCGGCGGAAGCCTGAAGCGCGAGGAGTCCCCCGCTTGCCGACGGGCATTTGAGGTCGTATACCACCAGACGGCGGCTAAATCCAATCCTTGGAGAAGGGTGCCCCTGGCCGCGGCCTGTCTTCATTGGTCGGAGCCCGGGTTTGGCCGAAGGAGTGTATCCCATGCGGGCCCTGGTCTATCGCAAGTCCATCCCTCTCTACCTGCTGAACCGGTGGATGAGCCTTCTGAATCCACGGGCCTTCCATCCCGCCCTCTCCCCGCTGAGACTCCAGGAGGTACCTTTCGCGCCCAGAAAAGGGTGGGTGGTGCTCAGGAACCGGCTCTGCGGCATCTGCGGCTCGGATCTGGGGCTTCTGAGGGGGACGGAATCCGTCCTTTTGGAGCCGTATGCTTCATTTCCCGCCATCATCGGCCACGAAATGGTTTCGGAGGTGGTCGAAGCCCCCGTGGATTCGGGCTTCCACCCTGGCGATCGCGTGGTGGTGGAGCCTTTGCTGCCGTGCAGGGCCAGGGGCGTGCCTCCATGCCGATTCTGCCGGGAGGGGAGCTACAATCTTTGCGAGAGCACGACCCTGGGTGACCTCCTCCCCGGTCAGATGGGCTTCAGCCGGAGCTGCGGTGGAGGAATGGCTGAATTCACCTCCGCGCCGGCGGAGAACCTCTTCAAGATTCCGGAGAAGGTTCCGGACGAGGACGCCGTGCTGGCCGATTCGGTGGCCTCCGCGCTCCAGCCCGTCCTGGACCATTTCCCCGAGGACGGGCACACGGTGGTGGTGTACGGTGCGGGCAGCGTGGGACAGCACATCCTGCGGTGCCTCAGGATGCTGGGCTCCCGAGCCAGACTGCTGGCCGTGGCGAGGCATCCTTACCAGCGGGAGCTGGCGCTGGCCGGCGGTGCGGACATCGTTCTCATGAATCCGGTGCGATCCGAGCTGGGCGCGGCAGCCGGCGCCCGCCTGCTGCCCACGACCCTCGGGGGTGGAAACCTGGAAGGGGGTGCCGACCTCTTCCTGGATTGCGTCGGGAGCTCCCATTCGTTCCAGGAGGGGCTCATCGCGCTGCGGGGACGAGGTACCTACGTCATGGTCGGAACGGCGGGGACCCTTCGCTGGGCGGATGTCTCCAGCCTCTGGCTCCGTGAGCTCAGGGTCACCGGTTCCATGGCCTATGGGCACGGCATGCATCGCGGGGAGCGGGTCAGGACCTATGAGCTGGCGTTGGGGCTGCTCGGTCGCGGGGATTATCCCGTTGGCGGCCTGCTCACGCATGTCTTCCCCATCGAGGAATACGGCAGGGCCTTCAAGGCCGCCGTGGACAAAAAGCGCTTTCAGACCGTCAAGGTGGCCCTGGATCCGAGGAAGGAGCCCCCTTCATCGGATACCCTGGCATGAAAAGCGAGCTGAAGCTCGTCATCACGGTGGACGTGGAGGAAGAAGGGCTCTTTTCGGGGCGTTATCCCCAGGTCCCTCCCGGAGTGCGGAGCGTTCGCGAGCTCGGGCGCCTCGAGCCCGTCAGTCGGGAGCTCGGGCTTCCGCTGACGCTCCTCGTGACCCATCCCGTGGCTGTGGACCCCGAATGCGGCCGGATCCTGGACCGGTGGCGGCGGCAGCTGGGGGCCGAGATCGGAGCCCACCTCCATCCGTGGTGCACCCCTCCATTCGCCGATCTTGCATGGCCGGAGCCGGTGCCCTCCGACTTCATGCCGCGGTCGCTCCTCAAGGCCAAGCTGGAGAGCCTCGCCAAAGCCATCGAGAGCAGATGGGGGGAGAAGCCCGAGGCGTTCCGCATGGGCCGCTTCGATCTCGGTCCCGCCGTGCGCCGCCTGCTGCCGGATTGCGGGTTCCGGGTGGACAGCAGCATCGTGCCCTGCCGGTTCGGACCGGGCGCGGCCGATCATTTTCTGGCGGGAAACGAGCCATTCTGGTGGGATGAGGAGGAGATGGGAGGGAGCTCGCTACTGGAGGCTCCCCTGACTCAGGTGGCCCTTTGGCCGGGGCTGGGGGCCTGTGTCTACCGGGCTGCCCTGGGGATGGTCGGGGGAGGGCGATATCGGCTGCTCTCGATCTTCCGGACCCTGGGGGTGGTGGGGATTCAGCCCGCGTGGTTTCCTCTGGCTTCCATGCGGTGGGCGGTCCGGCTGCACCATGCCCGGGGCGGCCGGGTGCTCGTCATGTTCCTCCACTCCACCGAGCTGCTTGCCGGGGCGACGCCGGACTACCCGACGGAAGCGTCCGTGCGGCGGCTCACCTGGCGCATCCGCGCGTTCCTTCAGTGGCTCGCCGCGCGGTATGCCGTGGAGGGCGTGACCCTCTCACGGCTCCACGCCTCCATGCCCCCTGCACGGGATCTCCCTAATCGCATCGCTCGCGTGCGCTGTTCCGCTCCAGAATCCGGGTCAGCAGCAGCTCGAGGATCCCCATGGCCGTGATCTGGATTCCCGCCAGGACCAGGACGGAGCCGGTGGCGATGTAAGTCCAGTGGTAGGTGATCTGGCGGGTGGTGAGGTAGTCGACGATGGGGCCGAGGTTGAGGAGGATCCCCACCACGATGGGCACGAGTCCGAAGCGCAGCATGTTCAGCGTCGTACAGGTGGAAAGCAGCAGCCTCCCGACCAGGCAGTGCTTGCGCTCGTTCCCCACGAGGGCGGCCGCCACGCGCTCGGCCACGATGCCGACGGTCAGCGATGCCAAGGCGGCGAGAATGAGCGTGTTGACGGTGATGAGGCGATAGATGAACCGTTCGGGGACGATCCCCTCCACCAGGTAGGACCAGAGGGGGCCCAGGCCGTAACCGCAGGCCAGTAGGCCCAGGACGGTTGCCGCGGCGCCGAAGAACTTCAGGGGACAGTAGGAGAGGGTGATCTCGGCAATGATCAGGAGAAACCGCAGGCCATCCCGGAAGACGCTCAGCTTGGAGCGACCCAGCCGCTCGTGGTAGGGGATGGGGACTTCGACGATGCTCAGATCCTTCTGGGTGAGGGCACGGCAGGTCATGGCCGGAGTGAAGTGCAGGCCCGTGGGCAGGGGCTGGAGCTTCTTCAGGGCTTCGCGCCTGAGGACGCGCATGCCGCTGGCCGTGTCGGTGATGCGGGTGCCGGCAAGGTAGGACACGAGCCGGGCGAAGAAAGCATTTCCGAGGCGTCTGAGCGCCGGCATTCGGCTCTCGTCGTTCATGCGGGAGCCCACCACCACGTCGGCGGACTCCTCGATGCACGCCTGGCAGAGATTCACGAAGAACTGGGGGTCACAGGTCCCGTCGGCGTCCAGAAACCCGAGGATCTCACCCCGGCCTTCGGCGAACCCGCTCTTGATGGCGGCGCCGTAGCCAAGGTTATCGAAGTGAACGATGACCTTGACGCCGTCGTAGGACTGAGCGATCTCCGCTGTCCGGTCCGTGCTCCCGTCGCTCACCACGATGATCTCCACATCGCCGATGGGGGTCTCCCTGAGGATCCTCTCCCGGGCGTCCAGGCACTTCTGGATGGTCTCCCCGATGGCCTCCTCCTCGTTGAGGGCGGGGATGACGATGGTGAGGCTCCCGGGAGGCACCGGCTGCCGGATGGGAACGACTCGATGGGAGTCCATGGATGGGAGTGGCCTCATGCTCCACGGTCCTGCTCAGGCAAGCTCCGAGCTTCAAGCTGCCGGCTCAATGCCACCGCAAGGGCCCACCACCGCATGGCGGCCGCCAAGCCGGTAGGCAAGGTGCTCAGCTTTCCTGGTGCAAGGAGGCGAGTCGCGACCAGCCCTTGCCTCCCCGGATGAATCCCCAGTTCCAGCATGCCGTGACGATGGTCAGAAAGAGCGTGTACCGAAGCCCCCTTCCCAAGCTCGACGTTCTGACCCAGAAAAAGCCGAGTGCTGCCAACCAGGGCAGGAAGAGCAACGGCCAGGCCGCCGGATGAGCCATGATCGGGGCGGTCAGGACGAAGCCTCCAGCCAGAATCAGGAAAGGCTGAAAATCCAGCATTCGCAGGAAACCGTGTTTTTCGACCAGGCGTCTCTCCCCCGCGCCGTAGCGGCGCATCATGGACGCCAGGGCGCGGAGGCTGCCGGGACGGTAATGTCCCACAACGGCCGCCGGGTTGTAAACCAGTTTGTGGCCGAGCCTCCGGAGCTTGAGGTCCAGCTCCAGGTCTTCCCCGGGGAACTGGTCTTCGCTGAAGCCCCCGACCTCCTCGAAAGCCGATTTGCGATAGGCGGAATTGCAGCTGGGGTTGTGGTTGGTTTCCCGGATCGCCCGTTGGGATTCGTCGGGCCGGATGTACTCCGTCATGACCCCGATGGTCTTGAAGAAGTCCTGCACGCTTCGCCCGAACGGAGTCTCGTCGGCCGGGCTCACCTGGTCCCCGCCCGCCCCGGCCACCTCGGGGTCGTCGAAGCAATGGAGCAGCTCGCGCAGCCAGTCGGGGTGCGGCACGCAGTCGGAGTCGGTGAACGCCACGATCTCCCCCCGCGCCGCCCTCACCCCCACATTCCTGGCCCGTGACGGTCCACCCCAGTCGAGGCGGATGACCCGCACTCCGGAAAAGGATTCCGCCACGGAGGCTGTCTCGTCGGTGGAGCCATCATCGACGACCAGGATCTCTGGATGGACCTTAGCCTGTTTTTCAAGGGATCCCAGGCATTTGGCGATCTGAACCGGGGCATTGCGAACGGCCAGGATGACTGACAGTGCTGGGGGAGGCTTCATGTGCTGTCTATCTCGCGCTCAGAGCACCAGTTCCAGTGCCTTGGCGTGTACTGGGATGGGATGGCGGGATCCGTCGCAGGCCGGTGGAGCTTTCAGGCTTTCTTCCGGCCATGCGCTGTCCATAGATAAGAGAAGAAGTTTCTGGCGCCCTGCAGTTTTCGATACAAATCCGATGGGCTTCGAGTGGAAAGGAGGAACGTCAACATATAGCCTGGACGCAGATAGAAGCGCTTGAGCCCTCGGTCAACGGCATCGTCTACGGCGCTCTTTTCGAGACCGGGGCAACTGACAACCGGAGTCTGCTCGCCGTCGTTCAGCCACTCGTCCCACCTGCATTCCTCAATAAGCCCATCGGCGAGGCAACGATCATAGTAGGACGTCCCGGGAAAAGGAACAGCCGCTGAAAACTGGACCGTCTGGAGACCAAGGTCAAGAGAGTGCTGAATGGTCCTCTGCATGCTCTGAAGCGTCTCTCCGGGCACTCCCAGAACAAAGCACCCATGCACGTCGAGCCTGGCTTCCCTGGCAAGCTCCATGAACCGTCTGGAGTCTTCGGTGGTCCTCCCTTTGCGCATGCGGTTCAGCATGCCCTCGTCTCCCGATTCGAAACCCACCAGAAGCTGACGGCATCCTGCTCTCTTGAGCGCGGTGAACAATTCCTTGTCCGCGGTGTCGGTACGGGCATTGACGGAAAAAGAAACCTTGAGCCCGCGCCTAAGGATTTCCTCACAGATCCGCATGGCGTTGGATTTGACGAGGGTGAAGGTGTCGTCCTCAAAAAAAAACTCTCCTTCGCGCAAAGTTGGGCACAGCGCAAGGTCGTATTCCATCTCGTCCACCACATTATGGGGCGAGCGCAGTCTCACTCGATGCCCGTGCATGACTTGGGGCCACAGGCAGAAGGTACATCGGTGGGGGCACCCCCTGCCGGAAAAGATGTCGACATGAGGGTAGAGCTTCGATCCGTCGAAATACTTCATCAGGTCGAGCTGGTGCCAAGCGGGAAAGGGCAGGTTGTCGAGATCCTCGATGAGAGGGCGTGGACTGGTGCGGATCACCCCGTCATGGCTTGGGAGAGCGATTCCCGCGACGGAGCCGACATCGTGATAGTTGGAGACGACATCCATGACCGTGAGATCGTATTCTCCAATGCAGATGACATCCAGGGCTCCGCCGGCGATTCGAAAGGTGTCCTCGGGAAGTGCTGACGCGTGAGGGCCGACCATGATGGTCCGCGCCTGGCTTTCTTCCTTGCAAAGCCTTGCGCAATCGATGTCGGAATAAATGGAGGGTGTTGTCGAGTCCAGGACCACGAAGTCGGGCTGCTCCCGTCTCACCAGCGCCTTGAGATGACTTTTGTCCCAGCCCGCCGCGGGAAAGTCGAATAGCTTGGCTTCGAAGCCGGCCCTTTCGAGAACCGCCGTGGCATACGCCAGCCAGTCCGGAGCCCGAAGTGCACGGCCTCTGGTGCGGGCGGCCCATCTCTGGGCTCGGTTAAAGCCCTTGACAAACGGTGCATTTATGATGAGAACCTTCAATCCCATCAGGTCCTTGCATGTTTACGACTGCTCTTGGCAGGTTTGAATGGCCCGTTCACTCTGTCACCAGGCGAAGCGCCTGCTTTATGGCATGCATTGGTGCTGGAGACAACCGGAATCCTGGCGATTCCGCATACTGATGGTCGATGCAATGGGCGCGAGCAGCGCGCCGTGAGTCGATGCGCCGCCTGGAGAGGCCACGCGGCAACGTCATCTCGCGTTCGAACGGCTTGGGCTGCTGTGCATCAAGCCCCCGAAAAATCAAGGTTTTGGGCAACAGACTTGCGCAAATCATGGGTTTGAGTGAGAATGCGGACCCATGAAAGCATGTCGTGGATTTCCAGTCTTTTCAGCAGGTACGAAGGAGCTTTCTCCACTGGTGATTGTCCAGCGAATGTATGGGAGTGATTGGCTCGCGCGATGAATGAAAGTATGGGGACTTCCCCTGCCCTGGATGTGATGCAAGCCGCTCGACTATGGCCTGTTTGGCTTAGGATCGGCCTGCAGGATACTCGGATGAGGTACCGACGCTCCCTTCTGGGGATCGGCTGGATATTCCTGAATCTGCTCATCATGATCTTCAGCATAGGATTTATCTACAGCAGACTTTTTGGCCAGGATGTCAAAGAGTTCATCCCATTTCTGACCATAGGCTTAATCACCTGGAACCATATTGTTTCGGGTGTATTGGAAGGGGGTAATGCCTTCATCGTTTCCGAAGGCTATATCAAACAGATCGGCCTTCCTCACTATGTGTACGTCTTTCGCTTCTTTACAAGCATAACGATCAATCTCTTGATCAGCTTGCCTTGCTATTTCATCATAGCACTTTTTTATGGTGTCCCCTTTGGGATCGGTGTGCTCTGGGCTGTTCCAGGACTGATGTTGCTTTGCTCTAGCTCTTTCCTGATGATCGCCATTTTTTCGCATCTCAACGCCCGTTTTCGGGATGTGGGCCATATCGCGGGCGTTGCGCTGCAGGTGCTATTCTTCCTCACCCCGATCATGTGGCCTTTCGAGATGTTGAAAGCTCACAAGATCGAGTGGATTGCCTTGATGAATCCCTTCTTCCACATGATCGAGGTAGTCAGGAGTCCTCTTCTCAAATCTTTGGCGGCCTCCCCGACCAGCTATCTGGTGGCCGCGGTATGGCTGTTATTCCTCGGCTCCTTGGCTTGGCTGGTCACGAGGTGTTTCGGTCAACGCATTCCGTATCTGCTTTGAGGGAGCGAGCCTGGTCCATGGCTCTCATCAGTTTGAAAAACGTGGCTGTCCAGTTTCGAGTGGATGCCGAAAATGGCAAGACGCTCAAATCCACCGCCGCGCAGCTCTTCATGCGTCGGCGGACGACCCCGCGGATCATCCATGCGCTCCGTTCTGTCTCCCTGGACATTGAAAGCGGAGAGAGGGTGGGGATTATTGGGGCCAACGGCGCGGGAAAGAGCACTCTCCTGAAAGTCATGGCCAGGATTTACCGGCCTCACTCGGGGGAGGCCTCCATCCATGGCCATGTTTGTCCTCTTTTCGAATTCGTGACCGGGTTCGAAATGGATGCCAATGGCTGGGACAACATTCGGACCCGGGCGTTGCTCCTGGGAATGTCCGCCGCCGAGATCGACCAAAAAATCCATGAGATCGCCGCCTTCACTCACCTGGACGAGTTCCTCGATTATCCCGTTCGCTGTTATTCCTCGGGAATGCTCTTGAGGTTGGCCTTTGCCGCGTCCACCGCCGTCGATCCGGAGATCCTGCTGTTGGATGAGGTTGTTGCGGCGGGCGATGCGGCATTCATGGAGCAGGCGAAAAGGCGCATGGACGAACTGCTGCTTCGAGCGAATATCGTGGTTTTTGTTTCGCACAGCCTTTCCTTGGTTGAGAGCCTGTGTGATCGAGTCATCTGGCTGGACCGTGGAACGGTCATGTTCGACGGTCCATGCCGGGAGGCGATTCCTGCCTATGAGAGGCACGCGTCGGGCGGTTGATCCGGGCTGCTTTTTTCATGCAAGGCCCGCTTCCCAGCAACGATTCTCATCGCGAACAGGAGGATCCTTTTGACGATGGACCCTGTGAATCTCTTTGTGCCTTCCTTCAGGATCGAGGAGACTCTGGCCGAAATCCGTCAGTGTCTCGAAAAGGGCTGGACTGGCCTGGGTTACAAGACCGTGGACTTCGAGGAGGCCTGGAAAGATTACACGGGCTTGCCCCACGCGCATTTCGTGAATTCAGCCACCGCCGGTCTGCACCTGGCGGTCCGATTGCTGAAGGAGGAGCGCGGCTGGCAGGACGGTGATGAAATCATCACCACGCCCCTGACGTTCGTTTCCACCAATCATGCGATCCTTTACGAGAGCCTGCGCCCCGTCTTCGCGGATGTGGACGATCACCTGTGCCTCGATCCGGCTTCGGTGGAATCACGCATTTCGGATCGTACCCGCGCCATCATGTTCGTGGGAATGGGCGGCAACACGGGTAGATTTCAAGACATCGTGGAAATCTGCGGCAGGCGCGGTCTGAGCTTGATACTGGATGCCGCTCACATGGCGGGAACCCGAATGAACGGGACTCATGTGGGCCCTGAATCGGACGTTTCCGTTTTCAGCTTCCAGGCGGTCAAGAACCTGCCGACAGCCGACTCCGGGATGGTCTGTTTTCGGGATGCCCGTCTGGATCATGCGGTCCGCAAGTGGACATGGCTCGGGATCGATAAGGATACCTTCTCCCGGACCCATTCCAAGGGATCCTATAAGTGGCATTACGATGTCGTCCACGACGGCTTCAAGTACCATGGGAACTCCATCATGGCGGCCATGGGACTCGTTTCCCTGCGGTATCTCGAACAGGACAACGCGTATCGACGCCAGATCGCCGCCTGGTACGATGAGCGACTTGTGGAGGAGGAGAAGATTCGACGCGTGCCGGTGGCACCGGGATGCCTCTCCTCTCGACATCTATACCAAATCCTTGTGGATAACCGGGATGAGGTTATCCTGGCTCTGAACGAGAGCCAGATCTACCCGGGCGTGCATTACCGGGACAATACACTTTACCAAATGTACCGCTATGCACGGGGAACCTGCCCCAGGTCCATGTCCGCCGGTGGATGCATCATCTCCCTGCCGTTGCATCTCAGACTCACGTACGCCGATGTGCAGCGAGTCTGTACGTCGCTTCTGGATATCATTCGCCGCCGTGTCTCCCTTTCCAAGGAGTCGGACCATGCCGAAGCTCAGCATCCCTCCGATTGAAGGAGAACGGATCGTTCTGCGCCTCCTGGAGGAGGCGGATCTGGACATGACTTTGCGCTGGCGCAACCAGGACCATATCCGAAAGTGGTTCAAGAGCTCGGCGGTCATATCCCCTTCGCGGCATCGGGCTTGGTTCGAGAGCTATCGTGAGCGCGATGACGACTATGTCTTCATCATCGAGGAGCGGCGGGATCTGTTCAAGCCGGTGGGGCAGGTTTCACTGTATCGGATCGACTGGGTCAAACGGTGTGCCGAATTCGGAAGACTGATGATCGGGGAGCCTGAAGCATTGATGAAGGGTATCGCCAAGGAGGCCACCAGGCTGTTGATGAGTTATGGTCTTGCGCAACTTGAGTTGATCAAGCTTGAATTGCAAGTCTATGATAATAACAAACCTGCTATCATGATTTATAGGTCGTGTGGATTCAAGGAAACTTCTTCTGATAATGACATGATATTGATGGAGGCCTTTAGGAACTGTGCTGTTGAGTGATTTCCATGAATTTTTATTTTTTCATTTGTTTCGTTCCTCAACAATCATCGGGAGCCTTTGGAAGATCAGTAATACATAATACTGTCGGAGAACTGTCAATTCGAGTGATAGCGAGAAATCTCGATTTTCCAGCTAGCTGAGTTGTCATAATTTCTCACTTCCCTACACTCCGTTCTAAATGACAATAAGAAATTTACGGACAGCCTCATGGATTAATGATGATCTAGTCGTTACCTGCTCTTGAGGTGTATGCTATCGGGATATGACCATGGCCTCGCGCGATTCTGTACAGAATGTATCTTTTATCCTTGCGGTGATGGGGAGGTATTCCCGCATCGCGCAGGCGCTTCAGAATAGCTTGACATGCATGGAGCCACTGATCCGGGATTCCGATTGTGACCTCGTCATCGCTTTCGAGAGCGACAGCTGGCTGGGGACCCCCTTGGCTCAGACGCTTCGCCTCCGTTTTCCCAAGGAGCGATTGACCGTGCTCGCCCGCGAATGTGGGAATCTTCCCGCCAAGCTCTACAACGAAGCAGCAAGATTCGGAACGAACCGATACCTTCATTTCCTTTGGCCCGGCTGTCGCCCCATAGCCGAACGGGTGGGAGCCACTTCTGCTCGGATGGATGAGTCCCATTTGGATTGGTCAGCGCACATCGACCCATTCATTCTGAGCCGATTGGGTGTCGATGCGGATTTCATTGCCAGATTTGGTAGCTACTTCATGTCCTGCAAGAGGTTGTTCTCTTCCGCCCAAGCGCTCTTGAGATCGGAGGTCTTCACTGAATTGGGGGGGTTCGATGCTTCACCGGTTCTTCAGCGTCACTTCGATGTTGAGTTTTGGCTCAGGGTTCTGAAGGGGCAGGCCAAAATCCGACTCGATTCAGGGTATATCGCGGAGGAAGATTGGGCATGGCCAGTTTTTCCGCTAAGTCATGATCTGCGGATACCTCGATTTGTTGCCCAGAGCTTTGCGCTGCGAGCTTCAAGAGCTGCCAGCCAGAAAGGCCATGATGAGAAAATGTTGAGCGGATTCATACAAGACCTTCCCGTGAAGGAGGCGCAGCTGGTTGGTGAGCGTTGCTTTGCTGCTCACGGCCTTGCTTCCGAGCACTCCAACAGGCGGCGCTACAAGATCGCGGTCACGGGAAATATATGGGATTATGTACATAATCGTCTGTGTTTTTACAATCACTTCGAGTATCTTGAAGGCAAGCAGCTTTTCACTTATGTGCCTCTTCAGGATTCCTTAATTGATCCTGAGATTGATTTATGTGGGATCGACGCCGTGATCATCTCGAGAGGTAGAATTGATAACACCCTAAGAATACTTGATTACTGTCAATTGCAGCGGATCCCTGCCATCTATATGATCGATGACAATTGGCTGACAATCGGTCAAGATTGGCCTGAGATCTATTCATCTTCATTTTCACCAGGCAAGTCGGCTTACAGTGTTTTTATTGAATGCCTTAAGAGATGTGATTCCGTACTGGTCTATAATGATATACTGGCGGAAGATGTGGAGCCATATGTTAAGGATCTCATCAAGCTTCCCGTTAACGTTCGAATGGATGATTTTCGGGGGGGGATTCGGGACGAAGAGTGTTTAAAGCTCGTCGCCGATCTGAATAAGTGGCGAGAGAAGACCCAGGGGCTGATTCTTGGATATGCGGGCTCGGTGCGCTATTCCGACGCTCCCTTCAGAGCGCTTGCTTCCGCGGTCGAGGAGCATACGAAAGACACGAAAGTGATCTTCTTCGGGTTTGTGACCGATGCCCAAAGAAACGCCTTTCGTCATAAGCCCATAACATTACCATACATGTCGTATGAGGACTATGCGGCGGTTATGGGTGCGCTGCGCCCGGATATTCTCATTGCTCCGCTGGATCCTAGCAGGACGTCCATGTCCAAGTGTCCGAACAAGTATCTGGAGTATTCTGCGGCAGGCTCGGCCGGGATATACAGCAGTGTCTATCCTTACACCGATGTGATCGAGGATGGCCAGAATGGGCTGCTCGTCTCGAGCTCGGATGAGGCAGGCTGGAAGGCTGCCATTCAGCGCTTGCTGCTGGATGACGACTTGCGGCGGTGTCTTTCCGCGAATGCAGCAAGGGCCGTTGCGCTGCAGTATGATACGGCGGTGGTGGCACCATTGTTTGCCGAAGCCCTTTTAGGGCTTCTGGAAAGAGGGGCTTCCAGGGGATGATTCGCGTTGCATTGGTCTCGCACTCCCCGGATCTAGGGGGGGGGGAGCGGATGCTGCTCAATGCGGGTCTGCTCATCCGGGAAATCGATGACATGGATGCGGTGCTATTTATACCTGGGAATGGTAGGATGCGTGATATTGCCAGCAGTATGGGCATGAATCACGTTCTCATCCCTTCTTATCCTTGGCATGTCTTTAATCCTCTAAATGATTATCAAAGTTACAGTCGCTCGCTTTATGTTTTAAGAAATAGTATAATTAATCAAGTTTGTGATATTGTAATTATTAATACTCTCACCTCTTATGTTCCAATAATGGTTTGTGTTGAATTGGGATTGCCATCTGTTTTGTGGATTCATGGTATTATTGATTGTGGTATGATAAGAGATAGGAATGAGCTTTTGTGTTCCACGTACGATCGTCTTGTTCTTAATTCCGCTTCTGCTGTTATTTATAATTCTTTTTGGACAAGTGAATTTTATAATAAACAGTTGAACTATAGAAATGGATCTATTGTTTATAACTGGACGATGATGCAGGATGATACAAAACTGAGCCATGGTGTGTATGATAATCGTATATTTGTTTGCCTCAATACCTTTAATGAGATCAAAGGGCATTCTGTCTTGATAGACGCTGTACGGATTCTTGCACGCAAGACGAGGGAATTCCGTCTTGAATTGTATGGGGATGGTCCAGATATTGATGTGGTGCGCCAGCAAGTGAGCACAAATCACCTCGAAGATATTGTTCAATTTAAGGGATATACTGACAATGTCCATGAGGTATACGATCAGTCTTTATGTCTCATCAATCCTTCGTATGTGGAGGCTTTTGGCATGACCCTCATCGAGGCATTGTCGCGGAAGACTCCAGTCATTGCCGCACGGGGTGGAGGGCCCGAGGAAATCGTTCAGGATGGTATCAATGGCTATCTGTTCGAAGCTGGGAACGCCGAAATGCTTGCCGGGCGGATGTCCGAATTCTTGGATAATCCGCAGATAGCCCGACAGATGGGTGAGAGAGGTTGTCAATTGGTTCGTGAAAAATTCTCTCCGGAGCGGGCTCGCGATGCCTTCACTCAAATCGTCCGGGGGACCCTGGCTGGATTTTCGGGTTATGATGAGCGCGTCAGGCTGCTGGTCGATATGCATCTGAATCTCTCTTGCACCGACAGGCCCCGCGTTCATGGGGATTTCCATGATAAAGCTGATGACCGGTCAATTCACAGGGTGGTTGAATCCACCTCGCCTCCTGTCAGCTGTCTACGGGTGCGTGGCAGTGTGGTCTATGAATTCATTGCCGCGTATCCCTGTTGGCGGGGTCTGGACCTCATGGTTGGCACATATAAGCAGAGTGTCAGGGGGAAGATGATCGTAAGGGTGTTTTCAGCAAACGGCGGGCAGTGCCGTGAGGTTTCTTTAAACCTTGCCACGATGACGGACAATGGCTGGGTTGCCGTCCATTTTCTTCCCATAAGCAATTCATCGCAGCAGGTATTTAGAGTGTTGCTTTTGTTGGAATTGGAGGATGCAAGGTCAGCGGTCGGTGTATATGAAGCTAATCCTCCAGAGAGAATGATGCATCGAATTCAACGCTTGCTTGGAATGAGAAAAGCGGGAAATGAGCTCTATTGCAGGGCGTATTATGGTTAATCTGGAATATACAAATAAATATCTCATGATACAACCATTGTGACAATATGTTATCATTCTTTTTTCCAAGAACTATTGGAATTGAGCTTGTTCGTGGCTGTAATTTCAGCTGCAAGATGTGTCCCGTCACCCACCACAACTCCGGGATGGTGACCAATAAGATTCAGCACATCTCTCTGGATCTGCTGGCCATGCTGGTGGATGAAGCGGACCGTTGGCCGAGTGTGGAGACGGTTTGGGCATTTCATTTCGGCGAGCCGCTTCTGCATCCCTACTACACCGACTGCCTTGAGATGCTGCACAAGTCCGCGGTGATCAGGCAGGCTCAAGTCATACAGCATACCAACGGGTCTCTGCTGAAAGGGGATAAGGCCAGGGCGATTCTCGAAATCCCCGTGATCAAGAAGCTAGTCTTTTCGTTTGATGGCTTCGGGGATAGAAGTAGCTACGAGGTGCTGAGGGGACCACATTTTGAGAACACCCTGGAGAACATCCGGCAATTTGCTGAGGATGCACGAAGAGTCAGGCCAGAGCTGATGCTCTCCACTTGCACTATCGTGCCGCGCCAAGGCGAGGTGCCGGGCCTGGATGTACCCTCAAGGCATGAGGTGCTGACTCGTTTGCATGGATTATTTGATCCGATGGGTGTTGAGGTCGTGGTTCGTGACATGCACGCCTACTGTGGTGCTGACGAGCTCGAAATCAGGGGGCATCCAGCGAAGCAGGTTTTTGGGGGCTGTTCCTTCGTGGAGGAAGATTCCCTTTACATGACGGTGAACGGGTGGGCGCAGCCCTGTTGCGCGGTCTATTCGGAAACCTTCCGGGTGGGGCGTTTCCCAGACCAGTCGTTTGGCGAGCTGCTGAACGGCAAGGAAATGAGGACCATCAGGCACGCGCTCAGGATGGACCTGCGTGCGATACTGGATTTCTGCTCCGGGTGCTCGCTTTCCATGGGGGGAATCATGGAGGGGGAAGTGCTTCGAGCCTACTGGAAGGCCCGGGACGCTCAGGGGGGAATGCTGGAGGTCGCGGAGCGACGTCACCTGTTCGAGGCGGGATGTCTGGCGGATCAACCGGTGCGGGTGGATCTGGGGTGTGGCGGTGCAAAGCCTGGGGGCTTCATTGGCATCGATCGATATCCACTGAATGGGGTGGATATTGTGGCTGATCTCGACAAAGCGCTCCCGCTGGCCGACGACTCCGTGGATTTGGTGTTGGCCAGCCATTCCCTCGAGCACGTCGGGGACCTGCTGAAAACCATGGAGGAGATCCATCGGGTATGCAGGCATGGTGCTCAGGTGTGCATCGTGGCGCCGTATCATCAGCAGCATCTGAATCTTGCAAACCCTTACCATCGACAGGTATTCAACGAGCATACCCCACGTTTTTGGACCAGCAGTCGGTGGGCCCGCGTGGATGTCGCTGAGTTTGCGCACCCACACGCCGAGGGCTGGGGGTTGGGAGAAAGTGACCACAGCCGTCCAGCCATGGACTTGAGATGCCTTCGGATGGAGCTTTTCTACTTCCCCGAATATCGGCGCCTGGGAATGGAGGAGCGGCGAAGGTCCAGGCTATCCCACCTGAATGTCTGTGACCAGATCATGTATCACTTGGTGGTCGTCAAGGAACGAACGAGCGAGGCGGAGATGGAGGAGATTGCCGACAGGGTGGAGTATTTCGAGCCGCCCTATGTGACCATCCGTAGGCTGCGGGAGCGCTGCGAGCAGTTGGAGATGGCTTGTGCCGACAAGCTGATGGAAGCGAAGCGGCTTTTGGAATCGGTGCAGTTTCCGGTGGAGGAAGCCCCGCGCCTGCGTGGCTCTCTGGTCGAGCTTGAGCAGCTTCAAGGCGACCTGGATAGCCATCTGGTCCGGAAGGTTTCGGAGTGGAAGCGCCTCGAGGACCGGGTCAGGGCCACGGAGGCTGAGCTGGCCTCGATGGGGGAGCGGACGGTGGAAGTCGAGTCTCGTTGTGAAAGGTGTGTCGCTCAGCTTTCAAGGGTTGAGGGCAAGGCACTCTCTCTCGCGGATGAACTGCGCATGTTTCGCGACCGGAAGCTCACAGTCTGGTTCAATCGCTTCTTCGACAGAACCGACCTCAGGGCAGCAATCGCCCCGGCGTTTCGTCAACTGCTGGATGACAGCTACATCTTCGGTGGCAGCCTGAAGCGCTTTAGACTGCAGCCGAGCATCGACCTCGGGCTGACCCCTTTCGTCTCCTATCACCTGGATACCGGCGGTCGGCGGCTTCAAGGGATCATGCTGGCTGTTCTCCCGGACATGCCGGCCAAGGGAGGGCTCATTGGAATCGAGATCGTGTCCTCGAGAAACAGCATCCTGATGCAGCAAACCCTGGCGCTGGAAGATGTCGATGAAGCGAGCCCAGCGCGGTTTTCGTTTCCCCTGCTGCCGGGCTCGGAGCAGACGGGATGTGCTCTGAGGGTTTTTGTCCGGGACGCCGAATGGCCCGTCAGGATTCTGGAATGGAGACGCTACCGGGCGTTCGGTCTGGGCCCCCTCAAGACGAGGCCTTTCTGCGGCTTTGACCTTGGGCAGGCTCCTTGACGGGTGTGGTTCAATGGTTTCTCTTCCCCGCGTTTTAGCGGTGCTTCCCGGATTCGTGCCTTCTACCGAAATCTGTGTTGTCCGGCCATTCGTGAGCCTGCATCGAGCAGGTCGCATCCTGGCCCGGGTGACCCTTGAGCGATTCGTGAGTCCTCGGGATCTGGCCTGGGCCAACCTGGTGGTCTTCTGCCGTAACACGGAGCCCAAGTTCTCATGGATCCTCGATCACCTGCTGGAAAGAGACCTCCCCTTCATTTACGACGTCGATGACAATCTCTTCAGCGTACCCGTGGATTCCGAGGTGGGAAGATATCACGCTTTACCCGCCTGCAGGGCCATGCTCGCTCGGTATCTCGAGGGGGCGCGGGCTGTGCGCGTCTATTCGAGCGAAATGGCTGACGCGGCGGAAGTGTTCAATCGGAGGGTCGCGAAAGTGCGAGCGCCCATTGATAGCAGGCTCATCGAGCCGCCCTCGAGTGCCCGCCATCCTCGGCCCGTCAGGATCGTTTATGCCACTAGCCGCACCGAGGATCGGCTGGCTGCGGTCTTCATGCCAGCGGTTGTCGCCGTTCTGGAGGACTTTGGAGAATGCGCGGAGGTCCATTTCTGGGGGGCCAGGCCACCGGCGTTCCCCTCAACGGTCCGCATCCATCATCATCCGGCCATCAGGAGTTACCATCGATTCCTGGGAGAGTTTTCCAGGATGGGCTTCGACATCGGGTTGGCGCCACTGCTGGATGACCCGTTCCATCGAGCCAAAACGAACAACAAATTCAGGGAATATGGTGGATGTGGCATCGCTGGAATCTATTCTGATGTGTGTGTGTATTCCTCATGTGTCGAGGATGGGGTCACTGGATTGCTGGTCTCCAACGATCCCCTGTCCTGGTACGAGGCGCTGAATCGACTCATCAGGGACGGTGCTTTGAGGCGAACTGTGGGAGCCAGGGCTCGAGAATACGTGCTGGCTCATTACTCCCGCGTCGACTTCGAGGATGAATGGCTGCGGCAGATCGTCGCCGTGGTGGAAGAACGTGGGGGCGGAGGGCTCCGCACGGACAGGCGTTTTTCCATGGCAGCCCGATCAGATTGTTCGATGCATGCCGGGACTTCAAGCGGTCTAGCTGAAAACGGGCAAGCCGGGGAGTCTTTGGAGCGAGAACAGCCCGTGTCGCCTTCCTGTGGTAGACAATGGCTCATGTTAGCCATGGGTCATTTCATTCAAAGATGGCATGATGTAAGTGATATCTGTAGAATGAGATTGTGTTGTAATGAAGCTTACGATGGTAAAGTGTATAGGTATTTATATAATAGTTTGAAGTGGTATATTAGGCACAGTTGTTAGTCATTGATGTCGATACTGTGTTTATGAATTTGTATTTATTTTGTCAATTGGTTTTCATGCTTTGAATGTACTGGCTATAACATCCCAAAATAATTTTTTGAGAGAGATAAGACTCGAAGCGATTCTGAGTTATCTTAAGGCAGCTCGTCTCATTGAGCATTATTTCATTTCAGATGAATACTGCGTTGGGCTTCCTGATTTCTATTCTTGTGATGTGATTTGGCTTCAAAGGGTTGAATCCATTGATCTTGTTAGGCACATTTCCAGATGTACCCATAACACATATATTTATGATATCGACGATTTATTGATCGGCAGGCCAACATACACCAAAGACATGCCTGGTGACAGCCAGGGAGCGATCGATGCGGTCGTCCATTGCTCAACCCTCACGGCTCCCTCCCTCAGGCTAATGTGCTTGCTGGAAAGGTACTTGGGGATATCCCTGGCTCAGAAGACCGTGGTTTGCCCCAACGGCATCGAGATGGAGGTTCAGCGCCGTCCGCCAGCCGCTCCCAGCGGTATCGTGTGGTCCTCCAGCGATTATCCGGCCCTGACCGACTCCAGGGAGGGGGTTGTCCGTGCTGTCGGTGAATTTTCATTGAAGCATCGGCTGCCGGTTTATTGCATCGGGCATTTCGATGGTTCTTTGAAAAAGCGGCTTGCCCACGCGGTTTGGCCAGGTTTTCTGCCTCTCCAGCAATACCGTGGCCTTCTGGGCTCAGATCACGTTTTCATTGGAATAGCGCCCCTTGAAACGGAGGGCTCCAGAGAAGATCTGGACTTCATCAACGCCAAGTCGGACATCAAGATGCTGGACTTTGGAGGGCGAGGCCACCCTGGGGTCTACAGCGCCGCACCTCCGTACATGGACACGGACTTGAGTACGGGCGTGCTGACAGCCAATGACGAAGCGTCCTGGCGGGAGGCGCTGCGGATCGCCCATTCCCATGCATGGAGGCGGATCCATGAGGAGCAGGATCGCATCATCGATCTGAGGCGTATGGATCGGCTGGCATCGACAGTGTGGATGGAGGCTCTTCAGCGGTCCCGTCTGGACATTCCGATTCCGGCTGGAGATCTCAGGCCAGCGTCAACCCTGTCCCGGCATGTCTCCCGCGGATTATCCAGCCTCTATTGGGGATCGGGTTTCGTCCAGAGGGCTGTGGCCCTGCTTCCCAGACCCATCTTGCGCCGGCTGCGGCATCGACTTCTGGGCAAATGAGGGTGCTCGGCCAATCGGACGAGCCTGAGAGCGGCCAGCAGATGGATCTCGGTCTGGACGCGGGAAGGATTTTACGTGCGCAACAAGGCTCCGGACATCGCCGTGCTGGTATTGAATCACAATGGAATCCGCTTCCTGCCCCCATGTTATGAGTCCATTCTGAGGAATGACCGGCCCGCCTTTGATTTGGTCATGATCGATAATGCGTCGACCGACGGATCGGTGGAAATGACACTTCAGAGGTTTCCCATGGTGAAGGTGATTCGGCACGATACCAACATGGGGTACTCAGCCGCATACGACGAAGCCATTCGGGCACTGGATTATCCGTTCATGGTGCTCCTCAACAACGATACCATCGTTGAACCCAACTGGCTTTGGGAGCTGTTCATGGCGTCAGTCCACGAGGAGAATGTTGCCGCCTGCGGCTCACGGATTCTCCTGATGGATCGCGAGACGGTTGACCATGGCGGGGGGTTGTTCACGCTCATCGGCTCAGGCGTGGATGTGGGGAAATGGACCCGGGCTCCAGTCCAGAGCGCCATCCCTTGGGAAACGGGTTATGGCTGCGGCTGCTCGCTGCTGATCCGGAGGAAAGCCTATATCGACGTTGGTGGATTTGATCGCGGGTACGGCTACTATCATGAAGATGTGGATCTATGCTGGAGATTCAGGCTTTCGGGGTATTCCGTTCTCCATGTGCCTCGCTCGGTGGTCTATCATCATCTCGGGGGAGGGCGGCGGCTGCACATCGACGAGAATCCTTGGAAAGTCTATCATTGTGAGAAGAACCGGCTGGTCAATGTGATCAAGAACACAGGCCCGCTCAGGCTTGGGGCGGCCCTGCTGCTTTCCCTGGCTTACGATGCGGTTCGGGTGAAGAGATTCGTGACCACGGGCCGCCGGGATTTGCTGACCGCACTGGGAAAAGGCTGTGTGACCGTCTTGGGAGACCTGGGCGGGACCCTCCGGAAGCGGCGCCAGGCGCAGAACCATCGTGCTTGCTCGGAAAGGATCATGGGCTCGTTTTTCCTTCCTGTTCGGGCCTCTCTCAGGGAATACCGAAGGCTGCTTCAGGTACACCAAAGACAGGACTGAGACGGGTGACAGGAATCGCGCCACTGAGAGGTTTTCATGGCGTCAGTTCCAGTAGAACCGAGGATCCCCGGTCGTCCAGTACTCTTACCCCTCGTGCGGTGAGCGGTTTCGGCAGTAGACCTGCCGGGTCGAAATCGAGCTTCACCTCTCCAGTTTCGGGGCTCTTGGCGTGGAGGGTCATTTCGGTTTTTTGCTCCCATGGCCAATGAAGGGGGGAGTCGTCGAAGACGATGCCACCGATGAGCAGTTCGGCCCTGCCCCCTGGAAGTGTCAGCCTCAAGGGCTGGTGCTGAAGGAGGGGGGGGATGTCCAGCTCTACCCAGGCCCATCCCGGCGAGCTCAGTCGAACGGTCTGAGAAGCCTGGGACAGGGGGGCCCCCGCCGGAGTTGATTCAGACAGCGTCATCTCTGCCGTAGGGCTGGATGCCTTGGCCAGCACCCTCAATCGCCCGGGCGCCTGATTTCCTCTTGGCTGAACTTCGATCCAGGTGAATTCGTCGCCATGCAGATGGCCATCCTTGAGAATGGTGCTGAATCGACGCGGGCTGCTTAAGGGAGAAAAGCGAAGATCGGGTCCTGAAAGGCATTGATCCTTCTCATCCAGACCATCCAGTGACGGGTGCCGCACAGCGGGGTGATAGACGACGGCAAATCGGATGTCTGCCCGCGAAAGCCAGTTGGAGGCGATGCTCGTTTCACCATAGGCTGGATGGTGGAAGACCGCGCCTAGCTGCATGGCGCCCTGGGTGAAGTAATAAGCCATGGGCATGATGGCTGTGTGGAGCACGCGATCCCCGGTTTTTGCGTGGTTGAGGAGCAGGCGCGGCTGGGAGGGCTCGAAGGCGAGGGGCTGTCTTTCTCTCATATGCTGGATCATGGCCACGATGTGCTCTCCCCCTTGCAAGGCGGTTTGCGCCAGGGTTCCTGCAAGCATCAGGAGGACCAGTGCTGGCCAGTATCGATTCATGATGGGTCTGAGGCTGGGCTCGGTATCCGACCAGCAGCCCTGAGCGCATTGTTTAGCTTCCATTGCCAGTCTAATGATGGCCTGTCCGACGGCTCCAAAAAGAACAACGAGTGGCGGGATCCAAATTCGAAAGAACAGGTCCCCCATCGGGCTGGTAACGTGGGAATGGAAAAGAGCCAGGCTGAGCAGGGGAGCGTGAACGAGGAGGAATCCGCGGGCGGCCTTCGCCTGGATGTCCCTCGTCAAAAGAAAGCCTGCCGCCATCGCGCTCATGAGAATACCCATTGGCCCTAGAAGACTGTCCTGCAGACGAACGATGCCCACGACGACTCCGGCGATGTTGGAGACCAGGCTGCCCAATGCCTGATCCAGACTGGGAATCGTCTGCAGGAGTCCATGGATGGTCACGAGGCTGGGCTCCGAGGCTCTGGATGCGGCCAAGGCCGCAAGGCCCAGGATGCAGAAGACGGTACTGGATGCGGCCATGGCCTTGCGCCTGGCGCGTGGAAAGCTCCATGAGCATGAAATGGACAGTGCCATGGCGACCAGGACATGAATGACGCCGATGGGATGGATCAGGACCAGAGCCATGGACCCCGGCAGCAGGGTCCACGGCGCATCGCCCCCGCGTGCGATGATGCGGGCCCACATGAGAACAGCCACTCCCATGGCGAGGTTGGACGGGGTGAAGTAGTGGAGGCCCGTGTCGGGGAAGATCTTGAAGGCCAGGAGGGCCAGGGTCACGCCCGCCGCGGATCTGCCCCAAAGCACGGCCAGGAGGCAGGCGAAGGCGATGCCGAGGAAGAGCGGGCTGAGGGTCCAAAGGACCTTGTAGGCTGTGATGAGGTCGCCCGTGAAGACCTGGGCTCCCAGGATGAGCGCCGAAAAGAGGGGATGGTAGATGGGAAAGGGAAATGCCGAGAGATCGTGGGCGCGGACGACCTTCGGGTCGTCGAGACCGATCTGGCGCTGTTCCTTCAGATCCAGCAGGGCGGGGCAATCCTGGAAGAAGCACTCCTCCATCTGCCGGGTCCGGACCAGGTAGGCCAGGCTGTCGTCCACCTCGGGCGGCAGGGATCGGGTCCAGAGGGGGATGGAGACCAGGAGTCCCTGGACCAGGGTGTAGAGGGCGAGGCCGGCCAGCAGCACGCCCCAGCCCCAGCGGCGGCTCGGCCCCGGCCCCGGCCCCGGTGGCGATGGCGCCGCCGGCGTCTCGCGGCCCGACGTCTCGCCAGGGCGGGCTGATTCGTGGGCAGGGATGGGCTGAGTCATGGGGTGCGCCTGTCAGAGGCTCCCGGGGAGCAGCCTGTTTTCTGGAGATGGCCGGGATTCACTTCCGTCGCGCCGCGGAATCCGGGGATCCTGGATGTCGTTTGACATGCGAGCGCCCGGAGAGTTATACGAATGCCATCAAAAAGCAACAGTGAATTGTGATTCTTACGTCACCCTTCATGCCTGGCCCGGGAATGCTCAAGCTCATCGATCTCTTTCGCATCAGCCTGCGACATGTCTATCGCCAGAAGCGCCGCTACCTGGGGGTGATCGTCTCCATCGCCCTGGGGACGGCCGGCCTCATCGCGGTGATCATCATGGGACGGGACGTCAAGGCGAACCTGAACCAGGACCTCGACCTTCTGGGGCGCGTGACGATCCTCAAGGCCTATTTCGAGCCTTATGCCGGCGCCAGTGACCGGGGGGCCGGGCAGCGCTGGTTTCAGCCGGCCACGGTGGCGGCTCTGCGGCGGCATCCGGGTGTGAGCGGGATGAGTCTTGCCGCGGTCAAGCCCGGTGTCGCCGTTTCCACCTGGCGCGACAAGACGGAGAGCTTCGTCGTCATCGGCGTGGATGGCGATTTCTGGGAGCTGAACGGTTTCGAGCCCGCCCACGGCAAGTTCTTCACGGCCCGTGATGTCGCTCGAAGCCGGCGCACCTGTGTGCTGGGAGTCGAGCTGGCTCGCCGCATTTTCGGCCGATCCCAGGTGGCGGGCCAGTATCTGCCCATCGACAACGACATCTACCTGGTGACGGGCACCCTGGGGGGTGAGGGGGCATCCACCCGCGTGGACTACGCTTTCGTGCCCCTGACGACGGCGTCCCAGCGGATGCGGGGCGTCTGGCAGCCCGAGCGCCTCTATGTGCGCTGCAAAGGCTGGGACGATGTGAGGCCCGTGGCGGAGGCTATTCCACGCCTGGTGAAGTCTCATCAGCCGTCGGAAGGGCTGCGGGTGGAGGCCAACTGGGAGCATCTCACCCGGGTGAGGCGCATCGCCTGGTGGGTGGAGCTCTTCATCTACCTGTCCATCGCGGCGACGCTCTCCCTGGGGGGGTTCGGCATCTGGAACGGCATGATGGCCGCCGTGCAGTCGCGCACCCGGGAGATCGGACTGAAGAAAGCGGTGGGGGCCGAGGACCGGGACATTCTCATCCAGTTTCTCATCGAGGCGCTCTGCCTGAGTCTGGGCTCGGCGATCCTGGGATGCGGTCTCGGCCGCCTCGTCATTCAGATCCTGAGCCTTCACCTCAACAGTACGGTCCCGGAAGAGGTCTTTCTGCACCATGCGGGGCTCGCTCTGTTTTTCTCCGTCATCCTGGGGGCCGCCGCCGGATATTATCCCGCCCTGCGAGCCAGCCGCATGGAGGTGGTCTCGGCCATCCGCTATGAATGACCGCGTGAATGGGCGCGACAATCCTGGTGTTCCGCAATATGGATTTGACAGTGTTGTCGGGCGAGTGTAGAGGGGTTGGAAACGCTTCCGAGGGTCTGGCAGCCTGCGGCTTCTTGAGAGCATGAACCAGTCAACTCCATGGAACCCGGAAGGACAGCATGACGCTCCTGAACGAGAGATGCAAACCATTTGCGGAGTACGTCGATCAGGCTAAAGCGTGCGGATTCTACCCGTATTTTCGTCCCATCGCTCAGTCCTGGGGACCGGAGGTCCAGGTGGATGACCGACGCCTGGTCATGGTGGGCTCCAACGACTATCTGGGGCTTGCCCATGACCCCCGGGTGGTGGATGCGGCCGCGAAAGCCCTGGGGCGGTGGGGGACGGGCCCCGGCGGGTCCAGGTTCCTGTGCGGAAACATGACCGTCCACGAGGCTCTGGAGGAGAGGCTGGCCGACTTTGTCGGAAAGCGAAAAGCCCTGGTCCACACGACGGGATTCACGACCAACGTGGGGGTGATCGACTGCCTCCTGGGACCCGAGGACGTGATTCTCGTCGATCGCGAGAACCATTCCAGCATTTTCGAAGGGTGCCGGGCGTCGGGGGCGCGAGTCGTTCCCTTCAAGCACAACGATGCCGGGGACGCTCGACGCAAGCTGCTGCGGGCACTGGAGCGCGGCATCCAGGGGTGTGTCCTCCTGGTGACGGAGGGGGTCTTCAGCATGTCCGGCGATGCGGTGCTTCTGCCTGATTTTCTGGCCCTTGGGGATGACTGCCCCTCGCTGCTCGTTTACCTGGATGACGCGCATGGTCTCGGTGTCATGGGGCCTCATGGCAGAGGGACAGCTGCCCGGTTCGCCTGCACCGGGCGGGTGGACTACATCATGGGGACGTTCAGCAAGGCCCTGGCCTCCGTCGGCGGCTTCATCGCCACCGATGACGAGCAGGTGCTGGAGTTCGTGAGGCATCATTCCAAGCCCCTCATTTTTTCCGCGGCTTTGCCCGCCAGCGCCGTGGCCGCCGTGCAGGCTTCCCTGGATGTGCTGGACCGTGAGCCCGAGCGGGTGGATCGACTGAGGGCCATCACCGAGCGGGTGAGGAATGGGTACCGGGAGATCGGCCTGAAGGTCAGGGATTCCGAAACCCCCATCGTTCCCATTCACATCGGTCCCGAGATGACGGCCTATCATTTCGCCCAGGAGCTTTTTGCGCACGGGGTGTTTGCCCTGCCCGCGGTCTATCCCGCGGTTCCCCGCGGGAAAGCGGTCATACGCACGGCGTTCATGAGCACCCACGAAGACCGGCACATCGATTTCGTCCTCGAGGTGGTCCAGAAGCTGGCGCGCAAGCACGACGTTCCGGGCCGCTTTGCGGACTCCGAGGGGGCCGTGGCCGAAACGGCCCGTGTGTCCTCCCTCGTGTGCTGAAGTGGGAACGGAGCACCCCCGATGCCCATGATCCTACGCTGGTGAGCCCGCGGCCAATGATGAAAGAACGAGCCCTGCCCGTCATCGATGTGTGCGACCTGACGCGCGAGTACGCCAATGGGGCCGGCTCGTGCACCGTGCTTTGCGGCGTCAGCCTCACAGTCCGCCCGGGGGAGATGGTGGCCATCATGGGACCGTCCGGGTCGGGCAAGTCCACCCTCCTGTCCATTCTGGGTCTGCTTCTGGCGCCCACCCGAGGCTCATACCGGATGAACGGTGAGGATTTGCTTCGCCTGGCGCGCTCGGGGCAGTCGTCCTTCCGCCGGCATGCCGTCGGGTTTGTTTTTCAGAAGTGCAACCTGGTGGAGAGCGCGACGGTTTATGAAAACCTCGAGTTCCCGCTCATTTACGCCGGGGTCAGGCGCAAAGAGCGGCCCGGGCGGATCAGGGAGGCGCTGGCCAGGGTCAACCTGCTCCATCGCGTGGATTATCTGGCGAGCCTACTCTCGGGTGGAGAGCAGCAGAGGGCCGCCATCGCCAGGGCCCTGGTGAACCATCCCGGCGTGGTGCTGGCCGACGAGCCCACGGGGCAGCTGGATCGACATAACGGGCAGCTCGTCATGGAGCATTTCGTTCGCCTGGCCGCCGAGGGGGAGACGGCCGTGATCATTGTCACTCATGACCCGGAAGTGGCGGCTTTCTGCCATAGAACCTGTGTTCTGGAAGACGGCGTTCTCACCGAGACCGTTCGCTGCCCGTGAGCCAAGGTTTCACCATGGATGAGCCCCGTGCCCGGGGCTCGGCCGCCCATGCGGAAGCGGAGAGCGTGGCCGTGCTCCCAGGGTCATCATTGGAGTACCCCAGGACGATGACGAGGGATCAGATTCGCTGATGGATCCGAGATGCATACTCCGCGCGGGTAAGACCTGGACCTTTGCTGATACCGTGGGAGCGGCTTGCAGCCGCCAGAAGGAATCGGTGGGGCCTGGTAGAATCGCGGCTGCAAGCCGCTCCCACGGAAGTCAGGATTTCGCCCGCTCGGAGTATGGTGACAAGGAGTGTGGCGCCATGTCCCAGGCTCCGGTCCCGGGAGATGTGGCATGCCGTTGCCGCCGGAGTCTCCCGTGGGGCCGGAGCCGGCCCGCGCTGCTGCTGGTCCTCGGGATGCTCATGATCCTCGGAGCGGCCTCCGCCCGTGCGCAGGAGGATGTCCTGCCGGGAAAGGATGTACCCCTCGGAGTGGACGGCCCCATGGATTTCACCCAGGCCGTCAGGGTCTCGCTCCGGCAGTCCCCCAACCTGACCGGCAGCTCCCTGGAGATCGATCTCCGGCGACTCGACGAATCCGATGCCCGGTTCGCCTTCATTCCCTCCTTTTCACTCCGCACCCTGTATTATCTCAATCAGCCTGACAACGACTCGGACCGTCCCTACTCGATCCATTTCGTGACGGAGACCTACAACCCCGTCGAGAATTACTTCTCGCTGCAGGCCCGGAAGGTTTTGACCCAGATGGGGATCCTGGCTCATCTGCAGGTCATTTCCGACTACCTGGAGCGTCTGGGGATGGGGTTTCTGGAGCTTCAGGCCCTGGATCGCATGATCGCGCTGCAGCAGGAGAGCGTGCGCGTGGCCGAGCAGAGCGTGGCGTATGCTCGCACGCGGCTGGATTCGGGAGGCGTCTCCAGCCTGGAGGTGCGGCTGGCTGAGCAGGATTTGGAGATGGCGAGCCTCGAGACGGGCAAGCTGATGTCGGCCAGGACGACGATTCTGGAAGGGATCAGCGGCATGATGGGTCTGGGTCCCATGGACCTCCTCCCATTGGATCGGGAGGATGCCCGTGGACAGGTGCTCGGCGGATTCGATCCCGCGGGTGCCTCCCTCGAGGACGCTCGCCGATCCTCGTTCGAGCTCCGAATCCAGATGCTCAAGAGAGAGCTTCAGGAGAAGAACGTCACTCTGGCTTACACACGGTTTCTGCCGACGTTCATCTGGGGTGTGCAGACGACGGACCCCTTCAGCGCCAACGAGGAGAGGGGGCTGTTCTTCTCGGTGGGGCTGGAGCTGCCTTTGTGGGACGGCCTCAAGCGCTATCACAACGTCTCGCGTCAGAAGACCATCTTGAAGCAGTACGAGGTGGAGGGCAAATCCAGGGAGGTTGGCCTCGACGCCAGGTGGTCCGCCGCCAGGAGAAAGCTCGAGCAGAGCGCCGCCGCCCTCAGGCTGGCCCAGTCCCAGCAGGGGGTGGCGGAGCTCAAGGAGCGCCAGACGAGCATCAGCTACAATGCGGGCCGGCAGCCGCTGAATGTCCTGGCGTCGGACCGCCGGACCCTCCTGGAGAGCCGTCGGAACGTGCTGAGCCAGGCCCTGGAGCACGACAAGGCCGTCCTGGCCATTCGAAACCTTTCTGGAGACCTGATCAGAACCTATGTGGATACGACCCCTTACTAGGACTTTACTTGGGGCTGCTCTCGTCTGCGGTCTCTGCGCTCTGGCCATCCACGCTCTCGGTTCGTGGCGCGGATCCGCCGCCCAGGATGCCGACGCCGCCGAAGGGGAGGCGGCGCGGACCCAGCCCGGCTCGGCCGGTGATGACTTGTTTCAGGGCAAGGTGGTCTGCTCCCTGAAACGCACGGTGGTCATGCCCGTCAAGGGGACGATCCAGCGGATGGCGGCACGGGGGGGGCAGGCAGTCCGGAAAGGGGATGTGCTGGCCTCCTACCGGATTGCGAGCGACATGCTGCCCGGACTCAAGCGTCGCATCGCGGCGGTGCAGGTCAAGGACATGGAAGTGGGGCTGTCCGATCTCGAGAAGAGCCTGACCCTCCTCAACGGCAAGCGGCGTGAACTGTCGGAGCTGGTCCGGAAGGACCTGGGGCCTGCCCAGGGGCTCAGACAGGTGGAGGCGGAGATCCAGGCCGTCGAGAGGCAGCGAGCCGCTTTGCTGGAGAAGCTGCGTATCGAGAAGGATGTGGTGCGGGACGACCTCGAAGCACTGCGGGAGCAGCTGGGCGGCTCGCTCCAGGCCATCGGCTCCAACGAGCCGGTCCATCTCGTCGCTCCCATCTCCGGCCTGGTCATCTGGGTCAGTCCCGAGCTTCGGGAAGGGGCCGAGCTGCCGGCTGGAGCCGGTGCCTTCGTCGTGGGCGTCATGGACCCGATGCTCATGAGAGCCCAGGTCCACGAGCTGGAGGCCGTCAAGCTGTCGGTGGGGGACTCGGCGGAGGTATCCTTCGAGTCGCTCCCCAACCGGGTCTTCGAGGGGAAGGTGTCGCGGCTGGCGTGGGCTCCGCTGACGCCGGCCCTGGAGCAGGCGACGTACTACGAGCTGGAGCTGGCATTGCCCAACCCGGAGCTGGCTCTCAGGGAGGGAATGAAGGGGCAGGTCGCTCTGCGCAAGGCGGGGGAGCGGTAGCAGGGTGTGTTTTCGCGTCCGGGGCGGTTTGTTGCGGGGCAGCACCCGCGGGCGGGGCTGCATGATTCATGACAGGGAAGCCTGGGGTCTGAGGCTTCCCCAAAGGCGAAAAGGAGGTCTTCCGCGGTTTGCGGCGTGATGAGCGATTTCGAGAATAGTCGGGCTCCAGGGGGCCGAGCCGAGATTGTCCCCGTGAAAGGCAGGGCGGGGATGAAAGCGTTCCTGAATCTGCCCTGGAGTATCCAAAAGCAGGACCCCCTCTGGGTTCCTCCCATTCTCTCCGAGCAGCGCCGCATCCTCGACCCGCGAACGGGGCCTTTCTTCGATTACGGGGCCGCCCAGTACTTCCTGGCGTTGAGGGACGGGCGCCCGGTGGGGCGGATTTCAGCCCACGTGAACCCCCGGTACGAGGAGCGCCATGACCCGGGGACGGGCTTCTTCGGCTTTTTCGAGTGCATTGACGACCCCGGTGTTTCAAACGCCCTCTTCGATGCGGCGGCGCATTGGCTCGGAGCGAGGGGGAAGCACCGGATTCTCGGCCCCTTGAGCTTCTCCATCTACGACGAAGTCGGCATCCTGGTGGAAGGGTTCGACTCGCTCCCCGTGATCCTCCATGCCCACAATCCTCCCTATTATCAGGATCTCCTGCTGAGCTGGGGGTTTCGCAAGGCCATCGACTGGTATGCCTTCCGGGTCACCCAGCGGGACATCGATGCCGAGGCCATGGAAAAGCGTCTGAGGACCATCATGCGTGGGGGAGACCTGGTCCTCGTCTCTCCCACGGTTCGGGATTTCTCGACCCGGGCCGACGAGGTGATGGAGATCTTCAACGAGTCCTGGGATGACAACTGGGGGCACGTCCCTTTCACCCGCAAGGAATTTCACCACATTTTCCGCCAGCTCAGACCGATCCTCAGACCCGAAATGATCCACCTGGTCCTGGACCAGGGGCGGATCGTGGCTTTCGCCATCAACATTCCGGACCTGAACCCGGCCATCCAGAGGCTCAACGGCCGCCTGACCCCATGGGGAATTCTGCGATTGCTCTACGAGGCCAGGCTCAAGCCCCTCAAGAAGGCCCGCGTGCTCCTGCTGGGTGTCCGGCGTCCCTATCAGGGCAGGATGCTGCACCACGCCCTGATCCTCAGGACCTACCTGCAGATCGTTCGAACGACGTCGTGCGAAGTCTGCGACTGCTCGCTCATCGTGGAGTCCCTCGGCCATTTCATCCGCACCGTGGAGCGCTTCGGGGGAAAGCGCTACAAGACGTTCCGACTCTTTGAACGGGAGATCTGATGAGGGTACTGCTCGTTTCCATGCCCGACACGGCGGACGTCATCGATTATGTGGCGCGCCTTCCGAACCTGGCCGTCGTTTCCATGGCGGGAAATCTTCCCGGGCATGATGTGAGGGTCCTGGATCTCGTCCTGTACAAGCCGCGCATTGGAGAGGCCCTCGAGGAGACGCTGGAGGATTTCAAGCCCGACGTGGTGGGATTGAGCGCCATGACCTTCCAGTTCGGGACTCTCCTGAGGACGGCGGGCTTCATTCGGCGTCGGGATCCCTCCATCCGCCTGGTGGCAGGTGGTTATCACGCGACCCTCATGGCCGAGGAGGTCACGACGGCGGGCCGGCACCTGCCGCTGGATTTCCTGGTGAGAGGGGAGGGGGAAGCCACCTTCGCGGAGCTGGTCTCGGAGCTGGAGAAGGGCGAGCCGGATTTCAGCGGCGTCCTCGGCCTGAGCTACGCCCACGGCGGAGCCTGGCATCACAATCCGCCGAGGCCGCTTCTGGACCTCGAAGCCATCGGGCTCCCCCGCCGCGGGGCGCGGCTCAAGAGCGATTTCTTCATGCTGGATCTCCCCATGGACGTGGCCGAGACATCCCGCGGTTGCCCTCACAACTGCAAGTTCTGCTCGATCACCCGGATGTATGGGCACACGTTTCGAACCTACTCCAGGGAGCGGATCGTCGCGGACCTCCAGGCCATCCGGGATGGGGGCGGGAAGGCCGTTTTCTTCGTGGACGACAACATCACCCATGACATCGGTCACTTCAAGGGGGTATGCCGAGCCATCATCGACCACGGCTTGAACGACCTCCAGTTCATGGTTCAGGCGACGGCGGTGGGGATCGCTCAGAACCCGGACCTGGTGGCCTTGATGGACCAGGCCAATTTCCGGATGGTCTTCGTCGGTTTCGAGGCCATGACCCCCCAGGCCCTCAAGGGAGTGAACAAGCCCACGAGCCCGATGATCAACCGGCAGGCCGCGGATCTCCTGCGCCGGCACGGGATGGCCATCATCGCCGGCTGCATCGTGGGCTACCCCGACGACACGGCCGAAAGCGTCAAGGAGAATATACGGCTCATCAAGTCCCTCAGACCGGACATGATCTATGCCCAGTACCTGACCCCGTATCCCAAGACGGCGCTTCGGGAGGAGATGCTCGCGACGGGCCTGATCACCAACGTGGACGACTACCGGAAATACGACGGCTTCTCTTGCAACATCCGCACGCACCATCTGGAAACGGAAGAGCTCTACCGAATCCTGAAGCGCGAGATGTTTCTGAGCAACTTCGACCCCTCCCTCATCAAGGTCAACTATTTCCTGCGCAAGTGCCCGTGGGCCTTCATCAAGGGCGTGGCCAGGGCCGCCGCCACCAATGCTTTCAATGTGCTGGCCGGGCGCCAGGTTCATCAGCTCATGGATCTGGAGGGTGCGGCATCCCGAGCACCGTGACGCACTGGCTGTCATTTCCAGGGGGGGGGAGCCGGGATTGAGGGAAGTGCTCGTCACGACCTATTACCTGGAAATGACCTCCCGCGACCGCTTGAGGCCTCGACTGCTGAATCGGGGCGGCCTCGACCTGTTCCGGGTCGAGCCTCCCGAGCCCGAGCTGAACCGGTTCTTCTACAGGTCCGTGGGGGACGCCTGGCACTGGGTGGACCGCCTTCCCTGGACCCTGGAGGACTGGCGGGATTATCTGAATCAGGCGGGAGTTGAGACGTGGGTGCTTCGGGTGGATGGCTCCCCGGCCGGCTATTTCGAGCTGGATTCCCGGCCCGGAGGGGATGTTGAGATCGTTTACTTCGGGCTGCTGGAGCCCTTTACCGGCGGTGGACTGGGGGCTCACCTTCTGACCCGGGCTGTCGACCGGGCCTGGGATCTGGGAGCCCGAAGAGTCTGGCTGCATACCTGCTCGCTGGATGATCCCAGGGCGTTGTCCCACTATCTCGCCCGTGGCTTCACCCTGTACCGGCGGGAACAGTCGCCGAGGAAGGTCCCGACTGGATCCCTGGCATCACGCGTGGAGAAGCTCCCAAACGGCTGAGCCTGTTCCGCCTGTATCGCCGCGCTGGTGATCCATCTTTCCCGAGATCCTCGCAAGACATGGACCCTTCAAGGCTACTCGCGTCGCCGTGCTCCGTTCCCAATGACAAGGGGGCGTTCTCGGACAGCCTCCCGGGACATGAAGCCCCATTACAGACGAAAACCGGCATCGTTCCGTGTCTCGGCAGGGATGGGCGCATGGGTCGAGCACCCTCTTGAAACACGAGCGGCGTATTTTGTTCGGTCAGCCCGTTGCCGGACCTCCCCGGCTCCACTTCTGGACCCCACCCCTCACCAATCTTAATATTCACTCAAGAGCATCGGGGCGATGACCCGATATCCGGTCGGTGGTCGGCGATCCTCCGAACGATCGGTCTGTTGCGGGGCCTGCTCCCATGGAGGCTCACGGGGTGAATGAGACGGGAGTGCAGGGAGGGAAGGTCATGATTTTCCCGGGGCCCAAAACGGTTCTTTTCAGCTTGCTCATTCTCGTTCTGGCTTCGGGCTGCGGCTCCGGGAAGGGCGTGGCTCGACAGGACGATCTTTACAGGCAGGGGTACAGGCAGGCGGCTCCGGTGACCAGGCCGCAGAGTGGGGCGACGTTGAGCCGGCGGGAACCATCGACATCGGCGACGCCCCGCGCCGGGGCGCACTCTCCCGTGACGTCCCAGGCCCTGCCCAGGTCGGTTCCGGACACGGGGCTGAAGACGAGGGTCATCACGGACCGGGAGATCCAGAGTATCAGTGCCAGGGACCCTGACCTGAGCCCCAGTGTGATCCGGCACATCCTTTCGAGGATCAACGCCAAGGCGGCCTATTACATCGAGGACGACATCCGTGACGGCCGGCCGCTCATCGTGCCCAACGACCTGGGAGCCTACAAGAAATGGAGCCCCATGGACCCCTACATCCCCGATATCGCCGAGGTTCCCAAGCTCATCCTCATCGTGAAGGATGAGTATTTCCTGGGGTGGTACGAGGGGGGACGCCTGGTGGGGGACAGCCATGTGTGCATCGGCAGGCAGGACGACTGGACGCGGGCGGGGGTCTACGCCGTCCGGGACAAGGACCCCGACCACATCTCGCGAAGCTATACCAATGCCTACGGGGAGCCGGCTCTCATGCCCTGGGCCCTGAGGATCTATGAGCACGTGTGGATTCATGCGGGGGATATCACTCAAGGGAACTGCTCCCATGGCTGCATCAATCTGCCGGTATTCGTGGCCCCCAAAGTTTTTGAATGGGCCGACAAGGGTACCGCGGTCGTGATCGTCGATTCCATGGAGGACGTGGAGCCCGTGCTGGCCGAAAACCGGTCCAACTGCCTGCTGTTTGCCAGGACCTGCCGCATGAAGCAGGCTCGGGCGGCCAACTGACGAGCTGGTTCTTTGCCGGGATCCCACTGAGCCCTTCTTCGGGGATCCCCCATGGCTGGTGGTGGATCCCCTGACTGCCCCCGCAAGGCCCTCGATTGAGCTCAATGATCTGTCTCTGTTCTCTTTCAAGGTTTACCGTCATCCATCTGAAAAATGAGGTCCTGTTGATTTGGAGCAGGAATCCTTCGACCTAACTGGAGTATATTGCTCCACATGGACCGCATGGACCGCGTGGTTCCGGGGCGATGGACACCGTGGGCGAAGCGAGGTCGTGATGTCAGACGATTCGAGGAATCGAGAAGCGTTCATCGAGGAAATCCAGAGGCTGAAGTCGAGGATTGCCGAGCTGGAGGGACGAATGGCCCCGGGCGGCGGGGAATGCCAATCCCCTGCCGTGGCGATGGGCTTGGGGGATGATGCTCCCCGCCATCTCCGCCTGGCTCTCCAGGCCGCCCGCGCCGGCACCTGGGAGTGGGACATGGTCACCAATCGGTCCCGGTGGTGCGCCGAGAATTTTGGTGTCCTCGGATATGAGCCGGGTGCGGTGGAGCCCAGCTATGAGAACTGGCTGGCGGCGGTTCACCCGGACGATCGCGAGGAGGCCGGTGCACGGGTGGCGGAAGCCGTCAAGGATCTCAAGGATCTGGACATCGAGTTTCGGGTGGTCTGGCCCGACGGCTCGGTCCACTGGATCCGCGACATGGCAAGGATGGTCTTCGATCCATCCGGGAAGCCCGTCCGGATGATCGGGATCCAGCAGGACATCACCGAGTGCAGGCAGGGGGAGAACGCCATCCGGGAGAGCGAGGTCCGATTTCGGATGATGGCCGATGCGGCCCCCGTGCTCATCTGGGTCTCGGGGCGGGATAAGGGATGCACTTATTTCAACCGGGGATGGCTGGATTTCACGGGCCGGAGCCTGGAGGAGGAGTGGGGCCAGGGCTGGGCCGAGGGGGTCCACCCCGAGGATTTGCGGCGCTGCCTGGACATCTACACCCGGTCTTTCGACGAGCGCCAGCGGTTCGAGATGGAGTACCGGCTGAGGCGGCACGACGGAATCTACCGATGGGTGCTTGACATCGGGGTGCCGTTTTTCGGGCCTGACGGCACGTTTGAAGGATTCATCGGGTCGTGCATCGACATCAGCGACCGCATGGAGGCCGAGCAGCGAGGCCGTGACCTCAACACGGAGCTGGAGGAGCGGGTTTTCGAGCGCACCCGCGAGCTTTCGGACGCCGTGGAGCGTCTGGAGTGGGAGGTGCGGGAGCGGCAGCTCATGGAGGATGCCCTGGAAAGGGAGCGGGAGCGGCTGGCCCGGGCATCGGTGGCGGGAGGCCTGGCCCTCTGGGACTGGGACATCCCCAAGGGCAGCATCGAATGGAATGAGACGGTGGACGTCATGCTCGGCTATCCGCCCGACGGTTTCCCTCGGACGGTCGAGGCCTGGCGGGACGCCATACATCCCGAAGACCGGGAGCTGGTCGCCCGTCACCTCGATGCCCACCTGAATTCCGGGGCCCCCTTCGACCTCGAGTACCGAATGATCACCCGGAACGGCGGGGAGGTCTGGTGGCATGACACGGGGCAGTCCGAGCGGGATGCTGGCGGCAAGGCCCTGAGAATGTCCGGCGCCTGCCGCGATGTCACGCCCCGAAAGAAGATGGAGAAGACCCTCCGGGAGTCCGAGCGGCGTTTTCGCGAAACCCTGGAGCACATCCGCATGCTGGCGCTCACCCTCGATGCCGACGGCAACGCCACCTTCTGCAATGACTTCGTGGCGACCCTGTTCGGGTGCCCCCGCGAGGAGATTCTGGGAAGAAACTGGTTTGATCATTTTACACCTCCCGACGCCGGCATGAAGGCGTTCTACGGGGAATGCCTGCGGCAGGGCTCCATCCCCCAGCATCACGAGAACGAGATCGTCATCCCCACGGGAGAGCGGCTGCTCATCGAGTGGAACAACACGGCCCTCCTCGATGCCTCGGGTGCCGTCATCGGCGCGGCGAGCATCGGCGTGGACATCACCGCGCGGAGGCGGGCCGAGGAGGCTCTTCGGGAGAGCGAGGAGCGACTGCGCCTGGTCGTGGAGAACATGCCGGTCCTCGTGAACGCCTTCGATGCCGACGGGCTGCTGGCCCTGTGGAATGGGGAGTGCGAACGGATCAGCGGGTACTCGGCCGGGGAGATGGTGGGCAATCCCCTTGCCATGGAGACCATTTACCCGGACCGGGACTACCTGCGCCGCCAGATGGCTGAATGGGATCGGCGCGGGGAGGGCTATCGGGGCTGGGAGTGGGACATGACGTGCAAGGACGGCTCCAGGCGAACGGTGGCCTGGTCCAATGTTTCCAGCCGCGCGCCTGTCCCGGGGTGGTCGACCTGGGGCGTGGGCATCGATGTGACGGACCGGAAGCTCGCCGAGGAGAAGCTCACGGCCTCGCTGGCCGAAAAGGAGGTTCTCCTGCGTGAGATCCACCATCGCGTGAAGAACAACCTCCAGCTCATCTCGAGCCTGCTCCACCTCCAGTCGCGCCACATCGAGGATGCCAGGTCCCTGGAGATGTTCAAGGAAAGCGAGGCGCGGGTGCGCTCCATGTCGCTCATCCACGAGCGGCTCTACAACTCTCCCGACCTGGCGAGCATCGATTTCTCCCTCTATGTGGAGAGTGTCCTGACCTCCCTGGCCCGATCCTACCGGGAGTGCACGGGCGCCATCCGGTTTTCCGTCGATATTCCCCAGATCAGCCTCTCCGTCGAAACGGCCGTGCCCTGCGGGCTCATCATCAACGAGCTGGTCACCAACAGCCTCAAGCATGGGTTTCGGGACCGTCGGGACGGGGTCATTGCCGTTTCGCTGCGGCCCATTGGCGACGGGAAGCTCCTGCTCATCGCACAGGACAACGGGGTCGGTTTCGAGGGCGGGCTGGAGCTGGATCGGCTGAGCTCCCTGGGGCTCACCATCGTCACGACCCTGGTGCGGCAGCTCAAGGGGTCCATGGAAGTGGCGACGGAGGGGGGAGTCCAGGTGGCCATCACCTTCCCGGCATCTCGAGGAAAAGAAGGGAGGCGGCTGTAGCCGCGTCGGAGCGTCATGGGAAACGGAGGTGAACCTAGGCGGGAGTCGATGGAAGAGGTCGAGCGGCTGCGCCGGCGCGTGGCCGACCTCGAGACCCTGCTGGCCCGGAGCCGGGAATCGCTCGAGGAGGCCAGACGGAGCGAGGAGGAGCTGCGGAAGAGCGAGGAGCGCTTCCGTCACCTGACCGAGAACGCGGGAGCCATGATCTACCGCATGATGCTCCCCGAGGGGCGCTACGAGTACGTCAGTCCGGCTTCCCTGGAGGTGATGGGATACACCCCCGCCGAGCTCATGGCCTCGCCCATGCTCATCCGGGAGATCATCCACCCGGACTGGCGACCTTATTTCGATGAGCAGTATGCGAAGCTGCTGGCCGGCGAGATGCCGCCCGTCTACGAGTACCAGATCATCGACAAGGCAGGGGCCGTCCGCTGGATGAGCCAGCGCAACACCCTCGTTCGGGACTCGGATGGGAATCCCGTGGCCATCGAGGGCATCGTGACGGACGTGACGGAGCTGAAGCGGGCGGAGCTGGCCCTGCGCGAAGGCGAGGCCAAGTTCTCGACGGTCTTTCGGTCGACTCCCGAGATCATCACCATCACGTCCATTTCCGAAGGCCGATTTCTGGAAGTCAACGATTCCTTCACCCGCGTGACGGGATTCAGCCGCGACGAAGTGATCGGCCGCACCACCATCGAGCTGGGGATCTGGGTGGATCCGGAGGATCGTTCCTTCCTGACCGATGGCCTGCTGACCCATGGATTCGTCCGCGATCAGGACTACCGGTTTCAGTCCAGGGACGGGCGGCGGCTCCACGGCCTCGTCTCGGCCGAGGTCATCGATATCGGGGGCACGTCCTACCTGCTGTCGGTCATTCGGGACATTACGGAGCGCAAGTACGAGGAGCGGGCCCTGCGCTCCATGAACCGGATCCAGGATGTTTTCCTGACCGCGACGGACGATACCCTGTTCCATGGGGTTCTGGAGATCCTCCTGGAGGAGATGGACAGCCCGTACGGCTACTTCGGCTATGTGGATGAGGACGGCAATATGGTGAGCCCGTCCCTGACGAAGGACATATTCGACGTGTGCCGCATGAGCCACAAGACCATCGTCTTTCCGCGCGAATCGTGGCGGGGGCTGTGGGGAGCATCGCTTTTGGAAGGCAGGACCCTGCTGGCCAACTCGGGCCTCAATGCCCCCGCCGGTCACATCGGCCTGTCCCGCGCCCTGTGCGTGCCCATCCTGCTCCAGGGGGAGGTGATCGGTCAGTTCGCGGTGGCCAACAAGCCCACCGATTACGACGAAGACGACCAGGCCCTTCTGGAGCGGATGGCCGCTTTCGTTGGGCCGACCCTCAAATCTTTCCTGGAGCGGAAACGGGAGGAGGGGGAGCGCAGGAAGGCCGAGCAGTCGTTGCGGGAGAGTGAGGAGCGCTTCGCCTCCTTCATGCGCCACATGCCGGGGTTTGCCTACATCAAGGACCAGGACCGACGGATCCTCTTCGTCAACGATCTCCATGAAAGCCAGCTGGGGATTGCCCTGCCGCGGTGGATCGGCAGGAGGACCGAGGATTTCTGGACGAGCGACGCGGGCGAGAACATGCGGGTCATCGATGAGCAGGTGCTCGATGAGGGTCGCCCCGTCGGTTTGGTGGAGGATCTTCCCATCAAGGGGGAGGCTCGGACCTTCAGGACCATCAAGTTTCCCATTCCGCGTCCGGAAGGGGCGACCTGGATCGGGGGCATCTCCATCGACATCACCGAGCACCGGCGGGCGGAGATGGCCCTGCGGCAGAGCGAGGCCCTGTTCCGACGGCTCGTGGAATCGGCGCCCGTGGGCATCCTCATCGCCAGCGGCTCGGACCGGAGCGTCCTGGCGCTGAACGCTAATTTCACCGAGGTCTACGGCTACGGCATCGGGGACATTCCCAACATCGAGCAATGGTGGCCCCGCGCCTACCCCGACGAGAGTTACCTCCAGCAGGTGCGGGGGATCTGGGAAGGTCTTGTGGACCGGGCGAGAGCGTCGGGCACGGGAGCCGGTCCCATGGAGGTGTGGATCACGTGCAAGGATCGATCGCGGCGCTACGCCAGTGTCTTCCTGTCCCAGCTCGGCGAGATCGATGCGGTGTTCTTCATCGACCTCACGGAGCGCAAGCGTGCCGAGGAAGCCCTGCGGGAAAACGAGGCCAAGTACCGCACCCTCGTGGAGCATCTGCCGCAGCACGTCTTCGTCAAGGACCGGGGCCTCGTTTATCTCTCCTGCAACCAGCGTTTTGCCCGCGCCATCGGGCACACGGTGGGGGAGGTCATCGGGAGGACGGACCACGACCTGTTCCCCAGCCGCCAGGATGCCGAGAAATACAGGGAGGACGACCGCCGGGTCATGGAGCTCGGCATGGCCGATCTCATCGAGGAGCAGTACGACGACGGCGAAGGAGAAAGGCGCTGGGTGCGCACCACCAAGGTTCCCTTTCGAAACGATGTGGGCGACGTCATCGGGGTGGTGGGCATCTTCGAGGACATCACGGATTGGCGGGAGGCCCAGGAGCGGCTGCAACTCTCCGAGGAGCGCTATCGGGCCGTCTCGGACCTGAGCTCCGATTTTTCTTTCGCCTTCCGCATCGGACCGGAGCGTTCCCTGAATCTGGAGTGGATGACCGACGCCTTCTCCCGCATGACGGGAATCTCCGTCGAGGAGCTGATGGCACCCAATGCCTGGCTCGGCGTTGTCTACCCCGAAGACCTTCCGCTGCTCCTCGATGTGCTGGAGGAGCTGCAGGCCGGGTACCCGGTCCACTACGACGCCCGTCTCCTGACGAAGTCCGGCGGGCCGCTCTGGGTGAGGACCTACATGAAGCCCGAGCTGGATCCGCGCGGGAGCGTCGTCCGCATTTACGGCGCCACTCAGGATATCACGGCGAGGAAAACGGCCGAGGAGAAAATCCGTGAGTCGCTGCGGGAAAAAGAGATCCTCCTCAAGGAAATCCACCACCGGGTGAAGAACAACCTCCAGGTCATCACCAGCCTTCTGGACCTCCAGTCCGGCGTCATCCGGGATCGGGAAGCTCTCACCGCTTTTCACGAGAGTCGGAACCGGGTCAGGTCCATGGCCCTCATCCACGAAAAGCTTTACCGCACCGACGATATCGCCCGCATCGACATGGGGCGCTACACGGAGGATCTCGTCCAGTCCCTCATCGGATCCTACGGCGCGGCGGCCAGGGTGCGTGGATGGGTGGGGATGACGGACATCTTCATGGATCTCGACATGGCCATGCCCTTTGGATTGATCGTCAACGAGCTGGTGATGAACTCTCTCAAGCACGCCTTTCCCGACGGACGGGAGGGCTGGGTCCGCGTGGCGCTGGAACGGGTGGGAGGGGGGATGGCGACCCTCAGCGTGGAGGACGATGGCATCGGGTTTCCGGAGGGCATCGACGTGACGAGCCTTTCGTCCCTCGGCATGACCATCGTCATGACCCTGGTCAGGCAGCTCAAGGGGGAGATGGCGATCCGGGGGGAAACGGGCACCCTGGTCGTGGTGAGGTTCCCCATGACTTGACGCGGCGGAAGGGTAGGGCGCGGGAGAGCCCGGTCGAGGGCAATCCTGCTGACTTAAGGACCAATGGTCATTCCGGAGAAAGCCGGAACCCAGGTTTTATGCGGGTTTCTGGACCCCGGCGTTCGCCGGGGTGACGTTAAGTCAACAACATTGCCGGTCGAGGGAGGGCCGAGAGGGAAGGGAGGACGGGGAGGCTTGGGGGACTCGATCCGGCTCGCCCTACTTCCAGTGAATGCCGACACCCGAGAGGAAGTCGATGAGCCGCTCCCTCAGGAGAACGATCTCTCCGATGAGGGCGCTGTAACAATGGAACTGCTTATCGAAGTCGCTGCTCTGGAATGTCCCGGGCAAACGGCTCCGGACTTCCAGGAACAGCCGATAGACGGAGCTCACCGAGTCGCCCAGGGTTTCGAATTTGGGCTGGAGGGGGTCGGGGGAAACGAGGCAGTTCATCATGAGGTTGAAGACGTCGTTCTCCAGGAAGAGCATGTCCTCTCCCGCTCCCAGGAGGCCGCATCCGAATTCTTGGTAAGGCTTCAGGAATGTGTCCATGAGGGAGTTGAAGTGGCTGTCGTTCACCAGTCGCCGGGCTTCGTTGACTTGGTAATACTTCGAATACTTGAATTTTCGCAGGATGTGATCCACTCGGATGTGGAACTTGGGATGCACGAAACGCAGGATGAAGTTCTTGGATTCATGGAAGCTCGCGACGGCGTCCAGAAACATGAGTCTCAAGTTGTAGATGGTGCTGATGTAGGCGAAGATCATCTCGGTGCGCGAGCCATTCTGGCTTCGCTCGCCCCGGATCAGGTAGCGGACCAGATCGTTGCTCAGCCCCAGGAGGGTTGCCGCTATGCCGGGATCCTTGTCGATGGCCCCGCAAAAGGAGCAGCCGCAGCGCAGAAGCTCTCCCGACTGCTTGAACCAGTGCATGTTGACCGGCAGCCTCACCTGGTCGAAGCGCACGAAAAGGGGACGCTCCAGGTAATCCAGGAAGTTGCCGCATTTCAGCTCGATCTGCAGACCTTCTTCCGAGAAATCGATCACGTGGATGGGACTGATGCAATGGAGAAGGGCATTGGCCCCCGACGGGTCGGCATCAGCCGGTGGTGATGAGCCGTCGGCTCGTGGGCGGCAGGACTCGCTGTTTGCAGGGGTCATGTCCGAGCTGAGGCATACGAGCTCCCCGATGCCCTGGGCGAGGGAGTTTCGGCTGGCCACGGCATTGACGGTGGGGAACCGTGGGGATTTCCTTTTCTGGCCGGCGCTGCGCCGCGCGGCGATGGACTCCACCACCTGCCTGAAGCTCTCTCCGTCGGAAAGGTAGGGGCGCGGCTGTTCTTCCGGAAACGTTCTCTGCATCACTGTCCGCCAATCAGATCCATGGGTTGTCGAGCTGCCGAAAAGGCCGTGTGAGCCCGATCGCCCAGCGTCCCCCGGCTGGAGCCGACCGATCCGGCAGTGTCAGATAAATCGGAGGAAGGCTTCCAAAGCAGAAGAGAAATGGCATGAAATCCAACACGATTGCCGAGATCTCCCCGTTCAGCGTGCCGAACGTTCGCCGGTTCATCGCCTTCCGTGTGTTTTTCAACGCCCGGTTTTACTACCCGGTCTTCACGGTCTTGTTTCTCGATTTGGGCCTGAGTCTCTCCCAGTTCGCCATTCTCAACACGGTATGGGCCCTGACCATCGTGGGGCTGGAGGTGCCCTCGGGAGCCCTTGCCGACATCGTGGGGCGCAGGAGGCTTCTGGTCCTGAGCGGCTGCCTCATGATCCTGGAGATGGGCCTGCTGGCCCTGGCTCCCCCCGACCATCCGGACCTGCTCTTCGCCGTGCTCCTGGCCAACCGTTTCGTCAGCGGGGCGGCGGAAGCCATGGCCAGCGGCGCCGACGAGGCCCTGGCCTACGACTCCCTTCGGGAGGCTGGGCTTTCCGACCTCTGGCCGAGGGTGCTGGAGATGCTGATGCGGGTCCAGTCCCTGGGCTACATGGTGGTGATGATCCTGGGAGCGGCCGTCTACGATCCCGTTTTCGTCGGGCAGGTTTTGCACCGGCTCGGATGGAATGGGGAGGTCGTCCGTGGGGACACCCTCAGGATTCCCGTGTACCTCACCCTCGTGATGGGCATCGCGGCCCTGGGGGCGACCCTGGGGATGAAAGAGGCGCGCCGCGAGCCTTCCCCCCCATGCGGGGTGGTTGAGCTCTGTCGCGGATCGCTGGCCGGAGCTTTTCGCATGACGCTAGGCGCCGGGAAATGGATCGTCACCACCCCCTTCGCCCTCCTGACCATTCTGACGGGTCTCCTCTTCGACCATGTGATCCGCATGGTCATCACCCTGAATAGCCAGTACTACCGGGTCATCGGCTTTCCCGAGGCGTCCTTCGGGCTCATCGGGTCGGGCATGGCACTTCTCGGGGTCTTCGTGCCGCGTCTGGCCCGAAGGCTGGTACGGTCGAGATCGCCCCGGCTCAACGCGATGCTCGCTTTTGGAATGACCCTGACCGGCTTGCTGGGCCTGACGCTGGTGCTGCCCTGGATGGGACTCCTGCCCGTGGTGCTCCTTTTCAGTGCCATGTATCTGATGAATTTTTTCGTGAGCCACTACCTCAACGAGATCACCGAGTCACACCAGCGCGCCACCGTCCTGAGCTTCAAGGGCCTGTCCTACAACCTGGCCTACGGGGGGATCGGGCTGCTCTACTCGATGCTGGTCTCCGCGCTGGGGCGCGGGGGAGGGCAGGAGGCGGCGGGCGCGGGGACTGGAGGTCAGGACTGGGCCTTCGTCCAGGCCCTCATGGGGTTTCCGCTCTACTTTCTCGTGGGTTTCGCGGCTCTGGTCCTCTTCGCCCGCGCCCCCTCGAACCGGGGCTGCTGCCGCCTGGAATCCAGCTCAGGGGGGTGACCTCCGAGGACATGCGGGGTCTCGAAGGCCCCTCTCCCCCGATTCGGAGGAGAGGGCGGGGTGAGGGAGGGTCCGTGAAATCAAATTCACAGGGCATTAGGGCTGAGGCCCCGTTGCGACGGGCAGCTCGGGGCGGGCCGCCCACTCGGTCCAGCCCGCATCGTAGTAGAGGACGCTCGAGTACCCCAGAAGGCGCTTCAGGACAAAGAAGGTCTGGCTGGCCTGGTGCCCCGTGCGGCAGTGGACGATCACCGTGGAGGCTCTGGACGGGATCAGCCGGGCATAGGCGGCTTCCAGCTCGGCGCTCGGCTTGAACAGCACACCCCCGTCCTTTTTCGTCACATCGGCCGTGAAGGGCCGGTTCACGGCGCCGGGGATGTGACCGGCCCGGGCCTCGTCGGACTTGATGCCGGTGAAGAAATCCTCCGGCCGCACATCGAGAATGACGGCATCCCTGGTCTGGCTGGCTCGAAGCACCCGGGCGTGGTCCACCGTGAGCCCGTCGGGACCGGGGGGCGCCGCATAGGACGACTCGGCGACACGGGGCAGAAGCGTGTCGGTGGGCCGGGTCTCGGCCTGCCATTTGCCGAAGCCTCCGTTCAGGACGGCATACCGGTGGTGACCCAGGCGCTCGCATGCCATGCCCACCAGGGTCGCATCCTGCATCTTGTCTCCCGCCACCACGACGACCAGGTCTCCCGGCCGGATGCCCATGAGGGAGAAGTGCACCGCGAGGACGGGTGCCGGCAGCAGCATGGAGGGAACCCCGCCGACCACGCCCCGGAGACTGTCCACCGAAAGAAAGAGGGAGCCGGGGATGTGGCCCGTGTTGTACTCGGGCTGGCTCCTGGCGTCGATGACCCGAACGTCGGCCCTCCCCAGGTGGGACTGAAGCCATTCGGTCTCCACGAGCCCAGGGAGCTGAAGGCCGGGGAAGGCTTCGGGGGCGGGAACCGCCTGGGCCTCGGGGCCGCCCGCCCTTCCCGCGCCGGCCAGGAAGAAGCCCCGCCACCGGGAGATCCGCGCCGCCATGTCGGCCGGCACGGGCTCATCCCGCAGGGAGGACGGCTGGAGACACGTCCGTATGAAACCGTCCAGGCCGTCCGTCAGGATATACGCGTTCTGGAATCCCAGGCGCGCCAGGGAATCCCTGGCCTGGGCCGGATGGGTCATGCCGTTGGAATAGAGGACGATGGTGCCGAGGTTGCGGTGGGGAGCCAGGGCCGACGGCAGCTCCGACATCCGCGGGTTGACGGCTCCGGGGAGATGAAACCGGGCGAATTCGTCGGGCGTGCGCAGGTCCACCACCACCAGCCCGGGCTCCCCCGCCATGATGCGGTCCGCCAGGTCCATGGGATCCACGTGGTCGGAGGCGGTCTCCACGGCCCGCAGCAGAGCGGTTTCCGAACCGGCCTTCGCCGCGGTCGAGGCGCTGGATGACGGAGATACGGGCGGGAGGATGAATAGACCCCCGGCGGCGATGACCAGGACGGCGCTGAAGGTCCTGAGAAAGGGGCTTCCCGGGCCGGTACTGGCGCCGCTCACCCGCTTTTCGATCCATTCGGCCCCCCAGAAGCAGGCCACGGCCACGCAGGTGAAGAGGAATGCGAAGGTCGAGCTGGCCATTCCCAGGGCGTCGAAGGCGAACCGCACGCCGCTCTCGCCCCACTGGTAGAGGGGCTTCAGGAGCGGGAAGAGCTCGTTGAACAGGATGCTCCCCAGCACGGCCCCCAGGAGGAAGAGCGCCGCGTCCAGCTTGCCCGACGCCAGGCCGACGGCCCCTGTCCCCGGACACCAGCCGCTCATGACGAACCCGATGCCGAAGATGAGCCCCCCCACGATCTGGGCTCCATAGACGGTGGGCATGAGGTAAATCTGGTCCAGGGCGATCCAGCCCATGCCCAGGAAGTAGGAGAGTCCGAGCATGGCCGTGATGAGAGCGCTGAACATGACCTTGAGGACGGCCATGTCCCGGAAGTAGAAGATGCCGGCCAGGCGCCTGGAGCTGCCGAACCCCGCCTGCTCGAGGCAGACGCCGAAGAAGAAGCCGATCACCAGGGCCGCCAGGAAGGCCTGGGCCGAATCCAGGGCACCCGTGCCGAAAAAGGTCTCAATCATCCCACTGCCTCCTCACGAAATAGGCTGCCGCGTAGCCGCCCCCAAAGGCAAACACCAGGAAGAGGAGGCTGCCGCTGAGGAGCAGGGCCCCTCCCGTCAGGGCCTGCCCGGAGGTGCATCCCTGGGCCAGGCGGCTGGCCAGACCCACCAGGATCCCGCCTCCGAGGGCGTAAACGGCCCGCAGGCGTGCCGAAGCGGCGCGGCCTTTCTCCATCGCGAGCCTCAGCCTGCCTCCGTGCATGGCGGAGACGAGGCCTCCCAGGAAGGCCCCCGCCAGCATGAGAACCAGGTAGTAGCCGAGGGGCGACTGTCCCCAGGCGCCGAAGTACTCGCTCGCCAGGGTGTGGCTCGGGGCCAGGGCACCCTCGGCGAAGGCCGCCATGCGCGCCAGGCCGCCCGAGGCTCCGAGACCTGCCCCCAGGACGAGGAACGAGGCCAGCAGCGTCAGGCCCAGGAGGAAGCCGGCCAGGTAGGGGTTGAGATAGCTCTTGGGGGTGCTCGTGGACTGGGGCTCCATGGTCAGCATCCTGCGCTCTTGGATCTTGGGGACTGAGGGGGAGGTGGCGGGGCCGCATTCCCTTGAGGAGCGGAAGGCGCCGGCGCGGTGCCGGACCCACCCGGTCCGCCCGCGGCCGGGGCCGCGCCGGACTGGGAGGGCAGCATCACTTCCCTCACCACGCTCCTGAGCTCCGATTCGGCCCAGTAGCCCTGAGCCCCCCCGTGGAGGGCCTTGATGGGTCGCTGGGTCTTCTGGGAGAGGATCCCGGCCACGGCCATGGCCAGGGAGCCATCCCGATCGACGATGACGAGGGGGATGGGGCCGGCCAGGAAGGCGGGGCTGTTCATGAGGTCGGCGATGTCCACGCTGCGCGATCCGGGGATGGAATAGTCCTCGAAATGGGCCCGGGGGCGGATGTCCACCAGCTCGAAGGTGCCCGGCAGATCCATGATCAGCCGCTTGAGCTCGGCGGGCCCCACGCGGTCGGGGAGCCTCAGGGCCCGCAGCTCGGGCTCGCTGGAAAGGGGTGCCGGCGCGGGCGACACCGACCTGCTTTCCGGTCCCAGGACCGGCAGCCCCGCCTGGACCCAGGCTTCGCTGCCGCCCGCCAGGCTGCTCACCCGCTTGAAGCCCCGACGCTCCAGAACGCCCGCCGCCATGCTCGAACGATACGCCGAGTTGCAGACCGTCACCACGGGCTGCTGGGGGTCCAGCTTGAAGGAAAGCTCATCCAGGTGGGTGAGGGGCAGGTTCACCACCGTGCCGATGCGCAGAGCCATCCACTCGTTGGGAAGGCGGACGTCCACGATGACGGGCGATTCCCCCTGGCGCATTTTCTCGTGAAGCTCCCGGGGACGGATCATGTCGTGGGTGACGACGGGAAGGCCCGCCCCGGCCCAGGTCTCGGGAGAAATGGTCCGGGCCTGGTACCCGATGCGGTGCAGGCGGTGGAGAGCCTCTTTCATCTCGTCCGGACTGCCGCACACCACCAGGGGAGCCCCCCAGGGCACCATGGTGCCCACCCAGGTCTCCATGCGCCCGCGGGCGGCGATGTTGATGGCATTGGGAATGTGGGCCGCGGCGTACTTTTCGGCATCCCGGAGGTCCACGACCTGGGCCCGGGAGGGATCGGCGAGAGATTTATCCGGCTTCAGCTCCTCGGGGAGCGGCCCATCCCATTTCACCAGGTCCGGACCCTTGCGGTTCATGGCCGCGTTGTGCTTGAAGTATTGAGGCGCCTCGGGGAGGCCGTCCAGAATGGCCGCGATGAATTCGGACCGGTTCGCGTGCCGGATATACGGGTTGGTCCGCCTTTCCTCCCCCAGGGTGGAGGTGGGCTTGTCGCTCAAATGGGCGCCGCATAGGGACCCGGCTCCGTGGGCCGGAAAGATCTTGACGGAGTCGGGGAGCTTGGAAAGCTTCCCGGTCCAGGTGTCGAAGGCCATGGAGGCCAGGGCGGCGGCGGAGATGGTCCCCCCCATGAGGTCGGGTCGGCCGATGCTCCCGATGAAGAGGGTGTCGCCGGTGAACATCATCTCCGGGGTGTCGGGGCCCCTGGAGCCGAAGACGAGGCCGCAGGTGCCGTCCGGCGTGTGTCCGGGCGTTTCCAGGATGCGGAGGGTGGCCTCGCCGACCCTGATGGTCGACCCTTCCTTGAGGGGGGAAAAGGCATACTGAGCGCCGGCGGCGACGTTGATGTGGATGGGGCAGCCCACGGCGCGGGCCATCTCCATGTGGCCGGCCACGAAGTCGGCGTGGGAGTGCGTCAGGTAGACCCCCTTGATCCGGGCGCCCTGCCTTTTGGCCTCCTCCAGGTAGAACGCGATGTCGCGTCCGGGGTCCACCAGGAGCGCTTCCGTGCCGCTCACCAGGAGGTACGAGTAGTGCGAGAGGACGGGCAGGTTCACCTGAATCAGCTTGAATCCGGGAAACGTGTACGTGTCCACCACCTGGTAATCCGCGGCGTCGTGGCCGTGGCTGGCCGATTCCGAGTCCTTGATGGAAGCGGCCCGGGCCGGAGGGGAGAGCACCAGAAACGTCAACAGCGCGAGGAGAGCAGACAATGCGGGGAGATGGCTCAAGGGGCTCCGAATCGATCTCATGGGAATTCCTCCAGTCAAGGGCGCTCAAACGGGTCCGGCCCGGCCGAGCCGGACCCTTCGAATCCAGCACATCGGCCGGCAAAAGTCAACACGATCCGGCTGGGACGGGTTGTGGTGAGTCGCGATGGACGGGTTACCAAGCAGGTTGAGCGAAACTTGATGGGTTAAACGCGCTTCCAGTGGGCTGGGGTTGCCAAGTCCACTGGAAGCGATGCGTTTGTGGGGGAAGCTCGTGCCCCTTGCGTCCTCCCGGGAGGAGCCCCGTTGCGGTGCCGATTTTCCTGGCCGTGACGGATCCCGTGGATCTACGGATGTCCCGATGTCCATCGGAATACGCTGAGGCATGGTGGCCAGGGTCCGTACAGCGCCTGTCCGCTTCGGCTGCTTCCTTTACCAGGGCATGGGGGGCACGGCCACGAGTCCGAAGGGCGATGGGCCGATGCCGTCCGTCAGTGTCATGAGGAATGCGACCAAATCGGCTTCCTCTGCCGGCGACAGTCCCAGGTTGCCGAGCTCAGCTTGATTCAAGTTTTCGATTACTTCCGGAGCCGGCCAGCAGTTGACGCCTGGCTGAGGGTCAGTCACGCTGCTGCATTGCTTGACGTCTCGCGTGTTGTAAAAATGCACGATGTCCTTCAGGGTTTTGAAATAGCCGTTGTGGCCGTAGGGGGCGGTCTTCGCGATGTTACGGAGCGTCATGACCTTGAACTTTCCTTCTTCACCCGGTTTCCGCTTTCCCAGGCCCAGATCGGGGTCGAGGCTCGGCAATCCCATGAGCCGCGCGATCTCAGGATTCACTGGGATTCCCAAATTGTCGTAGGTGAAGTCCGTGAACAGGGGGGGGATTTGCTGGTTGGCTCCATCGAACGTGAAGTCCGAGGGGTGGCATTGAGAGCATTTGGCTTTCGGCCCATTGAACAGAGCCAAGCCGCTTTTCTCCTGCTCATTCAGGACGGGAAACCCCGCCAGGTAGAAGTCGAACTTGGAGTTGAAGCGGTTGAAGGGGCGGGTTCGCTCGAATTCCCCTATGGCCAGGGCCATGTTGTTGTAAGCCGAAAGGACTTCGGCATCCGTCATGACCTTTCTCAGCGTGATGGAGAACACCTTCTTGAACGCCAGAACGTAAGCCGGGTTCTCGGCCAGTCGGGCGACGACCGCCGCCTTGGTGGGCATGGCCATCTCCACGGGGTTGGTGGGAGGTCCTGCCGCCTGCTGGGCCAGATTGTCGACCCGGCCATCCCAGAATTGTCCGCCGAAGTAAACCGTATTAACATCATCGAAAGCGAACTTGGGGGCGAAGGCGGCATACGCCGAGCTCGGAGCGTTTCGATCACCGAACTTGCCGGCAATGGATCCTTCCGATACCGGGAGAGTGCTTTCCGGGTCGTCGAAACCGGCGGCCGGAAGATGACAGCTGGCGCATGACTGGTTGCGCAGGATGGAAAGATTCTTGTCGAAATACAGGGCTCCTCCCAACAGTTGAATGGTGGTGTACGGTGGCTGGGGGACAGCCGCCGACGCGCCTGCCGCCGTGACCACGGCCGCTAGAAGCACCATCGCCATTACGATTCGCCTTTGCTTCATGATGACTTCCTCCTTGTGCTCATTCGATGACATGGGGCACCTGACCATTCAGGTGCTGTTCTGGTTTGGGGTTTTCCCGGAACTGCTCAGACCCCCAATCCAGGCTCTCTATTGGCACACCTGCAGGACGCAGGACCGTGCTTCCGCGCCTCTTGCCGCGGAGACAAATGTGTTCAAGGGGTCGGAAGAACGACTCCAGCCTGGGGAGCGCCTCATCTCCCGCGGTATCAGGTGACCTGAATCAAAGTGTGCTCCAGGAGGCTGTTCGAGGATACTTCGCTGTCATTTCGATCGGAGCGCAGCGAAGAGATAAATCTAAAAAAATCAAATGTATAACGCAAGCGAACGGGCTGGCCAGAATCTTGACCTTTCACGTACTTCCGTGGGCTTCCGCCCAGAGAGGAAGCTGAATGCGACAGGGCAGCCCAGGGATGGATGAAAGCCTTTTTGGCGCATGATCTGCCGATCCGGGCGCCAGTTCCGTGCTGATTGCCATTACAAGACTTCATTAGCACTTCAGTCACGCGATGCGTTAACCAGCAGTCCATGGGGAAAATGAGGGGGAAAACCCAGCGGTGCCGTGCCGAAAGGCGGAGAGCCCGCCGGCGTCCCTCCTCCGATCACGACTTTCCCTCCAGCGCCGGCTTCGGTGTTTGTCGGCGCCCGCCTCAGCTCAGCGACTGCAGGTGGGTCCGGAGGTTGGTCTTCCTGCCCTTGAGCCCCAGCTTCCCGCGCAGGTTGTTCCGGTGGAAGAGGACGGTGCTCTCGGAAAGGCAAAGGATGTCCGCGATCTCCTTGGTGGACTGGCCGGCCCGGATGAGGTCCGCCACCTGGATCTCCGTCGGCGTCAGTCCAAGGAAAGGCTCCGAGAGGCGCTTGACGAAAGGGGAGGTGATGCGGTCCATCTGGGACTCCAGCATGTCCAGGCAAACAGCCTGCTCCTGGCTCAGCCGGCTCCTCCGGAGCTTCTCGATGGATGGGAAGATCAGGCTGCGCACATTGGAGAGAATGGATTCCTCGTATTCGGCGCGGTCCAAGTCCCGCTGCCGCAGCAGGGCCTTGAGGGCGGCGTTGGCCTCCTCCAGGTCCACGGTCTTTCGGCTCAGCTCCTCGGTGCGCTCCTGGACCAGCAGCTCGAGCCTGTCACGGGACTGGAGCAGGGATTCCTCCAGGTTTCGCCGCTCGGTGATGTCGAGGACGAACCCTTCCAGCCAGATCACCCGGCCGTCGTCGTCCCGGGCCGCCCGGCCCTGGACGTCGGCCACCATGGGGCTTCCGTCCTTGCGAAGGTAATGGCCTTCCAGCTGAAAGTGTCCGTTGCACCCTGATCCGCCGTGGGGAAGCGCCTGGGATCCCGAGGGGCCGGCGGGAAGCTGCAGGGCAGCCTGGCCCGCAACGTCGATGAGGTCCTCCTCCCTGGCATAACCGAACATGGTGGCGAGGGCCGGGTTCACCTTCATGAGCCTCCCGTCGGGGGACGCCTGGAATATGCCGACGGGAGCGTTGAGGAAGAGATCGCGGTAGCTGGCCTCGGACCGGCGAAGGGATTCCTCCACCTTCAGCCGCTCCAAGATCTCGCCGCGCAGGGAGTCGTTGGCCCGGTCCAGCTCCCGGGTCCTCTCCATCACTCGCAGCTCCAGCTCCTCGTTGACGTGCCTCAGCTGATCCCTGGAAATCTCCAGGGCTTCCACCATGCCGTTGATGGCGAGCCCCAGCGTGGAGATTTCGTCGCGGCCGGATACCGGCAGGCGCTCACCCGCGCGGGTGCCGCGCCCGATGCGCTCCACCCTGCGGATGATCCCGATGACCCTGGCCAGCACATACCGCTCCATGAGGAGCAGTGTCGCCCCGCAGTGGACGATGCCGATGAGGAGCAGGGAGGCTGCGAGATACCGCTGGGTCTGCTTCCCCTGGTGGTGGATCTCCCGCGGAAGGACCACCTTCACCATGGCGACGGGCTTTCCCGCCACATCCTTGAGCACGGCGTAGCCGGCGACCTGATCCTCGCTCAGGATGCGCACCGCCACGGGGTGAGCTTCCGACATCCCATCCATGGCCTCGCGGAAGTCGCCGGGGAGGTCTCCCCGGAGGGGGGAAAGGTTCTCGATGGCGATATCCAGGCGTGTTTCCCGGGACATGTAGCGGATCTTCTCCTCATCGAGGAGCACCCCCATCACGAGAGCTCCCCGGATTCGTCCCGAGCCTTCGCTGGTGAGGATGGGGCGGGAGGCCGCCAGCATGATACCGTGCGGGGTCTCCATGAGCCCCGTGACGCTGCTTGCGGCGGAGTCGTGCCACAGGAAGGGGTTGCCGCGGGTCAGGGCGGCCTTGAAGTCCTCGCTCAACGGCAGCTCGCTTCGCCGGGCCGGGTCGAATCCCCTGGCAAATACGATATTCGGCGAAGAGTCGAAGATGAGGATCATGCCGAGCTTGAGCTCGATGAAGGTCCGGTCCGTCAGGTTGGTGTCGATGAAATCCTTGTTGGCGTCGGCGGCGAAGGCATAGAGATCGTCCCAGTTGGCCCAGTCCCACACCCGGCTGTCCAGATTGACCAGGCCGTCGGAGATGACCTCCTGGACGCGCTCCACGTTCTGGATGGTGTCCCGGGCTTCATGACGCAAAAAGCCACTCATCATGAGCGAATGGACGGCCGCATAGCACACGGCGAGGAGTGCCAGGAATGTGGCTCCAAAGATGATGAGGGTCTTCCTCCTCAGGCTCACGGTGCTCGTCCCTCCCTTCCTGCTGTCTCCAGCACTCACCTTCACCATCCCGAGCCTGCGTCCTCGTTCCGGATCACCCCGGAGGGGAAGTCGACTGGTCCAAACGGACGGGCGGTACCTTCAAAATCGGTGAAGAGTGATTAATGACTATAAAGCAACGAGAGGGGATGAGTCACCGATGGATTGTGGACCGTTCAAGATTCGCCCCATCGCCGTGGGGCGTGGATCTGAGACGAAGGGGAGTGGATGGTGGAGCTCAAGGGGAGAACCGTGATCGTCACGGGGGCGTCCATGGGGATCGGACGGGCGCTGGCCGCGGGACTGGCGGATGCGGGGGCGAGTCTCGTCCTCAATGCCCGTCACGAGGGTCCCCTCCGGCAGGCTGCCGAGGCTTGCGGGCGCTCCGGGATAGAGGTTCGCACCGTGGCCGGGAGCGCGGGGAGCGGAGAGACCGTGGCCAGGATCCGGGAAGAAGCCCAGCGCACGGGGAGCCTCTGCGGCTTCATTCACGCGGCGGGTCTCCTGCACCCGGGGCCGACCCTGTGGGAGCTTTCGGAGGAGCAGTTCCGCGAGGTCTTGGAAGCCAACGTCCTGGGCGCTTTCCAGCTCATTCGGGTGATCGTGCCCATTCTGAGAGAACAGGGCATGGGGCTCGCGGTTTTCTTCGGATCGGGGGCTTCGGAGCGGAGCGTGCCGGGCATCGGGGCCTATTGCGCCGCCAAGGCCGCCGAGGAGCGGCTGGCGCTCCAGGTGGCTCGGGAGTCCCCCGAGATCACGACCTTCATCTACCGCCCGGGCGTCGTGGAGACGCGCATGCAGCAAAGCGCCCGGGAGTCCTCGGGTGGAGGGTCCCGGGAGCTGCGGGCCATTTTTCACGCTTTCCGGGATCGCGGCGAGCTGCTGACACCCGAGGAGTCGGCTCGAGCCCTCATCAACATACTTTTGAAAGATCCCCGCCGATTTCACGGCGGCACGGCGACGGCCCGGGACGGGATGGAGCCAGACTTGTGGGGAGGGTGAGCCGGGCTCGTCATGAACGAGGGAGGAACAGCCATGAAGAGGCTTGCGGTGATGCTTGGGGTGCTGCTCTGGGCTTCGGTGTGCGGCGCCGCCGTTGTGGGGAGCAAGGTGGATTACCGGCATGGCGACGTCGTTCTGGAGGGATACCTGGCTTACGATGATGCGTCCAAGGCGGTGCGCCCGGGCGTTCTGGTGGTGCATGAATGGTACGGACTCAACGACCATGCCATGCAGCGGGCCCAACAGCTGGCGGGCCTGGGTTACGTCGCCTTCGCCCTCGACATGTACGGCAAGGGGGTGAGAGCCGCCGACAACAAGGAGGCCGGAGCCCTGGCCGGGAAATACAAGGGGGATCGGGCGCTCATGCGGGCCCGCGCCCAGGCCGGTCTGGACGTGCTCAGGAAGAACAGCCTGGTGGACCCCGGGCGGGTGGCGGCCATCGGGTACTGCTTCGGCGGGACCACGGTGCTGGAGCTGGCGAGATCCGGGGCTGACGTGGCGGGCGTGGTCAGCTTTCACGGAGGTTTGGACTCGCCCCCGGCGCAGGCGCCTCCGGCCATTCGAGCCAGGGTCCTGGTGCTCCATGGCGCCGACGATCCCCTGGTGCCCGCGGCGGACATCGCGGCGTTCCAGGAGGAGATGCGGCGGGGCGGCGTGGACTGGCAAATGATCTATTACGGGGGGGCCGTGCACAGCTTCACCAATCCCCGGGCGGGCAACGACCCCGGTAAGGGCGTGGCTTACCACGAGCCGTCCGACCGCCGGTCCTGGCAGGCCATGAAGATGTTTTTCGACGAGATCTTCAAATGACCCCACGCTCCATCGGGAGTGGTGGAATGGAAGGGAAAGGACCGCGCTGATCATGGAGAGCTCGAGGGTCCTGGAGAACAGGAGTGGCGAAAATGCGGGCGGGCTGGGCTTCAACTTCGACAACACCTACGCCCGGCTGCCGGACTATTTCCATGCACGGCTGGGGCCGGTGCCGGTTCGCCAGCCGCGCATGGTGGTTTTGAACCGTAGCCTGGCCGAGAGCCTGGGCATGAATGCCGATGAGCTGGCGGGGGAAGACGGCGCCTGGGTGCTGTCGGGGAGTCGGATTCCCCAAGGGGCCGAGCCCTTGGCCCAGGCCTACGCGGGTCACCAGTTCGGTTCCTTCACGATGCTGGGCGACGGCCGGGCCATCCTGCTGGGAGAGCACATCACGCCCGACGGGCGGCGCTTCGACATCCAGCTCAAGGGCTCGGGTCAGACGCCTTTCTCCCGCCTCGGCGACGGCCGGGCCGCTCTGGGACCGATGCTCCGCGAGTACATCATCAGCGAGGCGATGCATGCCCTGGGGATTCCCACCAGCCGCAGCCTGGCGGTGGTGGCCACGGGCGAGCCGGTTTTTCGGGAGACCGTGCTGGCCGGCGCGGTCCTCACCCGCGTGTCCGCCAGCCACATCCGCGTGGGCACCTTCGAGTACGTCGCCCGGCGCGGCGGACCCGAAGGCGTTGGAGCCCTGGCCGATTACACCCTGGCCCGGCACTACCCTGACGTTTCGGCCTCCGATAATCCCGGTCTGGCGCTCCTCCACGCGGTGATGGAGCGGCAGGCGTCCCTGGTGGCCCGGTGGCTGGGCGTGGGCTTCATCCATGGCGTCATGAACACCGACAACATGGCCCTCAGCGGCGAGACCATCGACTACGGCCCCTGCGCCTTCATGGACGCCTACGATCCCGCCACGGTCTTCAGCTCCATCGATCAGTCGGGACGCTACGCCTTCGGAAACCAGCCCAACATGGCCCAGTGGAATCTGGCACGCCTGGCCGAGACGCTGCTCCCCATCCTCCACCCGGAGCAGGGAAAGGCCATCGCGGTGGCCGAGGAAGCGGTCAAGTCGTTCCCCGACCGATTCCGCCGGCACTGGCTGGCCATCATGCGAGCCAAGCTGGGGCTCCTCACCGAGGAGGAGGATGATCTTTCCCTGGCCCAGGCTCTCCTCCAATGCATGCACGAGACCCGGGCGGACTACACTCTCACCTTTCGGGACCTTTCGGCGGAGGCCCCTTCGGACCCGCCCTGGCTTCGCAGTGCGGCTTTCCGGGAATGGCATGCTCGATGGCAGGCCCGCCTGGCGCGACAGGCCATGCCCATGGCGGCCTCCAGGGAATTGATGCGCTGGAGCAATCCAGCCGTCATCCCCAGGAACCACCGGGTGGAGGAAGCGCTGGACGCGGCCGTGGAGCGCGGGGACCTCGGCGTGATGGAGCGGCTTCTGGACGTTCTGGCCTCCCCGTACGAGGAGTCTCCACGATCCGCTGACTACCGTGATCCGGCGCCGCCCTCGGATCGGCCCTACCGGACGTTCTGCGGGACGTGACCGGCGGCGGATCTCCCGAGCCTCCGCCTTGGGGCGGCTAACGGGCGAAGGAATGTCGCTGGGGAGCCTGGGGCGGCAGGATCTCCCCGGGGCTTTCCGGCAGGGTGCGGACCACCAGGGTGTTGGCGAAGAGCTCGCGGGCGAGGCTCTGAACTTCCTCCACGGTCACTCTGCGGATGAGGTCCGGGTAGCGCTCGTCGTAGTCCCACCCCACTCCGAGCACTTCATCCAGGGCGGCGCTCTGGGCCTGGGCCGCCAGGCTTTCCCGACCCATGTGGTGAGCGGTGAGGATCATGTTCCGGGCCGTCTCGAACTCGCCCGGCGGGATGGGCTCGTCCTGAATCCGTTTCAGCTGTGCCAGGATGATCTCCTGAACCTTCTCGAGATTGGAGAGGGTCGTCTGGGTGAGGACCCCGAAATAGCCGGTCTTCAAGCCGAGGAAGGACGTGGCTCCGACGATGTAAACCAGATCCTCCCGGCCGCCCCGGAGAGCCTCGTGGAGTCGCCCGCCCGGGCCGGACGGGCCCGACAGGATGGCGTCCAGCACATCCAGGGCCGGCCGCCTCTCACTGCCGATTTCCAGGCCGTTGGTGCCGACGAAAAGGCCGGCCGAGGTCTTTTCGGTCTTCTGCTCCACCGTGCGACTGGCGGTGAGGGGCCGGGCTTCACCGGGCCAGTCGGGGAGCGGTGCGGCCTTGCCCTTCCAGGGCCCGAAGCGCTCATTCAGCTTCGCGTGAAGAGCCCTGGAATCCACGTCTCCGTAAACCGCCAGGACCGAATGGGAGGGGCTCACCATCTTTTCATACAGGTCCAGGATGTCGGCCCGGCGAATGGACTGGATGGACTCGACCGTTCCGAGGCGATCACGCTGGTAGGGCGATTGAGAGAAGAAGCTCTTCCTGAAGAGCGCCATGAGCTCATACTGCCAGCTTTCCCGCTGCTTCTGGATGGCCAGCAGGAATTCCCTCCGCTTCTTCTCGATCTCCTCTTCCGGAAAGCTCGCGTGGGTCACGATGTCCGACAGGATGTCGAGGGCGGTGTCCAGGTCCTCTTTCAGAACCTTGATGGCCACATGATAGGTGTTGTTGTCGGACCGGCCGCCGATGCCGCCCCCCGCATCCTCGATGGTGCCGAGGATCTGGATTCTGCTCCTTGAAGCGGTCCCGGCGGTGAGGAGCGAGGCCGTGAAAGCCGAAAGGCCGGGAATGGAGGGGGGCTCGAGGAGGAGTCCGCCCAGCCCCTGGAGCTGGATGTTCACGACGGGGAGGGATGCATCCTCCTTCACGAGCACCCGCAGTCCGTTGTCCAGGGTATGGAGGACGGTCCCGCCGGCTGGGGCGCGAGCCGCGGGCTTCTCGGCGTGAGGTGCCGGCTGAGCCTGGGTGACCGGTGGGGTCAGGACGGCGACGGTCATGACTTCCCTGCGGAGGTACTTTCGGGCCGCATCGCGCACCTCCTCGGCGCTGACGGCCCGGATGCGCTCCATGTACGTTTCTTCAAAGTAGGGATCTCCGGTTTCGAAGAAGGACGACGCCAGGGATGAGGCCATGGCCGATGCCGCTTCCTTCCCGAAGACCTGTCGGGCGATGCTGGCCTTCTTGGCTTTTTCCAGCTCCCGGGGCGACGCCAGCTCTTTTTTGAACCGCTCGATCTCCTCCTCCACGCTGGTGAGCACGACGGGCCAGTTCTGGGAGGGCAGGGTGAGGGAGATGGTGAACTGGCCGTGGATGAAGCCTGGGGTCCAGTTGGATGCCCCCACGCCCAGGACCTGGCCCTCGCGCTGCTTGAGCCTCTGGTCGAGGCGTGAAGTCTGGCCATCGCCCATCAGGAACGCCAGAACATCCAGAGCGTAAATGTCTGGATGGTGCAGGGTCACCGAGGGGAACCCAATCACGGCCTGGTGAAGCCGGGCCATGGGAGACTCCTGACTCGCCCACCGTGGGCCTGTCTGGGCGGGCTCATCGGGCAGGGCCAGGGGCGCTGAGGATCTACGGGTGAAATCCCTGGTCTTGTCGACGATGAAAGCCAGGACCTCCAGAGGCTGGACGTTCCCCACCACGGAGACCACCATCTGGTCGGGCTGATAGCGATCGTTGAAATATTCAAGGAGATCGTCCCGCCCCTTCTGGACGAACACCGGCTCGTAACCGATGACGGGGTGCCGAACAGGGTGCTGGAGGTAGGCCGTCCGGATGAAGAGCTTCCAGAGCTCCCGGTCGACGCTGTTCTCCCCCATCTTGATCTCCTGCTGAATGACGGCTTTCTCCCTGGTGACTTCCCGGGGATCCAGGGCGCCTTCCCCCACGTAGGACAGGAGCAGATCGAGGGCGTCCTTCCAGTGTCCGGCCAGGGTATTGATGTAGTAGACGGTGCGGTCATGGGTGGTGTAGGCATTGGAGGATCCGCCCATCTTCTGGAGGCGCTCCCTGGCCTGGTCTTCGGTGAACGACCGGGTCGTGCCGCCGGAAACCACGTGCTCCAGGTAATGGGAGAGGCCGGCCTTGAGGTGGCGCCCCTCGTACATGGAGCCGGCCCGGACGAAGACCTGGGTGGAGACGACGTCGTTTTCGGGCTTGTGTCGAAGGAGAACCGTGAGGCCGTTGTTCAGCACGACGAAGAGGTCCCCGTCCCTGGAGGCCAGGGCGCGATCGACGGATGCGTCCAGGGGGGCGGGAACGACGGGCACCGACCTGGCAGGGGGGGGAGACGCACCGCGGGCCTGGCCCATGGTGAGCAGCACCGCGATGAGCGCATGGGCCAGGATCAGCGGGAGTGTTTTGGCATGGGCCATGGGAAGACTCCTGAACTGAGCGATAACGCCTGATAACGGGATCGGTCTCTCCCCGGGGATACCGCCATCATAGATCGCCCCGGGCGATGACATCGCAAATGTACGCATGTCTGTTAATAGTATGGCCGCATGCCTGGATGTGCAAAGGAGGCGGGGTCATTTCAATGAAGTGCCAACGGCCTCCAAGGAATCCCCACTCGATGGCGATGTCATCCAGGCTGGCCATCCGGGTCAGCTGCCTCTGCAGGCTCAGGAGCCGAGCCAGTCCCGCTTCCGGACAGGGGGTGAAGGGGCGCCATCCGATGATGTCCCCTTCCGCGGTCCATTTCTGGGCTGCGATGCACTCATCATGGAGGGAGATGAGCCGCATGCGATCCTCCCAGGGGAGGACCTCCCGGATGAGCAGCGGGCTGCAGGTGTCGAGGATCGGCTCGAGATCCCCCGGAGCCTCGATCCTTTTGAGGCGGGGTTGTCTGGTGTCCGGGGTCAGGGCATCGAAGGGGGGCTCGAAATCTTCGAGTATCCGCTTCTTCTGGCGGCTTCCGAAGTAGAGGCGTGTCCTGGCGGCGGGCCAGGACAGGTTCTGAAAGAGCTGGGCCTGCAGCACGCGGGACCTCGAATAACGATGGCACGAAGGCGAGGGGAAGGTCGGTTTGGAGGCGGCCTCGAAAACGTCCACGTAACGTCGGGTGGGAAAAAAAATCCGCTCGGCATTCCGCATGAGATCGCGCTCCGCGGGACTGTAATCGTGGATGCAGGGACGAATGCCCAGGGTCAGCACGGGGGCGCAGTCCTTGAGAAAAGGGGCCAGGGCGATTCGGCTGCTCATTTTGCCCGCGGGACCTCGCTCGATTATTGAGGGAGAAGGTATTATCATTTCCACAACAGGGTCGGGCGCATGGCTCGACCGTGGAGAGCCCGATCAGGGTCATGGGGGGTAGGCAAATGGCACATGCAAAGGTCGCGCAGAGATCCCGTCGAGGGCGGATCGACGCATCCGCCGCCGCGCTGAATGTCCTCAAGGGCATGGATGGCGCGGGAGCGAAGAAGCTGGAAGTCGTCTTGAAATGCGATTCCATCGGCAGCGTGGAAGCGGTGGAATCGATTCTCCACAAGCTTGCGGTCCCTTCGGTCCCGATCCACGTCATCCATTCGGGAGTGGGCGCCGTCAGCAAGTCGGACCTGGTCATGGCGCTGAACGGAAGCCGCCTGGTGCTGGGGTTCAACGTCCCGGTCATGCCCAAGCTGGAGCAATGGGTGAAAGAGCATGGCGTGGAGGTCCGCCTCTACCGGGTCATCTACAGGCTGGTGGATGACGTCAGAAAAACCGCCGAGAGCTTCGTGCCGTCGGAGCCGGAAGAGAAGGTCACGGGCCGGGGCAAGATCATTGCGCTGTTCAAAAGCTCCCACCGGGGGATCATTTTGGGCTGCCAGGTGAATGAGGGAGCCCTTTCGCAGGGCAGCTCATTTCGGATCATCTCGGCCATGGGACCCGTGTACAGCGGAAAGATCGCCTCGCTTCACATAGAGCAGGACGAAGTGAGGGAGGCGCGGCCCGGTCAGCAGGTCGGCATCAAGATCGAGGACTTCAACCAGGCCCGCATCGGCGATCTGGTCGAATGCTTCGAGATGACGTCCGGCAAAAAGACCCAGCCCTGGGCGCCCGCGGGGGATGTCCTTCACGTGGATGGCCACTGATCGGGGCGTGCCGGCCCCCGGGTGAAGCCCCGCCTGACCCGATGTCAGCGTTTTCCCAGCTCCCGGGATCTGAGGGTCGCGGCCTCGATGGCCCTCATGAGACTTCCTCGCACCCCCGCCTCCTCCATTACGGCGAGGCCTCGAATGGTGGTGCCTCCCGGCGACGTGATCATGTCCTTCAGCTCCGCGGGATGCTTCCCGGTTTCCATCAGCATTCTGGCGCTCCCCAGGGCGGTCTGCGCCACCAGGTCTCTCGCCACGGCGCGGGGCAATCCCATCAGCACGCCGGCATCGATCATGCTCTCCATGAGGAGCAGAAAGTAAGCCGGTCCGCTGCCGCTCAAGCCCGTGACGGCGTCCATCCACTGCTCATCCACCTCCAGAGCGCTGCCCACGGCCCTGAAGAGCGTCATGGCCTGCTCCATCTGCTCGGCGGTGACGGTGCCGCCCCGGGAGAGGGCCGATGCGCCCTGCAGCACCAGGGCCGGCGTGTTGGGCATCACCCGAATGATGGGACAAGGGGTCGGCAGGGCGGCCGAAAGGTCAGCCAGGGTGATCCCGGCGGCAATGGAAATGATGAGAGGACGATGCTCCAGATGATGACGGAGCTCCTCGAGGACCGGTTTCATGACCTGAGGCTTGACGGCCAGAACCAGGATCTGGCAATCGGCGGCCATCCGGGCCAGGGTCGAGGCCGGCCGAACGGCATAGCTCTTTTGCAGGTAATCCAGCCGCGCGGGCAGGACATCGTGAGCCAGGATCTGCTCCGGGCGAAGGAGGGATGCGGAGATGAGCCCGCGAATCAGGGCTTCGCCCATGTTTCCGCCTCCAACAAAGCCAATGGTTCTGCCTTCAAACATGCGGTCTCCTCATACGCGGGGGGCTGCCACTCTTCACGGTCGAGGGGCTGGGACGGCGTGGCCAAGCCTCTTGTGCTTGCCGTGTCGAGCCGGTACAATCCACATAATGAGGCGAATCGTCAAGCTTCGAATTCGGTGCTTTATCTTCAGCTCAACATTCTGTATTAAAGCCGCCCGAGGGTATATTCTGGAGATCCGTGCTCCAGTCGTTTGATCTGCCCTGCAAACAGTCATTGGGCCCATGGATGGGGTGAACCGAGGTGCTGCCCATGTTGACGGATCAAGTTGCCGCTGTTTACGAACCCCGATCGAGCCTCCTCGTCAGTGGCGAGATGGTCCATTTCAGATCGGTCACGTCCTCGGACGAGGGGCTCTTGAACGACTTCTTCCTGAATATTCCGGAAAAGGAAGCGGTGAGCCTGAGGCATGACATCAGGAACCCCGAGGTCGTGCGATTCTGGGTTCAGAATCTGGACTTCAAGAGAGTCTTTCCCTTGATGGCCATGGATGAGGAGGGCCGGAACGTCATTGCCGTGTCGTCGCTCCACTTTCAGAGGGGTGTTTACCGCCACATCGCGGAAGTGCGGATCGTGGTGGGGAAGGCCTACCGGAAGCTCGGCCTGGGCTCGGCCCTCATCAAGGAGCTCATCGAGGTGGCCAACCGCCTGGGGCTTCACTTTCTCAAGGCCGAGGTGCCCGTGGAGAATCAGCTGGCCGTCCGGGCTTTCCGCCAGCTGGGCTTTGAAGTCAAATGCACGCTGGATCGGTATTTCATGACCCGCGCGAAGGAAACCAGGGACATCGTGCTCATGATCAAGCGCCTCCTCGTCGAGATGGAGGAGGACCTGTTTTTTGTCTTTTAGGCGTGCGGCCGGCCGCTGGTGTCCGCGTCCAAAGGTCTGTGCGCTCCGGCCGTTCCCCCATGGAGGCCAACCGTCCTCGCGCCCGGCATCGAGAGGGCTCAGTCCGAGCCTTTGGCGAACTTTCCGGCCGCGGCCTCCATGGGCTGCGACGGCTCCAGCGTTTCCGGCGGATCCGTTGGAAGGGTGATGATCATCTCGCATCCCTCCCCGGGCTTGCTCCTGACTTCGATATTCCCCCGGTGCGCCTTGATGATGCCGTAAGAGATGGCCAGGCCCAGGCCGGTTCCCATCTCCTTGGTGGTGAAGAATGGGTCGAAGAGCTTGTTCAGGTTCTCGTCGGGGATCCCGGGCCCCGTGTCGATGCAGTGGACCACGATCCGGGAGCGATCCCGCTCCCATCGGGTCAGGATCTTCAGCTCACCGTTTCCCGCCATGGCTTCCGACGCATTCACGATCACATTGAAAAAGACCTGCTTGAGCTGATCCAGGTCCGCCATGATCCTGGGAAGCTCCGGATCGAACCGGGTCTCGACCCGTATGTTCTGGAAAGACTCCTGGCTGCTCACGATGTGGAGGATCTCCTGGATGATCCGGTTGATCTCGATGGTGGCTTTTTCAGGGGCCGTCTGGCGGGCGAAATCCAGGAGCCCCCGGACGATGCTCCGGCAGCGTATGGTCTCCCGCACAATGAGCTTCAGGTCGTGGTGAGCCTCGCTGTCGGGCGGAAACTCATCCACCAGGAGCTGACTGAGGTTGAGGATCCCCGTCAGGGGATTGTTGATCTCGTGGGCGATACCGGCGGACAGCTTGCCCAGGGATGCCAGCTTTTCGCTTCGGATCAGCTGCTGCTGAGTCTCCTGAAGGTCCTTGGTCCTTTCGCAGACCATCTGCTCCAGGCGGCAGCCCCACTGGGTGAGGGAGGCCTTGGCCCGCTTGAGATCCTGGGTCATCTGGTTGAAGGATTGGGCGAAGATCCCCAGTTCGTCATCACTCTGGATGGGGATCTGCACGTCGAGGTCGTCGTTGGCGACCCGGCGGGTTCCTTCGATGAGCATCTTGAGCGGCTGGTTCAGGAAATGATTGATGAGAAAGATGATGAGCGCGGCCAGGGCGACGGCTGAAGCCAGTCCGATGGAGAGGAGCTTGGCCTCGGCAGCGTGCATGCGCTCATCGATGGGCTCCAGGGAGACATCGATGTCCATGACTCCCAGCACCTTCTGATCCGCCGGGTGGACATGGCAGCTGGCGTTGTAGCAATCGGGCTCGTTGTAGATCGGGTTGATCATGCCGAGGACCCGGTGACCGCCCGGACCCGTGAAGATCCGGGTCCGCTCGCTCGTCTCCAGTCTCTCCAGGGGCTTTTCGGCCGAGTGGCACGCGTAGCATTGCTCGGCCTGCTTGTCCACCAGGAGGTTCATCTCGGACTTGTCGGACGAGTAGATGATCTCGCCCATGAAGTTGAAAATCCGCATCTTCTGGATGAAGGACTGCTTGCCGATGTTGTCCACCGTCTGGTGAAGGCGGTCGGGGGCGTAGAGCAGCATGTCCGACCGGGAGCTGGCCTTGATGGTGTCGCTGAGGAGGCTCACGTTGCGGATGACTTCCTCGATGAGCTCCTGGCGGTAGTACTGAATGGAGAAATAGGTGTGAACGCTGAGGAAGCCCACGGCGAGGAGGGTGGTGACGATGCTGATCTTGACGCTGATGCGCTTGTACCAGTTCAGCTGCTTGAACCACATGAAGCCACCTCCAGTGGGAGAGTACGCGAGCTTGTGAATTAGATTACTAGATTTCCAGTTGACAGGCAAGGGTGATTCCGCTAGTAAAATTGGCCCAAACGTAAAGTTGCGCGCTGATTTGTGAACTTTTTCTCCCTACGTCCCCGGAGGTATGTGCATGGCCGCCAAGGGTAAAATCCTTATTGTAGACGACGATCCGGACTTCATCAAAACGACCAAAATGATCCTCATGACCGATGGCTACGAGATCGTGACGGCCAGCGACGGCAAGGAGGGTCTCCAGGTGCTTCGGGAGACGAAGCCGGATCTGGTCATGCTGGACATCATGATGGAGAGCCTGTTCGAAGGATTCAGCTTCCTGGGGACGCTCAGGACCTCGCCCGATTTCGAGGAGATCAAGGGAACCCCCATTCTCATGGTGTCGAGCGTCAAGGCCGACACGGGATCGCGCTTTTCCTTCGGCTACGAGGAGGACATGGGCGACATCCCCGAGCCGGACGAGTACATGGACAAGCCGCTCAAGCCCAAGGAGCTTCTGGAGCGCGTTGCCAGGCTTGTTGCCAAGGGCAGGTAACCGGCTTTTCTGTCCGTCCCGGCTGTCGGACCCCTGGACGGCCTCCATCGTCAGGCAGCAGAGCCGGTTGATGACCGAGGGTGAAAGTGGATCTTGCCAAGGTTCTCGTGATCGATGACGAGGAAATCGCCCGGATTTCCTGCCAGCGGGTCCTCAAACGGGAAGGCATTCAGGTCGCCATGGCCTCGAGCGGTCGAGAGGGCCTCGAGATGCTCATGCGCGAGCCTCCGGACCTGGTGCTGGTCGACCTCAAGATGCCGGAGATGGATGGTGTGGAGGTGGCCCGCCGGGCCAGGAACTTCGACCCCAACATCGTCACGATCATCATCACGGGCTATGCCACCATAGAGAGCGCGGTGGCGGTGATGAAGGAGGGGGCTTACGATTATCTGCCCAAGCCCTTCACTCCGGATGAGCTCGTCATCGTCGTGCGTCGGGGCCTGGAGAAGCGTCGCCTGGACCGGGAATCCCGGGCCCTCCGGGAAGAGAAGGCGGCCATGGAGCGCAACTTCATCACCATGGTCACTCATCAGCTGCGCTCCCCCATGGGCGCCATTTTCCAGTACCTGGAAGTGCTCCTGAGCGACATTGGCGGAGAGCTCACGGAAATGCAGCGCGAGATGCTCGAGCGCGCCAGGGAGCGGCTGGAGGGGCTGCTGCAGCTCATCAACGACTGGCTCGACATGAGCCGGATCCAGGCCGGTGAGATCCTGCACCGGCTCCAGCCGGTCTCCCTGGCATCGTGTGTGGACGCGGCCATGGCCGGCCTGGATTTCGCCGCGCGGCAGAAGGGGGTGGCTCTGACGGTGGACGTCGCGTCGGATCTCCCTCGGGTCCAGGTGGATCCGGACACTTTTCGGGAGGTGCTGAGCAATCTGATCTCCAACGCCATCAAGTATAACCGCCCCGAAGGGTACGTGCGGGTCCGGGGGGAAGAGCGGGACGGCTGGATGGTGGTGGACGTGGAGGATTCGGGCTACGGCATCGAGGAAAAGGAAATCCCGTTTGTTTTCGAGCAGTTCTATCGCGGCAAGGACAAGGAGGTGCGCAAGCAGGAAGGCACCGGCCTGGGGCTGGCCATCGTTCAAAGGATTGTGCGGGCCCACGGTGGCAAAATCGAGGTCAAGAGCGAGTATGGGAAAGGCTCCACATTCTCGGTGCATGTGAACAAGGCCGACCCTTGAAGGTCGCTCATCATGCGCAAGTTTTCACTTGACCGCCACAGGCCGTTGTGCGAAATAGAACTGGCTCAATCAGACCATCCCCTTTCAGAATCCATCGTCTTGTACATCCCTCGTGAGGCCATGGATGGAGGAACTGCATGGAATACCGGATCGAAGATGTTGAAGGGATCATCAGCCATTGGGGACCCAAACCAGCATCGCTCTTGCAGATCATGCTGGATATCAACCACAAGTACCACTACCTCCCAAGGGAAAGCCTGGATGTGGTGTCCACCCGTTTGAACATGCCCATCAGCCAGGTCTACGGTGTTGCCAACTTCTTCAAGGTGTTCAGCCTCACCCCCCGGGGCCGGTCCATCATGCATGTGTGCACCGGAACGGCCTGCCACGTCAAAGGAACGCCCAAGCTTCTCGACCGTCTCAAACAAGACCTTGGTCTCAATCCCGGCGACACGACCGAGGATTTGGCTATGACGCTCGAAACCGTGAACTGTGTGGGTGCGTGTGCATCCGCTCCGGTCGTCGTGATCGATGGGGACACTTATGCGGATGTGACCCCCAATCGAATCAGTAAACTGGCCAAGGAAGCCATAGAGAAAAAAGAAGAGGTCTAAGGCAGGACCATGAAGCGGCTCAACAGCGTCCAGGATTTGGATAATCTGCGGCAGGAAGTCATCGCCAGGCAGCAGCG